>NZ_JBVKBL010000023.1:0-134806 GCF_055657085.1 Streptomyces sp. NPDC107765 | reverse complement strand
CGAGAGCTGAAAACGGTATTGGGATTGGACCACTTCGAAGGCCGCTCCTTCGCCGGCTGGCACCGACACGTCACCCTCGTCACCGCCGCCCACCTGTTCCTGACCGAACAGCGGAGGAACCCAAAAGTCCTTGCCAGGGCCTGACCCTCTACCAGGCCCTGGGCCTCCTCCAACACCTGCTGGCCACCTGGACAGGCACCTGCTCCGTATGCCACCAACCCACCCCCTGGCAGCCCTACGACACCACCTAACAAAGCCCTACTAGCCGTTGTTTGCGGTGTGGGTTACGTCCTGCCGTGGCGGCCGCGGCGCGGCAGGCGGCGTGAGCAAGCCTCGCCAGCACCTCCTCGCCTCGCCCACTCTCAGCCTGACGACTTCTCGATCGCGCCTGGCGGGCACGGTGGCCCAGCATCGGGAGGGGGCGGTGCCCGGTCGGGTCATGCTCGGGTGAGCACGATCTTCTTGCCGCCGGCCCGTCCGGTAACCACCCGGGCGAACGCAGCCGGTCCCTCGCTCAGCGGCAGGGGTTCCGGTGCGAGTTTCAAGGTTCCCGCGGCGGCCTGCTCCGCCATCTGGACAAGCTGCGCGGCGTTGGGCTCGACGTAGAGGTCCCAACTCGTGATGCCTCGTTCCTCCGGAGGTGCGTCCGAGGTCAGGGAGCACAGTCGGCCGCCGTCCCGCACCAAAGGCAGGACGGCGTCCGCCGTGCTGGTGGCGATGGTAAGGGCGGCGTCGAACCCGCCGCGTACCTTGGCCGGCCAGTTCGGGTCGTGGTAGTCGACAACCTCGATCGCTCCCAGACCGAGCAGGCGCTCTGCGGCGGCAGCAGACGCGGTCGTGGTCACCTCGATGCCCTTGGCCGCGGCGAGCTGGATGGCCAGGGCTCCAGTGGCCCCGCCTCCGTTGGTGATCAGGAGCCGCTGTCCTCGGCTGAGGTCCAGCTTCTCCAGGGCCTGCCACGCGGTGAGTCCGTTGACGGGCAGCGCCGCCGCGTGCACGGCATCCAGCCCGGGTGGGCAGGCTGCCGCGTGATCCGCGTTGATCAGAACGCGTTCGGCCCAGAAGCCGCTTCCCCCGGGCAGCGGGGCCTCGTGTGCGAGCACCCGGTCGCCTACGGCAAACCCGGTGACACCCGCGCCGACCGCCAGCACCTTGCCCGCGCCCTCCACCCCCAGCGCCGCCGGGGGGCGCAGCCCCACGTCCCAACCAGCGCCGTTGAGCAGTTCGTCCCACGGGCCGACCCCGGCCGCCTCAACCGCCACCAGGATCTGACCGGGCCCGGGAGATGACGGTTCGGGCAACTCCAGCAGGGCGACTTCCTTCTCGGCCCCTGTCACTCCGCACGCCTTCACAGCAGATCTTTGTCCTCTCACTCAGTCCGGCCGACCAGGAGGTACGAGCCGGAAAGCCAAAGCAGGCACCAATGTCGACCTCGGGATCCCCTACAGCGGTCGCTCGTGGTCCCAGCCGCAATTGGTGTCGAGCCTATGCAGCTAGTGGCCCGGACACGTGGCCCATTTGAAGAGTGTCTGACTGAGCCAATCGTGGGATAGATCTGCACCTGGACCTTGGGTCGGGTCTGGGCGTACGTCATCGTGTTCGAGGCGAAAGCGCCGCTCACGCTGCGGCAGCAGCGGCTCCCAAAGCGGTCTCGCAGCTCATCCGACACGATCCACGGCGATGTCGCCACATCGAACCGAACGCTCAACTCACGCCTCAGACACGGCGATCAGCGCCCATCCACCTCATTGTGTCAGCCGTTGCAAGCCTCAACTCACCAGGGCATACAAGATCTAAGACTGACGGACGTTGTTGACAGGTGGGTCTCTCGCATCTAGGAGACCTGCATGATGACCGAACGCGATCTATCGAGGCGTGCGAGGCACCGGCTGGCGGTGATACGCCATGCGGAGGAGGTGAGCGGCAGCGTTGCCGCCACCTGCCGCTACTACGGCATCAGCCGCCAGTGCTATTACCGCTGGCTGCGACGCCACGAGGCAGAGGGACTGGAGGGGCTGAAGGACCGCTCCACGTGCTGATCGTGGACGGCACCCTGGTGCCCACGCGTGACCACACGGTCGCCGAGCAGTCGATTTGCTCGGGGTCGAACGTGGCCGCCGGCACCAGCTCGACCCGCTCACGGCCGGCAAGCTCAAGCACCGCCCACCGCCGCCACCACACCGCCGCCGCGACCCACCCAGCCCCAGCGACCAAGGCGACAGCCGCGATCCACCACAGGCTCGCCAGGCCGCCCTCCACCAGCACCCCCAGCCAGTGCCCCACCTCCGACGGACGCGGCAGAATGCCGTTCATCGCAGCCCTCGCCCGCTCGGCGTGACCTCGTGCGGATTCATCTGCGCCTCCTCACCGAGGACGGCACCTTGCCGCCTCAATGAAGAGAGGGGAGGCGGATCCGACCTGATGTGACACAGGGCCTCATCTTTTCTTCATCTCGTTTCGCGAGGCTGCATAGGCAGCAGGCCTGCGTGCCCATCCCGCAGCACGGGAGCACCGCGGGTCGCTGCAGGCATTGTTCGTTCCTTGTGTGGTATTACCACTCGGCGCCCAGCACAGCCGGCACCCGAAGGCGTCGAGGCCGGCGAGGTTCTGCGGTTCCTCGCCGAGCGTGGCCACGACGTCGCGACCGGCCGGTACCTCCGACCTGCGCGTTCAGGTAGATCCAACGGGTTTCGTCAGAAGCTCAGGTCGTGAGCGAGGGCACTCATCACGGCCCGGGTCTTGGTCTCGCCGGATCGCGGGAGGTCGACGTGGCGCCTCTGCAGGGACTGTTGGAGTTGCCTCTCGGCCTTGGCCGCATCGCCCGCGCTGGTGCGCACCGAGGCTTCAAGGAAGCGCAGGCCCCTGGTGGTCCACGCCTCGATGGCCACGGGGCTGGGCAGAGTGTCCCATTCCTGTTTCCACTTGACGGCGTGCACCGGGCCGAGCGCTGTCAGATCCATGAGATCGCCCTTCTTCAACCCGACCGCATCCTTGAGGAGGTGGCGGTGCGGCTTGGCGAGAAGGTGATCCAGCGCGCCGGGCTCGGGTTCGGGCCTGAGCGCCGCCTCGATGTGCTTCGCCTCGACCTTCCGCTCGGCCTGCAGTGAGGCGGACAGTACCGGAGTGAAGGTGGGACCGGTCCGGTCCTCCTCGATCGTGAACTCCCAGTCGTCGTCCTCGTCCTTGAGGTTGCTCTGCCAGTCGCCTGGCAGTGGGGGGCAAGGCCGCAGCTTGACCGTCATGTCTGTCTCCCGCTTGGGCCCTTGGACCTCGTCGTCCATACGCAGGCGGAAGATGACCCCGAGGTCGAGGAAGGGCAGCGAGATGCCTTCGCTGCTCTTCCTCGGGCTGTCCCAGAAGTGGATGGTGCGACTGCGGCTCTCGCTCCCCTGGAGTTCGAGCGCACGGGCCGCCTCCCGGGCCTCGTCTCCAGAAAAGCTGATCTTGATTTCCGCAGTCGCGGCCGTTGGGGTCACCGCACCGGCCTGCCGTGCGCCTGTGGTCCCGTGTGTGACTCGCCGGAGATCCATGGTCACGCCATGACGAGCTGGCGGGTGGCGAACGACCTGCGGGCGTTTTCGAAGGTGGACTCCATGCGTGCCACTTGGCCCGTCGTGAACATGAACATCGCGACGTCGTCGGTGTAGTCCATGTAGTTCACGAACATGTCCCCGTTCGGCCCGTTGTTGCACGTCACATGCGGGAATGCGGGAGTCCTGAAATTGGGCCCTTCCTGGTTCGGGGTGTCCGCAACCAAGTCGTCGCCGGCGCAGCCCCGCTTGTCGCCCCAGATGTGTCGCAGGTTGAGCCAGTGCCCGATCTCGTGCGTCGCCGTGCGGCCGCCATTGAACGGCGCGGCGGCGGTCCCGGTGGTTCCAAAGCCTTTGTAGGTGATGACGACACCGTCCGTGGCTGCCGGTCCACCGGGGAACTGCGCGTAGCCGAGCAGTCCTCTTGCCAGTTGACACACCCAGATGTTGAGGTAGGCGTCTGCCGGCCAGGCGTTCTGGCCCCCGGTCTGTGCGGACTTGACCTTGTTGTCGGTTCTCTTGTCGGGGTCAGGAGAATTGGGGTCCGGGGCGTCGAAGGAAGCGACCGTGGTCCTGGTGCGCGTGATGCCGTCCGTCGGGCGGCCGAGCGGATCGGTGGCAGCGAGGTGGAAGCTGATGCGGGGGTCGCCGACGATGTTGCGCCATACCTGCGGCACATTGCCGACGTCCGGATTCTGTTTCCGGAAGTCGCGGTTGAGCACGTCGATCTGACTGCGGATCTGTGCATCACTGATGTTCTGCTCATCGGTGCTGTGGACGACGTGCACAACGACGGGGATGTCGATCACGCCCTCCCTCGCCGTTCTCCGCTCCCCGCTTTGGTGGGCGCGTTCGTAGGCGGATGCGGTCTCCTCGACCAGCGTGCGGTTCTCGGCGTAGTCGGCCGTCGTGTCGAGGAGCGCGTGATGGGCTCTCATCGTGGCGCACCAGTCGGTGTACTCAGGCGATGCGCTGCGTTCGGTTTCGTCAGACATGGTGGTGTCACCTGCCGGTGTCTGGGCTCAGTCTCTGGGGATGCCGCTCGTGATGCGAGCGCCGAAACGGATGTCCGCGTGGGGACGGAAAGCGCGCGGGGCCGTACTCCCTGCTGCGCGGATGCATCTGTCGCCACCCCTACACTTGAGAGTAGGCATGACGGACAAATGGTGCAAATGGCATATGCGGCAGCGAGGTGGTTGAGTGATGAACGAGCTTCCCCGCACTCTGTTTCAGAGGTGGTGGCACTCCTTCGAGGAAGACCGCGAAGGCATCACCGTCTACCGGCCTGACGCCTACGACTTCCCGCTCGCACGCGGTCGTGGCGGGCTGGAATTCCAGGCGGACGGCACCTTCATCGACTACCCCGTGGGCCCGGCAGACGCTCCGGAATCGGCACTCGGCCGATGGCACTTCGCGGAGAACCGCCGTTTGGTCATTTCCTTCACAGGCAGCGCCGAGCCGGACCGTGAACTGGAGATCGTGCGCTGCGATGAGCACATCCTGCAGATCCGCTCGACGCCGGAGTGATACTTCAGTCAGTCGGAGACCCGATGCGATGTCGAAGCGGTCGGGCAACCAGCCCGCGACACCATCCATCCACCACAACCGCACTACGGTGAACGTTCCCGGTCACGGCACTAGGAGTTGTCGTCCAATGTCACGCCCACATCAGAAGCGATGCGAGGGTGATGGAAGCCTGGTAGGACTCGGCTGTCTTGTCGTAGCGGGTGGCGATGCCGCGCCATTGCTTCAGTCGGTTGAAGCAGCGTTCGATCACGTTGCGCTGTTTGTAGAGCTGCTTGTCGAAGGCCGGCGGGCGGCCGCCGCGGCTGCCGCGCCGGAGTCGGTTGCGGATCTGGTCGGCCCGTTCGGGGATGGTGTGGCTGATACCTCGCCGCCGCAGCCAGGTGCGGATGGCTTTGGAGCTGTAGCCCTTGTCGCCCAGGCCGTGAGCCGGCCGGTTCCGGGGTCGCCCCGGGCCGATGCGGGGCACCCGTATCGCCTCCATCACGGCGGTGAACTGGGTGCAGTCGTTGGTGTTCCCGCCGGTGAGGGTGAAGGCGAGCGGGCGGCCCGCCGCGTCGCAGGTCAGATGAATCTTGTTGGTCAGCCCGCCCCGAGAGCGCCCGAGTCCGGGGCTGCGGATCCCCCGGGAGGCCGAGCCGAGCGATGCGGTTCCGAACCGGACAGTGGCGGTAACGAGGGGTTGCCGTGGGCGGGGACGCGCGGGAGCGTCCGAGCAGGTGGGTAGGCGGCTGCAAGACCTCGCGATCACTCCGCATGGCGTCCCGGGCCCAACAGGCCCGAACGTGTGAGGCACTGCCGTGGTGGTCGGCGCTCGCCGGTCAGCTGTCGATGATGCGACGGAGGACGCCCCGGGCGAGTTCCGTGGGGTCGATGCTCGGGTACTCGAAGCGCATCTTGTCGAAGCTGAAGTCAAGGCGCCCTCCCTCGGCGTGGAGGGGGAGGAAGACGCCGAAGGTCAGGTTCGAGCCGTAGTCGAAGGCCGCCAGCTTCCACCGCTTGCTGTACAGCTCCACGGTGGTGAGCAAGAGATCGGCGGTGACGAGGACGAAGGCGTCGGCGGTGAAGCGGAAGACGGGCTGGGCCGTCAGGCCGGCCTCGGCGTCCAGGACCAGGCCCCGTGCGCGGGTCCAGAGCAGGTGGACGTCCGCGGTGAGCTGGCCGGCCAGGCCGAGTTGGCCGCCGAGTTCGATGCCCGCGGTCGCGCTCACGACGGGGATGCCAGCGCCGATGCCGCCCTGCACGAACAGCCGCAGACCGGCGTCGGCCGGGATCACCAGCCGGGTGTCGCCGACGACTTGGGTGGCGTCCTCCCGGTCCGGGTCGTAGCTGACCTCGATTCCGGTGCCACGCAGCTGGCCGCCGCCGATTCCGGCAACGAGGTCCAGTCCGCCGCGGATGGTGGCGAAGATGCCGATCCGCTGGCCGGCGACCGCGACGCCCACGATGGGGATGTCGATGCCGACGGAGAAGAGCCGGCGGTCGAGCTCACGGCGGGGGAACAGCTCGAAGGTGTCGGGCAGGCCGATGCGACCGGTGACCGCGATAGTGCCGTGGGGCCGGACGGTGACCCGGGCCGTAGCGACGAGCCAGGGAGCGAGGTGGAGCGACAGTTCGCCACCGCCGTAGATCAGCAGCGGGCCCGGATGGGGTGGGCCGGCCGGGTGGCCGTCGGGGCCGGGCTTCTGGTTCGTGAGGCCCAGTTGGAGCCGTCCCGCCAGCATCCCGCGTTGGTAGGCGAGGGCGGCCTCGGCGAGGAACGCGCCGTCCTCGTAGCGGCCGGTGATCGCCCCGGTCGCGCCGGGGATCGCCGGTTCTGCCGTGATCTCCCCGGCGAGGCTCCAGCCCTGACCGTCCTTGCGGGGAGCGACTCTTGCCTGCACCGCGCCACCGGTGATGCCGGGCAGCCGGCCGAGTGTCAGCCGGCCCTCGATCGTGGTGCCGGTCGTGGGGTCGTAGGCGAAGCCGAGTGCGCCGCCCTGGAGTCCCTTCAGCGAGGACTCGAAGGTGCCGGTCCCCTTGACGTGGTCGCCGTCGACCTCGACCGTCGCCGAGGCCTTCCTGATTCCGGCGACCTTGCCCTCGCCGATCCCGAGCGTGCCGCGGAGCGCCCACCTGCCTTCCCGGTAGGCGACGCCGAGGCGGGCCTCTGTGAACAGCTCCGTGTCGAATTCGAGCTCGCCGGCAACTCCGAAGCCCTCGTTCTCTTTCAGTGTTGCCTGGAACCAGCCCTTGGCCAGTTTCTCGATGCCGAAGTTCACCCGGCCCGCGGCGGCGAGACCCTTGGGATGTTGTGCGGTGAGTGCGATGTGCCCGCCGATGACCGTGAACGGGCCGGGGAGGTTGAAGCTGTCCGCCGTGAGGAGTCCATATACGCCCACACCGCGTTCGTCGAGGATGATGCCGATGTCGGCCCGTCCTGCGAGCAGAGGCAGGCCGGGCAGGATTCTCCCGCGGCCGACGAAACCATGGTTGACGTCGAAGTCCAGCTGCTCCATTTCGATGGGGCTGAACATCTCGGCGACGAGGGGGTACCGGCCGGTGGAGAGGTATCCGCCGTAACCGATGCCCTGGATGCTCCGCAAGGGGAGCTCGAAGGGGGCATGCTTGATTACCTGATTGCCCTTGAACGCGGTTCCCTTGACCGAGCCGACTTCTTCTCCGGTCGCGCCGGTGTGCGAGCCGCTGAGGGACCAGTCGACGTCGCGCACCTCGAACAGGCCGTCCGTGGCCCAGCCTTTCTGCTTCCCTTCCTCCACATGGCGCACTGCCCCGCCGGATTTGGTGGAGAATATCGCCAGATGGCCGGCCGATCCCCGAAGCCGACGGAGGGTGGTGGCCGGCACCCGGGCCAGTGGCCGCGTCAGCCGGCCGGCCGTCATGTCGCCGGTCTCCCAGAAAACGGACGGATCACCGCGGCCACCACTGGTCGGTTCGAGTTCACCGACCAGGACGCTCACGTCATAGGTCTTCCGGACCTGTTGATAGCCGGGTGGGTTCTTCAGGTGGGGGGTGGCTTCGTTGAGGACCGCCTGCAGCGTGGTCTTGATGGCGAAGGCGATGTTCCGCCCGGCATCGCGGTTGGCACTCGCTTCGAGCAGCCACAGATTGTTCTGCGGGCTGGTGTCGGTGCCGCCCAGCTGCAGTTCGAGCTTGTGGTCGACGTCGAATGTCGCGAGGTTTCCCTGTTTGTCCCAGGGCGGGCGGAGGAGCCGCTCGGTGATCTCGTCTTCGGTGCCGATCAGATAGAGCGGCGAGGCGCCGGAAGAATGCTGCAGATAGTGCACGGGGCCGGTGTCGCCCCGCTCACGGGGGAGGTTCTTGAGCCGGGTGGCCACCGCCGTCTTCACCGGCCCCCGCACACGGTTCTTCCACTCCTCGCTCTGGGTGTCGGTGCGTTCCGCGCCGTCCCACTTCTTCATCGTGATCCGATAGCCCTCGCCGAGCAGGGCGGTCAGGGCCTTTTTCTTGAACTCCGGAATGGGCAGTCCGAAGAACTCCACCTTCCCCTTCCCGGTCGTAGTGACCCGGCCCTTCTCTCCCGCATGGTCGTCACCGGGTTCGTCGGTGGCGGGACTCTTCGGGACCGCTCGCCGGGCCTTGCGCCCGATCCGGCCGCTCTGCTGCACCACATGTGCCAACTCGTGGGCCAGCAGCCGGAGTCCGGACTCGCTCGCCGGGTCGTACGCCCCAGCGGCCAGGTAGATGTCGTTGCCGCGGGTGAAGGCCAGCGCGCCGAGGGTCTCGGCGGCCCGGTGCGCGGCCTCGTCGTCGTGGATCCGGACCGCACCGAAGTGGCGGCGGAAGGCCGACTCGAAGTACGTACGGGTGTCGGCGGGCAGCGGACGGCCGCGACCGCTGCTGTTCAGGAGTGCCTGCAGGCTTTCGGGGAGCGGGGCTTGGGCCGGTGACGACGGCGTCCCGGCTGGGAGGGATGCGTGGTGCTCCGGTCCGGGGCGAACCGCCCTCCGCATCACCTGCGCCGCGGCCCGGTCGGCGTCCCGCTCCAGCCGGTCATCGTCCGCCGTCCCCCCGGACTTGGCCAGCACCGCCAGGCGGCCGAGTGCCGTACGCCGCGCCCGGTCGTCGACTCCGGGCGCGGTGCCGGACGCCGCACGTGCGGAGGCATCCGGCACCGGCCGCACGCGCGCCGCGGGTGCGGCGGCCTGGCCCCGTCGTTCGGCGTCCGAGGCGGCGTTCATGGGCTCAGTCGACGATCGCGTTGTGCTGGAGGATCAAGAGGGCCTGCCGGTCGTCCGTGGCCAGCGCCACCCTCGCGATGTCGTTGAGCGCGAGCAGCTGTGGGCTGCGTTGGGCTCGGATGCCGTCGACGAATTTCTTGGTCTGGGCGATGAGCTGATCCGCCGTCTTGGGCTCGGACTCCGCCCATGCCGGGTCGATCCACAGAACCGGCGTGGGCGCGAGCACCTCCCGGCCCTGTACGGCTGCGTTGGTCGCGTTCTCGGTCGCGTCGAACAACGCCTGGGTGTCGAGACGTCCGTCGACCATCCTGAACGTGCCGAGGGTGGTGGTCATGCGCTCGACGATGGGGAGCCGTTGGTGGGTGACGGCGTCCGAGAAGGCTCGATCGGCATCATTCCGCCCGATCACCTGCAGCACGGCGACCTTTGGAGCCGGATAGGCGATGAGGAAGACACTGCCGTCCGTCTCCGGTTCGGACAGACCCGACGGCACGACGGCGACCGGGGCGATGGCGGCCGTCGGTTCCAGGACCGCCGTGGGCGGCAGCGCGTCGACGATCGCCAGGGCGCGCTCGGCGCCGGCCGGGAGGGTGCCGGTCGCCGCGCCGAACCCGACATGGTGGAGGGTGGCCGGGGCCCCGGTATCCGCGTAGCTGTGGCGCAGTGCGTCCGGGCTGGTGCGGGAGCGCGCCGTACCGGGATCGAAGAGCACCGTCCGCACCCGGCGCCAGGGCAGGTTGTTGGCCTCCCCCGCGTGCAGGAGCTTGGTCCACCGTTGGGCCAGATCGTGGTTGTCGGCAGCGGCCACCCAGGCGACCACGCTGCTCGCCCGGGGTGGTGCGGCTGACGGCAGGGGTTCGACACGGCGGCGCCGGAACGCCACCCAGTCCTGGGTCGCGGTCAGGGCCGGATCGGCCGCCGGGCTCCCGGCGATGCCGAAGAGGTCGGCACGGGCCCGTTCGTAGAAGCCGGTCTCGGTGGTCCGGGCGCCACGGAGCAGGCCCAGCGACGATTCGGCGAGCTGGCGTAGCGGGTTCTCCGGGCTGAACACGTCCGGGTCCCGGAGGAACTCGGCCTTGAGCCGGTCGCCAGGGAACGCCCCGGCCACGGACCCGTCGTCCGTGAGCTCAAGGGTGATCGGCTTGCCGCCTTCCGAGAGGAAGATCTCGAACAGGCGGCTGCCGGGCCGCTCGGTGAGGGTCGCGGTGCCGCGGACGGTGACGGACCGTCCGGGACCGGGCCGGTCGTCGCCGCGTTGTACTGCGAGCTGGCCGGTGAACCGGAAGCGGTGGGCGGCCCCGGGCCCGGCCGAGTAGGGGGCTACCTCCACCCGGCCGAACAGCTCGAACAGTGCTGCCTCCGGACCCCTCACCTCGTTCTCGCCAGGCGAGGCGGTGTACGGCGCGAGGAGGTCGAGCTGCCCGGTGAGCAGCGTGGTGTCCCCGGGCCGCAGCCGCCACAGGTCGCGGTCGCAGGAGAGGGATGCCCGGGCGGCGATGGGTCTGCCCTCGTCCTCCTTGAATTCGCTCGTGGTGGAGAACACCGCGGGCTGGCCGGTGTGCCCGGCGGCGAACTGCCCGGCCTCGTCCGCGATGCGCCGGAGGTGGTCGATCCGGAGGGCCAGAGAGGTGCTGCCGGGGAACTGCACCGGCCCGTCCGGCCCGACCGGGACGGCCTCGGCGAGGCTCTTGACGAAGTTGACGCCTTCGAGGTTGGTGCCGACCACGCCCATACCGGCGGTCACCAGCTCGAATCCGTCCGTGTGGCGGGCCGGGAAGCGGGCCGTGCCGTCGAACTGGACCGACCGTCGATGGTCGTCGAACCGGAACCGCGCCCGGCAACTGCGCCCGCCCACGCCCGGCGCGGCCGCGTACTGCCCGTCCGGTACGAGGATGTCGACGTCCGGGCGGGACGACGGGTCGTCCAGGCCCGCCAGCAGCGAGATCCGGTTCCGGTGCCGGACGTCCGCCACCTCGTGGGGTACCTGATCGGTCGGTACCGATACGAAGCGCAGATCGACTCCGGGGCCGAGCAGCGAGGTGACCTGCCGGACCAGATCACCGGCGGGGTCGACCGGGAGGTAGCCCGCGGGCGGTAGTTCGACCATGCCGGCGTCGGTCAGGATCCGGCCGTCCGGCGAGTCCGGCAGCCCCACGGCCAGCAGTCTCGCGAGCTGGCACTGGAACTGGGCGATCTGCGCGGCGAAGACGCTCCGGGGGCGCATCGCCAGCCGGCCGTCGCCCTGACGGCGCGCGGGCGGCTCCAGCAGTTCCCGCCGGGCGATCCAGGCGTCGGCGAACAGCGTGGTACGGCCGGAGCGTGCCAGCACGGCGAGCGGCACCTCACTTCCGTCGGGGCCGGTGGCGCTCCGGCACCAGAGGTCCGAGGACAGCAGGGCCGCGGACATGGCCGGGCCGGCGGCGGCCCGTTCGTCGGCGAAGTACGCGGAGGCCACCCTGGACCGCAGATGTTTCTGCTCCAGCAGTACGGCCTTCGAGACCGGCAGCGGGCCGAGGGTGAGGGGACGCAGCCGGAGCACCACTCCGTCGATCCGGTACGGGCGTGCGGTGGTCGGGACGCACGCCTGCTCACACGGCGCCCCGTACACCTCGGCGTTGCCGCACAGTCCTTCGGCCCAGGCGAGGGTGAGGAGGAGGACGGTGGTGCCCTCGACGGTCCCGGCGGGCGGGGCGGAGGCGGTCGTCTCGCACGGTGCGAAGCCGGCCGAACCTGACCGCTGCCCGTCGGACGCGGTGCCGTCGGCCGCGCCGCGGGTGGCGTCGAGCAGGCCGTCGACGGTCGTCGTCACGACCTCGGGGAGCAGCAGGATCCGGCCCGCGGGGTCGACCGCCAGCCCGGGGGAGAGGGTCAACTGCTCGCCGCAGAGGGTGACATCGAGTCCGTGGGCCACGCCGGGGCCGCCGGTGCGGCCCAGGGCGAACAGCAGGGACCGCCCGGCGTCCTGCTCCAGGCTGAGATCCGTACCGCTCAGCCTCCGGCCGTCGAAGAAGTTCAGCCGGGTCAGTGGGGTCGGGACGGGGATCACCACCTGGCCGTCCGCCTGGTGGGTGAGTACGACCGGGCCGTCGACACCGGGCAGCAGGTCCGTCATGGTCAGGCACCTCCATGGGGAATCGCGCCGGCGGAGGCCAGCTCGACCAGGGTCGCGGTGTCCACGTGGGACGTACGGGTGGCGACATCGACCGCGCCGACACCGGCGGTGGTGGTTCCGTCGACGGTCACCAGGCTGAGGTCGGTCAGATCGCCCAGTACGACATCGGCGGGCTCGGTGCCCGGCAGCAGGGTGGTGCCTTCTTGGGGTCCTTGGCCGCCCGGCCGGCGGTCGACGGTGTCCAGCGCGGCGCAGCGGCGCACCACGTCGCGCCACTTGACGGGCCGGTCGGCTTCCGGGGCCGCGGTGACCGCGGCCCGCAGCGGATCCACTTCCTGGTTGATGGCGTCGTCGGTCGCCGCCTCACCGGTTCCGGGCAGGCCGAACAGGCGGCGCAGCCGCAGATACCGGACGGTCCTGGTCGACTTCCCAGGAAGCAGGAAGAGTTCCGGGCTCTCCCGCAGCCGGGAGAAGGCGGTCTCCGCCCCGGCGCCGTCGCAGGGTGAGACCAGGGCGGGTACGGGACGGGCCAGACAGGCGCGGAAGCGGATGACCACATGGGCGTCGAAGGCGACACCGTTCGGAATTTGGCGAACCTCCACCTCCTGTTTGTGCGCGTCGAACCACTTGGCCAGGTCCAGACAGCTGAGGTCCGGCAGGTGCAGTTCGCGGCCGAGTTCGTCGATGGCCAGACCGGGCGCGACCCGCACCTCGCGGCTGGGGCCGTCGACCTCGATGCCGAAGCCCCAGACCACACCGCCCCCGTGCAGCCAGGCATTGTGCAGCCGCATCTTCGCCCAGGCATGACCGACGACCGTCTCCAGGTCGGCGACGCCGAGGAGCATCCCGAAGTGGGCGGCCAGCGAGGTGAACGGGTCGGGGGCCGGAAGGGTGGCGCTGCGGTTGTCGGGCACCTGCGTCACGCCTCCCCCCGGACGAGTGCGGCGCGTCGGGCTGCGGCGACCGCCCGTGCCGCGTCGGCGTCCCCGCCCCGGGCCGCAGCCTCGGTGGCGAGCCGGCTGGTGGCGGCGGTGGCCTTCGCCGCGGTCCGCAGGGCGGTGACGAGCCCGTTGCGGGCCGCGGTCACCTCGGCGATGCGTGTCTCCGCGAGGTTGTCCACGCCGAGTTGGTGGAGGGCGGCATCGGCCGCGAGGAAGGCGAGCATCTGCTCTTTGAGCTTCTCGGGGAGGGCTGCCTCCCACGTGTCGAGTGCCGGCTGCACGGCGTCGAGTGCGGTGCGCTTGTCCGCCAGAACCGTCCGGGCGGCGTCCGCCGCCGTCCGCTCGGCGGCCACGCCCGCGGAGGTCAGCGGGTCGATGTCGGGCTCGTCGGGGATCTTGGTCAGCACGGCGCTGTCGAGGGTGGCTTCGGCGGTCCGCAGCTGTGCGGCGGCGACGAGCATCTCTGTTTCCTTCGCCGCCGCGGCCTCGGCGTCGGGCCGGAGTTCCGCCACCCGCTGCTGCTCGGCCTGGGTGGGGGCGGCGGCGCCGCGAACCTCGGCGAGCCGGTGCAGGGCGTCGTCGAAGCGGACGGTTGCTCCTTCGGCCACCTCTCGCAGTGCGGTCACGGCTGCGGTGTAGGTGCTGCGTGCGGTCAGCAGGGCGCCGGACGGGGCCGCCGGGTCCCCGCGTTCGGCGAGCAGCGCCCAGCGCGCGGTGCGGACCCGTGCCACCCGGTCAACGGACTCGGCCTCGCGCTCGTCGGCCTCGTGCCAGCGGCTGACGAACAGGTCGACGAGTTTGGCGCCGAGCAGCGTGTCGAGCCGGTGCCGGGCATCGGTGTATACGGGGGCGGTGAGGGCTGCCCTCGCGCCGTTGAGTGCCTCGGTCACCGGCTGGGAACGGGCGGCGACCGTCCATGCCTCGACCTGGTCGGCGTCCTGGTGGGCCTGCTCGGCCGCGCGGGTGCTGCTGTCCACCGCGCTGCGGGCGGCAGCCAGTGCCGAGGCGAGGGCGGACCGGTGGCGTTCCTCGGCTCCGAGGCCGTCCTCGGCCCGGGCTGCCTGGGCCACCGCCTGCTGACGGCCGATCAGCGTGCTCTCCAGTTGCCGGACGAGCTGATCGGCATCGGCCGGCAGCGGTGCGAGGGCGAGCTTCCGGCGGATCTCGGCCTCCTCGGCAGCCAGCTCGGCCAGCCTGGCCGTCGCGTCGGCGGCCGCGGTCTTGCGCCGGGCGATCTCGGCATCGCACTCGGCCAGCCGGTCCGTCATGGTCTTGACGGCGGCGATGGCCTGCTCGTGTTCGTTGTCGGCGAGCTCGGTGAGGGGTGTCGTCACGGACACGGCGGCTCCTTGACTGCGTGGGCGGGCGGGACGTCGGGTGCGGGGCCGGTGACGCCGGGCGGGTCGCCCGGGTAGGCCTGGCCGGCCTTGGCGTACTCGCGGCGGACGGCCAGCGCGAGGTGCTCGGGGGCGATCGCGCCGTCCGTCTGCGCGGCCAGATACGCGGCGGCCACGGCGGCGTTGCGGATCAGTGCGCCGGACAGCGGATAGAGGGCGGCCAGCTGTCCGAGGTCGACACCGGCTTCGAGCGGGGCCTTGAGCGGCAGATGGCGGCGCCACAGGGCCCGGCGCTCATCCTCCGTCGGAAGATCGAAGGGGACGATGAACTCCAGGCGCCGGGTGAAGGCCTGGTCGATGTTCTGCCGCAGGTTGGTGGCGAGCACCGCCAGTCCGTCGAACGACGCCAGCCGCGAGAGCAGATAGGCGGTCTCCAGGTTGGCGTAGCGGTCCCGGGCGTCCCCGACCTCCGTACGGCGTCCGAAGAGCGCATCGGCCTCGTCGAAGAGCAGCACCGCATCACCCCGCTCCGCCGCGTCGAAGGCCGCGCCGAGGTTCTTCTCCGTCTCCCCGATCCACTTCGAGACGGTGCGCGACAGGTCGACGATGAGCAGATCCCGGCCCACCGCTGCGGCGAGCACCTCGGCGGCGAGCGTCTTGCCGGTGCCGGGCGGACCGCAGAAGAGCAGCCGCACGCCGTGCCGCCCGTGGCGTCCGGAGAGGAAACCCCAGCGGTCCAGCACCACATGCTGGCGGTGGACCCGGGCGACCGCCTCGCGGAGCTGGGCGAGCCGGTCCGGCAGCAGCACCAGATCGTCCCAGGTGGCGGTGGGCCGCAGCCGTACCACCCCGGGCGGGGTGCTGTCGGCCTCGCGGACGCCCAGCGCCGAGCGCAGATCATCGCGCCGCAGCGGCTGTCCGCGGACCAGCGCGCCGGCGGAGGCATTGCGGGCCAGTTCGTGCGCGGCCGCCGCCCCGACCGACGCCGGCACGATCTCGGCGGCCTCGGGCAGCTCAGGAGCGAGCCGTTGCCACAGCTCGCGGCGGGCGGCCCGGGTGGGCGGCGGCACGTCCAGGGCAAGCAACGGCCGTTGCGTCGAGCCGTGAGCAGTGCCGGGGGGGACGGCGAGTACCGCGGGCGCCGGAACGACGTCGAGGACGGTAGCGCCCTCGGGCAGTTCCTGGGCGACGAGCACGGGCGTGACCCCATGTGCCAGCGCCGTCAGGGCGATCGCACGGGCGGACCGGTGGTCGAGCACGGGGACGTCGAGGACGGCCGGCACCCGCCCGGTGGCCGTGAGGAGCCCGGCGATGCGGAGCGCGGCATCGGCCGGGTCGTCGGTGCGCAGGGCCACCGTCACGGGGACGCCGTCGCCGACCGCCCTGAGTGCCGCGGCCACCTGGGCGTCCTCGGCACACAGGCCGGAGGGCGCGACCCCGATCAGCGCCGGGTCGGTGCGGCGGGCACCGGCCGGCCACCGCGGCACCGCGTGCAGGACGTCGCCCAGACCGTCGGCGAGGCCGAGGGTGCGGTCCCAGAACGGGCCGTCGTCGTGCAGCCGTACCGCTCCCGCGCCTGCCAGCGGACCGCACCGGAGCAGCCGCCGCAGCCACAGCCGGGCGGAGACCGGGTCGACCGGCGCACCGGGCAGTGCACCGGCCTCCGCGAGCGCCGCCGCCAGGCCCGTGGTCGCGGCCGGCACCCGGCCCGGATGCAGTTCTCGCAACACGTCGGCGAGGCCCTCGTGCTCGTCGGGAAGAACGGCGAGCAGGAGCAGGTCGACCTCGGCGCGGGACAGCCGGAGCCCGCGCACCAACCGGTCCACCGGATGATCGTCCGTCATCTCACCGGGTTCCTGGGCGGGGGACTCCGCGCGGGCGCCGAGGGCGCTGAGGAAGCCGTGCGCTTCGTGCTCGGACCCCAGTACCCGGCCGATCCGGCCGGCGAGTTCCAGGGCGCCGCGGTGCAGCCGGGCCGAGACGGCGGCGCGGTGGCCGGCGGCCACGGCGGGTGGGCTGTCAGACATAACGGAACCTCACGATGCAGCCGAGTGCGGGCAGCCAGCCGGGGTCGAGGTCGAGGCCCACCGCACGGAGGTCGACCGAGACGTCGTCCAGGTCGAGCCGTACGTCGAGCCAGCCGGGAGCGGAGGTGATCTCTCCCCGGCGGTGCAGCACATGCGCCAGCAGGGCGGTGTCTGTGAGACGGGCGGGTGGCCGGCCGGTCAGCGCCTGACGCAGGGTGCGCACCGTGCCGTCGGCCAGGCCGCACACCGCGCGCCGGATGGTGGCCGGGCCCTCGTCGCCGGGCGGGCCGGGCGGTGCGGCCGACGGCGGGAGCCCGCAGAAGGCGAGCAGCGCCGGGTCGGCGGGGTCGGGGCACGGCAGCCGGGGCGCGGACCGGCTGAGCAGTTCCAGGCCCAGCAGGTGCATCGTGCGGCGCACACCGAGGTCGCCGAGCCGGCTTCCCGGGGCGGGGCCGGGGCGCGTACGCCAGGTCTCGGGGGCGGTGACGTGGAGGCAGAACAACAACCCGGCGTGCGCGGTGACAGCCGGGACGGTGCGTGCCTGACAGGCGGGCACCGTCCGGAGGTGGCCGGGACCCGGCGGTGACCCGGCGGCGGGCGGGGAAGCGGGCCCCAACTTTCCGCTCTCAGCGGTCGATTGGGTGCCAGGTTGCTCCGCGTCGCAGGCCTGCAGGACGCGGGGCAACAGTGCGGCACCGTCACAGGCAACCCGCCCGGGGTCGGCGTCGACGAGGGCCAGTGCGATCAGGGCGGCGCGGGTGCGGGAATCACCGGTGGCGCAGGCCGCGATGCCGAGCGGTGAAGCCGACAGCAGCGCCGTGACGTCGGAGGGGGAGGACGCAGGACCGCCGGGACCGGAGTGCGGCGAAGGGCCCGCCGGCTGCGCCCACGGGTCGGTCCGGGGAGGGATGTCCCGTTCCGATGCCGTCCCAGGCAGGGCGGGCGGGGGGCCGCCGGCCGCCTGCCAGGTCACCGCCGCAAGACCTTCCAGCCGTGTGACCCCGAGCAGCGCCACCAGCCGGTGCAGCGCACCGTGCCGGGCGACCGCGGCGAACACCGGAGCAACCGCGCCCGGCTGTGCGGCCAGTGCGGCGGTCACCCCGTCGGCGCCGTCGGAGGCGGGGGTGGCGGCCGGCCACAGCCCCAGCTGTCGCCAGGCCCAGTGCAACGAGGTGTCGCCGGAACAGACCCGCAAGGTGAGGTCCAGCAGCGCGGCGGACCGGCTGGGATGGCGGACCACGGCGGCGCCGCCCGTGGTGAGTTCTTCCGCGACGGTGGCGGCGACCTGGTGTGCCCACGCATGTGCCGCCTCCCCGGTACGCCCGGCCCGCAGGCGCACCGGCGGTACCCGCAGCGCGTCGATCGCCACCTGCTCGTCCGGGGCCACGAGCCCGGCCAGCGCCTGGTCGAGGACGTCCGGCAACGCATCGAGCAGCGCGGCCGCCTCGTCGCGCAGTCCGGGGTCGCCGAGCCGCCAGTGCACGCGGAAGCGGTCGATCACGGCCCCGGTCATGACTCGATCCTCGCGTCCGTACCGATCCGGCCGCCGCCGACCGAGAGCCCGCCCGTCGGCCGGCCGAGGACGGCGTTGCGGCCCAGCGTCCCGCCGACGGCCAGTTGCCGGAAACCGCTGTTGCGGCCGACGACGGAGGTCAGCTCCAGATGCCAGCCGACGCCCACCCGGGCGCCGCTGTCGGCCGAGCACACCTCCACCAGGGTGTGTGCGGGCCGGTGCACATCGAGCAGATGCCGTACGGTGTCGTGCTGTTCCTCGGTCAGGACGCCGGGTACCACGACCGAGAAGCGGTGGGCGTGGTCGGCGAACGCGCCGCCCGCCGCGGTGAACGGGGGACCGTCGGCATAACCCGCCCCGCGGAACCGGAACCTCTCCACCAGCAGCGGCTTCACCCCGAGGTAGATCTCCAGCATGCGGGTCAGGCCGGCTGCGGTGCCGCGGTTCCGGAACAGCTCGACCGCCTCCGCGATCATCGTCCGGCGGGCCCGCTCCGGCCAGCGCCCGTCGAGGGTGAGCCCGACGAGTGAGGCGAGCCAGGGCAGGAACTCCGGTGGCCCGCCGGCCGGGTCGAGCAGGAGATGACGGTCGACCGCGCCGGTGTCGAGGTCGGTGAGCGGGCCGCTCACCAGGGCAAGGAACCGGTCGAGGAAGGCGGTGGCCCGGGGCTCGGCCGCGTAGCTGCCCGGGAGCTGTTCGAGCAGACGGTGACCGGTGCGCTCAAGGCGCAGGGCGCGGAGCCGCGGGGTGGCGCCGGGGGTGCCGGTGAGGAGGAGCCGGAGCCACAGGTAGCGGCCGGGAGGGGCGTTGACCGGCGTCTCGTAGGTGACGAAGGGATCTGTCGCCGCCCGCCGTGCCCAGGGCACCTCCTGTGCGCCCCGCCGGTAGAGCGCGCTGAACCGCTCGCTTGCGTCCTCGGGGCGGGCATCCGCGCCCAGCAGCCGCTCCGCCTCGTTGGCCGGTGCCAGCGGGGGCCCGGGCGGCAGCGGAGTCCCAGGGGGGACGAACTTCGCGGGTGGTGTGTAGGGGAGTTCCGGCACGCCGTCCTCGGTGGGGAGCGCGTCCGAGGTGAGGAACCCGACCGAGAGCGAGGTGCCCGGCGGCAGACAGGCGTCCACGAACAGCCGGCCCCAGCGCTGGCGGTACACCCCGCTGTCCAGCGCGAAGGTGTCGATCCGGCCCTGGGTGCGGTAGCGGACCGGCGCGGCGAACGCGGTGCGCAGACCGGTCGCTCCCCAGTAGGCGATCCGCCCGTCGGGAGTGCGGGCCAGCCCCCGCCCGTCGTAGCCCGGGGCCCGCAGCGGCCGGTCCTCGGCGGTGACGCCGTCGCGGAACGACAGCCTGCGCAGGGTCGCGCCCGCCGGGCCGGCGACGACCAGGGCTGCCGAGCCGTCCAGTTCGATGTCGCCGGCGGCCGGGAACGGACCGAGAGTGCGGGCGATGCGGTCCTCGGCGGCCGGGAGCGCCCAGCCGGACCCGTCCGGTGCCCGCCACAGCAGCCACACCTCGCCCCGCGGCCCCACCGCCACCCCGGCCGGCACCGCGCCGGTGGGCAGCGCCTCGGACGCTTTGGGCGGCAGGGGGAAAGGCCTGGGCCGGTGGCGTGCGCCGGCCTGCCACAGCGGTGCCTCCGGCTCGGCGCAGGCGATCAGCAGACCGTCGCCGTACGAGGCCAGATCGACGGGGGTACCGGGAACGGGGAGCCGGGACACCCGCCGGTCGGCCAGGTCCAGCAGGAACACCGTGCCGTCGGAGGAGTCCAGGACCGCCAGCCGGTCGTCTGGTGTCCGGGCGAGCGCCACGGCCCTCACCTGCCGTACGTGGGTGTCCGCCGCCGGGCCGAACTCGCCGTACGACGGCGGACCCACCCGTGCCAGCAGGTCCTGTCCGGTGTCCTCGGCGCGGTCGCTCCGCACGCCGGCGGCCCGTCCGCCCGGACGCCACGGCATCCGGACGATCCGCCCCTCCTCCGGCAGCGCGTGGTAGGCGACCCGCTCGGGCCCGATGGTGAGTCCGGCCCGTCCCGGTCGGTCCCCGCCTCCGACATCGCCCGCCGGATCCTGCCAGTCCAGCAGCACCACCCCGTCCTCGGCCGACAGTGCGGTGCCGTGGTGGGCACACCGCTGCCACTGGGCGACGACCGCGATCGCGGCGGACCGGCCTGTGTCCATCAGCACACCTGCCCCGGCACCGGCACCGGGACCAGGACGCCGGGGCTCTCGGGCGGACCCGGCTGCTCCCCGACCGGGGGCGGAGGGCCACCGGCGACGACGGCGACCGCGACGACCTCGACGGCCTCCCACGGCTGCAGTTCCACCGTGCCGGGCAGCCAGCCGCCCTCGGGCGTCTGCTGTGCCACCTCAAGGCCGGTCAGGTATCCCACCCCTTCGACCTGGAGCGCCGCCGCCTCCAGTTCCGGGCCGTACACCCGGCGGCCGAGCGGCCAGCCGCGCCCTTCGGGCCCGTACGGCGGCAGCGGCGCCAGATACTGACGCAGCACCAGCTCGACCCAGTGCCGTACCGCGTCCGCGCTGTAGCCCGGCTTCACCGAGACACCGGCCGACACAGCGATCTTGCGGTACTCCGGCGGTACGACGTAGAGCTCGGTGGTGATCAGCCGCCGCGCGTCCAGGTGGGCGCACACCCGGCGCAGCAGGCCGCGGTCGGGCGTGGGGGCGTCGGGACGGGCCGGGTCCTGGCGGGGCCAGATCACGACGGTGACCACGCCCGCGGCGTCCAGGGATTTGGTGGGTGGGTGGAACAGCGGCAGGCATTCGGCGCGGCCGACCTCTCCGCCCGGGGTGAGTTCGGCCAGCTCCAGGAAGTCCGAGGAGGTGACGGCTCGGTCGTGACGGCGGAACTCGCCGGGGATCCGGCTCATGGCCGCGTCGAGGGTTTCGGCCGCGGCCCCGCCCTCGGTGGGCAGCGGGTTGCTGACGCTGGCCGGCTCGCCGCCCAGCAGGCGGCCGATCGCCTTGGCGGCCACATTGCCCTCGACCCCGCCGCCGTAGCGGTAGCGCAGCACCCGGATCCGTTCGCCGATCTGCGGTGCCCGCCCGCGCACCGTGTCGCCGAATGCGCATTCCCCGGCGCCGGCGTCGAGTGTCCAGTGGCGGTCGTCGGGGCCGCTGGCGGCGAATGACTCGACGCGGGTCCACGGTCGCCAGACGCCGTTCTCCTCGACCTCGACGAGCACCGGCGGGTCCTCGGGCCGGACCGGGCGGTGGGCGAAGGCGTAGCGCTGCTCGGGCATGCCGGTGCCGGTACCGAGGTATTCGGGCTGGGCGGTGACCGCCTGGACCACCTCGGCGGCGTTCGCGCCCACCCAGCGCAGGGCCGGGATCTGCGGGCCGCCGGCCAGGGGGAAGGCCCGCAGCCAGAAGAGCACCGTCTCGTCGCCGTCGAGAGCCGGGGGGAAGCTGCCGACCCCTTCGGCGTCCAGTGCCTGGGGGACCGGTACGCCGATGCCGGCGAGCGTTGCGGGCAGCCGCAGCCGGACCACACCGTCGCGCCGCAGCCCGCCGGTGGAGTCCGCGAGCAGCTCCAACGGCCGGTAGCGGGGCCCGACTTCGGTGTCCAGCTCGATCGTGGAGATCTGCCACTGCACCTGCGGCGGCGTGCCCTCGCCGGTCGGCCGGGTACCGGGGCACGGCTCGGCGGAGAACATGCCGGGGAGTTGGGGGGTGAGTGCCACGCCGAGGTTGAGCTCGGCACCGGCGAGTGGTGAGCCGTCCTGCTTCCACGCCTCGGTGTCGTCGGCCCCGTCGGCGAGCACCGCCAGCCACACGGCGCCGTCCACCGCCTTCGGTACGTCCAGCGGGAGGGCACCGGCCGTGGCCGGGTCGTCCGCCAGCAGCGCCGTCCGGTAGAAGACGGGTTCCTCGTCGTCGCCGATGCCGTGGGCGTCGAGCGCGGCCTCGGCCGCAAAGAGGAGGTCGGGGTCGGTGGGTGCCGGCGCGGCGAGCTTCGCGGCCGCCCGGACGTGCACGGGCAGCGCGGTGACGTCCTGCTCGGTCTCGAACCGCACGGCTCCGGCGCCCAGCGCCGTGGGGGCGGCGAGCTCGACGGCGTCGGGCGTGCCGTCGGGCCGCTTGCGCGCCGGGGTGAAGGCGACCAGGCCGCGGGCGGGCTGCGCGGGCAGCAGCGGCACCTTGAGCAGCCTCAGCAGCCATGCCCGGGTGGCGTCCGGAATCTGGTTGAAGCGGTGGAGCAGCTTCTCCCCGAGGAACGCGACCAGTTCCAGCAGGGTGACGCCCGGGTCGCTGGGGTTGCGGTCGGTCCATTCGGGTGTGTAGACGGCGATGCGTTCCAGTAGTTCGGTGCGGAGGTCGTCGTAGGAGCGGTCGTCCAGGGCGGGCGGTGGGAAGGGCATCTCAGGCCCCCCTCGTCAGGGCGGTGCCGACCGGCACGGCGATCCGCAGCTCGGCCGGACTGCCGTCGCGCACATGGGTGTACGAGACGGTGACGACGGCGATCGCCGGGTCCGCGCCGGGGCTGACGTCGACTCCGCGCAGCGCGATCCGCGGCTCCCACACCGACAGGGCCTCCTCCACGGCGCGGGCGATCGCGGCCCGGGTGCCCGGGGTGTTCGGAGACGACAGGAAACGGCGCAGTCCGCAGCCGAAGTCCGGCCGCATCAGCCGTTCGCCGGGTTCGGTGACCAGGATGATCCTGATCGACTGGTGGACGAGCGCGGCGCCGCCGGCCAGGCCGAGGGCGCCGCGCTGCGGCAGCGGCTCGACCGGGAAGGCCCAGCCGCGACCGAGCCTGTCGCCGTGGGGATGGGTCATGAGGTGGGCACCTCCGCGCGTTCCACTCGCGGTTCGTAGCGCAGGTCGTCGTCGGGTGCGGTGCAGTCGTGGGCGCCGCCGAGCACGGAACGGGCGATGCGGAACCGGTCGGCCGCCGGCAGGGCGGACAGCTTCGTGCGGAAGTCGCCCTTGGTGGGCTTGCCGAGCCCGGCCTCGCCGGACGCGTTCGCGGTGTTTTCCGCGAAGGTGTCCAGCAGGGGGTCCAGCTTGCCCAGAAGGGTCGCGTCGGCGGTGGCGTCCGCTTCGAAGTCCGGTGGTTTCGCGGCCAGTTCGGCCTGGAGGCCGGCGTCGATGTCCAGGCTCGGCGGGATGCAGATCTTCAGCGCCAGCAGGAACCACAGCCCGAACGCGAAGACGACGACCGGCAGGAACAGCCGCAGGACGAACGTCGCCACGATGGTGATCAGTGGGATGGAGAACGAGCAGATCTGGAAGCCGCCGTCAGCCCGGTGGTCCAACCGCATGTCCGGTGGGCTGCCGACACGGATGCCGCCGATGCCCGGACCGAGCTTGACCGCGGCCTTCAGCTCGTCCTGGTTGGGCAGGCGGATGGTCACCGGACGGTTGGCGGAGCCGCGCGGGTCGAGCGGGCCGGCCAGTCGGAACGGTTCGCTCGGCTCGCTCCAGGTGAGCGGCCCGTGGCAGTCGCGCTGGCCGGGCCGGCGTGGGCAGGCGGGGTCGTGGCGGCGCACATAGCAGCGGATCTCGTAGACCGAGGTGTCGTCGAACCGCGGGGCACGGTTGTGCCCGCGTTCTCCGGGGGTGGTGGAGCCCGCGGTGCCGGCGGGGAGTTCGAGGTCGGGCGTGGTGGTCGGGACGACGCCGAAGTACACGGTCCGGCCCGCGGCGTCATGGTGGGTGTCCGCGGGGTCGGGAACGAGCGGGTAGAGGGGGAACGCCGCCTCGGTGATCTCCTCGGGCAGCTCGCTCACCGGTTCCCAGCGGCCCAGGCCGGGCAGCGGGCGCAGCGGGGACCCGGGGCGTTCCGGCAGGGACACCAGCGCCCCGGCTGGATCGACGGCCAGCGGCCGCCAGCCCTCCAGCGCCCGTCGCACTCCGGCGGCCTGTGCCCACTGGTGCAGTGCCGCCCGGCCCTCGGCGACCTTCCGTTCGGCGGCGGCGCACTGCTCGGCCAGGGCGTCCCGCTGTGCCTGCCCGGTCCGCCCCGCACCGGCGGCCTGGTGGAGGCGTCCGGCGACGGAACTCAGGCGGGCCCGCGCCAGCGCGAGGTCGCGCAGCAGCTTGCGGGCCTTTGTGCTCGCCGCCGGTGGCACCGCGGCCTGGCGCCGACGGATGACGAAGCCCGCCTCGCACACGGCTTCCCGGTGCGGTGAGGGCAGCCCCGGCCGGTCGCAGTGCAGCTCCACTGCGACCGCGTAGTGCCGGTGGTGGGTGGCGAGGTAGAGCTTGCGCAATTGCGCACCAGGGAGGTGCACGAAGCCGGCCACGCCGGGAGCCGGGGCGGCGACGCGGTCGGCCCGGTCGTCGAAGACGAGGCGGCGCTGCGGATCGGCCAGGAACTCGTTCACCAGGCTCGGGGTCGCGTATTTCTGGAGCGCGGGCCCGGTGTGTGCGGGCGGTACGTCCCGCTGCCGGGGCCAGTGCCACCAGGGCGCGGTGAGCAGCCAGCCGTGCGGGGCGGGGGTGCGGGGGGTCACCGGCGGCTCACCACACGTTCCCTGCGCCGGGGGTGTACGAGGGGGAGACGACCGCGCTGGTCTGGAGCGTCGCGCAGCTGACGATCCCGTCGAACGACGCGGTCGGGGCGTGCACATTGACGGCGGGTGCGCTGATGTCGACGGGCGCGTTCGAGGTGATGCGCACCTGACCGGAGGCGGTCAGCGTCATCCCGAAGCCGTCGGCATGGGTCAGCCGCACCTCGCGGGAGCCGCCGTCCAGGACGAGGGTGTGGCCCGATTCGGTCTTCACCGTGACCTTGGGCGCGTTGCGGGTGTCGTCGAATTCCAGGACGCTGCCGGACCTGGACCTGATCACCCGTTTGTCGTTGGGGCGGGTGGCGTCGACCGGGGCCGTCTCCTTGCCGTTCCAGCAGGACCCCACGAGGTACGCCCGGTTCACGTCACCGGCCTCGAATCCGATCACCACCTGTGTGCCGACCTCCGGATAGGCGACGAAGCCCTGATCGTCATCGGCGTAGGGGCTGAGCAGTGTGGCCGGCACGCGCAGCTCGTCGCCGTCCGTTTCGAGGGTGGGCATCCGCACCTCGATCCGGCCCAGCCGGTCGGGGTCGACGATGTCGGTCACCAGACCCGGGTAGAGCCCGTACAGCGCCTCGCTCACCGGTTCCCTCCTGCCTCGGTCGTGTTGACGGTCGGCCGCTCGGCCTCGAAGTGGCTGCGCAGTCCGCCGGCACCGCGTTGATAGGTGTGGCGCACCCGGGTCGTGTAGTAGCCGTCGCCGTCGAAGGGCTTGCCGACTCCGGTGAGGGTGAGCCGGCTGCCGACGGTCATCTCCGGCGTGCCCCGGGTGGTGCCGACCGCCGTGACGAAGCGGCGCGCCCTGGCCCGGATCTGTGCCTGCGCCCAGACCTGGGCCTCGGCCTCGGCCAGTGGGACGAGCCGGGTGCGCTGCTCCGGGCGCGGCCCTTGGGTCTTGAGCAGGACGTTCGGGCCGGTGCGCCCACCGGAGACCTCGGCGGTGACCGCGGCCGCGTCGGCCTCCGCTGCGAACCGCTGCCGGTCGCGTGCGTCGTAACCGGAGACCCGCACCGCACTGCGCTGGTGAGCCAGGTCGGCCCGTACGGCGATGGTCAACAGATCGCTGCCTTGGGCAAGGTGGACCGTCGGAGCCCGGCGCTGGTCCCGGGTCGCGAAGTGCAGTGTGCTGCCGGTCGCCCACACCTCCGCGCCGATGAGTTCGGCGCGGGTCCGCAGGAACGCCAGGTCGGACTCGTTGGCCTGCTGGACCAGCGGGTACGTCGGTCCGGTGGCGGCGGTGTCGGCGGTCAGCCCGTGGTCGGCGGCGATCCGGCGTGCCACATCGGCGTCGCTCACCTGCCGGTAGGTGCGTGAACGTCGGCTCATCCGCAGCCTCATCAGGGCGTCCTCGGCGAACACCGTGACATGCGGGGTGTCGCCCTCGTCGAAGGTGACCTCCAGCGCGGAGACGGTCCCGGCGAAGACCACCCGTTCGTTGCCCGGCGGGCCCACGGAGACCGACAGTTCGCTGCCGAACGTCAGCGTGCGGCCGTCAAGGTACTCCACGACATCGTCGTTGGGCCGCTGCCTCGGCGCGACGGCGAGGAAGTGCGCCGACAGCGTCCGCAGTCCCGCGGTGCTCTCCTCGATGTCGAGACCCAGGCAGTCACGGGCCAGGTCCGGCACCCGCTGCCCGCCCACGTGGAAGACCGGGTCCGCTGCGGTGAGTTGATCAGGCACGGTCGGCCTGCCCCGTCGCCGGGAGGACCGGGCGGTCACACATGGCGCTCCTCCGAGGCGGTGCGGGAGGCGTCCCGGAGCTCGGCCTCGGCACGTTGACGGTGCCGGTCGCGCTCGGCCCGGTCCGGCTGATGGGCGGCCGGCGGCTCACCTGGCTGGTGCGCGTCCGGGCCGGCACCGATCAGCTCCACCTCGTTGCTGATCTCGCCGATTCGCAGCGTCATGGCCTTCCTTTCTCGCAGCGGTGGGAGGAGGGGGTGTCGTGCGGTGCGGGCAGGGCGCGCCAGCGGGGGACCGTCGGGTCGTCGGTGACCGGCGGTTCGCCGGTGCCGAGCGCCGGCCGCCGCACGAGGTCCCGCAACGGCACGCCGGCGCCGTAGGTTAGGCCGCGCTGGTCGAGCGGCTCTGTCCAGCCGGAGCCCCTCGAGGCGGGGTAGGCGTGGGCTGCGGAGGCCGGCGGGGGTGGCTGCGCGGCGCTCGGGGCGCCGAATGCCGTGCGTTGTGCGTCCGCGGCCGCCTCGGCGCGGCGGTCCGCCGCACCGTCGAGCGCCTTCTGCAGTCCGCCGGCCGCGGTCACCGCCCGGGGGTCGGCGTTCTCGTCCACCGGCACCGGGGTGTCCGCGGTGGCGCCGACGGTGACCCCTGCCAAGAGCCCCAGGTCGGCGGAGGCGGATGCGGAGAAGCCGATGGTGGCCCCGGCGGTGAGCTGTAGCGGGTCCTGTCCGCCCAGTTGCAGGCCCGCCCAGCCCGTCGGGTCGAGTCCCATCCGTGCGGCGAACTGCGGGGCGCTCTCCCCGGCCAGGGAGGTTCCGCTGCGGTCGGGGCGGGCCGCGGGCGGGCCGCCGGCCAACAGCCCCAGGTCGTCCTTGGCGCCGGCGCCCGTGTTGGATGCCGGGCCGACCCGCCCGGCTTCGTACTCCGGCAGCTGCTCCTTGATCGTCACTGCGAGCTTGGCGCGCAGCGGCACCCCGTTTCCGGAGAAGAGATCGAACTCCTGGTTGAGCGCGGTCATCACGCCGACCAGCTCGAAGGTCCCGTACGAGAACCGCACCTGGGGAGGCACCGATTTGGCGCCCTTGGCCGGCAGCAGGAACTTCTCCAGCTTCCTGGTGCGGACCCGGACGTCGATCGGCTGCTCGGTGGTTCCCTCGTCACTGGTGTCAAAGACCAGGTCGAAGGAGACGGTGGACGACGAGGTGCCGTCGTACTGCACCACGGGCCGATTGCCGAATGCCTTCTTCATGTCGACGTTGTTGGCCATCTGCACCCGCAGTGAGCCCGGGTTGAACTGCACCGTGACCGTCTCCGGCGGCGGGCCCCCGGGAACGGTGCTCACCTCCTGCAATGTGGCCTTGGCCAGCGGAGTGGTCATGGCGTCACCATCCGCAGGCCTTCATGAGCGAGGGTGAGTTCCTCGATCGCCACCTCGCCGGTGCGGGCGTTCAACTGCGGGCCGACGACCTTCGCCGGCAGCGCCCGGCGGAACGCCCAGGCGGCCACCGCCTGCTGTCCGGGCCCGAGGAGCTGCACCAGCCCGTCGTAGCGGCGGATCGGCCGGACCCCGCCGGTCACTTCGGCGATCCAGGTCCACAGCTCGGGTACGACCTGGCCGTTGCCGCCGAGCACCATGCCCCGCCGGAGCACCAGCCGGGCGACCTTCATCCGGCCCGCTCGCTGCACCACCCCGTCATTGCGGCCGCCCTCGGCGTACTCACTGACGTCCATCTCGACGTCCAGCCCACTGCATTCCTGGAACCCGCCGCTGCCCAGCCCGGAGGGCGCGGTGGGATCCGCCGGCCCGCCGGAGGGGGTAAAGGTGACCCGGAACCGGTACGCGGTCGCCAGGAGTCCGGTTTCGGTCATCCGTTGCCCTCCGTCCGCACCGTGCCGTCGTCCATCCGCAGCACCCGCACGACCAGGAACTCCAGCGGAGCGCTCGGCGCCACCCCGACCTCGCAGAGCAGTGCGGCTTCCCCCGCCGTGCCGCGATCGGCCTCCTCGGGGCCGGGCACCCGGACGAAGAACGCCTCGGCCGGGCTTCCCCCGGCGAAGGCGCCGGTGGCGAACAGATCGAGCAGCAGGTGCTCGACGGCCAGCCGGACACGGTCGCGCAGCAGGGCACCGTCGGGTTCGAACACCGCCCAGGCCAGGTCCCGTTCCAGCGTCCGCTCCAGGTAGCTGACCGTGCGCCGGGCGGTCAGCTGGGTCCAGGAGCGGTCCTGGGCGAGGGTGCGGGCCGCGGTCATCCGCACCCCGGTGCCGTCGAGCACGCAGACGTTGATGTCGGCGCGGTGCAGGACGCCCAGTGCCGCCGCGTCGGCCGCGCCGGTCCCGTTCATCCCGCCGGGGCCGTCGGCAACATCGACCGGCCCGGTGAGCAGTATCCGGTACGGCCCGGAGGCGAGCCCCCTGGTGTGCTCGGTCACGGCGATCACGCCTGCGGCGTACGGTGCGGGGGGCACGGTGACCAGCCGGTCCGCCCTCGGATCGGGCACCCCCAGCCAGCCGTGGTAGGCCGCGGCGTACGAGGAGTCGAAGGCCGACCGCCAGGCGAGTACCTCCCGCTGGCGCAGGCCTGGTGGCACATCGAGGAGGGCCACCATGTTCTCCCGCTCGGCGAAGGCCACCACGCGCTGCTGACGGATGATCAGCTCGGCCCGGTCCGCGCGCTGCGTGGGATCGAGGCGCAACCCGGGCAGGTCCACCTGCGGCTGCCGCGTCGGGCCGGTGCCGGGGATCGGCACACACGGGGCGAAGCCCGCGCCGGACAGCGTCGTAGGGGTGCTCACGTTCTCTTCCGGGGGCTGGTCGGCCGGTGCGTACAGGTCCGCGACGACCACGCTCGCGCAGTCCGGGAGGTCACGCAGCGCGTCCAGGCCCTCCGGCGGCGCCTCCGGATCGGTGGGATCGACACCGAAGAAGTCGTCCGGGACGAGGAAGGCGTACCGGTCCGTGCCGCACGTGGTGAGGGAGGCGGTGGCGGGTGCCAGCCGGGCGTCGGCCGGCAGTGCGGAGTCCGAGGCGGTCACCGGCTCGACCAGCCGGGAGGCGTCGGAGACCACCGTGCCCAGCCAGCGCGGGTGTTCCGTGGTCAGCCCGAGACCGGTGAAGCGTTCGCTGCGTGCGCGTGCCGGATCGCCGTCCACCACCTGCAGTACCCCGGTGATCTCCTCGGCGCGGTCCACCGGCCCGGTGATCGGCTCGTCCAGCACGGCCAGCCGCTCCCAGCCCCCGCTGCCCGGTGCGGGCCGTTGCGCAACGCCGGTGACCCGGCGCAGCTCGGCGGCGCCGCCCCGCGGGCGCAACCGCAGCAGCGTGCCGACCGGCAGCGCCGCCCCGGGGGGCAGCACCAGCGTCCGCCCTTCCACCACCGGCAGTGCGAGCTCCGCCACGGTGAACGTCAGCGTCGCGGACAGCAGGTTCCCCCAGCGGCCCTCGCTGCGCGCCTGCAGGCGCAGCCCGGTGCCACTGCCGGCCCCGTCCTGTGGTGCGAAGGCCAGCACCGCCCGGGCCGGCGGCTCGGGTGCCGGTGCGGGCTGGCGCGGTACGACCCGTACGACGTAGGCCCGGCTGCCGCCCTGGGTGAAGAACGCGGCCACCGCATGCGGCAGCAGCCCGGGACCGGCGTAGCCGCCGAACAGTTCCTCGTACTCCTCCCAGCTCTGCACCGGTACCGCCACCGACCGGGACCGCTCGGCGCCCGGGTCGTCGGTGCGTTCCCAGGCCGGACCGCGTGGTGCCACTCCGACGAACGCACAGACGTCCATCCGGACGCCCGCAGGCGGTGCGGGCGTGGCGTCCGGGGCGAGGTACACCCCGGGCGCGCCGAGGGCGGACAGCGGGGCGGCGAGGGCCGGGGGAGTGGTCGAGCTCATCTCACAGGCCCACGTACTCGATGCCTTCGTGGACCAGGTGCAGCTCCTCCATGGCCACCTCGCCACCGCCCTTGGCGGCCAGGGTCGGCCCGACCCACTTCTTGGGCTGGGCGTTGCGCAGCTGCAGCGCGAGCACCTTGTTGCGGGCCTCGTCGAGCACGGTGATGGTGACCCGGCGCGGCGCGTAGATGCCGTCGCGCACCTCCTTGAACCAGGCGAAGACCTCCGTCGAGCCGATCAGGCCCCGCTTGAGGGTCACCTCGTCGGTCTTGTTCGTGTTGGGGATCTTGCGAACCACGTTGTCCGGGTCGCTGCCCTCGCGGTAGTCGGAAAAGTTGATCTCGTTGCCCAGCCCGGAGACATCGGAGAACCCGGCCGTGATCGGGTCACCACCGGTCGGCGGTGCGTCGAACTCGACCTGGAAGTTGAACGCTCCGTACGGGTTGCTGCGCGTGGCCACCGCGGCCTCCTCTCAGCACGGCGCCGGTCAGGACCGGACGTCCGCGGTCCACTGTCCGATGCGGAAGATGACGAATTCGGCGGGCCGGACCGGTGCGACCCCGATCAGGCAGATCAACCGGCCGTTGTCGAGGTCGTTCTGGGTCATCGTGGTGCGGTCACAGCGCACGAAGTACGCCTGTGCCCGGGTCGCCCCGAGCAGTGCGCCGTTGCGCCACTGCAGGTCCAGGAAGTCCTCCACGGTGCGCACGATCTTCTGCCAGAGGTCGGGGCCGTTCGGCTCGAAGACCGCCCACTGGGTGGCCTTGTCGATGGAGTGCTCAAGGAAGAGGAAGAACCGCCGGACGTTGACGTACTTCCACTCCGGATCGCTGGTCAGCGTGCGCGCTCCCCAGACCCGGTTGCCACGGCCGGGGAAGAACCGCAGGGCGTTGATCCCCTCCGGGTTGAGCACTTGCTGGCGGCGGGTGTTGATGTTGGCCTCGAACCGGGTCAGGCCGTAGACCACCTCGTTCGCCGGTGCCTTGTGGACCCCGCGGGTGACGTCCGAGCGGGCATACACCCCGGCGACGAATCCCGAGGGCGGTAGCAACAACTTGCCGGGCTGGGCGCCCTGTTCGGGACTTTCGTTGGGGTCGAGGGTCTCGATCCAGGGGTGGTAGAGCGCGGCGTAGGCCGAGTCGAACTGGCCGCGGAACTGCCGGATCTCGTTGATCGACGCATTCGGCGGACCGTCCACGATGGCGATGCGGTAGGCGCCGGGAGCTTCCGCATGGGTGATCAGTGCCTGGACCGCAAGAGTGCTCTGCTCCTTGCTGTCCAGGTCCCCCACGTCGGGCAGCGCAACGATCGCGATGTCGTCGATCTCGGCCAGCGCCCCCAGACCGGTCGCCTTGAGGGTGGCGTCATCAGGGTCGGCCTCACGGCCCTCGAGGTCGCTGGCACTGGGCACCTGGCCGTCCACGCCGCCCGTCAGCTCGAAGTGACCCCGCACGGACTTGTCGACGTCGTCCACGCCGTTCGTGAGCGCAACGGCCAGCGGAATCGGCTCGGCGTCGCCTGTGTCGAGCCACACGACGGCGGCCTCGTCCTCGGGGTCGTCCTTGTCGAGGACCTTGCCGATCCACCGCCGGTTGTCGCGGTGGCAGCCCAGGCCCGCGATCCGGTCGGTCCGGTCCGGATCGACGAGGACGGTGACCTCCAGTTCGACCAGGACCAGCTGGTCCGTGGCGGACAACGGGTCAGTTGTGCCCTCGGCCCGGCGGAAGGTCTGTGCGCCCAGCGTGTCGACCTCAACGGTCCGCAACGCGGTGGGATCCAGCGAGGTCCTCGGGCCGGGCAGTGGCGCGCCGGCCGGCACTACCTCGACGAGCGAGCCGTTGCGGGCCCGGTTGGCGCGACGGGCGGCCGGGGCACCCGCCGGGGCGTCCACGGCCACATTGCGGCTGCGCACGGGTCGTACCTCGACCCGGACATTGCCCATCTGCCCGGGCCAGCGGGCCTTCCAGGCCGCGGTCGCCGTCGTGCCGCCGTCGTTGTGAACGACCACCTCGTGCGTGGCCACACCCGTCTTTCCCGGCGGCGGGACGTAGACCCGGGAGACGTACAGCCGCTGCCCACCGTTGAGGAAGAAGGCGCGGGCCGCGTGCGCCAGATAGGGCGTGCGGTCAGCGTTCAGCAACTCCAGCTTGCCGTAGAGCCGCTCGAACTCGACGAAGCTGGTGACGAGACGCGGCTCGGTGGAGGTCGGGCCACCGCCGTAATGCACCGGTCCGTATCGGGTCATGCCCGCGAAACCGGTCGTGCTGGTCGGCACCCCCTCGATGGACTTCGCACGGAAGCTGACCTCTTCGACGAAGACACCGGGTGCCAGATACTCGGGCATGGCTCCTCATGGGGTTCAGTGCAGGATGAACGGGCTCGGGGGACTCACCAGACGACCGAGCCGCACGGACACGGTCACTGTGGTGCGGACCGAATGCTCCGCGGGCACCGAGGCCCCCGCGGAGACGTCGTCCGGTATGCCGGCCGCCGGCAGCGTCTCCAGCAGCAGATCCGCCAGAGGATCGTCGCGGGTGCCCACCGGGCCGTCGAGCGGCGGAGCGGGCCGGGCCGCCAGATCGAGCCGTACGTCGAGGGCGAAGCCGGCAGGTCCGGTGAGCGCCGACGGGGGAACACCGAGGACCAGCAGGAATTCCCCACGGTCGTCACCGTGCGCCCCACCCAGCACATCACCGTGCGTCGCGTGCCGTGCGGTGACGCGTACCCAGCGCACCGGGGCGCCCGCCGCATCGACCACCCGTCCGCGGACCCCCGTGGCATTGCCCTGCGGACCGTAAGCCGTACCGGGGAACACCCCGATCCGCCGGGCACGCGACGCGGGCCGGGCGCCGGACGCCTCCTCGGCCAGCACAGTCGCGAGCGGAACGAACGGCACCTCCAGCCGGCGGGGCACATAGCGGCGTGCCGTGTCGTAGACCCGCAGGCGCACCGGCGGTGCCGTGCGGTCGCCGAACAGCAGCCGGAACCGTCCGGGGCGCCGCCCACGGGACAGGGCTGGCAGACCGATGCCCGGGTCGTACAGCATCGTCGCCGCGGCATCCAGGCTCGCCGGCGGCGGCACCTCGTAGGGCCGCGGCACCTCTTCGACGGCCACCGCGACATCGGCTGGCTCACCGCGCAGCGCGTCGATCACCTGGAGGCCCAGGGCGAGCCGGTGCGTCCGTACGACCGGGCCCGCGGCGCGGAAGAGGGCACGGGCAGTGGCGGGCACCGGGCCGGTCACTGCCGAGCCCCGGTGGCCACGGTGAGGGTGTCCGGCGCGGGCACCGGATCCTGCCCGGTGACGACCACGACCCGGGCGATGTACGGAAGGGAGAGCCGGAAGTCGACCGACAGGGCCTCGAAGGTGCGCATCAGGTCATCCGTGGACAGGTCCTCCAGCACCAACTGGACTCCCTCATCCGGCTCCCACCCACCGGAGGGATCCAGCAGGGGCCCCGAGAGGACGGCGACGTTCTCCAGCGCCTGCAGCGTGCGGCCCAGGATGAGGTGCTCGTGTTCGGCGTTGTCCGCCCACGCAGTGAGGAGGTAATGCAGGTCCAGGGGCAGATAGCTGCGACCGTCCTCGGCACCACGTGCCGACCAACTGGCCCGCAGGCTCTTGTCGAAATCGACGCGGTAGAGCAGCAGGGAGAGCGCGGGGAACTGGATCGACGAGTTCTGGGCGAGGTCCAGGTCGTCGGTGCGGATCAGCACGGCCTTGGTCGAGACCCCCGCGATGGGCTGCTCGTCGGCGAAGGCAAGGGTGAGCAGCCGCTCCAGACTCTTGCTCACCGCGCTGACACCGCCGAAACCCGCCATGTGCACAGCGTGGCCCCCCGACGTTCACCACCCGTCGGCTACCGCGTATCCGCCCACGTAGCGATATCCGTCAAGAACGCGTCAACGCACCGTCGGCATCTCCATCAGCGCCCTCGCAACCGTCCAAGAACACACAGGTCAGCCGCCGTCCACCGAGCCCCCGAGAAGCTGGCTCCCCCTCCCGCCGGTATGAGGCCGCCACCCGGGTGAAATTGACCAGTAGGGGGCCACGGCCCTTCACCACGTCCGGGACGTGGGAGGCGATACTGCGCAGCGTCCGCAAACGCATTTCCGTGCCTCTCCGGCGCGTGCTGACCTTGGGATTCCATGCCCGGAAATGACCACCACCCAGGACACGCCTCAGCAGACCCCAACCACCGCCTTCGGCTCCTGCCGACCTTCGAACTGAACTGTCACGGCCGTCCGGTCCGGCTGCCGGCGGCGGCCCAGCGGCTACTGGCCTACCTCGCCCTCCGCGAGCGACCGCAGGACCGCGGCACGGTCGCGGCCCGGCTGTGGACGGACCTGCCCGACGAGCGGTCCGGTGCCGCACTGCGCACCACCCTCTGGCAGATCCGGCAGGCGGCACCACGTGTGGTGGCCACCCATGGCTCACAGCTGCGCCTGTGCCCTTCGGTGGACATCGACGTGCACACCTCCGTCAACTGGACCCGGCTGCTGGAGAGCGGCGAGCACGCCGAGAAGTGCCTCCCGGACTCCTTCCGGTACGACCTGCTGCCCGACTGGCCGGACGAGTGGGTGACGACCGAACGGGAGCGGTTCCGGCAGATCCGCCTGCACGCCCTCGAAGCGCTGTGCCGCCGCCTGACCGAACTCGGCGAACACCGGTCCGCCATCGACGCCGGGCTGAGCGCGGTCGCCGCCGACCCGCTGCGCGAGACCGCCCAGCGCGTCCTGATGGAGGCCCACCTCGCGGAGGGAAACCTCTCCGAGGCGGTCCGGCAGTACCGCACCTACGCCGGCCTGCTCCGCCGGGAACTCGGCGTCGAACCCACCGCCCACCTCACCTCCCTCCTCCCTCAGGCAGCACGCCCCCGCCTCCATGCCCCCCGACCCCGAACCGGCGGTTGCACCACGAGTACCTGAGGCGGGTCCGGGGTGGTGACGGGTGGCGGGCGGAAGGGGGCCTGTCCTCCTGCCATGGAGGCACTCGTCGAACGACTGTCACAGCTGGATTCGCAGGTCGAAGGCGCGACCGCCTCGTCGCGCGCTACGACGCACCCAAGCCCGGATCGGGTCATCCCCTCCGGATTGCATCCTCCTGCCCCGGATCGGGCTCGGCTGGATTGTTCATGGTGTCACCGGCTCCCTTGGATGCGCTGCCCCATCCCCCAACGACGAGCCGACGTATCGAACTGTGAGGTCGGCACGTCGCCTCACATCTCACGGGGCTGCCTCGTCGTACCGATCAGACTGCATCCGATCAAGCCGCACCTGATCCGACCGGCACTCGATCCGACCCCCGCAGGAAGAAAACCGATCATGGAACCCATGAACGTGGCGATCATCTACTGCAGCTCCACCGGCACCGTACATGCCTTGGCGCAGGCGGCCGTTGAGGGCGCGGAGAAAGCCGGCGCCCACGTGCGACTGCGCAAGGTTGCCGAAACGGCCCCACCGGAGGCGGTCAACGCCAGGCCGGAGTGAGCCGGACACCTGGCGGACACCGCCGACGTCGCCGAGGCCGGTCACGACGACCTGGAGTGGGCCGACGCGGTGCTGTTCGGCAACCCCCCGCTTCGGCAATCCGGCCAGTCAGCTCAGGGCGTTCATCGACACCACCGGCCCGCTGTGGTTCCAGGGCAAGCTCGCGGACAAGGTGTACTCGGCCTTCACCGCATCCAACACCGCCCACCGCGGGCAGGAAACCACCCTCCTGGCGCTGGCGAACACCTTTTACCACTGGGGCGGCATCATCGTGCCCCCCGGCTACACCGACCCCATCCAGTTCCAGTCAGGCAACCCCTACGGCACCTCCCACGTGACCGGCGAGGCCTGCCCGGTGAGGTGGCCCTCCAGGCGGCCCGCTACCAGGCCCGCCGCGTCGTCGACACCATGGCCGCCTTCAAGGCAGGCCGCGCCGCCTGATCCGGCACGTACGCGACAACAGCCTTCGCCTGCTCCCTGCCTCGTTACCAGGCACGGGAACCAGGCGAAGGCCGTTGCTGCCTGTCTTCCGGGTGGGTGGTGTACCGGTCGTCCTGGACGGAGGCGCCGGCCTCACGCGATGTCCCTCAACTCCGCCAACACCATGGTCATCTCCGTTCTGGAACGCCGCCCGGAGATCGGCCTCCGCCGCGCCCTCGGCGCCACCAAGGGCGCGATCCGCCGGCAATTCGTCACCGCGTCACTCCTGCTCTCGGCACCGGGCGGGGCCGCGGGCGCGGCACTCGGCGCCGGGGCGACGCCCACCTTCGCCATGGCCCAGGACTGGGAGGTCGGGAGGTCGTCACACCCCTGTGGTCAGTCGGCGGCGGCCTGGGATCCACCTCCTGATCGGCATCCTGGCTTGCCTTTACCCGGCGATCCGCGCTTCGGGTCTCCCTCCGACGGTGGCTCCGCATGCGCCGTGATGTCCGGCCGCGCGGGGAGGGGACGAGTCAGCCTTCGTCGTCCAATGCCGCGAGGAGGGCCCTGGCCTCGGCGTGCAGCCGGTCGACGTCAACGTGACCACAGCAAACCTGCAACCCGGGGGAGGTCAGGTCTGGCCTGCCAGGAACCACGTAGTGCGACCGGTAGTTGAGGTACGGCAACCACGCGCGGTCCGCTTCCCGCCCGATCGCCAGGGTGGCATAACACCATTCCGACGTCGAAGCAGAGCCCCGCCTCGGCATCTCGTCGCCCTCGTCTCTCTCGTCCGTCTCGTCTTCTGCGAGGTCCACCTCCCGGCAGTAGGGCCGGGCCACCGTCGGCAGATCCAGCACCGCCTGGGCGAACTCCCTTACATGGGCGGCGTCTTGGAAAGGTACGAACTCCCTGAAGGCCGGCGAACCGGCCCAGAGCAGCCACCGTCGCCCCGCCTCCGTTGGCTCGTACACCACCGAAAGGATCGAAGGAACCTCCGTCGTGGCGTCGTCCCGCCATGCGTAGAGGAAGACCTGCTCGAACTGCTCGAGGCTAGTAATCATCGTCGTCGTCCGGATACTCCCACCCGATGTCTACCTTTGCTGACGGCGCGACCTCCTGCACCGCCTGATGGACGCGCTCCTCGAACTTTGGCTGCCAGCGGCCGAGGCCGCTGATGATCAACGGGTAGTCGGTGCCGCCCACCACCTCGAGTTGCCCCTCCCACTCCTCCACCGCAAGGCGGACCGAGTGGTCCATCCCCTCGTCATGTATCACTGCCTCAAGGGCCTTCAGTATCCGCTCCGCCTGCTCCGGGTCGCTCGGCCCGGTGACGGTCAGCTCAAGATCGATGTTGACTGACATGGGGCAAGGCTATGGGAAGGGCCGAGGTGCGTCGGGCCTGGCCTGCGCCTTCGCCGTCACCTTGGATTGTGCGCCGATGGCCAGTTTCCTACCTGCCCGTTGACCAGTGGGGAAATCTGGGCACCAAGAGGCTCGCCCCGGGCGGCTGCGGCCGCGCGATCACCCCGGGCTGTCGAAGACGCCGGCCTGGAGGCCCGGATCACCGGCCACTCCGGCCGACGCGGCGTGGTCACCACCGGCCGCAAGCGCGGCAAGCACGCCGAAGTAATCGCCGCGTCGCGTCCGTAACGGGCTGTACTACAGGTCCGAACGCGGCGGCACGGATCAGCCCGTCGAGGCGAAAGGCCGTACTGCGTGCGTAAGTTCCCGGAGGCCGGTCGAGGCTTCGAGATGCGGAGGTGCCCGGTCGGAGCCACAGTGGATGTGACACCAAGTGACTGGAGCTTGAATGGGCAACCAGGGCCCCACCGATTTCGGAAGTCTTTGATCCGCTCGGTCCCCCTCTCCGGCTGGACTCCGAGCCGGACGGACTCCCGCTTCCCCTTCGGCCGCTCAGAGGGACACTCCCGCGCTGGAGACTTCCATGACAAGGCTTCGCACAGCGCTCACGCTTCCCAACAGCAAGAGCTATCTCTTCTTCGATGACGACACGTACCACCGCTACGACGCGGTCACCGGTGTCCGTGAGCAGACCAACCTCAGCGTGTCGGAGAACTGGTCCGGTCTCACCCACAGCCCGGACGCGTTCTTCTGGTGGGGTGCCGGGAAGGCCTACGCTTTCACCGGCTCCACTTATGTCCGCTATGACGAGCGGGCCGACCACGTCGACCCCGATTACCTGCCGCCCAACCCGCCGTTCGTCCTTGCAGGGAATTGGACGGGCCTGCCCGAGGCGTGGGAGAGCGGCATCGACACGGCCCTCAATCTGGGCAACGGCAAGATTTACCTCTTCAGGGGGGACTCCTACGTCCGCTACGACATCACGGCCGACCGGGTCGATCCCGACTACCCGTTGCTCATCGACGGTCGCTGGCCGGGGCTCTTCCCGCGGGATCTGACGGCGGCACTGTACCCGGGCGGGCAGTTCGCCTACTTCTTCCGGGGCGACCGTTACCAGCGTTACGACCTCGACGCCGATGCGGTCGACTTCGAGGACGCCCTCGCCAACCTGAGCTTCACTCCGGCGCCCGCCGGCGGTGTCGCACCGGCCCGCCTGCTCACTGTGGACCAGGCGAACAAGCTGACCCTCGACCTCATCGCGCGCGGCAAACTCACGCTCAAGGGCGGCTCTACCACCCCGGCCGTCGGCCAGCGCCTGGCCGTCCAGCCACCGGCCATCGACGGCATCGGCTACGTCAACGCCCTCAATCCGAGCGCGGGGTTCTTCGACAACGTCGATCAGCGCATGCTGATCGCGCTGTACCGGCTGACCAGGTGGATCAACGCGTCCAAGCCGAACGTGAGCGAACTGCGACACCTCGGAATAGGGCATGGCAACGGCCCCGCCAACGACTGTCACAACCAGGGTCGTGCCCTCGATCTGTCGGGTATCTTGGGGGCGCTTGACGGTTCATCGTTCAACAAGTCGATCCTGACGGACTGGGGCGACCTACCGGCGATCCCGGGCAGCAATGTGCGGATCTCACCGTCCGTCGACGCGTTGACATTTCAACTGTTCTCGACCGCCTTCCGCTTCGGCACCTACGAATGTGAAGGAAACGGGGTCGGGGCCGGCAACAAGTGGCCCATGCCGGACCTGGGCGGGAGCGGGTTCGTCATCTACCCGGACTACGGGGGTGACCCGGCGCTGCGGCAGGCCCATCAGGACCACATCCATATGCAGGTCGGAAAGACTCGGGCATGATCCCCCACGACTGAGGTGAGTGTTGTGCGGCCGGGACTCGTATGCCGTGCCCGTCAGGAGGCGGAGCATCGGGTAGCCGGGGCCTGAAGGGTCGGCCGGAAGCGCTGTGGTGCGGCAGGCGGTCAACCTGAGAACGTTTGATGAGTGTGCCGACGGTAGGTCGCCTCGCAAATTACCCCACTTCTCGCTATGGGCGCGGACAGATCTGCTCGCCGAACGTCCCCCACCTGCACGCAGACTTGCTTATGGGCGCCGCAAGGAAGGGGTGTTCCCGACGGGTCGTGTCGGAGCCGGTAGGACGGATCGAACGGTGGCCGCTGGGCTTCGCGGAAAGATCGTCGGGTGGGTGTCGGCGCAGGCTACGGCCCGCCTCGCGCCAGTGGCGTTCATGACGGAGCAGCACGGCCATCGCCTCCCATAGTTCTCTCGCGCGTGCCGCTGGCCGGATGGTGAGGTGGCACGGTGACCAACCACGATGGGGCGGCGGCTGTCCGACCGTTGACACGGGCTTGGGTGAGCCGTCACCTGGAGGTCGGCGAACGGATTGTCAGGACCGAGGCACTGCACGGCGGCATCACTGCCGAAATGCGGAGGCTGACCAGGGCGTGCCGGCTCCTGGACTGATCGCGGATGTTCCGACCGCCGCGCACTGCGAGTATCCGTCGCTCCTGATGACACATCTGGCGGGCCGGACGGTCCTCAGTGATGAGGAATGGGAGCCGCGCGTTTCTCTGCTGGACCGTCAACTCGTGGCGATCCACGCGTTGCGACCCGCCGAGCGGCCCCAGGAATATGTGGCGTTGACGACCGCGGACACCGTGGTGACTCCGAAGGGTGCCGATGCGGCGGTATGGGCCACGGCGATCGCCGTGATCCGAAGGCTCGCGCCGCCCTATGAAGGGCGGTTCCTGCACCGGGACTTCCCACCCGGCAACGTGCTGTTCGACGTGCCGCCCCAGGGCCGGCAGGTGCCGCGGAAGGTGCCCGGAACACCGGCGTCGTCGACTGGGCACATGACTCCTGGGGCCCGGCGGATCTCGATGTGGCGCACTGCTCGACCCATCTCGCGCTGCTGCACGGGCCGGCGTGCTCAGAAGAAGTGCAGTTGGTGTCGCAACCATGGCAGGAGGCGGGGAGGACTGAGCTGACGGCGCGGGCTCTGGAGGAGCGGCTGGATGCCTGTGTCACTGTCCTGATGGACGCGCTGGGCTGAGCCAAGGCGGTCCAGGGCCCGGCCTCCGGCCTCATCGTTCACCCGCTCCACCAAGTGGGGAGTCGAGCAGACCTGGGGAATTTCGGGAGTCCGGGATTCTGGCGGCGGTTGCGTGATGGCTACGGTCCCCTGTGGATCTGTCACGCAGCTGTACTGGCGGCACCTCTTTGGGGCATGTCCGGGCCGGCAAGACGGGAAGGGCGACCGGCAGGTGGGCTCAGATGGACGTCGCCTTGGCCCGTGGGGGAGTGCATGAGGTCCCCCACGGGGCCGTGGGCGGTGGCTTTCAGTAGCCGATGGTGAAGCGGCGCTGCACGAAGCGCGGCAGCTCCGCCTCATCGATCAAGGCGATGGCCGCGTCCTCCACCGAGATACGGCTGCGGCCGTCAGCGTCCAGGACCGGCTGGTCGCCGCCGATCCGGAAGCGGCCGGTGCGCTCGCCGGGGCCGATCTCCTCCGCGGGGCTGAAGTAGGTCCACAGCCGGTTCGAGGTCCGCAGGACGGCCAGGGCATCGCGGTGACCGCGTACCGCTGCGGCGTATTCGCGGGGCAGCCCCAGCTGGTCTAGTGCGGCGTGCAGCAGCTCGTCGGAGTCTGCTCGCACCACCCCCGGTTCGATTTCGAGGCTGCCGGCGCCGCCGATCACGATGAGCCGGGTCTGGGGGCGGCTCTCCAGGGCCTTCAGCAGGGCTCGCGCCGCTGTCGCGTAGACGGTGGGGTCGGCGATCGAGCGCCGGACGGTGTCCGCGAAGTCCTTTGCGGCATTGCCCGGCTGGAAGCCGCTGATCAGGACGTCGAGTCCGGAAAGGGCGCCGGCGACGCTCTTCGCGTCCAAGACGTCGACGCTCGCCCAGGTGATGTTGTCTCGACGCTCCTGGCGCTGTGCCTGAGCGGCGTCCCGGCTGAACGCCTTGACGGTGTGGCCGCGGTGGAGGGCCTCGGTGACGACGCGGCTGCCGATTGTGCCCGTGGCACCGATAACTCCGATGTGCATGGTTCTCCCCTGTACATGCAGAAGTGGGACGCCACCAATCGTGACGCCGTGCAGAAACTATACGCCGTGAAGTATCCGTACGGGACGAAGTAAGTCGACGCTGTAGAGTGCCCGTTATGGCAGTCACAGGAAGCACCGGAAGGCGCGAGCGGCTACGGGCCGAAACCACCGCCGAAATCAAAAAGGTGGCACTGGCGTTGATGGCCTCGGGCGGGCCGGACGCCATCACCCTGCGGGCCATCGCCCGCGAGATGGGCATGACCGCCAACGCCATCTACGGGTACTTCCCGACCAGGGACGACCTAGTCACCACGCTGATCAACGACGTGTACACCGCCTTGGCCGACGCTGTGGACACGGCCTGGGAAGCCACGCCCTCCGTCGATCCCGCCGTCCGGATCGAGGCGTGGGCCAACGCCTTCCGGACCTGGGCCCTGGTCAACCCCCAGGGATTCCGCCTCATCTACGGTGACCCCGTGCCCGGCTACCAGGCCCCCGAGGGAGGCCCCGCCCCCGACGCCGCACGCCGGGTCTGCACCGGGCTCACCGCCCTCGCGGCAGCCGCCTGGCCCCACGCCCAGCACCTCTACCAGGGCAGCGCCTTCGACTGGTCCGACTTCGACTCCGGGCTCCTTGCGAAGGTGCGTCCCGCCTTCCCCGACTTGCCGCCCGCAGCCGTCGCCCTCGCCCTACGCATTTGGGGGCACCTGCATGGACTGGTGTCACTGGAGGTCTACGGCCACATGCGCAACCAGACCACCAGCCCGGAGAAGCTCTTCAGGGAGGAACTCGCCCAACTCGTACAGACGTTGGGCATCCCGCGTCGGCGCTGAGCATCCCAAGCGCCGACAGGCTCTTTCAACTGCGGAACTGCGCAGGCCCACAGCGTGAGGACGGAGACGTTCGAGGCTCTGTCCGCAGTTTCCATCCGTCGCGGCTTCGGTCTTCCTTCCGCCTGGGACTTGTCCGGCCGATCATGTGACGATTCCCCATCGTGTCGTTGATGTGGGCATGGGGCGGGGTGATCTGACGGATGCCGAGTGGGAACGGCTGCAGCCGTTCCTGCCGGTCAGCAACAGGCGTTGTGGCAGGTGGCGCGATCACAGGCAGGTGATCGACGGGATTCTGCACCGGATGCGGACCGGCGTTCAGTGGCGTGACCTGCCTGAATGGTTCGGCCCGTGGAAGACCGTCCATGAACGCCATCGCCTGTGGTCGGCCGACGGAACCTGGGAACGCCTGCTCCAGCAGGTTCAAGCCGAGGCGGACGCGGCCGGGGAGGCCGACTGGGACATCTCGGTCGACTCCACGCATCGTGCGGGCACATCAGCACGCGGCCGGCGCCCGCACCGAACCACCGCCGGCGCCCACCTCAAAGGGGAGCCGCAGCGGCAGAACGCCAGGACGAAACGCCGTGGCAGAGCCTGCTCACCCCCTGGTGGAGGTGGTGCAGGAGACGACGTCGAGGACGACACTCCGGCGGCGGACCGCACGGCCATCGGCAAGCGCGTCTTGGGCGACACGATGCACAAGGTGGCCGATAAACCAGCCCGCCCTGGCAACGTCACCAAAGGATGGATCGGCCGCGGCACTATGCCCAGTCTTGCCGGCCGGGCAGACCAGGCGGCGGAAGCCGATGAGTCCGTGGGCCGACACCCCGAGTTCACCGATGTGTGCCAGGACCGTCACGAGACACAAGAGCGGTGATCATGGCCACCGTCCGCCGCGTGCCTGAAGCGAGAGCGAGCACTTAACCGCCTGAGATGTCTCCTGCGGGCCGTTACCCGGGGATGTACTGATCGGCCCAGGCGCTGATGATGTGGGCGGCTCGCTGTGCTTGTCCCCGGGCGGTCAGGAGGTGGTCTGCTCCTTCGAGCGAGACGAAGCTTCGCGGGTGTCGTGCCTCGCGGAAGATCTCGCCGGCGTTGTCGATGTCGACGGTGTTGTCGGTCGGCGAATGCAGGACGAGGAGCGGCAGGTCCAACTCGCCGATCCGGTCCCGCAGGTGAGCACGGCGGACGTCTTCGACGAAGGCGCGCTTGAGGACCAGGGTCCTCCCGCCGACGAACCACTCGTGCGACCCGTCACTGAGCACGCGGTCCACGACCGCGTCGTACTGTCGCTCGACGTGGCTGGGATCGACCGGCGCCCCGATCGTGGCGACCGCGCGGACGCCGGTCGCCTCGGCCGCCGCGGCGAGGACGGCGGCGCCTCCCCATGAGTGCCCCACCAGCAGATCCGCCGGGGTCCCTCGCTCCGCCATCATGGCTGCGGCACGGACCGTGTCCTGGACCTTGACGGTGAAGGAACCGTCCCCCCAGTCGCCGTCGGAGTCCCCGATCCCGAGGTTGTCGAAGCGCAGCATGCCGATCCCCTCGCGTGCCAGCTGCTTGCTGACACGCGACGCGGCCGGCGAGTCCTTGCCGAGCGTGAATCCGTGCACGAAGATCCCCCAGCCGCGGATCTCGCCGTCCGGCAGGTCGATCACTCCGGCCAGTTCAGGGCCGACGACGCTCGGGAATCGCACTTTTTCGCTCATGTTGTGATCACCTAGGCAGGGGCTGTTCGTGGAGCAGGGAAGACAAGGGTGCCACCGGCCGGCGCCACGCGCGCGCTCAGGGCGGGGGAGCAGCGGGCGCGGTGCCTGCCGTGATCGGCGCGTTAGGCGGTCGGCTTCTGGTCGGAGGACTGCCCGGCGGTGAGCAGTGCGGCGATCTCCTCGGCGAGGTGCGGGCCGAGCTCGCCCCAGCCGTCCTTGTAGCCGTAGACGCCGGCCAGGGTGCGCGCCTCGTAGTCGCCGTTCATGATCTCGATGTCCGTGGCCGTGATGAGCGCCGGGTGGGCGACGCCGACGGCCGCCGAGACCTTCAGCAGCTCCTTGCGGAGGGTGCGCAGGTAGACGGCGGCCCGGGTGGCCTTCGAGGCCGGGTCGAGGCCGCGGGCCAGCCACGGGCTCTGGGTGGCGATGCCGGTGGGGCACTTGTCGGTGTGGCACTTCTGGGCCTGGATGCAGCCGATCGACAGCATCGCCTCACGGGCCACGTTGATCATGTCGGCACCAAGGGCGAAGGCGACCGCGGCGTTCTCGGGCAGGCCGAGCTTGCCGGAGGCGATGAAGGTCAGGTCGTCGGTCAGCCCCTGCTCGGCGAAGACGCCGTAGACCCGGGAGAAGCCCATCCGGAAGGGCAGCGACACCGAGTCGGAGAAGGTGAGCGGCGCCGCCCCGGTGCCGCCCTCGCCGCCGTCGATGGTCACGAAGTCGACACCACGGTCACCAGGCGCCATCAGCGTGGCCAGCTCCTGCCAGAACTCCATCTCTCCGACCGCGCTCTTGATCCCGACCGGCAGGCCGGTCTCGGCGGCGAGCAGCTCGACGAAGTCGAGCATCGAGTCGACGTCGCCGAACGCGGTGTGCCGCGACGGGGAAGCGCAGTCCTCGCCGAGCGGGATGCCGCGGATCTCGGCGATTTCCGGGGTCACCTTCGCGCCCGGCAGCATTCCCCCCAGCCCGGGCTTGGCACCCTGGGAGAGCTTGATCTCTATCGCCTTGACCGGGGCGCCGGCGACCACATCCTTGAGTTTGTCGATGCTGAAGCTGCCGTCCTCGTTGCGGCAGCCGAAGTAGGACGTACCGATCTGAAGGACGAGATCGCCGCCGTTGCGGTGGTACGGCGAGAGACCGCCCTCGCCCGTGTTGTGCAGGGTGCCCGCCAGCGCCGCCCCCTTGTTGAGCGCCGTGATCGCCGCGCCGGAGAGCGATCCGAAGCTCATCGCCGAGATGTTCACCACGCTCGCCGGTCGGAACGCCTTGGCGCGCCCGCGCGGCCCGCCCAGCACCTTGGCCGACGGCAGGGGGGCCTGCGGGTCGTGCACGTCGGGCAGCGTGCCGGCAAACGTGCGCTGCTTCAGGTAGGCGTGCCCCTGCGTGTGCTCGACGTCGTTGTCGGTTCCGAACCCGAAGTAATTGTTCTCCCCCTTCGCCGACGCGTAGATCCAGGTGCGCTGGTCACGACTGAACGGGCGCTCCTCGTCGTTGGAGGTCACTATGTACTGCCGCAGCTCCGGCCCGATCGTCTCCAACAAGTACCGGGCGTGCCCGAGCACGGGGAAGTTCCGGAGCAATGCGTGCTTCTTCTGGACAAGGTCACGAACAGCCACCAGCGCCAATGCTGTTGCGGTGGCCGTGGCGATGCTCCGGACGCGCATGAACTTTCCTCTCCTCGATGCTCGACTCCATGCCATACGGTGGAGTCGTCGTGCCGGGCGTTGGGCGGCGGGCACGATCCAGCGGGCGTCAGCGTCCGTCGGAGAACGCCCGATGATATTAGGGGCTCGCCCGGATAGGTACGGGGGGCAGGGTCGCGGGTGGGATGGTCTCCCCAGTGGTGGGTCCGGATTCCCGGTGACCGAGCCGTTGCCCGTCACCTTCCGTGGTGGGACAACGCGGGCCACCGACGCCGAAATCCCGCCGCACCGGGTGAGGTGGAGGAGGCACCAGCCCGCGGTGCCGACTTCGAGCAGTGGTGCCGCTCCGAGCTCTTCCAGGTGCTCGTTGACTTCCAGGTCACCTATCTCCCGCCGGACCGCTTGGTTGAGCGCGCGTCCGCAGGCGCGGGCGGGGGCCTCCAGGCCGCGTCATAGAGCAGGGCGACACCGCGATCCGCCGTCCAGAGTTTGTTCATGACGGTCTGCGCCGTGGTCATCCAGCCGTCCTCGTCGGCGCCCCAGGGTTCCGGGCGGGTGTAGGCGGCCCGCAGCAGTCTGTGAGGAGCTGGTGGTGATGTGGCAGCGCGAGGCGATCGAGGTGTCGGCTCCGAGGTACATCGCTGCGCTCAGTCCTCTTGGTCTTCCCATTCTTCGCCGCCTCGCATGGTGCGCCAGTCTTTGAGGTCTTCCAGTGCTGTGCGGGCCAACTCGGCGTATTGCACTGGGCACTCCCACAGTTCACGGGCCGAGAGCGTGGTGGGTACGGGGGTGTCCGGGTGGTCCTGCGGCGCGTACAGGTGGACCACCGCGCGGTACCGGTCCTCGGTGGTGGCCTCCGCGGCGGACCAGGGATGCTGCGGGTGCTCGCAGGAGGCGCCCAGGTCAATGGTTGCCACAGCGGCGGCCAAGTCGCGGGCGTACGAGGGCGGCAGGCCCTCGTATGTCTGGGCGATGCCCATCCACATGCACAGGAACAGGCCGATCCGCTCCTCGTCTCGCACCTGCCCGGAGAGCCAGCGGCGGGCGGACCACAAAGCGACCGGCCCGGTGTTGTCCTCCCAGGACCGGCGGATGGTCTCTTGCATGGCGACGACGTCGAGACCGCCGTCGTCCCGGACGAATTGCGCGTCGAGGTGGCTGACGTCGATACCACCGAAGACCTCTCGGTGCGCCTGGCGCATGTGGCTGACGGCCCGGTCGGCGAGGTCGGCGAGAAATCCCTCGCAGTCGAACGCCGCCAGGTCGTCGCCGTGAACAGCGCCGTCCGCGGTGAATGCGGCCCGCCCGGCCGCGGTCAGCATGCTCACCCCGGCCTCGATCCCGTGCTCGGAGTCCAGGTCCGCGGGATGGGTGCCGGCCGGGCAGGTGCAGCAGGTGGGATCCAGCGTGGCACGGATCGCGTCCAGGACCGCCACGTAGGAGGTGAACAGGGACTTGTTGAAGATGCGTGCGCACAGATACCAGCAGGTGGCATAGAGCAGGACCGTATAGCCGGTCCGCTCCTGGCGGCCTTGTGGGGTGCCGTGGAGGTCGAGGGCCTGCGCTGCGTCCTCGGCGAGAAGGGCGAGGGTCGATTCTGGGTCCACAGAGGGGTAGTCGCTGACGATCCCGGACAGGTCGGAGATCAGTCGGCGGTGGTGGGCGGGCAGTGCGGAAGGCGTTTCAGTCACGTCCGTATGCGACGACTGCGCTTCACGGGGCGGTTCCCGGCGCAAGGCGACTTTCGCACCCGCACGCGTGGCTGCCACCAGGCTTGGTCGAGCACCAGTATGTACGGCTCTGCGAATGCCGCGCCTGATACGCCGGCGGGGAAGAGGGGGGTATGGCAGTGCTCGTGGCAATGACGGGTTGCGCGCCGTCTGTCTTCGCGCGTGGGGAGCGGGCCTGTACGAGCCGTCGGTGGGTAAGGCTGTGCTGTCGCTGGCCGAGGAGCCTTCCAGCTCCACCCTTCCCCAGGTCGCCGAGCACGCTCCGAATATCTGCTGGGAGTGCATCTTCACTCCTCGTACGAGGTTGGGAAAGTGCGATGTCGGCAGGGGAGTCACCGGCCGAGGCGTCAACGCCGTCAGGTCAGCATCGCCTCCGACGCGCAGCGGGCCACCCCACGCAGGGAGGTTTCTGATGGACGACAGTCTGGAGTGGATCGGAGCGTACGCCTACGGTGGACCGTCCGCGTACGGGATGTCGGGCGGATCTCGTTGACCGCCGTGCACCGGATGCCCGTCGCGGATGTGCTGCTTCAGCTCGGCGCTACCCAGGTCAGATGTCCGCGGCCGTCCCCTACCGGGACTTCGACCAAAGCGACGGGGCGCCCTGCATGTACGGGACCTTCGGTGACTGGTCCTACGTCCTGAAAGGACCGTGGCCGGTGCACCTGGGCAGAGTGACTGGCACGACGGGGGTAACCGGGTCGACGTCGGGCCCGAGGAACAGAAAGCACGGCGGCCGGCCCCCGGTCACTCACCGACGACATGCTTCACACCGTGCTCCGGCGCCGCGCGGACGGCGCGTCCGACGAGCAGATCCAGCCCGACCTGATCAGTCCCACCGGCAAGCGCAAGGGCCAGAACCCTCGGTGGCGAGCATCTATCGGGCGCTGACCGAGCACGCCAAGCGCGAGGCGCACCCCGAAGCCGTCGAACAGGCCCACGCCGACTTCACTGCCCTCCAGGTCGGCGAAGTCCCCGGACCTCGCCCCGCTACCCCTGACCGAGCGTCACGCTGATTACAGAGTGCTACTCGTCACTTCGTCGTAGCTTCGGGAGGACAGGGCCGGTTCGGGGAGCATCCGTCGTGCACCGGGTGGACGCCCTGATCGGCCAGCCGGCGCTGTGCCGCATCCGAACGAAGTGGCCTGCGGCCGCGGGCCGAAGGCTGGGAGGCGGATGTGGCTGGCGGCCGGGTTCTCGCCCGCCGGGCCGCGCTCTAGACTGCGACCGCTCCGAAATCTGACGATCTTTTGGAGGGTGTGCAGGATGAACCGAGCTCTCATTGCCGCATTGGCGGCAGCAGCGTTGGTCGTGTCCGGAGGCAGCACCACCGCCTCCGCTTCCGATGCCCCGCCGCGAACCACGCACGGTCCTTGCCAGTACACCCAGACCCCGGACGAGCCGGCGGCGCGGTGGGTTCCCCTGCCGCCCGATCCGCGGCACACCCCCAGTCACGGCACGGTCGGTATGGCTGTCCGGACCAGCCAGGGCTCGCTCCCGCTGCGTCTGGACCGGGCGAAGGCGCCGTGTACGGTCCAGAGCTTCGTGCACCTGGCGCGGCACCGGTTCTACGACCGTACGGTGTGCCATCGGCTGACGGCGTATCCGACGCTGAAGGTCCTGCAGTGTGGCGACCCGACCAGCACTGGCGAGGGTGGGCCGGGGTACAAGTACAAAGACGAGCTGCCAGTGGACCTGCCGCCGGCACCGAGCGATCCGACCGGCGTCCGTCGCCTTTACGGGCGAGGCTTGCTGGCGATGGCCAACGCCGGGCCGAACACGAACGGTTCGCAATTCTTCGTCGTCTACGGCGATTCCGCGCTGCGACCGAACTACACGGTGTTCGGCACGGTCGGTGCCACCAGCCTGGAGACTCTCGACAAGATCGCTGCTGGCGGTATCGAACCAACTGCGCAGGATCCGGCGCCTGTCGACGGCACGCCCGTGCTGCGGACTGAGCTGCTCAGCGTCCGGCCGTCCTGCCGACCCTGACGAATTGTGGCACGGTCAGCGCGGTCCAGCTGTACGACTGGCTGCGCCATGGTGATGCCAGTCACGGCGATGACGGTGTCGTCGGCGTAGGGCAACGGGCCGCGGAGGAGGCAGCGATCGCGAGGTGCCCCTACGTTTTTGGTCAAGGGAAACGGGGGTGCGTTGGGTCGGGGGCCGGGCAGCATGGCGGGGTGGCTTCGCGCCCGTCCGGGACGGCGGTCTATCTCGCCGCCGCGCACATGGCCCCCGCCCCGCTCGCCCTGGACGTGGTCACCACCGCCCCCGTCGACGAGCAGACCAGGGCCGCACTGCGACTGCGGGCCCCCTGGTCGCTCATCACGCACGATGCCGTCCCTCTGCGCGCGGCGGAAGCCGATGACGACGAACTCGCCGCACTCGTCGAGGCCGGGGTGTGTATCGGACCGGAGCCCGTCACCCTCGGCGGCCTCCTCGCCGCTCAGCCCGATGGCCGGCTCGACACGATGTCCGGATTCCTGCTCATTTCCGCCCTCGACGCCGCGGGCAAGCGGTACTGGATGCTGCAGCCAGCCACGTACGGTGGAGGCGTGCTCTACGGAGATGCCGCAGCTCGCGTTCGCCCGGTGGACGCCCCCGCCTGTGCTCCCGGCCTCGGGGCCGCGGCCCAACTCGCGCAGCGCGCCGGGAAGGATCGCCACGAGCGAGGCCGGCCGGTCCGGTGGGTTCCATGGAGTCTGTGTCCTGGATTTCACCCCTCCGCCGGAAGAGCCGCCCGAGGAGCGCACAGCGCCGGCAGGGGCACGCAGGCCGCTCGAGTTCGGCACGTGGCGGCGGGCGCACTGGAAGCCCGGCGTGCGGATCGGGATCCGCGACAGCGACGGACGACTTGTCGGTCCGGTCTACAAGGACGGCGCCGTGGAGGGCACGACATTCACTCGTGAGCGCCGGTTCTTCCCTCGCACCCGGATCCGCCGCGACCTCCCGCTGGCCCCGACCACAGCCGTGTACGAACTCTCGAACTCGGCTGCACCGCGTGGTTGTTAGGTCCCATCCGGTGCAGGCCGTCCGCGCGCTACCTCGGTGGGGACGAGTCCGTCTCCACGACGACATCCTGGATGTCGGGCCATGCCCACTTCCACACCCCGGGTGGCCTACTTGGCGGCCCAGCAGCCCAAGGTGTTCCGGTTCCCCTCTGCCGCCCGGCGCGGCGCGTCCGGCGATCCCAGCAGACCGTACGGCAGATACCCGGACCGGACACCGAGTTCCCACCCATGGACCTGGACGGCGAGGCAGGCCAGGGCGAGGGTGCCGAGGGGGAGGAGGGACCGGGGCGCGGGATCACCGGCATCGGCCTCGACGCTCTCCCGGTACGCGACCAGCCGGGCGACGAGGGCGTCCTCGAAGGCATGCTGGTCGTCGTCGAGGAGTACGCGGAGCAGCCGCTGGTCCGCGCTCAGCGCGTCGCCGACCTCGTCGAGCCGCCGGGCGGCCTCCGCGCGCTCCCCGGCGTCCGGCTTGCGCAGCGGAACCGTAGGCCAGTCGCGGGGCAGATGCCCGGCCGCCTCGGTGAGATAGGGGCACAGGGCGTCCATGGCGGCGAGGTCGGCGGGGTCGGAGACGGAGGTGTAGCGGTTGTAGGGCACGCCGTCACGGATGGAGGACGCGTAGCCGCCGCGCAGCAGCAGCCCGGTGGCCCGCTCCCAGTCCCACACATGCCCGCTGACGACACATATCTCGAACATGTCGAGCCAGGTCCGCGCGGTGGGTGCCTCGTTGACGACGTTCCGGAAGGTGATGGGCCCGTCCCCGAACTCGTCGTCGTCCGGGTCCGTGCTGATCTTCTCTCCGATGAGGGGGAACCGGAGTTCTTGGTCCCCGTCCGGGAAGCACATGATGCTCAGCACTCCGTGCACACACTCCGCGGCGGTGACGGCGACCGTGCCGGCCGCAGCGTCGAGCCCCGGCTCCGTCACTGTTCGCGCGGCGACATGGTCGAGCAGTTCGTCCGACATGGCCCGGATCAGCGTCGGCGAGATGCTGCCGTACCGCAGCGAGTGCCACCGCGTGTAGGCCCGCCCGTCGATGTTGTCGAGCGCCTCGGCCAACCGCTGCTCGCCGACCTGATGGCATGCCACATTCCGCACGTACCCCGTCCCTTCATGAACTCCACGACTGGACGAAGCACGTTATCAACGGGCACTGACAGAACTAGGGCCTGCCCGGTGAATCAGTAACGAGCCGGGCTGCCTATGCACACGCGCTGAACCCGCGCGCCCTCTTGTATCTGGGGACGCACGGGTTCAGGCGATCTGGCCCGACAGTCAGCGCCGGATAGAGGACCTCAGAGGACGAAGACGCTCCGGCTGCCGTTTGGGTGGTACGTCTCACCGGGGTAGATCAACCAGGTGACCCGCCCTGTGCAATCGGGCCCGGAGTGCACCTCAGCGATCGCGTCTGTGTAGTTGCTAACCACTGGAGGAACGGAGTCCCCGAGCGGGAAGCAGCCGCTCGGATCCTCGTGGGCCACTCCGTCGATGACTAGCACTCCCTGGGCCGCGTAGGCGGAGTTCGAGACAGTGAGCGCGAGTGTCATAGCTACCCCGAGAGTCCCCAAGGCCGTTGCCGCGCGTCGCATCACGCGTGTACCCCTTCGGTCGGTGCGAATCGCACTGCGCGACACGCCGAGCAACTTAGGGTATTCAAGCGATAACACGATGCTATCGGTGCAGTGCATCAAACCACCTGAAGGGGTGCCTGCCGGTGCAAAGTTGAGGAGATGCCCCCTCGGCGCCAGTGGCCCAGATTGCCACTGTCCGTTGGCCTCCGAGCGAGGAGGGCTATGGACTGTTACCCGCGCAGCCATAGCCGGATCGCGGCGAGGCTGACCGTGCCGTGGAAGACGTAGGCTCTCTTGTCGTACCTGATTGCCACAGCTCGGGAGCCCTTGAGCGCGTTAATGGTCCGTTCGACCTCGTTCCTGCGGGCATACCGTGCCCGGTCGAAGCCGGTGGGGCGACCGCCTCGGCTGCCCCGCCGCTGGCGGTTGGCGCGCTGGACCCGTGCGCTCGGGGATGGTGTGCCGTATCTGCCGTCGCCGCAGGTAACGGCGGTTTCGGCGGGAGCTGTACGTCTTATCGCCGCACATGCGGTCCGGTCGTGTCCGCGGACGCCCTCCGGCAGGGCGCGAGACACGGATGCGGTCCAGGACCGTGATCAGTTGCGGTGCGTCACCCCACTGCCCAGGCGTGACCAGGACAGCCAGCGGGCGGCAGCCGCCCTCACTGGCCAGGTGGATCTTTGTTGTGAGCCCGCCGCGCGAGCGCCCGATCGCCTCGTCCGGGCGATGCCGCGCCAGGCGACGACGTCGCCCGGGAATCCGGGCCGGCCGTTGACGGGCTCCGGCGGAATGCTGGTGCGCACGGCACAGTGTGGAATCCACGCTCACGACACTCCAGTCGATCCGGCCCTCCGCATCCGCGTCAGCTTGGACGGCAGGCAGGCCCCGGTCCCATGTACCGCCCGCTGACCATCGCCGGTGACGATCGTGAACCGTCTTCCACCTCCCGAACCGCGCGGGCAGGTCCCGCCACGGAACACCGGTCCGCAGCCGGAAGGGAATGCCGTTGATGACAGTACGGTGATTCTTCCAACGCCCGTCCCGACCCGCGTTCTTCGGAAGGTGCGGCTCCAGCCGAGCCCACTCTCGAACAGACAGATCGCCCCGCCCCATACCGCGTCGAACGATCCGCTGATGAGAGCGTTACACGACCCACCGGACACGGCCTAGTCCCACCAGAACGACCAGGAGGCCCGTCCCACGAGGTCCGTGGCGTACTCGGGGAACGGTGTGGGCGGGTCATCGACGATGTTGTTCGCGGTCGACAGCACGTGTTCCAAAGCGAGCAGATTCGCGTCTTCTGTTTCAACGGGAGGCCTCGCGACCGAGACGTGTAGCTCGCTGCCGAACACCGCGACGACCTGGGCGCCGAAGCGGTCCTCCCAGCTCCGCAGGAGTGCACACAGCAGAGGCAGTGGTGCCTCCGCGGACCAGCCGATCGACGCCAGAGCATCGCTGCCGCGACGGGCAGGGACGAGCACGAGGCGGCACTCGTCCAGCCCGAAGTGGCCCGTCTCGATGAGCCGGGCCAGCAGGCTTGCGGCCGCTTCCTCGGGCTTCGGGTCTGCGGACGTAGCTGGCATCTGCGGCGCCAGACCCGGCCACTGTTCGAAGGGCGGACCGGGGTCGTGTGGCCATGGCTCGATTCCTTCGGGTGCCGGGGCCGGTGTCGGATCCGTCCAGAAGGGCAGCCTCCTGAGCCGGTACTCGGCGAAGTCCGTGGCCAGCACCTCCTCCAAGCGGACGGCATCGACGTGGTCCAGGCCGAGCGGGCTTCCCATGGCGTCGGGCCAGCACAGGAGCGGAACCAGACCGCAGGCTTTCTGCTCGCTCAGCAGGCGAGGCCATAGCTGGTCGACGTCTTGAGGAAATTCGTCAGAGACCCATATGCGTACAGGGCCGGAAGACAGGAACCGGCCGGGAGGCAGGCCATCGGGCAGGGCGAACGACATGGTCGCACCGTAGACCGTGGTGCTGACAGCGCAGCTATACGGAGGCCGTGCCTCGGCGTGGTGTCGCGTTGCGCCGAGGCATCGTGTTCCATTCCCGGGCTCCCATTGCGACGGCGATCATGGGACATGGTGTGGGAGTTTTCCCGCCAGGGAGGTTGGTTTGGCGGTCCCCCTCCGCGGGACTACGCGGTGGCAGGCAGGACGTGATCGCCGACCTTGTCGGTGCTCAGGCACAGGGAGCAGACCACGGCGTCGTGGGTGGCACACGCGGCCAGGTCCGGGCGCTCGTAGGGCTGGTGGCAGACGTGGCAGTCGAGGGTGGCTGCGCTGGGGTTGCCGTCCTCGTCCAGCAGTGGCTCGTCGATGCCGTCGTCGGTGCGGCGCAGGTAGTACTTGCCCTTGGTCACGACCGCCATCAGCGGGGTGAGGACGAAGGCGATGACGGCCGCGGCGACGGGGGAGTACGGCTGGAGGGTGTCTCCCAATGCGTGGAAGTACAGGGCGATGGACAGCCCGGAAGCGGCGACGAAGGCCACTACGCCCACGGGGTTGACGGCGTAGAGCATGCCGCGGCGGAATTCCGGCTGGAGCGGGGACAGCTTGAGGACGTACTTGTTGATGCCGATGTCCGTGGCCACGGTGACGACCCAGGCGATGGCGCAGTTCGAGTAGAAGCCCAGGATGTTGTTGAGGAAGCTGAACATGTCGGCTTCCATCAGGGCGAGCGCGAAGCCGAGGTTGAACAGGACGAAGACCATGCGGCCGGGGTAGTGCTTGGTGATTCGGGTGAAGGAGTTGGTCCAGGCGAGGGAGCCGGAGTAGGCGTTCGTCACGTTGATCTTGATCTGGCTGATGACCACGAGGGCCACGGCCAGCGGCAGCACCAGCCAGGACGGCATCATCGCGTCGAAGGCGCCCTTGAATTGCTGAATCGGCTCGGGGGCAACGTCCCGGCCAACCTTGGCAAGGATGTACACGGCGAGGAAGACACCGATGGCCTGCTTGAGCGCGCCGAGCACCACCCACCCGGGTCCGGCCATGACGACCGCGGTCCACCAAGTGCGCTTGTTCTCCTCGGTCTTGGGCGGCATGAAGCGCAGGTAGTCGATCTGCTCGCCGATCTGCGCGATGAGCGACAGACATACGCCCGCGCCGAGCAGCACGGAGGCGGTGGTGACGCCGCCGTCGCCGTCCGTGCCCGCGTAGGCGAGGAAGCGGTCGACCGTGCCCGGGTCGGTGGAGATCAGGTAGACCAGCGGGCCGACCATCAGCAGCAGCCAGATCGGGGTCGTCCACACCTGGAGCTTGCTGAGCGCCTTCATGCCGTAGATCACCAGGGGAATGACCATGAGGGTGGAGACCAAGTAGCCGAGCCACAAAGGCAGTCCGAGGCCCAGCTTGAGGCCCTGGGCCATGATCGAGCCTTCGAGGGCGAAGAAGATGAAGGTGAAGCTGGCGAAGATGACGCTGGTGAGGACCGAGCCGTAGTAGCCGAAGCCGGAGCCGCGGGTGATCAGGTCCAGGTCGATGTTGTAGCGGGCGCCGTAGTAGGCGAGGGGGAAGCCGGTGGCGAAGATGACGACGGCGGCCACGGCGATCGCCACGAGCGCGTTGCTGGTGCCGTGGGCGAGGCCGATGCCGGCGCCGATGGAGAAGTCGGCCATGTAGGCGATGCCGCCGAGGGCGGTGGTGGCCACGACCATGGGGGTCCAGCGGCGGTAACTGCGGGGCGCGAAACGGAGGGTGTAGTCCTCCAGGGTCTCCTTGACCGCCTGGTCGGCGGCGGGCTTCGCTGCTTCTGGCGTCGTCTGCGGTGACTCGGTGGTAGTCATGCCACGTCTCCCGGTGGGGCTGGGTGCGGGTGCGGTGATGCAGTGGGGCGCCCCGCGCGGCGTCATCGGCGAAACGGGGGAATCGTGCGGGCCGTCGTGAGTCGTTCTGGCGGCCCTGTATACGACTCTGATCCCACGGCCGGTCACGCTAGAAAGCGGTTGTTACCGGCGATTCCCCTTGACGTGAACACGATGTTTCCGCAGGTCCCGATCTTCAGAGGGGGGTGGCGAGAGCGCGCGCCGGGTGGCGCGGACTGAGGAAGACTACGATGCCCGTTCCCTCGGGTGAGGGATGGGTGGCCTGGGTCCAGCCCTGGCGGCGGTAGAAGGCGACGGCGTGCGGCGAGCGGACGGACGTGAGCAGCCAGGAGCGGCCTTCGGGGGCGGCCTCGGTGACCGCTTCGAGCAGCTGGGTGGCCGGGCCCGTGCCGTGGGCGGCGGGGCGGACGGCGAGTTCGTCGATCTCGCGGGCGCCGCACAGCCAGTCCACCGTGCGCTCGGGTCCCAGGCCGGCGGCAGTCTGCGGAGAGCAGCGGTCGGTGGGGAAGGTTGCCACGGTCGTCCAGGCGGTGGCGAAGCCGATGACGTCTGTCCCGGCGAAGGCGAGCGCCGCGGTGAAGCCGGGGCGCCGACCATGAGCCTGCCCGGCCCCCATCGTCACCCCAACGACACAGGTTTCTCTTCGCACGGGTGCCGCCAATTGCCCTCTGGCATGATGCAGGAGATCACCGACTGGATGCGGTTCGCAACGGTCCGTCAGTAAGGTGCCGAAGGGCGCGCGTTTGTGGAGCCCTGGTCCGCACATTTGACGGGCCGCTTCGATGACCCTCCAGTCCACCGCATCAGTCAGGCAAGACGGTCGAGCCGGGCCTCAACGGCCGTCTCGCTTGACCTCTTGCGCGTCAGTCGGCAGCCAGTGCCGCTCGTGCGCCAGGGTTTTGGCGACGGCACGGATGCGGCGGTGTAGTGGCGACTGCTCGCGTGGGAGGACCAGGTGGAACGTCAGGCTGGGCGCGCCCCGCAGCGGTCGCCAGGTGAGACCGGCCGGTTGTGCCGTGGCTGCGGCTTCTCCGGCCGGGGCGAGGGTGACCCCGTCGCGCAGGTCGCGCTGAGACATGTCGAAAGAGACTGCGGGCGTGTGGAATCGGGGGTGTGGTCGGATGTCTCGGAACAGCGCGGACAGCTGATCGTGGATCACGGGGTTGGCCGCACGGTCCGGGAGTCGCAGCGGATACGCGGCCGCGTCGGCGATCTCGATCTCCGGGCGTTCGGCCAGCGGATGGTGCTGCGCCAGTTGGACCCCGACGCGCGCACGCCGCAGCAGGAACCGGCGCACGCCACGGCCCGGTTGTTCACCGCGGGTGATCCCGGCATCGATGCGGCCGTCGGCGACCGCGGGGGAGATCTCCGGTGTCGCCATCGGGACCGCGCCGACCTCGAGTCCGCTGTGGTCGCGATTCAGCCTGTCCACCAGGGCCGGTGCCGTCTCGGCCCCGGCGCTGAGGCTGTATCCGATGCGCAGCGTGCCCAGTTCACCGGCCGCCGCGCTCCGGGCGGTGTCCCACGCCCGGTCCAGCGCCGCCAGGGCGGGCGGCGCGGACTCCGCCAAAGCCGCACCGGCCGTGGTCAAAGCGACGCTACGCGTGTCGCGGACCAGCAGGGCCGTACCGAGTTCCGCCTCCAATCGGCGCATCCGGGCGCTGAGTGCGGGCTGTGCGATACCGATCCGTGCGGCCGCGCGTGTGAAGTTCAACTCCTGTGCCAGCACCAGGAAGTACCGCAGGCTCACCGTATCCGGCGCCACGTACCCTCCCTGCGGATTGATAACGATCCGTTCTGAGTTTATCCCGTACCGGTCTTTCCCTCGGCCGCACATCAAGCCCTAGCCTGCGCATGCCGGGATCGATCGATCTGAGTGTCCATTCGAAGTCGGACGTGTCCGGCCGAACACAGGAGGTTTCCGTGGCTAAGGGCTACTGGGTCAGTGTCTACCCCGCCATTTCCGATCCTGAGAGGCTGACTGCCTACAACAAGCTGGCGGGTCCGGCTGTCCTGGCTGCGGGCGGGCGGACCCTGTCCCGTGGCGGTCGAGTCGTCGCCCACGAGGCCGGAATCACGCAACGCGTCGTTCTGGTCGAGTTCGACAGCTTTGAACAGGCCGTCGCGGCATACGAGAGCGAGGCATACCAGAAGGCGCTGGTGGCCCTCCCCGACGGCTTCGAGCGCGACTTCCGCATCATCGAAGGCATCGACTGACCGGCGGGCCCAGCCATCGCTGAGCATCCGTCATCTGATACGCACACGGTGCTGAACGGCGACTCACACGACGAGTTCGAAGCGATGCCCCGCGTCCCAGTCCGTCGTCGACGTCCTCGACGGCCTGATCCCTGTCTACGGCTCGCCGCGCTACCCAACGTCGAGCAACGTGCCTGACTTGCCTGGCACGGCGATCAAGCTCTGACCTGGCGCAACGGCGATTCACCCGAGATAACCGGTGAAACGAGTGCCTACAGCAGCAGCGGTGTCCGTCGCGTCCGCGTCCACGGCGGAAGCGGCCCCGCCTCTGTGAACGTCATGCACCTCGCTGCAGGCGGACGCCTTGGCCGACATGTCGCGCCGGTGCCACAGGTCCTCATCGTCACGGACGGCCAGGGATGGGCCAGCGGAACGAACGGCGAACCCACGCCTCCGCCCAGGAATCCACTGCGGGGCGCCCCAGGCCAGCTTCGCCAGGGCCGCACCGGCCTGTTCATCGGCGCACAGGGTGAGCGAGGTACTCGGCCCAGTCACGTTTGGCGTAGGCGGCCCAACGGAGTGCGGTGTGGCGGTGCATGCCGGTCACGTCGGCGAGGATGGGGTTGGGGAGATCACGACGGTCTCGTGGAGCCTTGCTTGTGCGGAGACGTTCCCGGACTGGGGGGGGGAGATCAGTTCGGTTGGCTGCTGAAGGCGTGCGCTGCGGCGGCGTCCACGGCGAGTGTGGCCACTGGGCGCTTGCGAATGTCGGAGTGGGCGCCGGAGAAGGATTCTCCCTTCACGTCGTTGATGACGCCGGCGGCGTTGACCCGGTAGAAGGTGCCGGGCGCAAACCCGTAGTTCGTGTTCCCCTCGGGTGGCATGACCCGGTCCTCCGATGGGTTCACTGCCTGGTACCCGTCGGCGCCCATGCCGCCCCAGCGCCCCACGGCCTCAGCCTGTGAGTCCTGCCGGGCCAGGAAGGAGGCCTTGGGGTACCACACGCCAACTGCCCAGTCGTAGATGCTGAATGTGGCCACCAATGGGCCGTGTACGCGGTCCGCGAATGCGTTGAGGGCACCCGCGCTGCCGAAGGGGTTGTCCTTGGCCTGTGCGAACGACCAGTGGGAGAACGCACCCTGTAGGAGCAGTAGTGACGCGACCGGGCTGTTCACCGGTGCGCGGATGCCGGACAAGGCGAAGGAAACCAGGCGGGCGCCGAAGCTGTGCCCGATCAGGTGCACCCGCACGGAAGGTGACCGGCCGTGCAGGGTCTCAAGCAGCGGTCCCAGTGCGCCGCGGCCGATGTCGCCGGCGCGCGCTTTCATGATCGTGTATGAGAGCACGCGCACGGCGTCCTTCGCGCCGTTGATGGCGTGGTGGAACCAGTCGCCGATGCCCTGGGTCGCGGAGCCCGGGGGAGCGCTGCCGAAAGCCTCGGCAGCCGCTTGATATCCGGTCTTCGGGTCGGCGGTCAGCAGGAGCGCGGTCTCGCCCGAGTCCTCGAACTCGCCGTTGGGTGCCGGCGGCACCAAGGACTTCAGGAGCTGGTGGATCTGCGCCAGCCGTTCCTCCTTCTCCGTGTCGGACTCGTTCGAGCCGACCGCTGCCTCTCCCTGGTCGATGAGCCGGCCGATGTCCCGCACCTTCTGTTGCTGCGCCGGGTCGGCGAACCCTGACTGCAGGGACTCGGCGATCTCCCTCCCGGAGAGCGCTGTCGTTCCTGCGCTGAGATCCACCAGGGCGCCGCTCCCGGCCTGTGTCGCGCCAGCCGATGGGGGAGGGGTCGCCTGTGTGGGCGGGAACCACAGGGAAGGCCAGTAGATGCCGGCGAATCCCACCCTGCCGAGGTCCGCCGCGTCGGTCGCGGCCTCCTGGATCATCGGAAACATCTCCTGGTACAGCGCGCGAGCGTTGTTCTCCGACGTGCCCCATCCGTGGCTGAACATGAAGAGGTCGTCCACCCCCTCGGCGATCACCTGGTCGAGGAAATCTCCCTCGGCCGGCGCCGTCAGCCGACCCTTCTCGTCGAATTCGAGGTCCCACACCGGCGCGTTCGCCGCCAGTCGCGTCATGGCCGTTGCCCTTCGTCATACGTTCGCGAGCATGCGCATCAGGTCGACCAGGCCCGCACCTTGCGCGTACCGTTCCCGGCCGATGTCGGTGGCGCTGTCGGTGAGCAGGCTCTTGACCTGCCGTGGTCGGCCGATGAACTCCGGGCGGGCGGAGAGGAAGGCCGCGATGACACCGGAGACGTGCGGCGCCGCCATCGATGTGCCGGACTGTTCGGCATACGTCAGCCGGCTCTCCGGCAGCGGGTCCCCGGCGGCCGGGTCCAGCCCGGCCCTGGCCCGGACCTTGCCGGTGGCGGCCGAGGCGATCCACTCGCCGGGCGCCACGACGTCCGGTTTCATCCGCCCGTCGAGCGTCGGTCCCTTGCCCGAGGTCCAGGTGACGCCGAAGGCGTGCGGCGCGTCCCGGTGCGTGGAGCCGACCGCGATGCAGTCCTCGGCATGCGCGGGTTCGGTGATCGAGCCCATGACGGCGGAGGTGTTGGCGGAGTCTCCGGTGGAGGTGCGGGCACCGTAATTGCCCGCGGAGACCACCACGACCACGCCGGACGCGACAAGCTGGTTCACTGCCTGGCAGAGCGGTGACTGGCCTGCGGCGTACTGATCGGGTCTCCACTCGGAGCCGAGGCTCATGTTGACTCCGTGGACGCGCAGAACCCCGGGGTCCACATTGACCTCGTGTCGCAGGTACGTCAGGGCACGGATGACTGCGCTGGACGAGGTGACCCAGGTGCCCTGACGGCTGGGCCGCATGACCTTGATGCTCACCAGTTCGCACCCGGGCGCCATTCCGGACAGCTTCTCCACATGGGCCCGCTGGACGTAGCCGCCGTCCCCGGGGTCATTTGACTCCGCCACACGCGGCGTCATGCCGTCCGGCGTGCAGCCCGAGATGATGCCGGCGACGTGAGTGCCGTGCCCGCTGTCGTCCACCAGGGGTTGGAGCTGGTACGGATCACCCGGCCCGTCGGGAGTTTCCTGGGCGACCGGTTCCGCCGGATCGTCGGGGTTCACGAGAAAGCTGAAGTCGCGGTGCAGTTGGCTGCTCAGCCCCTTCAGCTGGTCCTCCTTCAGCTGGTCCTCCCCTTGGTCGACGGCGGCAGCGAGTTCCAGTTGGGAGAAGTGCGGGTGGCATGCATCGATTCCGCTGTCGATGACCGCCCAGACGATTCCGTGGCCACGTGCGTCGTAGGAGCGCCATGCGGCGTTGGCCTTCACGGTGGGCGCGGAACGGTCGATCTGCGGATGGAGCGGGTAGTCCGGCCACACCCGGAAGATGGTCGGCGGCCGGTGGCTGTACTCGGCGAAATGGCGGTCTCTCTCCACCATGTCGCGCAGTACTGCGCGGGAGAGCACGCACTGATACAGCTTCGGCGCGATGAGTGCGAGACCGTGCGGAACGGGCGGTTGGACGGGGCTCGCCGACGTGGTCTCCTCGGGCCACCACCCGCCGGCCATCGTCGAGTAGCCCTCCCAGAGGTCGTAGAAGGCCTCGCGGACCGCCAGCAGGCCTCCCGGATAGCGCACGTTCAGCTCGATCAACATCGGGACTTGTCGCTGCGGGTCCACCGAGGCGGACTCCTTGTCGGAAGTACCGTCCGGCGGCAGGTTGAGGTCACCCACGATGGGGGACCGGAACGGCCCCTCGGGCTCGTGCATCATGAGCGTGTCTTTTCTTCTGAATCCAGAAGCGGGCGGGGCACCGCGACATACCTGTATTGGCGTTTGTTCCCGACAGGTCGACGAACGCGGCCGGGATAGAGCTTTGGACCGGTGCTCTGCCCCCGGGTAGCCGATGAATTCGGTGGTCTGCCGGTGGTCTACCTGTCAGACGCCTGCAGCGCAGAATGTCCTGCGCTGCATGGGTCGATCTACGCCAATGGCGCCGTATATTGCACCGTTATATGGAGAGTGTCAGTCAGAGTCGTGGACATCGCAAGTGGACGCGAGGAAAGCTGACGGCGTGACTGCAGTAGGCCCCACACCTCGGTGCTCGACCGAATCGGAAGCGGCAGTGGGCGGTTGACTTCGAGCCTCGAAGGGCGACGACCGCCGAGCGGTCCGTCACGATCCGGCTTCACGTTCTCCGTTCACGTTCTCCGTTCACGTTCCGAATCCCATGCCGCAGAGGGATCTCCGGCGCGTCCCCTCCCAGATGGCCCGGCGGGTGACGAGCGCCGATGTCACCCGCTTCCACTCAGTGCACACCCGGCTGCGTGCGGTCTTTACGGCGGCTACGCCACCGCCCCCGGGATGGGCTGCCTCGCCTTCCCCTGATGCAGCTCGGCCCCGACCGCTGCGCAACCCGCACCAGCGTGGCAGCTCCCGGACCGCCTTCAACGGAGGGAGTGACTCCTTGTTGGTGGCCGATGCCTCGGTGTTGTCCAGACGTACGGCGTAACTCCACGACGTTCTGAGGCTGGCTCTGTTCGCGAGAAAGGGGCTTTGGCGCTGATCTTGGGGAGCTGTTACGGCGAGTGATACCGCCGTTTTCGAGTTACGCTCAAAGGACTGGGGCCGACACGTCTGATCGTGGAGATCGGCATGGATGTCACGATAGGAACGTTCAACCTCAACAATCTCTTTTCTCGGTTCAACTTCCAGGCCGAGATTCAACAGATTCAGCCGGTCGGACCGGACGGCGAGCTCACCTCGAAGTATGTGTTCGACGACCCCGAGGAAGTGCGCATCCGCACCTACAAGGGCAAGCTGGTCAAGGGCAAGGCCTCCGAGGACCAGGATCTGATCGCCAAGCGGATCCAGACGATGGACCTTGATGTGCTGGCGGTTCAGGAGGTCGAGGACATCGACACCCTGCGATACTTTGCCGCTCAACATCTTGGTAATGTCTACAAGTTTCTGTCGCTGATCGAAGGCAATGACCCACGGCTGATCGATCTGGCCGTGCTCTCCAAATTCCCGCTGGGTGCGGTCACCTCCTGGCAGCATGCCGTCCACCCCGCGGCACCCGGCGAGCGAGTATTCAGCAGGGACTTGCTGGAAGTGGACATCCTGGATCCACGCGACACCGATCGTCGTCTGCTGACGCTCTTCAACAATCACCTCAAGAGCAAGTTCGTCGAGCACGGAGTGGACCCTGAGGAGGGCAAGGCCGCAGCCGATGCCCGCAGGCACCGGCAGGCGGAATCGATCGCCCGCATTGCCGCCGCACGCACCCGCCCCGACGGGCGTTTCCTCGTGCTGGGGGACATGAACGACTCCCCCCACGCCGCGACGCTCGCCCCGCTGGCCACCTCTCCGCAGTTGAGCCTGACGGAGGCGCTCGCGCATCCGCAGGAGACCCGCGACCCCAAGGCCGACGATCCCCCGCCACCTGCTTCGGGGTCCTGGACCCATCGCTTCAAAGCCACCGGGCACAACGCCCAATACGAGCTGTTCGACCAGATCTGGCTGAGCCAGAGCCTCACCTCGCAGCACAAGAGCTCGCATATCGACCGGCGTACCCGGCACGGCGGCGACGGGTCCGATCACGACCCCGCCTGGGTGGTTCTCAATTTCTAGCCGCTGCCAGCCGCCTTTCTCGCTTCGGAGTGATGACCAATGCCACTGAAGAACTACGGAGTTCTGGCGTGTCGGGTCGTCGAGCGGCGCCGCGAGGGCGCCCCCGACGAGACCCCCCATTACCAGCTCCACCTCACCGACAACGCCGGAACCCACTACCGGGCCGCAATCAACGTCAAGTCCCAGCAGCTACCGCCCGATCTGCTCTACGTGGCCGATGACAACTTCCGTCATCCACTGACCGGGCAGCTGCCCGCGGCCGGCAGCGGATGGAAGGTTCTGGCCTCGCAGCCGGGGACGGCCAGCCTGGATTTCATCCGCGGCAATCTCTTCCCGCCGGACGCGGTACGGCCGCTGCCGCCCGATCTGCCCGGCATGGACAACGACCTGGAGGACATGCTGGACCATCACGTGGAACGAGCCATCGCAGACTCGAACACGGAGATCTATGTCTTCGGAGAGCGGTACGGACCCGAACCCAACGAACCTGACAAGGTATTCGGCTTCCGCCCCGGCAACGGTGTCCACGAAATTCACATGAACCAAGGCAGCATCGGACAGTTCTGCCCCAGCAACGGTGTCTGGCAGGACGGCGGGCTGCTACTGCACTTCCCCGCCGAATCGCGCTGGGTCGCCGTCTTCCTGGCGTTCCAGTCCCAGGCCTGGCACACCGACGACACGACCGGCCACCCCCTCGCCGCCGCACCGCCACGGCCCGTCACCCGCGATGCGTCGGTGCGCATCCTGGCCGCGCTGGTCAATCCCACCGGGCCCGCACCCGAGCGCGAGACGGTCACGCTCCTCAACGCCTCTCCGGTCGCCATCGACCTCGACGGCTGGCGTCTGGCCGACCAAAAGGATCACCTGCTGGCGCTGCCCGCGCAGCCGCTCGCCGCTGGCGCCACACTCGCCGTCGCAGGCGGCAACGAGTTCCAACTCGGCAACCATGGCGGGTCGATCACGCTCCTCGACCCTGCCGGGCTCAAGGTCGACGGCGTCTCGTACACAGAGGAACAGGCCCAGCGCGAGGGCTGGACCGTCGCTTTCTGACTGCGACGCACTGGCTGGTGCGGGGGGCTTCATCCGGAAAGGCTGACAGACGGATTCGCACGAGCGTCCGATGAGCAGGAGGAGAGCGACCTGCGACTCACGTATACGCCGCCGTCCGGAGGGCCGGGCCACCATGATTCCCTGGTGTGCTGTCGCGCGACGTTGTAGAGGCGACATGCCTTGAGTGGTCCTTGAAAGGGTCGAGGGCCTTCTGGTTTCGGTGTGGATTGCGAAGTCTGCATCGATGCCCGGAGGCCCTCGTGATTCACCGTAACGCCCGCTGACGCCGACCGGCAGGCTGCGTCTGGCCCGGTGCATTGTCGATGAGGGCTGGCCGTTGCGCCGTGCCGCGGAACGGTTCCAGGTCAGCCACACCACAGCTGCTCGCTGGGCCGGCCGCTACCGACGCTACGGTGGTGTGGGGATGGAAGACCGCTTCAGCAGGCCACCACCAGCCTCGCCGCACGTCCGCAGCGGTGGAGGACGAGGTCGTCCGCATGCGGCGCGAGCACCGGATCGGCCCGCTGTGGCTGGCCGCCCGTGTCGGTGTCGCAGCTTCCACCGCCCACCGGATCCTCCAGCGCCACGGCCTGCCGCCGCTGGCCGCCACCGACCGAGCCACCGGCGAGCCCGTCCGCCGCTACGAACGCCAACACCCCGGCGAACTGGTCCACACCGACGTCAAGAAACTCGGCCGCATCCCCGACGGCGGCGGCCACAACGCCCTCGGCCGGGCAGCCGGCCGCAAGAACCGCAAAAGCACCGGATATGCCTACCTGCACACCGCTCTTGGACAACGGCACCCGACTCACCTACATCGAAGACCTCCCCTTCACCTGCGCAGACTTGCTCGCCCGCGCCACCGCCTGGTTCGCGCAAAGCGGCGTCACCATCGAACGTGTCCTGACCGACAATGCCTGGGCCTACCAACAGCCCAACACCTCAGAGGCCGAACGACAAGAAGCGTTCCCCGACTAGGGCGCGTATCGAGTCGTGATCAGCCGGGTGCGGAATGGCGCCCCGCTTTATGGTGTGGCCGATCCCGTGAGATGCTGCGCGCGGTCACGGATGAGACCATGTACGCGATCACCTATCTGTCGGAGCAGGCGTGGACGCGTGGGTATGTCCACGCCGAGTGCGCTGAGCACATGCTCGAGGAGTTCGTCAGAGGCGAACTCTGAGACCCAGACGGCGAACCGCCGGGTGTACTCGGCCAAGTTCTCCCCGTCAATGTCGTCCGAGTTGTCGAGCGGTATGAGCCCGAAGTTCTGCTGCAGCCATACGAGATACCTCTGACGTGCGGGGGCGAGGCGAGCGCGGTCCTCGGGGTCGTCCGGTTCAAGGGCGAGTGACTGGAAGAGTTCGCGCAGGCTGCCGACTTCGACCCAGAGATCGCCCTCGTCACCGAAGAAGATGACGGGCAGGGTGGCGAGGTCAGTGCGGTCGTCACAGCGCCACAAGGCGTAGTACGAGCCAGAGTGCGTTGCGTAGGCGAAGGGGATCAGCCGGTCCAGGTAGGCGTCGGGTGCATCGCCGCAGAACCAGTCCAGGTCTTTGTTGTACTTCATCAGCTCAAACCCAGGCGCGAAGAACTGCCCTCCGAGGCTGTCCTCGAACTCCTTGAGCAGGTTCAGTTCAGGGATGGGAGAATACGCGTCGCTCAAGAGAGCTCCTTCGACAGGGCGATGGCTGGGTAGTGCGGACACTATCCGCAGGGTCTGACACCGCAGCGCACGTTCAGGGGATCGACGGCACGATCTTCAGAACGCACCGCTCTCCGTGACGGCACTTTCTATGAACCCCGCCCCCACGCCTTGACGAAACCAACAGGGGTAAGCAAGCACCCGCCGGCAGTCGACAAGGCGTGCAGCGCAGTGGTGAGGCTTGGACCGGTAGATCTTCTTCTGTGACGCGAGTGCAACTGACAGAAACCGAGTGGGAGTTCATCGGGCCGTACCTGCCAATTGGTGAGTACGGTCCGTATCCCGAGCGGTTGCGGCAGCAGTTCGAGGGTGTGCTCTGGCGGTTCAAGACGCGCGGGCAGTGGCGGGAAATGCCGGAGGAGTTCGGTGCCTGGTCGACCGTTCATAATCGCTTCCGGCAGTGGCGTGACTCCGGCGTCTTCGAGGCCTTGTTGGAGGGCCTGATCTCGGAAGCGGCGAAGCGGGGTGAGGTGGACCTGTCCCTGGTCAGCATCGACTCCACCACCGCTCGTGCTCACCACGACGCGGCCGGGATGCACCTGGACAAGGACGTCCTCGGCGCACTGGAGAAGGCTGCCGCCGAGGCGGAGAAGGTCAGGTGAAAAGGGCCAGCCTCGAAGAACAAGCTCGAAGAACAAGATGGGCAGGACGTCGGGATCGATCCGGAGCGTGAGGAGCGACGACACATCCAGTGCCGGCGAAAACTCCGGCTGAAGGCCGCTCTCCTGGGACGCTCCAGGGGCGGGCAGACCAGCAAGGTTCACCTGGCCGCCGACCGCAAGTGCCGCCCGCTGGCGTTCCTGCTGACCGCGGGCCAGGCCGCGGACAGCTCGCAGTTCATCCCCGTGCTGGGGAAGATACGGGTCCGCGGCCCCGTCGGCCGCCCCCGCACCCGGCCCGGCGCAGTTGCCGGCGACAGGGCCTACTCCTCCCGCGGCAACCGGGCCCACCTGCGGAAACGCCGCATCAAGGCAGTGATCCCGGAGAAGCGAGACCAGGCCTCCAACCGGAAGAAAAAAGGCTCCAGGGGCGGTCAACCCGTCAGCCACGACGCAGCCCTCTACAAGGAGAGGAACACCGTCGAACGCCTGATCAACAAGCTCAAGGCCTGGCGAGGCATCGCCACCCGATACGACAAGACCCCGGACAGCTACCTCGCCGGCCTCCAGCTACGAGCCTCGATGATCTGGATCAAAGACCTCACCCGAACCACCAATTGATCACAACTCGATACGCGCCCTAGCTGGATTGGTACAACTACCACCGACCCCACACCGGAATCAGCGGCCCACCGCCAGCAGCGTCACCCGGCATAGGGTGGCGGACGCGGGCCGGGACGCCGTGGCGGGATGTCCCGGAGCGGTACGGCCCCTGGGCCCGGGTGTACGACCTGTTCCGCCGTTGGCAGCGCGACGGGAGTGGTACCGGATCTTCATCGAGCTGCAGGCGCGGGCCGACGCCAAGGGCCTGATCACCTGGGACCTCAACGTGGACCCACCGTCTGCCGGGCACACCAGCACGCCGCCGGGGCGAGGGAAAAAAGGGGACTTGCAAAAGGAGCCGCCCGGCGGTCTCGCCACCGAGCCGGACGACCACGGCCTCGGACGCTCGCGAGGCGGCCTGACCACCAAGCTCCACCTGGCCGTCACCCGCGGGCAGATTCGGTTCTCCCGCACGCAGGGCATCAGCGTGTGGCAATGGGCTTGGACGTCAGTCCAGATCGTTGATCGGGATCCGGTGGAACCCGATCGCCTTCGGATCCTTCACGCCAGCTGAGAGAACACGGAGGTCCGACTGCTCAGAGCCGTCCGAACTGGAGGCTGTCTTCGAACTTCGATCTCAGCGGCGCTTTCTGTACCTCAACTCCTCACCTCGCTATCCCAGACGCTCGGCCCAGTCCTCCGGGACTCGTCCGGCGGGGCCGGGGGTGGGCTGATCGGCCGGGTGGCTTTCAGGGGGAGCCAGGGGTGGGCCCGAGACGTACGTCTCCGAGGTCTCGTAGTTGTAGAACCAGGTTTCGCCCGGTTCGAAGCTGCGGATCAACGGGTGCCCGGTGGCCCGTGAGTGTGCCGTCGCGTGCTTGGCGGGGGAGTCGTCGCAACAGCCGATGTGGCCGCACTGTGCGCAGCGTCGCAGGTGGAACCACCAGCCGCCGTCCGCGTCGCACTCGGCGCAGCCGGTTCCGCTGGGTGGGACCGAGGGGTCGATTCCGTCGGGAGAACTCATGACGGCTCCTGTGGGGGATGGGGGTCGGAGGAGGCCAGCGGGAGGCGTACTTGGAAGCGCGTGTCGCCGGGGACGGAGTGGAACCGCAGGTCACCCCTGTGTTTGTTGACGACGATGCGCCATGAGATGTCCAGGCCGAGACCTGTGCCCTCACCCACCGGTTTGGTGGTGAAGAAGGGGTCGAAGATGCGATCGCGGAACTCCGCGGGGATTCCTGGACCGGTGTCGCAGAATTCGACGAGCAGGTGGTCGCCATCACGCGCGGTTCGTACGGTCAACGTGCCGTCGGCTCCGGTGCTGTTCATCGCCGAGACGGCGTTGTCGATGAGATTCGTCCATACCTGGTTGAGCTCGCTGGGATAGGCCGGGATGTTCGGCAGGCTGCGGTCGTAGTCCTTGACGACGGTGATGTGCGGGCCGATCTTCGCGGAGACCATCAGCAGGGTGCTGTCGAGCAGTTCATGCACATTCGCGACCTGGTGGGGCGCTCGATCGAGTTGTGAGTACTGTTTGGCCGCGGTGACGAGGGCCGAGACGCGAGTGGTCGACTCCTCGATCTCGTTCATCAACAACTCGGTTTCCACGGTGTAGTTGAGCCACCGCACGGCACCTTCGAGGGTGTCCGCGTCCACCGCCGCGGCGACCTGGTCCAGCCAGTCGGTGTCGAGACCGGCCTGTACGAAGGTCGGCGCGAGCTGCCATCCGTCCCCGATGCCATGGTCGTCCAGCCAGTCGGAGAGGGCGTCCTCCCGGTCCGAGGCTTCCAAGGGGCTCAGGTCGGTGGCCTTGGCGACGCGTTCGGCCGTGCGTTCTTGGACGTCGATGAGTGTCTCCAGGCTGTCCCGCCGGTACGGGCGTGCCGCGATGATGCCGAGCTTGTGGCGCATCCCGGCAACCCGCTCGCGGAGCGCGGAGGTTGCGCGCACGGCAGCGGCAGCGGGGTTGTTCAGCTCATGGGTCAGCCCGGCGGACAACGACCCGAGAGCCAGCAGCCGTTCTCGCTGGCCGACGGCCTCCTGAGCGCTCTTGGCGCCGAAGAAGAGGCCTTCGAGCAGATGCACGGCCATGGGAAACCACTCGCGCATGATCGCGGCGAAGGTTTCCGCGGGCAGCACGAAGAAGCGGGTGGGCTCGATGACCCGCAGGGAGCTGTTGTAGACCTGCCGCAGGCGGTCGCCCAGGTATGCCTGGAAGGCTCCCGCGTACACTCCGCGGCTGGAGCTCCGGGTGATCTCCACGTCGTAGTCCCCGATCCGGCGCGAGAGAACGATGGTCCCTTCGAGCAGCACGTAGAAGCACGTGGCATCGTCGCCCTCGCCGTAGACGGGCCCGGGTGCGAACTCCTCCACGCGGCCTTCGCGGCAGAGCCGTGCGATCTGGTCCGGGGCCAGCTTCTCGAACAGGAACAGCGAGCTGAGTTCGTCCTGGCTGCACGGCAGCGGCCCGCCGTTCATGACTGCTCCAGATATCGGTGGGCGAGCATGACCGCCATGGCTCCCTCTCCCACTGCGGAAGCGACACGCTTGGCAGACTCGGCGCGGGCGTCCCCGGCCACGAACACGCCCGGGACGTTCGTCTCCAAGTGGTAGGGCGGCCGGTCCAACTCCCAACCGGCCGGCGGGCGCCCGTCGGCGGTCAGATCGGGGCCGGCCAGGATGAACCCGCGGGAGTCCCGGAGCACCGTGCCCTCCAGCCAGTCGGTCAGCGGGGCTGCGCCGATGAAGACGAACAGCCATTGGGCGTCGACGAGTTCGGTGTTGCCGGTCGCGGTGTCGCGCAGGGTGATCTGTTCCAGTTGACGCGAGCCGTGGGCGGCGTCGACCACGGTGTTGGTGCGCACGGAGATCGTGGGTGTCTCGTCCACCTGCTGGATGAGGTAGTGCGACATCGACGTGGCCAAGGACGACTTACGCACCAGTATGGTGACCGAGTTGGCGCTCCGGGCCAGGTATATCGCGGCCTGGCCGGCGGAGTTCGCGCCGCCGACGATGAACACGTCATGGCCCTGGCACGCGGCTGCTTCGGTCAGGGCCGAGCCGTAGAACACTCCGCAGCCGGTCAACTCGGCCACGCGGGGTGCGTCCAGTTGCCGGTACGACACACCGGTCGCGAGAATCACGGAGTGCGCGGCGACGGCGGAGCCGTCCGAGAACCGGACGACGCGCGACGCGCCATTGATCTCCAGCCCGGTGACCTCGCACGCGGTCAGTATCTCGGCACCGAACTTCGCCGCCTGACGTCGAGCACGGTCGGTGAGCTGTGCGCCGGAGACTCCGTCCGGAAAACCGAGGTAGTTCTCGATGCGCGAGCTCTGGCCCGCCTGGCCTCCGGTCGCGGAGCGTTCCACGAGGACGGTCCGCAGGCCCTCGGAGGCCCCGTACACCGCCGCACCCAGACCGGCTGGTCCGCCGCCGATGATGACGAGGTCGTAGACGTCGGTTGCCGGGGTGGTCGCCAGGCCGACCCGCATGGCGAGCTCCCGGTCCTCGGGCTCGATGAGGGCCGTACCGTCCGGAGTGATCACCAGCGGGAGCCGCAGGCCCTCCTGGCCCGCGGCGCACAGCAGCCGCCGGCCTTCCGGATCGTCGGACGAGTACCAGCGGTACGGCACCTGGTTGCGGGCCAAGAACTCCCGTACGGCCGACGAACGCGCCGACCAGCGGTGTCCGACGACCTTGGTGAGCGTCACCGGCCGGTGGTCGGTGACCCGCCAGGCCGACAAGAGATCGTCGATGACGGGGTAGAGCTTCTCCTCGGGCGGCTCCCAGGGCTTGAGGAGGTAGTGGTCGAGGTCGACGACATTGATCGCGTCGATGGCCGCGTTGGTGTCCGCGTAGGCGGTCAGCAGGACTCGCCGGGCGTCGGGGTAGACGTCGAGAGCCTGCTCCAGGAACTCGATGCCGTTCATGCTCGGCATCCGGTAGTCGGCCACGATCACCGCGACGGCGCCGCCGCGCAGCTTCAGCTCGTGCAGGGCGTCAAGAGCGGACTCGCCGGACTCCGCGCGTACGATCCGGTACGAGGCACCGTAGCGTCGCCGCAGATCGCGGGCGACGGCGCGCGAAACGCCCGGGTCGTCGTCCACGGTCAGGATGACGGTCCGCGCCGGACTGGCGGCCTGATCCATAGGCATCCCGTCCCGGGTCGATCGCCCTTCGGCACCGCCTTGACGTGCCTGTGTGGCACTCCAGGGCGGGCAATGTCCATCCTATGGGCGATCGTCATCCTTGGCCGTGCAAGAAGAGAGCGGGTCGATGTCGATTGCTCCGGGGGGTCCAGGCGCGCGGCATTGCCGGGCACCATGCCAGCAGGGCCGATCAGCAGCCTGGCGCCGCACCCGCATCGCGTGCCTCAGCAGCGGCCGGCCCGTGCCTTCGGCCCACCAGACCGTCGAAGTCGCGCGGTGACGGCAGTACCAGCACCGACCGCCGCCGCCAGCCGTCGGACGGGCCTCGGTGATCTCGTACAGGCGGTGCGGTCCTTGCTGGCGGATGCTGTGGACGGGGTGACGTGGGTGGAGACGGCGCGGGCGTCCAGATGTCCTGCGGCCGGGCTGTGCAACGGCAGATCTTTGGGAGGACGCGCACATGTGCCCCTCCGATGCCGCGTGCCTGTCCCACGGCTCGTGTCACAGGCACTTAAATATCGGAGCGTGACTACACAGCCGCAGCGCTTCACGATCTTGTTGGTCCCCGAACACGTTGAGGACAGAGGCGGTGCCTCCGTGGAGGACTCAGCCGTGCGATCGGCGGTCGTCGAGGCGACGGGCGAGACGGGCGCCTCGGGCTACCCCCGCTACGCCGGGCACGGGATTGTGGCCGACATCGACCCCAGTGCGCGCACGGTCGAGGCGATGCTCGTCGACGGTGCAGAGCTGGACTACGGGCTGACCGCCTTGGTCACCTCCTGACCGCGGCGGCGTCAGCGAGCTGCTTGTTGTCAACAAGCTGCTCGTCGTGACACCGGCGCAGGTCGAGCGGTAGGGGCTGCCGACGGCTCCGCAAGAACCGGAGGGCTACGTCTTTCACGGCACCGTGACCGTCGCAGCCCTTCGCCTCTGACGTTGTGCAGGACCCGCCAGACAGAACCTAGGCGGGCCGGGCGAAGCGTTCTTTGAGGGCACCTAGGTGTATTGACCTGGAGCGTTGTTCACACGGCTGATGGGTGGCTTGCCGCCGAGTGCGGTGTGGCAGCGGTTGTGGTTGTAGGTGTGGAGGAAGTCTGGCAGGGCTTCGGTGCGTTCGGTGTTGGTGGTGTAGGGCCGGAGGTAGGCCCATTCGTCGAGCAGGGTGCGGTTGAAGCGTTCGACTTTGCCGTTGGTCTGTGGCCGGTAGGGCCGGATGCGCTTGTGGGTGATGCCGGCCGCGGCGAGGGCCGCCCCCAGTCACGGATGCGGCCATGAACACCGGCTCCTACGACCAATTCGCCACCGGTTACTACCTGAGCCGCAAGATGATGGAATGGGTCTGGGACGCCTACACGGCCGACCCGAACCAACGCGCGGAGATCACCGCGTCGCCCAACCACGCCACCATCGAACAGCTCTCCGGACTGCCGCCCGCCCTGCTGATCGTCGACGAGGCCGACGTGCTACGCGGTGAGGGCGAGGCGTACGCCGCCAAGCTCCGAGCAGCCGGCGTTCCGGTCACCACAGTGCGCTACGACGGCACGGTCCACGACTTCATGATGCTCAACTCGCTGAGTCACTCCAAAGCAGCCCGCGGAGCCATCGACCAGGCAACGGCGTTCCTGCGCAAGGCCCTTGGAACGGCCCAGGCCTAACTGATCGTTTCAGAACGCAAGGCGTAGTGCGCCACCGCCCCGCCCGCTCGATCGAGTCTCCAGTTCCCCGACCCGCGCCATTACCGTTCCCCACCTGCGGATGCGCTGCGCGCCCTGTCCCCAGGTCCGCAGTCTCCCCGCTCAGGACGTGCTGAGCATCCCCGAAGGCGTGCCGTTCCCGCTCGACCGTTTCTCTGAAGCCATCGCACTCGCCGAAGCACCCGCACATGGCGCAAAACCGTTCTTCGTCTTCGAAGACGGCCGGGACGAAGACAGGTAGGACGTGGGCCGGCCACACGCCAACGCCGAGCACGTGCAGCCACTGAGGCCACCTGCGCAAAACGGAGGCAGGGGCGACAGCAGGGCGAGATCGATGCTGCCCGCCCCCAGAGCGCGCGCCCGTGCCGGAGTGCCTCCTTCGCGGCTGACCACCTCTGAGAGCCGGCGGACTTCTGCCCTCAGGCCTCTGCACGTTCGTGAAGCCACGACGCGGCCAAAGCCGTCCACATCGAGGCGTCCCCCGAGTCTTCGGCCAACCCCAGACTGTGCGGCCCGTGCGCGAACACATGTACAGCATGGGGTATCTCGTGGGCCGCAAGTGCCGTGGCGAAGCGGTAGGTGTGCTGGGGAGGGACGTAGATGTCCTCCGCGGTGTGCCACATGAAGAACGGCGGCGACTCACGCGTCACCAAGGCGTCCAGGGACGTCGAACGCCGCAGCTCCGCGCCGGCATCCTCCCCCAACAGGATCAGCCTGGCGGGACGGTAGGTTTCCGTCTCCATCGACGTGATGGCATATCCGAGGACCACGAACTGCACGCCCTCCTCCGCCTCGGCAGCAGGCGTGAGGGCCGCGAGGCCAGCCAGGTGACCACCGGCGGAGAACCCCATCAGTCCGATGCGGTCCGCGCCACTCGCGCGGCGACGCCGGATCTCGGCACGGAGGGCATGAAGCGGTATCGGGTGCCTGACGTTGAGTGGATAGCGGAAGACACTCGCCGCTATCCCAAGTCCGCTGAGCCAGTCGACGATCGGGTCGGCTTCGTGCACCGCATGCTCGGCGTATCCCCCGCCCGGGAGGACGATCACGTGCATTCCTGGCACCGCGGTCCCTCTCTTCGGTCAGCTCTCGGCCGGTTACGGCTCAAGCGCCCAGCAGGGTGTCCTGGCTCGGCTCCCACGTACGACGGCTGTCGACTTCCATCTTCCCCGCACTTGCGGCATTGCGCCCGTGCCGACAGAGCCGTCTGGCAATTCGTAGAGTTGCGCAGGTGGCCGCTCCCAGCGGTCGCTTCGAGGCCTCCGAGCTGGAGGCACCGCAGTCGACGGGGCGCTCCCGTCTGTCCACGACGCCGCGACACGGCTCCCTCGTCCAGTGGCTCTCTCGACCACCGCCTTCGTGCCATTGCTCTGCGCACGGAGCTGGAGTGCCATCGGAACAGTGGCAGCTCACGACGCAGGATTCAGAAACCCGTTGACTCCGGCATTCACTTGCCCAGCCCACTTCTGCAACCTGGCTGGAGTGCGTGGCCGCGCCTGCCGGTGCGGAGAGCTGAACACTCAGGTGCCGTAGGACTCACGGAAGGCATGAACACCATGGCAGCATTTCCGGCACCCGGCTCTCGGCGCCGAATACGTCGCACACACGTCATCGCGGCTGGGTGCGTCACGGCCCTGTGCACGTCCGTGGCGGTCCCTGGCGCGGCGGACGGGGGCGCGACCGTGACCAAATCCACCATCGTGCTGGTGCACGGGGCGTTCGCGGACGCCTCCAGCTGGAACGGGGTCGTCGAGCGGCTCGAACGTCGTGGTTACGCCGTCATAGCCCCCGCCAACCCGCTACGCGGGCTGTACAACGACTCCACCTACATCGCCTCCATACTGGAGAGCATCAAGGGCCCGATCGTGCTGGTGGGCCACTCGTACGGCGGCTCCCTGATCAGCTCGGCCGCCGCGGGCAACCCTCGGGTGAAGTCCCTGGTGTACGTATCAGCACTCATGCCCGACGTGGGCGAAAGCGGCATGTCCCTGGCCGCCAGGTTCCCCAGCGAAATCGGCACTGCCACGAAGTCCGTTCCCTACCGGGCCGGCGGCGTCAACGGGACCGACCTCTACCTCAAGCCCGACAGGCTCCATCAAGTGTTCGCCGCCGACCTGCCGGAGAGCACCACAAGGCTGATGGCAGTGACCCAGCGGCCCGCGGCCACAACCGCTTTCTCGGAGAAGGCCAAAGCAGCGGCCTGGAGACACATCCCGTCATGGTTCCTCGTCGCGAAGCAGGACAAGACCATCAACCCCGACCAGGAACGCTTCGAGGCACAGCGCGCGGGTTCACACACGGTGGAGATCGACTCCTCCCACGTGGCCATGATCTCGCACCCCGAAGCGGTCACCGACCTCGTCCTCCAAGCCGCCACTGCGGCCGATTCCGTCCGGCCCTCCCTGCCTGCCACGGGGGCTGCTCATGACGCCCGGGCCGAGACCGCACTCACCGGCATCGCTGCCGCCTCGCTGATTGCGGGCACCGGAGCACTCCTCCTGAGCCGCCGACTGAGACGCTCCACGCGCTGACGAGGCCCCAGGGGGGCATCCCGCAGCAAGAGCCACTGCCCGAGGAGACGCCGAGGAGCTAGGCGATCGAGGTGATGGAGCGACAGTCAGCAGCTTGCCGAACAGGCCGGTCACACGGCGGCTTCCCCACCACCGCCATGACGCCCGTGGACCATGGCTTCGTCAACGAGCCCCCGCGAACGCGCCCTGCGCCCAGTCGGCGAAGCCGGTCCAGGGGATCTCCGGATGAGCGTCGTGCAGTGCGGGAATGTCGACTCGATAGCCAGGTCCGTTCAGAAACGTCCACATCGCGTGCATGTCCGGATTACTGATCGCCGTCAGCGGTACTTGCTCATGGCGGACCTCCCGGCCCAGCACCGCGCTGAGTGCGGCCGCCATCTGCACCGGAGTGGGCGCATCGCCGGCCAGCTCGATCCGCCGCCCGACGTAGGGGGCGGGGTTGAGCAGGACTTCCGCCGCGAACGCACCGAGGTCGGGGCGCGCCAACTGCTGCAACGGCAGGTCGGGCGGCAGCGGCAGATCGAGAATGCCGCTGCGGATGCGCTCCGCACCGCCCAGAGCATTGTCGAAGAAGTACGTCGGCCCCAGGATCGTGTAAGGCACCTCCCCGGAGGCCAGCTCGGCTTCGACGCGCGCCTTGCTGTCGAAATGAGGTACCCCGCTGTGCTGGTCGGCCCCGGCCACCGAGCTGAAAACGAGGTGGGGCACGCCCTCCTGCCTGGCGGCAGCCAGGATCGTCCGCCCCTGGGCCACCTCCGCGTCCGGGCCTTCCTCGAAGGGAGTGGTGAACGCGAAGACGCCCGCCACCCCTCGCATCGCCGCGGCGAGCGACCCGCGATCGCTCAGGGATCCCGCCACCACTTCGACGCCCTTGTCGGCGAGTTCCCGTGCGTTTCTCTGCTGGGGGTCACGCACCAGAGCCCGGAGGGGGGCCTCGCGGCCCAGCAGTGCGTCGGTCACGGCCCCGCCCTGCCCTCCGGTCGCGGCAAGCACCAGGATCGGCTCATTGACCATCGAAGAGCTTCCTTCCTTGTGGGCAGGCGCGGCAGTGGATCAACGCACCGGTCTCACCGTAGCCATCCGCCTCGCGCGGCAAGCCGAGCCACGCGGCGCGCCCGCTCGTTGTCACGGCTGTGAGAACGTCCGTCCATCAACTGCGCGGTGTGTGGCGCGATCCGGGCCGCCTCGAAGTCGACCCCGGCGCGACGCCTCTCGTAAGTGCCACCACGGACCTCGTACCCGCACTGCTCCTCTCGACCGGAGCCGCACCGCGGATGCGCGTAGCACCGCGCCTCAACCGACTCGTCGGTCGTTCAGCCGCCCTGGCCCCGCCCCTGCGCCTGGGCCTCGTGCCGGGTCTCGCCCTGTAGATCAGCCACGCGACGGAACGCCTCCTTGAAGGTGGCGTACTCCTGCGCACCCAAGGCAATGGCGTGCCGGTCCTCGATCGTGCGCATGATGGAGGCCGCGGCCTCCATCTGGAGCAGGCCGCGTTCGGTGGGGCAGATCAGTTTGGCGCGGCGGTCCGCGGGGTCGGGTCTGCGCTCGACGTAGCCCAGGCGTTCGAGGTCGTCGACGAGGGTGCCGATGACCTGCTTGTGCTGGCCGGAGGCGCGGGCGAGTTCGCTGGCCCGGATGCCGTCGGTACGCAGGTACGCGAGGACGGCACCGGTGCGGGGCTGGATGTCGTCGAACCCCTGCTCGGCGAGCGCGGTGAACAGCTCACGCTGAACGGAGAAGAGGACCCGGGCGGCAAGCACACCGAGGTCCGGTTCCGCGGTTTCGTGGCCGCTCATCGCCCCTCCCGTCCCGGTTTTCGTCCGCCATTGTGTGGGTCACCAGCGATTTTATCCATCCGCCCTAGGGGCACGTGGATCCCGGCGACCCGCCAGGGTACGGCGCTTGCGCTCCTGAAAGCCGAGGTATACGTTGAAAAAAGTCACCTATATTGACTATCAAGATTAGTGACTAGCGCGCTGTGGCTCTACCCCGAAGGAGCGGATGATGAGCGAGCACGGCAAGTTCCTGGAGTCGATTACCCGGGAGAACGCCGCAGTGGTGCTGGTCGACCACCAGGTCGGCCTGCTGTCCGGCGTCCGGGACATCGCGGTCGGTGAGCTGAAGCACAACGTGGTGGCCATGGCGCGGGCGGCGACCGTGCTGGGGCTCCCGCTGGTCGTCACCACTACCGCGGCGGACAGTATGTGGGGTCCTACGACCCCTGAGCTGGTCCAGGCCCTGCCGACCGGACACAAGATCATCGACCGCAGCACGGTCAATGCCTGGAACGACGAGCGGGTCCGCAAGGCCATCGAGACCACCGGCCGACGGAAGCTGATCTTCGCCGGAGTGTCTCTCGAAGTGTGCGCGGCACTTCCCGCGATCTCCGCGACGGCCGCCGGGTACGACGCGTACGTCGCCGTGGACGCCTCCGGCACCTTCAACCAGACCAAGCGCGAGGCAGGCCTGCTGCGCATGCAGCAGGCCGGTGTCATCGTGAGCGACTACGCCACTCTCCTGGTCGAGGCACTCGCCGACAATGCCCTCCCGGAGGCCGGCGACCTCTATGCCGCCCTCGACATGCCGTTCGCTGTCCTGGTCGGCCAGATCTCCGCGGCCTACCGGGCCTAGAAGCTCGTTCCGGTCGGCAGCACGGCGTGGGCGATGCCGGTGAGGTCGCCCTGTGCGACCAGGACCTCCTGCCGGTCCGATCCGTCAAGGCCGGCCACGTAGATGCTGCCGCCCAGGTCGGTCACGTACATGCGCCCGCCGTCAGTCGAGGGCGATACCGATGCCTTCGTGCCGCTCCGGACCGCTGCCCATGCGACCGCGCAGGCCGGTCTGGCGGCCGACTGCGGCCAGTGCCGTGCCGGTCTGGCGACTCGATGTTCTCGGCAAGAAGGACACCTGAGGGGAGCCCGGTTTGAACCGGACCTGGACCTCACCTCGTCGGCTTCGACAGCGCGGCCCTGCCGCGTGCGCGCTCTCGCCGACCTCATGCCTGAGGTCGTCCCATTTCGCTGTTCATCTTGTCCCGACTGGTCGCCAGAAGCTCTTGTGTCTGCCGCTCGATCTCTTCAGGATCCAGTCCCAGGGCGCGTCCCAGGTTCGTTGACCAGACCTCTGAGCGCACGCTGGCTTCGAAGTTGAGATCGGCGCGGATGGTGTCTCGTGCGGCCTGGCGATTCTGGCTGACCATGACGAATGTCGACAGGAAGATCGCCTCGAGACTGACGATCATGGTGAGCAGCCCGAATGGGAAGGGATCAAAGACCGCGGCCGGTCCGAAGATCCCCTCGTTGATCATGATCCAGCCGGCGAACCACACCAGGTGCACGTAGACGAAGCGCATCGATCCCGCGAAGGCGGTGATCGTGTCCGCAATGTGGTCCTGCACACCGCGCCCATGGGCGAAGAGTTCCTGCTCATGCGGGAGGCGGACGACGGGGTGCGGCCATTGGCCCCCTGCCGGACCGCCGCGATGCGACGTCATGCCGTCATACTGCATGCGCCGCAGGCGCCGGCCAGGCAAGAGCGCGCCCCTCGGCGCGTTGATACCCCCGGCCGGCGGACCGGGATTCCGCCGTCGACTCGTGCTCATCGGGGTGGGCAGTCCGTGCCGTGCCGATGCGGCTGCTGACCGCGAAGACCTATGGGGGAGCGCAGGCCGTGTCCGTGCTCACCGGGACTCGCGACCGCCTGGTGCCGTGGCAGGGATGTACCGCGAGGATCTGCGTCTGGACGCGGTGCAGCACATCGAGGACCGCCTGGGGATGGTCACCCCGCTCGATCCGTGCGCGCACCGAGTCGAGTGTGGCGAGACATGACAGCGGGACCTTCCGGCCTGCCTGTCAGGTCCTGGCGCATCGACCCCCACGCGGTGCGCGAAGAGGGCGTAGGCCAGAACGTGCCGATCCGACTGGGGATTCTCCATGCGCTCTGAGACCTTCGAAGCACCCTCGGCCGGTGCCACGTCAGGCAGCGTGCGGTGACTTTTTCAGCTGGCCCTTCCGGCTGATGCACCAGTCGTTCCTGGAAGCTGCCTACACAACAGCCTCAAGTGCACCGTTGAGCCAACTGCCTGAAGTACGTGCGTGGTGTCCACGCACCGTTGCCGGAAAGCAGGACTCTCAGGGCGGGCACTATTCGTTGCGTGCCCATCGTCCCGGCCACTCTCACCGGCCGGCGACCCTGTGCCCGCCCCACCCCGGGGCGCCATCGGCACAGGGCCGACGACAGCCTTAGTACTGCAACGGTGTTTGTGCTGATGGCTGGGCAGTTCTATGGGCTGTGTCCGCGTCGTGTGTAGTGACTGATGCGGGCTTGGTGTTGTCGCTTTCGGCGCCAGTGTGACCAGTGAAGGATGTGGTCGACGGGTGGGGGTTGGCGGTTGGTAGGCGGGTGATCAGTCGTCTGATCTCGGCGAGGCTGAGGTGGATGAACTGGGAGGATCCGTTTCTGCTTTCCCGGTATCGAGTTCACGGGCCCGCAGGACGGTCAGGCAGGCGTGTGCGGCCATGGCCAGGGTGATGTGGTGGTGCCAGCCCGGGTAGCGGCGTACCTGGTAGTCGTCCAGGCCGCACTCCTGCTTCGCGGTCTGGAAGCATTCCTCGACGGCCCAATGGCTGCCGGCGATATGGATCAACTCGTCCAGGGTGGTGCCGGCCGGGCAGTAGGCGACGTAGTAGGAGATCTCCTCGGGCCGCCTGACGCTGCGACGGGCAACGACCCAGTGTCGGCGGTCCTCACAGTGCCAGGGACGGTGTGCGACACAGGGTTGATCCAGTACAGTATGCGCGCATTACTAATCTATTGCGCAAAATGCCCGCTTTCCGCAAATCTGCCGCCCTGCCCAGGAGCGATGACATGCCGAACCAGAGCCTCGTCCCGGAGGCAACACTCACCTTGCGGGTCAACGGGACGACCACGCAGGTGACGTGCGATGCGCGCACGACCCTCCTCGACCTCCTGCGCGAGCGGCTTCGGCTGACCGGGACGAAAAAGGGATGCAACCGGGGCGAGTGCGGCGCCTGCACCGTCCACCTCGACGGGCGTCGGGTCAACGCCTGCATGGTGCTGGCCGCAAGCGCCGACGACTGCGAGGTGACAACCGTCGAGGGGCTCGCCCGGGACGGTGAACTACACCCTGTCCAGCAGGCCTTCATCGACGCGGACGCCTTCCAGTGCGGGTTCTGCACACCTGGTCAGATCATGTCGGCCGTCGGCTGCATTCAGGAGGGCCGTATCGGGTCGAACGAGGAGATCCGTGAATGGATGAGCGGGAACATCTGCCGTTGTTCCGCATACCCGCAGATCACCGCCGCCGTCGAGGCAGCAGCCGGAAAGGGGCGGTGACATGCGCCCGTTCACCTACGTACGGGCCGAGTCCCTGGCCGGCGCCCTGGACAGCGCGCATACCAAGGACACCATGTTCCTCGCCGGCGGCACGGAACTGCTCAACTGGGCCCGGACCGGCATCGAGTCGCCGAGCCACCTGGTCGACATCGGTCGCCTGCCGCGGCTGCACGAGATCGCCTCCGTCGGCGACGGCCTGCACATCGGCGCGCTGGCCCGGCTCAATGACGTGGCCCAGGACCCGCGTGTCGAGACCTCGTACCCGGTGCTCTCCCAGTCCATCCTCAGCGCGGCCTCCGCACAGCTGCGCAACCTGGCCACCATCGGCGGCAACCCGGTGCAGCGCACCCGGTGTCCCTACTTCCGCTCGGGCGGCCCGGTGGCCTGCAACAAGCGTGTCCCCGGCTCCGGTTGCGCGGCTCTGCACGGCGCGAACGAGCGGCTGGCCATCTTCGGGTGGACCGATGACTGCGTGGCCGTACAGCCCTCGGACCCCGCCGTCGCCCTCGCCTGCCTGGACGCGGAGATCATCACCGAGCACGTCGACGGCGGACGCAGGATTCCGGCGACCGAATTTCACACCCTGCCTGCCGAGGACCCCTCGGTGCACAACGTGCTGCGCCCCGGTGAGCTGATCACCGGCATGAAGATCGGCGCGCCCGCGCCCAAGTCGGCATACGTCAAGGTGCGCGAGCGCCAGAGCTACGAGTTCGCCCTCGTGTCGGCCGCCGCCGCCGTGGAGGTCCAGGACGGCGTTATCTCCCGCGCACGGCTGGCCCTTGGCTCCGTGGCGCTGCGTCCCTGGCGCCTGTACGACGCGGAACAGGCACTGGTCGGCGCGCGCCCCGGTAGCCCCGAGGTGATGGACGCCGTGACCTCCGGATTCTCGGCGGGCCGCCCGCTGTCCTCGAACGCGTACAAGATCCCTCTCGCCCGCAACACTGCACTGCGTGCCCTCGAACTGGCCCTGGAGGCATCATGACCGGCATGCGTGGCGTGACCAGGCAGGACGGCCCCGCCAAGGTCACTGGGGCAGCGATGTACGCGGCCGACCACAACGCCGCCGACCAGCTGTATGCGGTCCTGGTCGGCGCGACGATCACCGCAGGCCGGGTCTCCGGCTACTCCGTCGAGGAGGCGCGGCGGGAGCCGGGGGTCGTCCACGTGCTGACCGAGCTGGCGGTCGTCGACAAGGCGTTCGACGGCCTGCCGAGCCCTCCGCTCGCGACCCGTTTCCTCCCTCTGCAGGGGGATGTCGTCCACTACTGGGGCCAACCGGTGGCCATGGTCCTGGCCGAGTCCCTGGAAGCGGCAGAGGGCGCGGCGGCGCGGGTGGGGGTGTCGTACGAGGAGAAGCCATTCATCAACCCGGACACGGCCCTGGCCGTACCGCCATCGCCGGAGAGCGGTTACGGCATGCTCGACGCGCTGGAGTTCCGTAAGGGCGACGCGGCCGGCGCGTTCGCCAAGGCACCCGTGCACGCGGTCGGCACCTACACACAGCCGTCCCGGCACGGTAACCCGATGGAACCGAGCGCGGTCGTCGCCGAGTGGCACGACGGCCGACTGACCGTCCACGACTCTGTCCAGCACGTGTACGCGGTGCGGGACGCCCTGGCCGCGACCTTTGGTATCGCCTCCGACAAGGTGCGGGTGATCGCTCGGCACACCGGCGGCGGCTTCGGGACGAAGGCGTTCATCTGGCCGCACGAGATTCTCGCCGCCCAGGCTGCCAGGGCCGTCGGCCGACCGGTGAAGCTGGTGCTCACCCGCCAGGACATGTACTGCATCGTCGGCTACCAGCCGCTGATGGAGCACCGCGTCCGCCTGGGCGCCAGCGCAGACGGCGAACTCCAGGCGGTCGTCCACGAAGTCGACAACGTCACCGCCCTCACCGACGACTACGTCGAGTTCGGTTCCGTGCCTTCCAAAGCCCTGTACGCCTCCCCGCACATCTCCACCAGCCAGCGGGTGCAGCGCGGCCACATCAACCTGCCGTCGTTCATGCGCTCCCCCATCGACGGCCCCGGCACCTGGGCGCTCGGCTCCGCGATGGACGAACTGGCCCAAACCCTGTCCATGGACCCGCTGACACTGCGCCTTGTCAACTACGCCGAGAGCCACCCCGCCGACGGCACACCCTGGTCCTCGAAGAAGCTCAGGGAGGCCTACGAAGAGGGCGCTCGCCGCTTCGGCTGGTGGGACCGGCCCAGGGGCGGCAGCCGCGACGGGCACTGGCTCATCGGCTGTGGCATGGCCGACTGCACGCAGGGTCAGTTCCGGTTCACCTCCCATGCCCGGGTGCGGTTGCGGGCCGACGGCACTGCCACGGTCGAGGCCGGCTACACAGACATTGGCGCGGGTTCCACCACGATCTTCCCGCAGATCGCCGCGCAGACCCTCGGTATCGGCATCAGCTCCGTCAAGGGAATCTCCGGCGATACGGACCTGCCGTACGCCGGTCCTGCCTACGGGTCGGGCACCACGATCGCCATGGGCACCGCTGTCCACCTGGCCGCCCACGACGTCCTGCGCCAACTCGCCGACGTGATGGCCTGGCCGGCCGATGAGGTGTGCGCCGACTCCGGCGCCCTCACCTGGCACGACCGGCGCCGGTCCTACGCCGACATCCTGCGCGCGGCCGAGCGCGACGAGGTCGTCGGCAACGGCGAGATGGTGCTCCCCGGCGGCGCATCCGCCGACGCGGGAGCACCCGGTGTCGCCTCCCGCACCTTCGGCGCCATGTTCATCGAAGTAGGTGTCGACCCGGACCTCGGCCTGCTGCGGCTGCGCCGCGCGACCGGTGTCTACAGCGTCGGCGCGGTCGTCAACGAGCGCACCGCCCGATCCCAGATGATCGGCGGCCTGGTGTGGGGCTGGGGCATGGCAGCCATGGAGGCCAGCCGCTTCGAGCCGAACCTGGGCCGCTGGCTGTCCCAGGACCTCGCCGGGGTACCGCTACCGGTGAACGCCGACATCCCGCCGCACATCGACGTGTCCTTCGTCGATGAATTCGATCCGCACGCCGGGCCGCTCGGCGCCAAGGGAATCGGAGAGCTGTCCGCCACGGGTACCGCAGCGGCCGTCGCCAACGCAGTGTTCCACGCGACAGGGCGACGGGTACGGGACCTCCCCATCACACCCGAAAAACTCCTCGATCCCCGCATGTGAGCTCCCGGCACGACCCGCGTGAGACACCTGGACCGAACGAAGACCGTTGCCGCAGCAGCAGCAGGCACTGGCCTGCTGCCCCTCAGCAGACAGCAGGGCCCGGGCAGTCGCCCGTCCGGGCCCTGCACAGGTGGACTGCACTGCATCCGTCGCCCTAGAGGAACACCCCCCGTCGACTGGACGCCCAGTGTGGCCGCCGACATCCAGCGGTGGCCATACCCGTTCCCCGCCAAGTCCGCAACAAGATCACGAAGTCAGGCCGCGTACGCCCCGCCGCCGAGAAGTTCGCGCCCGGTCGGCTGCGGTACCACCCTTCCATGGCGGTGATCGGCTGGTGCATCCCCATCGCGAACCTCTTCCTGCCCAAGCAGATCGCCAACGACGTCTGGCCCGCCTCCAGCCCCGGCCACAGCCCCGCATCGGCCCGCGTGCTGAACGCCTGGTGGGCGCTGTGGCTGCCCACCTTCCTGACCTGGCCCCTCTTCTGGACCCCGTGGACAGCGCTTCTCAGTGAGCGCCCCGTGGACGCGGCCGACGGCACGAGCGATTACGCGTACGAGGCGGAGCGCAAGGCTCATCCCGCGGACGGGGTTGCGCCTGCGCCAAAGGCCGGTACATCCGCGGCGGTGAAGGGCCGGAACCCCACGAGGTGGTGAACCGGACGCCTTCCCAGGGATGACCTGGCCCGGCCGGCGCGAGCTGCGCGGCCAGCCGGCGTGCGGCGTCGGGGCGCAACGGCGTGCTCCGGCCGAGTGATGACGTTGGCCACCCACCAGTTTCCGGCCCTCATCAAGCAACTCAACGGCCACGGACAGCTGTTGAGCGACCCCAATCACTGGGACGGCCCGCTGGCGCAGAGGTTCCGGGGCGAGGTCTGGCCGCAGGTCCACTCGGACATGGAGAAGATGCGCGGTTCCCTGGAGCACCTGCAGCAGCAGGTGCAGAAGATCCTGACCGCCATCTCCCGCGCCGGCGGCGCGGGAGCCGTATCCGTATCCATGCGGCCGCGGCGCAGACCGTCCGCCGCCGCGGCCGCAGCTCCGCCCGCCCTGGGGCGGCGGAGCCGTCGCACGGTGTCTGCCGAGGGAAGTCCCATGTCTGAGCCGGAGCTGCCCCCCACCACGGCAGCGGAGTTGTCCGCCGCCGACCTCGACCGGCTCGGCGCGCAACCGTCGCGCAGGTCGGACCCCGCGGTGATCGGCCCGTACCGGGTGCTGGCCCGGTTGGGCGGCGGCGGCATGGGCCGGCTCTACCTCGCCCGGCACGAGGACGTCGGAGCGGGGCGAACCTACCGGGCCGACGGCCTGGTCGCGGTGAAGGTGATCAGGTCGGAGTACGCCGAGGACCCACGCTTCCGCCGCCGTTTCGAGCGGGAGATCGAGGCGGTGCGCCGGGTGCACGGCAAGTACACGGCCGGGCTGCTCGGTTCGGGTACCGATGCCGAGGACCGTCTGTGGATGGCGACCTCCTACGTACCCGGGGTCGGTCTGGACGAGGCGGTACGCCGCTACGGGCCGCTGCCGGCGCCCGTGGTGTGGCGGCTGGCGGGCGAGGCCGGGCAGGCGCTCGCCTCCATAGCCGCCGCCGGAATGGTCCATCGGGACGTCAAACCCTCCAATGTCCTGCTGGGCGCGGACGGTGCGCGGGTCATCGACTTCGGCGTGGCCCACACCGTCGACTCCAGCGCGCTGACCCTGACGGGCCAGCAGATCGGGACCCCCTCGTTCATGTCGCCCGAACAGGCCGACGGCAAGAAGGTGGGGATCGCCTCGGACGTGTTCGCCCTGGGGTCGGTCCTCGCCCTGGCGGCAACCGGCCGGGCGCCGTTCGGCGACGGGTCGACCGGAGAGATCATCCACCGGGTGATCTACGCCGAGCCCGAGGCCGAAGTCCTCGACCGGGTGGCCGAGAACGATCCGGCACTGGCCGCGCTGATCGCCCGCTGCCTGGCCAAGACGACGGCTGACCGTCCCACGCCCCGGGAGGTCGCCGAGGCGGCGCGCAAGCAGAGCCGGGCCCGCAAGTGGCCCGCACCCTTGGCGGAGCTGATCGAGTCCCGGGCCGGGTGGAGCGGTCGCGCGGTGGTGGTCCCGGTGACCGACCAACTCACCGTGCTGCGCCGCCGGGCCCCCAGGCCCACCCTGGAGGAGCCACCGACCCGGCCACGGCGCCGGCTCCTCGCGGGCGCCGTGGCGCTGCTCGCCGTGGCGTCCGCCGCTGTGGCCGCGGTCCTTTGGCCCGGCAGCTCCCCGCAGGCCCGGCAGGCCGCCTGGGCCCCGAACCGTCCGCACGCCTCCGCCCCGGCCGCGCCGTCCCGCACCGGGACCACGGGCCGACCGTCCGCCGCCCCGACCACGAGGGCCCCGGGCACCGGCGGCCGGGGAGACGCGGGCGAACGCGGAGGCGGAGGCGAACGAGGCGGCAAGGGCCAAGCCCCGGCCCCACCGGCGGATACCGGGCAGCGCCCTCCCGCCCCGGTGGTCACCGTCACCGCGAAGCCCCATCCGGGGCCGACGCAGACCCGGACCTCCACCACGCGAACCTGTAACGCCTACTTGGGCACTGCGCTCACTGTGTACGGCGACTCCGGGCCTCGGGTGGTGGAGGTGCAGTGCCTGCTCAGGAGCCATGGATACAGCGTTGGTTCGCACGGGATCGACGGCAGGTTCGGCAAGGACACCCGGTCGTCGGTGGAGGACTTCCAGCGTGCCCACCGCCTCAGGGTCGACGGCGAGGTGGGCGCGCACACCTGGGCGGCCCTGCGCACCTGACAGCGGTTCCTTCGTGAGCGTCCTCGCCAGGGGTGTCGCTCCTCGGCGAAGAAGCCCGGCTTGTGCAAGAACTCCAGCTTGTTCGCCGAGGACGGCACCGGCAGGTTCTTTGTCTGTTGGTGGTACAGCGCTCACAGCCGGGAAGAGATCCGGGCCGGCTGCCGGGCGGCTTGGAGCATTCGGTGTGGTTTACGGACCCGCTGGCGACCACCCTGAGTTGAGGGCGCTACAGGGACATCTCCACGATCGGCTGGACTGCTTCTGGCGCGCCGCACCGGAACGGCGTGCCGAGGCAGTGCGGTGATCGATACGGTGGGTTCAACTCAGCTGATTTTTGAGCTCTTTGTGATCCTGTGGAGGGAAGACGGCACATGTCTGAGAACAACGTCGCGGGTGGGGTGGTTTCGGTGCCGGTGGGCCGGGTGGTCGGTGGTCGGGCGGAGGTGAGGGATGACGACTGGGGCGGGGAGACGGCGATCATCCGTCTGGACGCCGGCCAGTTCGGCCCGGACGTGGTGGCGGGCCTGGATGCCTTCTCCCACCTGGAAGTCGTCTACCACTTCGACCGCGTTCCCGAGGACAAGGTGCAGACCGGGGCCCGGCATCCGCGTGGCAACACCGACTGGCCGTTGGTCGGCATCTTCGCCCAGCGCGGCAAGAACCGCCCCAACCGGCTCGGCGTCTCCCGCTGCCGCCTACTCAAGGTCGACGGCCTCGACCTGCACGTCCAGGGCCTCGACGCCGTCGACAACACCCCCGTCCTCGACGTCAAACCCTACATGGCCGAGTTCGGCCCGCAGGGCGACACCACCCAGCCCGACTGGGCCACCACCCTCATGCGCCACTACTACTGACTGGCGCCGGCGACGGAAGCTGAGCCGCAAATCCACGATGGCTGCTGTTGATTGAGACGAAAATCCCGGTGCTCTCCTTGTCGGCGGTGCGGGTCTTGACGTGGCGGGTCGATGGGTGTGGCGCCGGCCGCTGGGCGCTGCGGGCGGCGGTGGCCGGGGGTCACCACCTCAGCGTTGACCGACGATGGCGGGCCGGGATTCGCGGTACCCGGCTTACCTCCGCTCGCGCGGAGAGCACAGCGTGTGCCCGAGCTCGTGGAGCAGGATGTTCGGTTCACCTCCGCTCGCGCAGAGAGCACGCCGTCGGAGCAGCCGCCATCGCCGGCATCGGCGGTTCACCTCCGCTCGCGCAGAGAGCACGCTCCTTGGGGGAGGGGAGGGGCGGCATGTCGTGGTTCACCTCCGCTCGCGCGGAGAGCGCCCTTCGCGGCCTGCGAGGTTAGGAGTGCTTTGCCGGTTCGTGATTCAAGGAACGTGTGGTGTACACCCGTCCGAATGTACCGGAGTGTCAAGGCGTTCGTGGTTCCGGTCCGGATGGCGTTGTGGTGGCACGGGTTTCGCGCCCGTTGTTCAGTGTGGGATGGCGTGGTATCTCGGGCGGGGCGGGGGGCTGTGGGGAGCGTCGGGGTGGGCTCTTGTCCGGGGTTGGTGGGGTGTGGTGTTCGTGGGTTGGGGTGCGGATCGTCGGTGAGCAGGAGGTTCAGCAGCAGCCCGGCTGAGCGTTGTGCGGTTTGACTCTGGCCGGCACAGCGAGGTAGCGATCAGCGCTTCCACCCGCGCTCTGAACGTCCGCCTGTGAGCAGTCGTGACCGTGCTCACCACCCGGTGGCGAGGTCGTGCATGCCTTGATAGCAATGGAAGAAGGCGGACGCCGCCAGACCAGTGGCTTGGTGGACTAGTCCCGGAGCGGAAGGGGGTCGCCTACCGGCTGCAGGCGGTGTCGTTAGCCAGTCCCCTCCGACGCCACTGGGTGCTGGTATGCACGATGAACACAAAGGTCAGCGTTCTTCATAAGGCGATGAGCGATCCCCTGCACCTACGTGTCTGCCGAGAGGCATGGAGGCGCCTGCGATGGCCGGTCGCAACCGCTGTTCGGCGCATGCGCACCGGGTGGCTGCTTCGCGCAACTTCCACGAAGCGATGGTGGAACCCCTTCTGGACCACCCTCGGGATCGCCGTCCTTTGTGTTCTCGCTCTCGTGCTTTTCGTATGGGGTGGCAGAGGGCTACTGGTCGCGCTCTTCCATCGCGGCACCAAGGACTACCCAGGATGGTGGTGGGGCCCGTTCAATCCGGATAGAGGATGCAGCAATGTCGCCTCTTCCTGTGGGGCGGTCAACGGCGTCGTCCTGCCCTTGCTGCTGCTGGCAGCCTCGACCTTGCTCTTCCTGGCCTGGCGGTTGAGGTCGATCCATCGGTTTTGTACCCGCCGGTCCCGAAGAGAGCTCAGCCGGTTCGTGGCAGTGACAGGCAGTTCCACGGACGAACTGGCGGGGAGGGACGAACTGTGCAACGTGATCATGACCAGGCTGCACGACAGGACACAACGACGGGCCCAGGTGATTGTCGGGAGAGCCGGGATAGGCAAGACAGCACTACTGGTCCGCCTCGCCGAAAGACTCGCGGGCAAGGGAGCCGTACCCGTAGCGGTAAACCTGCGGGCAGCCCAAGAAGGGCTCAATTTCTCTCACCTGGCGCGCAAGTCCTTCGAGGAGATTGTGCAGCCGAAGCTTAGATCGGAAGCCGAGCTCGACAGAATCTGGCGGTGGTTGCGGCAGCGTGCAGACCGCATCGTGGTCCTCGCGGACGGTCTGGAGGACGCCCTGAGCAATGAAAACGCGAGGAGCCGGCGCGACAGCATGATCCGGGAAGCCATACGCGTGGCCGGAGAAGAGAAGCTACCGCTGGTCATCACCGCACGTCCTCATACCCCGCTGCGCTCCGCGCAGTGCACGATCACCGAGTTGCAGCCATTGCGGCTGAGCCCGGGCGTGACCCTTCACTCCCTCCTCCGAATCAGCAGTTGGCATACGGATCCGAGAAGGCTGAATTGGGTCGTAGAGAACGCGGACAGCGTGGGATCCTTGCAGTATCTTCCCATCGCCCAGGATCTTTTTAGCCACGGCCTTCTGGAGCACCTGCTATGGGAAAGCCCCGATTCCATCAGCCGTAGTGACGATGGCTGGGGGTTGTGGGCACGCCTCCTGTGCGCGTGGACCGAGGTACTGATTGAGGGCGTCTTCCACCCAGAGCTGCCCATCGACCAGGACTCCAGACAGGCGGTGGTCGAGAACCTGTCCGCCTTGGCCTGCATCGGACTGGCGTCGGGGCGTACCGAAGTCTTCCTCAGAGAACTGGACCCTCTGGCCGACCCGGGGCAAGGCAGCGCCTCGCAAGCTGCCGGCGAAGATGCTGTGCCCACCAACGCGGAGTGGAACCATCGCGTCGCCGCAGCACTCGATGAACGGATGAACCTCCTGAAGGAGGACATCACAGGCCCCCGAATCGACGTCCGAAGCGCCGCAACGTGGGGAACGCGGATGGGTCTGGTCGACGAACACGGTGAATCGGTACGGTTCCACCGCAGCGCCATGCAGGCATACCTAGGCTCCCGCTACCTCGCTAGGGTCCTCGACAACTCATACGGTGATGTCCTACCTATCTCAAGAGGGCTGCGCCTCGGGGGTCCTGATCTCCTCATGGCTCTGACCCTGCATTCCCGGTCACGCGAAGGGCGCTGCACATGTCGCCAGGGGCACCAGACCGCCGGGTGTCCGGTCCTTACTCTGCGAGAAATGCTGCTGGACGAGGCGGAAGCGGCTCTGGACGAAGCGGAACAGTCAGAGCAGGTGTCGGGGCGGCCTGCGGTCGGCCAGGTCGGGGCGCGACAGGCGAAGGGCGAGGACAGCCTACGTGTGAGAGCTCTGGAGCTTTACCGCGCTGCCGTGGAGATCGACACCGCTGACACCAACCCTGACCCACAGCGCGTGATAAGCGCCGCGCTGAGGAACTGGGGGCGTATCGGGCGCGGAGAGGAACCCGGCGAGCTGCGTGCAGCGAAGCTTGCCCTCGTGCGCCAGTGCGGAGCCGCGGCAGGCCGCATGACCGCGGCCAGTGACCGAGGCGTCCCCGCGTACGACTCGCTGTTCGGCATCGGCCGCCATGAAGCCGACCATCGAGTGCGCACCGCGATCGCGGAGCAGGTGGGAGCTGGCGGCGAGCGAGCGTTCCAGGCGCTGTACCGCCACCTCTCCAAACCCGCCACGATCAGCAGTACCGTCCTCCCACCGCAGCCCGAAAACGACAAGGCTGGGACGGAACCGCCGCTACCAGTTAACGACACAGAACGGCACCGGGAGCGCCGCCGAGGCCACCATGAGGGCGAACGGGGAAGCCGCGAGGAGCGGAGGCAGGCCCGAAACGAGGTGCTTCGGGAAGTCGAGATGTGGCGCTCCAACTCGATGGGTGCCTGGGTCCTGCCCATGCTCATCCAATCGAACAGGGCGACCCACCTCGGCAGCCCCGGCCAGGCCCTTGAGGAATGGGTTTCCTTCGCGGGCACGGAGGACACAGCCAGACGCCGCGGTGTGATGCCTGGCTACCGCCCCGCCCTGGACGTGTCCCTGGCTCAGGGATTCAAGTACGCCGCCAACCAGAAGCCCAGTGCCGACACCAACATGGACGCCCGGGAGTTCTTGAGGAAGCAAGCCGTGGAGATGTTGAAGCACAGCACCTTCTGGTACACCCGCCTCACGCTGCTGCACGCCCTTGCTTTGTGGGAGCTGCCAGACGGCGTCGCCGAGCACGAGTCGATCGTCCGCGGGCCCGATCCGGACCCCAGGGGCCAAGTCGACGCTTGGCTCGCGCTGGGCCGGCATCAGCAAGAGCACCCGCTGGTGAGGGCCGCAGCCGACCTGGCGGTCCGTGCGCTGCGGACCGGGCAGCCCGCGCGGTTCCTCTGGATCGACGACGTCGGCGTGGCCGCCGAGATCGGTACAGTGATGGAGCAGCCCCTGAAACAGGTCCGCCAGGATCTATGGATCCCCCTGTCCATCGGCTGGACCACCCTCGACGCCGATGCCCAGCAGCTACTCGCTGACGTGCTGCTATTGGTGATGCTGAGTGAGCGCGGGTACCGGCCGAAGGACCTGTTCTCTGCCCTAGCGCATTCTGCGGCGGATCCCTTCCTTCGCCTTCCGCTCTGCCTGAGCAAGGACAGGAGGCGACTGGACGTTCTGAGAGCGGTAGGTTTCGCCCAACAACCAGGCTCCAACTGCACGGACGATTGCAGGCTGATGATGTGCCCGTATCCGGCCAAGGTAGAGAATTTGCGGCTGGAGTTCAGTGAGGCCTTCTGCCTACACCAGCGCGACCTGCTCAGGACGTGGCAGCCCCGGGCATGGCTGCACATGCGGTTCCGGCGGCAGGCATGGTGGCAGCGCGAGATTCCGATCTCCAAGATGCGCCAGTTCTGGGAAGATCTGTGCTATCGCGCGCGCGACGTCGGCCAAGAGGACCACACGAATCCTTCCGATCCCCGCCAGCTGCATCGGGTGTAGCGCGGTGATGCCGTGCGGCCTTGTTAATGATCAGTGAGGTCCACTACGCGTGAGTAAGGCGGATCAGCAGTGCCGGTCACGGTGAGCCGCTGTTCGTCAAGCAGCGACGGCAGGACCGCCAGCGGGACGGTGAGCGGGCCACCAGGGCGTACGTCGGCGGCTGTCATCCCGAGAAGGGCTCAACGTCCAGATACAGACGGAGCCGGTCGGGCGCCAGGAACAGGAAACCGCACAGGCAAGTTTGTGGACGTTGCTCCGTAGAGCGGGAGGCGGCCAGGCAGCGCAGGAGTGTGAGAGTCCAGTCGTCATTGGTGAAGGGGGCCGGCTCCACGGTAGCCGGATCCACGCTGAACAAGGTCATTCCCATGACGGAGCTGACCTTGTCCCGGGGGTAAATGTCGGTGCCCGGGTGGACGGTGCGCAGCACGTGCACGCGCACGATTAGGCTGGGCCCGGGAGCGTGCTCGACATCTCTGAGACGAGCACGCTCGTGGTGCTCACGCAAGAGTAATTGTCGAATTCTGTGGATTGGTTCAGGGCGCCCTTGGGTCGGCCCAACCTGCCGTACCGATGCTTAATGGAGGTTGTGGAGGAAGGTCTGGAGGTCGGTGAGGAGGAGGGCGGGGGTCTCCAGGCCCGGGAAGTGACCGCCGCGGGTGAGTTCTTTCCAGTGGACGATGTTGTCGGTCCGTTCGGCGAGATGGCGTACGGGCACGGAGGTGTCGGCCGGGAAGGACGCCAGGCCGGTGGGGGTGGAGGAAGGCTCGGTGGCGCCTGCGAAGCCCGTACGCGCATGGGCGGTTTCGTAGTAGAGCCGGGCTGAGGATGTAGCGGTGCCGGTGAGCCAGTAGAGCATGACGTTGGTCAGCAGGGTGTCGCGGCTGATGACCTCCTCGGGGGAATCACGGCAGTCGGAGAATGCCTTGAACTTCTCGATGATCCAGGCGAGTTGGCCGACCGGGGAGTCGGTGAGGGCAAACCCGAGGGTCTGCGGGCGTGTGGACTGGAGGATGCCATAGCCCATCTCCTCACACTGGTTGTGGGCACGGCTGGCGGCCGACGCGCGCATGCGATCGATCTCCGCTTCGGTCAGACCGGCCGCCTCTTGCTCAGTCGGCTCGGTGGTGGCCGTGGCGGACAGGAGCATAGTCACGTGGACCCCGGCCTGACCGGCCGCCTCGCCTTCGGTGCCGCCTCCTTCGGAGCGGGCGCGGGCACCTGGGCCTGGTACGGCACCGCCTTCGTGCTGGGTGCCGCCGTAGCTGCCGGAGCCGTCCTCGTCCCCGCCCTGCGCGACCTGCGTACGGTGACCGTCGCCGAGACCCGCAAGGAGTCCGGTGCCCGCAGCACCAGGAACCCGTGGTGGATGCGGTACGGCCTGGACTTTGCCCTTTCGATCGGCTCCTGGCTCGTCTTCCGTGCCTCTTCTGGCAACCAGTACGCCCTCGTCCTCGCCCCGGAAGGCGTGCCCAGCATCTCCGTGTCGTACTGGGCCTTCCTGGGCCCCGCCCTCCTGTGGATCGGCGCCGCCCTGCTGCTGTGGCGACTCACCCTCCTCGCCCTCACCCACGGCCGCCCCGCCCTGGCCCGGCTGGCCCGCCCGCTGACCGCGACCCTCGCCGGCACCACCGCCGCCACCCTGTCCCGGCGCCGCCGCCCCCTGGCCCGCTCGGTGGTGCTGCTCGCCCTCGCCGTGTCCTTCGCGCTCTCCACTGCCGTCTTCAACGCCAACTACCGGCAGCAGGCCGAGGTCGACGCCCGCCTGACCAACGGTGCCGACGTCACCGTCACCGAACCACCCGGCGCCCGAGTCTCACCCAGTGCAGCCGGCTCGCTGAAAGTCCCCGGCGTACGGCACGTCGAACCCCTCCAGCACCGCTTCGCCTACGTTGGCTCCGACCTGCAGGACCTCTACGGCGTCCGTCCCGACACCATCGCCCGGGCCACCTCACTCCAGGACGCCTACTTTGCCGGCGGCACCGCCCAGCAGCTCCTGCGCAAGCTGGCCCAGCGCCCGGACAACCTGCTGGTCAGCGTCGAGACCGTCAACGACTTCCAGCTCGCTCCCGGCGACACCGTCAACCTGCGCATCCAGGACGCCCGCACCAAGGCCCTGCGCACGGTCCCCTTCCACTACGCGGGCATCGCCAAGGAGTTCCCCACGGCACCGAAGGACAGCTTCTTCGTCGCCAACGCCGCCTACATCGCCAAGGCGACCGGCAGCGACGCGGTCGGCGCCTTCCTCCTCGATACCGGCGGCACCCACCAGAAGCAGATCGCCACGCGCCTTCGTTCGCAGCTCGGCACCACTGCCATCGTCAGCGACCTCACCCAGACCCGCGGCACCGTCGGCACCAGCCTGACCTCCGTCGACCTGGCCGGACTCACCCGCATCGAACTCGCCTTCGCCGTCCTGCTCTCTGCCGGAGCCGGAGGGCTGGTCCTCGGCCTTGGCCTCGCCGAACGCCGTCGTACCTTCGCCATCGCCACCGTGCTCGGCGCACGCACACGCCAGCTGCGCGGCATGGTTCTCACCGAGGCCCTGCTGCTGGCCGCAGGTGGCCTGGCCGGGGGTGCCGTCATCGGATGGGCGCTGTCGGAAATGCTGGTCAAGGTACTTACCGGCGTGTTCGACCCGCCGCCCGCCGCCCTGGCGGTGCCCGGCGTCTACCTGACCCTGACCGGACTGGCCGCCTTGATCGCCGTACTGGCCGCAGCCCTGACCGGGATCCGCGGTGCCCGGCGCCCCGCGGTGGAGGAACTCCGCGACCTGTGAGCCCGCCTGCAGGGGAGCGACCTGTCTACTGTGTTGCCATGGGCACGCCTGCCGCACCGGACCGCAGCCGCCTGCACATCCTGGTCGTCGAGGACGACGACACCATCGGACGCCACCTGGAAACCGGCCTGCGCGTCAACGGCTACGTCCCCGCCTGGAGCCGCACCGGCGCCTCGGCTCTGACGGAGACGGACCGCACCGCCTACGACGCCGTTCTCCTGGACCTCGGCCTGCCCGACCTCGACGGCCTGGACCTCGCCCGCACCCTGCGGGCCCGCTTCCCCGACCTGCTGATCGTGATCCTCACCGCCCGTACCGACGACAGCGACGTCATCGCCGGCCTGGACGCAGGCGCCGACGACTACCTGGTCAAGCCCTTCAGCCTCACTGTTCTGCTGGCCCGCCTCCGCGCCCACCTGCGCCGACAGACCGTCACGTCGCAGCCGCAGCCCCCACTACGGCTCGGCGACCTGGTCATCGACACCACCGCACGCCGCTGCACCCTCCACGACAGGGAGATCGCCTTGCGGCCGAAGGAATTCGACCTCCTCGCCCTGCTCGCCAGGAACCCGGCACCGCCGTCTCGCGAGAAACGCTAATGGCACAGGTGTGGGACGAGAACTGGTTCGGCCCCACCAAGACCCGCGACGTCACCATGGCTGATTCTGCGGCACACAGCGCCCGCCCGGCCGGGTGGGCCGGGCGGGCGCTGTGTGGTCTGTCAGCCCATGTCCGTCAGGAGGGCGTTCAGTTCCTTCTCCTGCTGCGCGGGCGACAGCGGCGGGTTCGAGTGATCGATGCCGAACGTCTTGAGCACCTTGTCCATCTGGGCGTCGATGGAGGTCCAGCCGGTTCCGTCCAGCGGCTGCAGCGATGCCTGGTCGGCATCCCACAGGTCACGCAGCGACTGGGCGGCCGCGTGTGCGCCCTTCGCGTTCCCCGAGCGTGCGTCCTTGAGCGAGGTGGAGGCGAGCTTCTTCAGCGCGGCGACCTTGGCGGGCGGGAACTTCTTCACCGCCACACCGGGAGCCATCTGGACGGCGGAGGTGTTGTCCTCCTCCGGCGCCGGACCGGTGTGCGGCTGACCGTGGGCCCAGACCAGCAGGCCCGTGGTCGCGACGGCCAGCAGGCCGAAGCCGGCCAGCCCGACGCGCTCCCTGCGCGGTCCGCCGCTGGCGTGTGCGGCGTGGGCGGCCTCGTAGGTCTCGGTCACGTCCGAGCGCGTCACCGTCAGGTAGACCACGGTCGCCAGGATCAGGCCGAGGAAGATCAGGCTGGTGGTGAAGGTTCCCAGGTCGAGGCCGGTCGGCTCGCCCGGCTGAGCGACCTTGGGGGAGGCGAGCCAGTCGCCGATGTTGGCGCCCAGCGGGCGGGTCAGGATGTAGGCGAGCCAGAAGGACAGCACCGGGTTCGCGCCGAACTTCCACAGCGCCGTGATCGCCGCGATGAGGCCGAGCGGCAGCAGCACCGAGGCGCCCGGGCTCCAGCCGGTGAGCTCGAGGGTCCAGTCGCCGGTCGCGGTGCCGAGCGCGAAGGTGACGAGAACGGCGAGCCAGTAGAACGACTCACGCGGCAGCGTGGTGACCGAGTGGATCGAGAGGGTGCGCTCGCGCAGCCACCACACGCCGAAGACCACCGCGAGCAGCACCGAGAACACCGCGGAGCTGATCCACAGCGGCACGTTGAGCTGGTCGGTGAGGATGTCGGTGTACAGGGTGCCCGTGACGCTGACAACGACGACGGTCAGCCAGTAGGGGAACGGGACGTACCGCTTCAGCCGCAGCTGGACGGCCAGGACCACCACGAACACCGCGGTGAAGATCCAAGCCGTGTTCACCAGGCCGACGCCCAGCTTCATGTTGATCCAGTCGGCGAAGCTCTCACCGACCGTCGTGCACAGGATCTTGATCACCCAGAACCAGATGGTGACCTCGGGAACCTTGTTGAGCATGAGCCGCCCGCTGCGCGTGGGTGCTTCCGTTGTCGTTGTCATGCAGGGAGGTTTACGCGGGGAACCTGCAAGCAACCTGACTACGTGGCCGCGCGTGCGGCCGGGAGCGTCACCTCGACGTGACCACTGCCGTCCGCGATCGCGCGGACCTCCGCACCGGCCGAGGCGGCGATGCGCCGGACCACCGGCAGCCCCAGCCCGTATCCGGCGCCGCCGGTCACACCCGCTTCGAAGACCCGGTCGACCTCGTCGGGATCGAACCCTGGGCCGTCGTCCAGGACATCGACCACGATGGCCTCGCCCTGGTTGCGCGCGGTGATCCACACACGGGACTTCGCATGCCGCAGGCCGTTCTCCAGCAGGGGTGTCAGCAGCGACACGGCGACGTCGGCCGCCACGGCGACCTCGACCTTTGCCGGGAAGGCGACGTCGACCGCGCGGCCGGCGATCGCCTGCCGTGCGGCGGAGCGCAGATCGCACCGGGTCCCCTTGTCCGTCCGTGCGCGCGCGGCGCGCAGAAGGGTCGTGATCGCCGTATCGAGGCGGTCGACCTCGCTCAGCACCGCCTCCGTCGGCACCGGCTCGCCGGACAGCTGCGCCAGCTGCGCCTCGGCCCGCAGGACCGTGAGCGGTGTCCGTAGCTCGTGGGCGATCTCGTCGGTGAGCCGGCGCTCGTCCGCCAGCGCGTTGTCGACGCGCTCCAGGAGGTGGTCCAGGGTCCGCCCCAATTCCCCGAACTCGTCGCGGGGGACGCCGAGATTGAAGCGGCGCCCGGGTTCGTGCTGGCCCCAGTCGTCGGCGAGGGCGGCCATCTCGTGCACGACCCGCAGCGCGCGGCGCACCACGAGGTGTGCGACCCCGCCGGCGAGGAGGATCGTGAGGCCGCCCAGTATCAGCGACAAGGTCAGGCTGCGCTGCTCGGACGTCTCGTAGGGCGTGAGGTCCACCCGGACGATCACCATGACGTGGTGGCCGTGGATCGGGACCTGCCGCGCGTACAGGAGGTAATCGTCGACCGTCGCGGTCTGCGGTCGCCCGGAGTCCGCGAGCTCCTCGACGCGATCGACCAGGCTCGGCGGGACGTTTCCGTCGATCAGGCGGCCGTCGGCATACACCCAGGCGACCTCGTCCAGCGCCTCGCTGCTGTTCTCCGTCAGTACGACGCGGCCGCCTTTGGCGGTGACGTTCGCCGCGACCGCCTCGGCGCGAGTACGCGCCAGATCGTGCGCGTCGGCGTCGGTCACCCGGCTCAGCAGCACGTGCGAGACGACGACCAGGATCGCGACCACGGCGGTGGCGATCAGCACGGTGAGTGCGACGACCCGCTTACGGAATCCCGTCACTGCCATCGGTAGCCCACGCCGCGGACGGTCGCCAGACGCTCGGCCACACCCAGCGGACCGAGCTTGGCCCGGAGGCGGCGCACATAGGAGTCGAGGGTGTTGTCGCTGACCTGCGCCCCGTGCGGCCAGCCGGCAGCGATGAGGGCATGGCGGCGTACCGCGTCGCCCTGCGAGGTGATCAGGCGGCCCAGCAGCCGGAACTCGGTCGGGGTCAGGCTCTCGCTCACCGAATCGCAGGTCACCACGTGCTTCGCCGGATCGAGGACGACCTCGCGCGGAGCGGGCGCCACGGTGGCCCGGCGCAGCAGCGCACGGACCCGGACCAGCAGTTCCGGGATGTCGAAGGGTTTGGTCATGTAGTCGTCGGCGCCGGCCTCGAAGCCGCCCACCTTGTGGTGCAGGCCGTCCAGGGCAGTGAGCATCAGCACCGGCGCGTCGACGCCGCGAGCCCGCAGGGCCAGGCAGACGTCGCGGCCGTCGGCGTCCGGGAGCCCGAGATCCAGGACGACCAGGTGGGGCGCCGGTGCGAGCTGCCGCAGCAGGCTGTCGGCTGTGGCGGCCACGGAGACGGTGTGCCCGTCGTGCTCCAAGGCGCGCTTGAGGACGCCGCGGACCGCCGCGTCGTCTTCACACACCATGATGAAAGCCACGTGCTGACCCTAAATACTCCCGTGCCAGTTCTCCATCTGCCCTGGTCAGCCGCCTGACGGTCGGGAGCAGGCCGCTGTTGACTGCCTCACGTGCGGGCCGGCCCGCGTCGGGCCGGGACCGCGATCTTCTAGGCAATAGAACGCAACACCGTGGGAGGCCGGACCCGTACGACCCGGTTGGCGGCTGTCTTCTGGAGCAGGCCGTAGGCAAGGACCGGGAGCAGTAGATGTGGTTTGTCCGGGAGCGCGGCGGTGATCAGTACGGCGCTGGCGCTGCTGTTGTTGATGCCGCAGGCGAGGGTGAGCGAGGAAGCGGCGGGCGGGTCCAGCCGCAGCAGCCGCGCCGCGCAGCGGCCGAGCACGAACGACAGCTGGCAGACCAGTGCCGCCACGACCAGCGCGGCACCCAGCAGTAGCGGGCGTGGCCGAGCGACCAAGGAGCCGAGGGCGCCGCTGGCGTTGACGTACGTCAGGACCAGTGAGCCGGCCAGGGCCACAGGCACGACTGCGCCCAGCGCCCGGCCGAGCAACGACGCGGGCAGGGCGAGCCGGACCAGGATGCCCGCCGCGCAGGGCAGCACCACGCCGACGAAGGTGAAGCCACCGCCCACAGTGTGGACACTCGCGGCGAGCGAGCCGGCGTAGCCGTCACTGAGCAGCGGAGACAGCAGCTCGATCACCAGCGGTGTGGTGAGTGGACTGATGAGGGTGGACGCGAGGACCAGGCCGACCATGGTCGGCTGGTCGCCGTCGCCCTTGCCGGTCCACACCGTGGCGCCGGCCGCCACGGGCATCGCCACGATCAGGATCATTGCGGTGACCAGCCCGCTGCCGCCGTCGGAGTCGGGCGAGGCGTGCAGCAGGACCGCGACGAGCGGGACGACCAGCAACGGGATCGCCAGGTGCAGCGCAAGCCCGGCGAGCAGTGCACTCGGGCGCCGCAGGACTCGGGCCAGCTCACGGACGGGGACCTGAAGTCCGGATGAGAACAGCACCAGCCACAGCAGGCATGGTGCGGTGGATACCGTCAGTCGGATCAGCGGCCCGAGCGGCAGCGCGTGGGAGTGGCGCAGCCACCGGCCGGGGCCCGGCACGAGCAGGGCTGCGGCGTAGGACAGGACGACGGCCCGGCCCAGACGGCGCCGCAGCCAGGCGGTCGCGCGATCAGTGGGCGCCGGGGTGGCGGGCGGAGCGGGTGCGTGCATGGCGGTCTTCTTCCGTCGCGGGCAGGGGCGGGACGGAAGACCGCTATGCGGAGACCATGTGCGTGCGTGTGCATGGAGCCATGGTGCGCGCACGGAACGGGCGGGGCGGGTGATCCACGGCGGCAGTCAGGATGTGTTCAGGTACCCGGTGCCACGGTCGGGCGACATGGCATACGAGACATCTGAGAATCCGGTGCTTGAGGAGGTCGGCCAGGCAGCCCCTTCCCGTCACCGGCTGCGCTGGAACAAAGTGCCCGAGCTCACGGTCCACTTCTGGGTGATCAAGGTGCTGTGCACCACGGTCGGCGAGACCGCCGCCGACCTCTTGAACGAGAAGGCCGGCCTCGGGCTGACCGGAGTCTCGCTGCTGATGAGCGCGCTGCTCACCGTCGTCCTCGTGGTGCAGTTCCGCACAAAGGGCTGCCGCCCGGGCGTGTACTGGCCCGCCGTCGCCCTGATCAGCGTCGTCGGCACCCTGGTCAGCGACGCGCCCCGCCCCGGCAGCTGCGTGTCGGGGCGGGGCGCAGTACCTTCCGGTGCCCAAAGCGGGCTCGGGCGACAGCCGGAGATGCCTACCACCGCGTGATTGACCCACAGGGCTTCCTCGAAAAGACCGACGGCGGGGGCGGAGGCCGGAGGTGTTCCCGCAGAAGCGTGATGTTCGGCTGCGGGTTTCAGCCGCCGGGAAGGGGCTCGGGGTAGTGCTTGAGGACCTGGGCGGGGTGGTCTTCGTCCGTGGGCCAGAGCACCACGTGGTAGCGGTCTTCGCCGTCCAATCCGTCCTCGGAGATGGTTTGCAGGCCGTGGGAGTAAATGCGCACGGTGTAGGTGCCTGGGGTGAGGGGGATGCGTGGCAGCGCGTCGTCGAAGTCCTGCATGGAGATCAGCAGGCGTCCGGAGGGGATCGCGAGGCTGGCCTGGGTGACGTGCTCGGCCTGCTGCAGTTCTGTGTCGTCATCGGCTGGCGGCGCGCGGCGCACGTCTACGGTGACGGGAACGTCGAAGGGGCGGGCGGCTCCGATACCGATGATGCCGGGGGCGGTGTTGATCCAATTCTCAACCAGTGTTTCGAACCAGGCAGGTTCGGGTTCGCCCAGGCGCGCGTCGTCGTCCTGGATCAGCAGGGTGGAGTAATCGGCGAAGACTTCGAGTTCGTGGTGGGAGAGCAGGTCGGGGTCGCTGGGGGGTGGGGTGGACGTCATCTGGAAGTGGGCTCCGTCAGGTAGTGAGTACAGGGTCTGGGCGAGGGGGCCGCGGATGCGCATGCATTGCGCGGCTTCCTTGACGGCGAGGTTGTCGTCCTCGTAAGTACCACCGAGGGCGAAGAAGCGCAGTGGGATCAGGCGTTGGTCGTGTGCGAGGGCGCCGTGGCGGTCCTGCCAGCTGGTGGCGAAGGCGTGGGCGTCGTGCACGTCGGGGTCGACCAGGAGCCACTGTGCCCAATCTTCCAGGCTGATACCGAGGACGGTGCGTTCGGCGGATTCCGGGGCGAAGCGCACCACGTGTCCCTCGTTGTCGAGGGCGAACTGGACGCCGAAGAGGTCCTGGGCAAAGCACAGCAACCCATCGGTCAGGCCCGCGTAAGAAGCCGTTGTCGTACCAGCCATGAGGCTTGTTTGGTCGGACAGGGTCCCAGATCGCGTGATCGTGAAGCGGTCGGCGCATGAAGACAGGGCCTCTTGGCGCCTCGGGACTGTGAAGCCGGTCAAGCACTGGCGACGTCGCCGCCGCCATCGCCTTCCTCGCCGCCCCATCCGCATCGTTCATCACCGGCCAGTCGTTGCACATCGACGGCGGCTGGCTCCTCCACTGACGTCTCATACAACCCAAACCCGAAGGAGACCTACCCGATGAAGCAACGCGTCCGCGCCATCCTGATCACGCCGGACAACACCCTGCTCCTGATGAAGCGCATCCGCCCCGGCATCGACCCCTACTGGGTGATCATCGGCGGCGGCGTCGAGGACAGCGACGCCAGCCGCGAGGCCGCACTCCTGCGCGAGGTCCGCGAAGAGACCGCAGGCGAGGCCCAGATCGTGCGCCTGCTCCACCAACTCGAGACCCCCAAGGGCGAAACCGAATACTTCTACCTCGCCCACATCACGCACTGGAACTTCGACGACAAGACCGGCCCCGAATTCCAGCGCGACGACCGTGGCGAGTACCTCCTGGACGAGATCCCCCTCACCACCGAAGCCCTCACCGAAGTGAACCTGCTGCCCGAGGAGATCGCCCACGTTCTGCGCGTGGCCCTCGAACGCGGCGATCTGCTCACCACGCTGTAACCGCCTTCCTAAGGCCTGTCCGGTAACACCTCACCGCAGTTGAGATTTCTTCGGCCTGCCTCCACGACCTGCTCCTCGAAGCTGAGGTTCTGCAGGTGGTGGCGGCTGCGGTTGGGCAGAGGGCGGGTGCGGATCAGCTCAGGGCTCGGGTGAGTCCTTCGTGCTGGGCCTCCGAGAGCGATTGACACCGCTGCACGCCAAGAGCTCGGTCCCGGTGGCGTCGAAGTACAGATTGAAGAACCAGAGCCGGTCTGCTGCGTCGATGGTCCCGGTACGCAGCTGCTCGCCGCGGTGCCGCGCGAGGATCTCAACGGTCTCGTCGAGGCCGATGGTCTCGGGCAGGCCGCGCTTCAACGACCGTCTCAACCTCGTTGCGGCGATGCCGGCGACCATCCAGTGGGGCGCCTCCCTGTCCGAGACCCGTACCTCGCCACCGGCGGCGATGGCGTCGCGTGCTGGCTTGCACGCGCTCGTCTGATTGGTGAGCATCGCGGCGATGTCGGGCTGACGTGGGGGCTCGTCTTCGGTGGCCATGCGGTGACTGTAGAGATTGCACGTGGGTGTTGCTACAGGATTGCGGCGTGGCCTGGGCTGCTGGGCGGGGAGACAGAACATCGCGATGTTGTGCCGGGCATCATGGAACGATCTTGTGGTGGCTGGTGTGATCACGGCGTCGGAGTCGTCTTGGATAGCCTCTTTCAGCGGGCTGAGCCCGCGTTCCTTCAGGAAGCTGGTGACCGTGCTGCGCCACGAAGGTGCGGATCCGGTCCGCTAGGGCCGGCCGTGGTCCCTTCCGCTGGAGGACCGGATATTGCTCGTGTCGGCCTACTGGCGAACGAACTTGACGAGGCGCCAACTCGCGCCGCTCTTCGGCATCTCGGAATCCGCGGCCGACCGGATTATCGACCACCTCGGTCCCGCGCTTGCCCTGCGGCCCCACAGGCGGTTAGCCAAGGGCACCGTGCTCATCGTGGACGGCATCCTGGTCCCCACCCGGGACCACCCCGTCGCCGAGCGGTCTAAGAATTATCGGTACTCCACCAACCACCAGGTCGTCACCGACGCAGACAGCCGTCTGGTCGCCGTGGTCGGCCGGCCGCTCGCCGGCAACCGCAACGACTGCAAGGCGTGCGAGAAGTCTGGCGCCAAGGCCGCTGTCGGCAAGACCCTCACGATCGTCGACGGCAGCTACCTGGGCGCCGAACTCGTCATCCCGCACCGTTGCGAGCGTGGCCAGGCCGAACTCCCGGATTGGAAAGAGGAACACCACAAGTCCCACCGGCAGGTCCGCGCCCGCGTCGAGCACGTCTTCGCCCGAATGAAGACCTGGAGCCGTCTGGTGCCAAGTGCGAGGTGTGGTGTCTATCGGGGTGCGTGGGTGGCGTGAGGGGGAGTGGTGCTCACCGCAGGAGGGCTGGCGCGGGGGGCGGCGGGTGTCCCGTGCGGTGCGAGGTGTAGAAGGTGCATCCGGTGGGGTGCTGGCCCGCTGCCAGCGGGTGCGCAGGGCACTCAGTTCGGCCAGGGCGCGGCGGCTGCCGGTGACGAACTGATGCGGGGTGTTGGCTGGGTCGTTCGGTCAAGGCACGCAGCCGCAGGTTGACGGTGTGAGCTTGGCTGAGCAGGGCCCGTCGCAAGATCCTCTCGCCCCAGTATTCGGGGTGAGCCGACCGGATTCGACACGAGGCCCACCAGGTCGGCTGGGGCGAGGTGTGCGGTGAGCAATTGTCGGTGCTGTGCCTCCCACAGCACCGTCACTGGATCGATGGCGGCTCGGCGGTGGGCGAGGGCAGTCAGGCACTGGTAGAGCCGTCCGTGCAGCGGTAGCGCGAAGTCGTCGGGCTGGAGCCACCGCATGGTCTTGTGGGCGGTTGAGTCTGAGCGCGACAGGTCGACAACTGTGGTCACCTGTGTCCGGCCTCCTAGTTCCGGTTCCCCTGGGTCGGTCTCTGCGGGCTCAGAGAAGCGGCGTTGTCAGCGGGCTCTGCCAGGGTGTGCGTCGTGGATGAACTGGTGGAGCGTGTCGACGATCAAGATCGTGTGCTGGGTATGGTGGTCAGCCGCCGGCAGGGCATCCGGGGGGTGGCTGCACCGAGTCGCCGTGACGGGGTGTCGTGATGAGCGTGGACGCATCCTCGTCCACCGACGGTCGGAGCAGGTATCGCGCTTCGCCGGGCTCTATGAGCTCGTCACACGATCTCGATGATCGTTGCTGATGGGACGTGGCCGATGTGACGATCCGTCCGTTCGTGATGGTGTGAGCGAGAAGCCGTGGATGGTGGACGACGAGATGTGGGCGCGGATGGAGCCGTTGCTGCCGGCGTGGCCGCAGCGGTCGCCGGGCCCGCGCCCGGTGGACGACCGGCTGTGCCTGCAGGGGATCCTGTTCGTGCTGTACACCGGCATGACCTGGTAGCAGCTGCCGCTGGAGCTGGGCTTCGGCTCTGGCCAGACCTGCTGGCGGCGGCTCGGCCGCTGGCATGAGGCCGGGGCCGCGCCCCTCGCCCGGGGAGGGCGAGGGGCGCGGCCAGGGCGGGTCGTTTCGCGGCTTCGTGAGGAAGATGCCGCGAGACGTCGGTCAACGGCTCCCTGTGGCCGCCAGGTCGGCGGTCAGGCGGAGGTCGTCCACCGCTGCTCGGCGCCGCCGTAGCAGGGCCACTGGACGACCAGGGCGCCGGGTGTCGTGCTCGAGGCGCCGACCGCGGCGCACAGGCCGCTCGCCCGGTTCCACATCTGGGCGAAGCCCGTGTCCGGGTTCCGGTCGAAGTACCAGGTCTGCTCCGCCCCCTTGTCGCAGCCGTACTGGATCAGCTGGACGCCGGCGTTCGGCGAACTCGCCGGATCAGCCAGGCACTTGCCGCTGTTGTTGTTCACGATCTCGTAGCCGCCGCCGGAGTCCGGCATGGGGTAGAGGCCCCAGTACTGCTCGGCGCCGCCGTAACAGGACCACTGGATGATCCCGGCCCCGCCCGCCGTGCTCCCGGCGCCGACCGACAGGCAATGCTGGCTGTTGTAGTTCCAGAGCTCCACGATCTCCCCGTCCTTGAGCGAGGGGGACGCGATCGCGGTCGGTGCCGACGCCGAGGCCGGCGTCACGCCCGCCGCGAACGCGATCGCGGCGGCGAGCCCCACGGCTCCCGCGGTGAGCTTCCTCCGGGTACGTGCCGCTGCGTCCATGCGTGTTGCCTCCGTGTCGAGACGTGCTGTTCACCGGGCAGCGGCGCCGATGGCGTCGGAGGCGTCACGCGGTCCGGATGTCCCACCACTGCTGGGACTGGAAGTTCTTTCCCCACAGCTGGGCCCGGGCGCCGTTGCCGGGGACGTTGGTGTCGCGGTCCAGCACGGTGTTGTTGCCGTTGTTGAAGCGGACGTTGTAGATGGCCAGGTCCCCGGAGGGGTGATACCACTGCTGCTGGGTGGTGCCGTTGCACTGCCACAGCTGCACCCGGGTGCCATTGGCGCCGCCGCCGTTGGTGTCGGCGTCCAGGCACATGCCCGGGAACCGCACGCTCCGCAGGCTGCCGTCGGTGGACAGCAGCCACTCCTGCTGGGTGGTGCCGTTGCACCCCCACACCTGGACCTTGGTGCCGTTGCCGCCGGCGGTGGCGTCGGCGTCCAGGCACTGGCCCGGGGTCGCCCGGTACAGGCTGTAGATCCGGACGTAGATGCCCGCGGTGAGGGAGCCCGCCCGGGCGCCAGGCGCCTGGCCCTGCTCCCAGGTCACGTGGTGGGCGGCGGGCTCGGCGGCCTGGGCGGATGCCGCGCCTGAGGCACCGACGGTGAGGGCTGCCACGGCGGTCGCGACGGCGGCCAGCTTCTTGTGAAGGATCACGGGTCCTGGTTTCCTTTCGGGGCCGGTCTGTGCGGTGAATCCAGGAAACGCCACGCCGATTGAACGGTCGAATGATTCGATTTCTTTCGAAGGGACTGGCGAAGGGGGAACGCGTGTGATCCGGATCCGCCTGGGCGCCCGGGGGCTGGGGGGCGTGAGGTTCGCGGTCTCACCGATGGGCTCGGCCAAGGACCTGCTCCGCCTCGTCGGCTTCGGCCCAGGCACCCTGACCCCGCCCTGGCGGACCAGGGCCACGGACGCGCTGACCCGGCACCGGCTGGGGCTGCTGGCCGTGGTCGGCGGGGGAGGCCCCCTCGGTTACGCCCCGGACTTCCTGCGGCCGGAACCCCCGGCCTTCCTGACCGACATCGACACCGCGCTGCACCAGATCGCGACGACCCCGCAGGAACGGATCCGCTACGAGCTGGCCGGGGCCGTCAACGGCCACTCCTGGGACCCCGGTTCCGGCCACCCGGCGCCGCGGCAGCTCCTGCAGGCCCTCGACCGGGGGGAGGACCACTTCGCGCGCCGACTCGCCGACGAGATGGCGCGGTTCTGGCACGCGGCACTGAAGCCCTCGTGGCCGGCCATCCGGGCCCGACTGGAAGCGGACGTCACCGCCCGGGCCTCCGAGATCGCCCAGTACGGGCTCGCCGAGGCCCTCAACCGGCTGGCCCCGAACCTGGAATGGCGCGACGGCGAACTGCTCGTCCGCCTCCGCACGGACAGCATCCACCGGCTGACGCTGGACGCGGAAGCGGTGATCCTCACGCCGAGCGTCTTCGTCGACCGGGCCCTCTTCTGCGCCGGGGAACCGCCCGGGACGCCGGCGCCGCGCACTCCGCTCATCGTCTATCCCGCCGCGCAGGTCGACTGTCTTCCGCCCGCCCAGGACCACCCGCTGATCGGGGCGATGCGGCGAAAGCTCCTGGCCGAGCTGAGCCAACCGCGTTCCACGACGGAACTCGCCCAGCGGCTCTACCTGAGTCCGGCCACCGTCTCCTACCACCTGCAGATCCTCCACCGGGCCGGGCTCGTCACCCGTGCCCGACGGTCCCGGCACGTGCTCTACCAGCGGCGCGGGGGAGCGGTGTAGGCGTACCAGCCGCGCCCCTCGCCCGGGAGAGGCGGGGGGCGGGCCGCACCCGGCCGAGGGAGGGGGTACCTCTCGGGACGGCTGGTCCAGTCGACGGGGGGCATGGCCCCGTCGAAGTGCCGATCGGGGCTGACTCGTCGATACGACCGACGGACCGAGCGCCTGCGGTCGACGCTGGCCGCAGTCGGCCTCACGCTCGCCGGTCGGGCCGGCACCCGCATGGGCGGGAATCTTCGGCTTGTCCGTCAGCCGCACGTTGCTGCGGCTGGTCGGAGCCTTGCCCGACCCGGAAGTCCCAGCCCCGCGCGTCGTCGGCGTCGAGGAGTACGCGACCCGCAAAGGCCGCCACTACGGGACCGTCCTGGCCGACGTCGAAAGCCGGCGTCCAGCGGACCTGCTGCCCGACCGGGAAGCCTCCAGCCTGGCCGCTTGGCTCGCGAAGCGGCCAGGGGTCGAAGTGGTCTGCCGCGATCGGGCACCGTACTTCGCCGAAGGCGCCACCGCCGGGGCGCCCCAGGCGGTTCAGGTGGCAGACAGATGGCACCTGCGGCACAACCTGAGTGAAGCCGCCGCGCGTTGCGTCGCAGACCACCGCGGGTGCCTGCGGGTGCTGACGCCAGCTCCAGCACAGCCTGCCCCCGAGCCGGAGAAGTTCGAAGACCCGTCCGGCTCGCCGTGGCCTACCGGACATCGATTTGCCGACCGCACCCGCGCCAAGCACGCAACCGTCCACGAACTGCTGGCCGGCGGGCTGTGCTTGAGGGATGGGTGCGTCGGCGCTCGACTGCTCAGGCATTGGCCCTGCGGTCGCGAATCGTGCTGGGGTGCGCCGAGGGGCACTCGATCATGGAGGTCTCGCGACGCCTGGGCGTCGCCCCGGACACAGTCCGCACCTGGCGGCGGCGGTTCCTCGAACGCGGCTTGGACGGACTGTCCGACGAGCCCCGGCCGGGTGTCCCGCGGAAGATCACCGATGCGGATGTCGAGCGGGTCATCGTCAAAACGCTGGAGGAGAAGCCGAAGAACGCGACGCACCGGTCGACCAGGTCGATGGCGGCGGCCACGGGGATGTCGCAGTCGGCGATCTCGAGGATGTGGCGTGCATTGGCGCTGGCGCCTCATCGGACCGAAACGTTCAAGCTGTCCACGGACCCGCTGTTCATCGACAAGGTCCGTGATGTTGTCGGGCTCTATCTCGATCCGCCGGAGAGGGCCCTCGTTCTCTGCGTGGACGAGAAGTCGCAGATCCAGGCCCTCGACCGGTCCCAGCCCGTGCTGCCGATGGTGCCCGGAGTTCCTGAACGCCGCAGACACGACTACGTCCGCGCCGGCACGACCACCCTGTTCGCCGCCCTGGAGGTCGCCACCGGCAAAGTGATCGGCTCCCTCCACCGCCGCCACCGGGCGATCGAGTTCAAAGAGTTCCTCGCCAAGCTCGACAAGGAGGTACCCGCCCACCTTGAGGTCCATCTGATCCTCGACAACTACGTCACCCACAAGACACCCGCAGTCAAGAAGTGGCTGCTGGCCCACCCGCGCTTCCGCCTTCACTTCACGCCCACCAGTTCCTCCTGGCTGAACCTGGTGGAGCGGTGGTTCGCCGAGCTCACGCAGAAGAAGCTCAAGCGCGGCGTCCACCGCTCAGTCCAGGCTCTCGAACGCGACATCCGGGCGTGGCTGGCCGACTGGAACGAGCACCCCGGGCCGTTCGTCCGGACGAAAACAGCCGATGAGATCCTCGACAAAGTCGCTGCCTCCTGCCACCGAATCTCTGACTCTGGTCACGAGGTCCTGACCCACAGGACGCCCACCGGCCCGGTCGTCGTCTGCGGTTCTACGTGTTTGCGACCGCCGCTTCCCGGAGGACCTTGCCTGGTCCCGGCGCCGTCCCCAACGCCAGGTCGAGGTCGGCCCACAGGTCCTCCACGTCCTCCAACCCCACCGAGAGCCGCAGCAGCCGGTCGCTGACTCCCGCGCCGCGGCGGTCGTCGGCGTCCACGATGCGGTGGCTGATGGACGCGGGGTGCTGGATGAGGGTGTCGACGCTGCCGAGGCTCACGGCCGGGGTGATCAGTCGGACGCCCGCGATGACGTCGTGGGGGTCGCCGGCTACCTTGAAGGCGACCATGGCGCCTCCGATGCGCGGGTAGTGGACGCGGGTGACGCGGGGGTCGGCGGCGAGCCGGCCGGCCAGCTCCGCCGCGTTCGAGGACGCGGCTCGGACCCGTACGGGCAGCGTCGACAGACCACGGAGCAGCAGATAGCCGGCGAGCGGATGGAGCACTCCGCCCGTGGCGAACCGCACCTGGCGTAGCCGCCCGGCGAACTCCTCGTCGCAGGCCACCACGCCGCCCATGACGTCTCCGTGGCCGCCCAGGTATTTGGTGGCGCTGTGCAGGACTAGACGGGCTCCCTGCTCGGCGGGGCGTTGCAGCACGGGGGTGGCGAAGGTGTTGTCGGCGAGCAGCGGGACGGAACCGCAGGCGTGCGCGACGGCTCTCAGATCGAGTTCGGCGAGGGTCGGGTTGGCCGGGCTTTCGACCATCACCAGGCCGGTGTCGGGGCGCAGCGCGTCCGCGATGCCCGCCGGGTCGACCCAGGTCACCTCGGAGCCCAGCAGCCCTGCGGTGAGCAGGTGATCGCTGCATCCGTACAGCGGTCGTACGGCGACGACATGGCGCAGGCCCATCGCGCTGCGTACGAGCAGCACGGCGCTCAGCGCGGCCATCCCGGTGGCGAACGCAACCGCGCTCTCGGTGCCCTCAAGACGCGCGAGGGCGGTCTCGAAGCGGGCGACGGTCGGGTTGCCGAGGCGGCCGTAGACGGGCGGGCCCTCCGGTTCGGCACCGTCGGTTGCGAAGGCGTCTATCCGGGCGGCCTCGCCCCGGCTGTCGTGCGAGGGGTAGGTCGTGGACAGGTCGATCGGCGGGGCGTGCACCCCCTGCCGCGCGAGGTCGTCGCGCCCGGCATGCACCGCCTCGGTGGCGAGCGCCCGGGGTGCGGGCACGCCCGGGACACGACGCCCGGTGTCGTCGAGAGCATGGCCGGTTCCCTGTGGGTCGACCGGTACGTCATATGCGTCAAAGCTGCCGGAGTCCATGCCCAGGAGTCTGAACACCGAACGGGGTCGGATGGCCGGACCTCGTGCTACGTTCGAAGTATGGCCGATTCTGTCGTACTCGATCCGGTGGATCTCCATCTGCTGCGGCTGCTCCAGAACGACGCACGGATGACGTACCGCGATCTCGCCGCGCAGGTCGGTGTCGCGCCTTCGACCTGCCTGGACCGGGTGACCAGGCTGCGCCGCTCGGGAGTGATTCTCGGCCATCAGCTGCGGCTGGACCCGGCGAAGCTGGGCCGGGGCCTGGAGGCACTGCTGTCCGTGCAGGTCAGGCCGCATCGGCGGGAGTTGGTCGGGCCGTTCGTGGAGCGGATCCGGGCACTGCCGGAGTCCATTACGGTCTTCCATCTGACCGGGCCCGACGACTATCTCGTCCATGTCGCGGTCGCGGACATGGGGGATCTTCAGCGGCTGGTCCTCGACGGGTTCACCGCACGGCCCGAAGTGGCGCGCGTCGAGACCCGGTTGATCTTCCAGCAGTGGGACTGCGGCCCGCTGCTGCCACCCCGGCCCGAGGGTGCTCCCGCCCCCACGACCACCTCCGACCATCAGGCCCCGGGGAACCCCGGGGCTTGATGCGTATATCGGTCCAAGTCGGAGCCACAAGGTCGCCGCCCTGCTGTCGCTCGACCGACTCGTGGTGGTTGAAGATCACGACCGTGCCGACTATGAAGCCGTCCAACCTGACCTCCTGGGCGCGAGCGGGGGGAAACGGGCTCACGGGCGTGGCTGCGTGCGCTGAGTGGTTCGGTGAACCGGGTCGGTTGTGCTCGCCCATGTGCTCGACGCTTCTCGGGCGGCGATCGTGGTCGGGCAGATCGCGGCGAGTTCTTGCGCCCGGACGTGTAGGCACGTCCTCGACCGCGATGGGCGGTGGCGCACGGCGCCATCCCGGAACAGCCTCCCGGCCTCGCTATGGTCACAGTTCAATAACGCGCAGGCCATCGCCCAAGTGTGACATTGTACATGTCACATACTTTCTCCATGAGAAGAGTCACAGCCTTGATAGCGGCCGTCGCCGCAATCGGCGGAATGACAGCGGGTGTTACGCCTGCCTCTACCTCCCGGTCAGCACCCGAGGGCGTCGGTGAAAGGAAGCTCGCCTGGAGCTCCTGCCACGACACGACCACCCCCGCGTTGCAGTGCGCCATGCTCGAAGTGCCGTTGAACTATGCGCACCCAAACGGAACCAAGATCAAGATCAAGGTGAACCGGCTCCCGGCCACCGCCCCCAAGGACAAGCGGCAGGGCCCGATCCTGCTGAACCCCGGCGGTCCCGGCGACTCGGGCCTGTGGATGCCCGGCTACATCTCCGGAAAGATCCCGCACGACGTCGCCTCGACCTACGACTGGATCGGCTTCGACCCGCGCGGCACCAACGCCAGCACCCCACACGTCACCTGCGACGCGCACTACTTCGACGGCGAGCGGCCGGACTATCAAGTCAGCCAAGGCACCTCGAAGGTGTGGCTGGAGAAGGCGGCCAAGTACGCCGCCGACTGCGCCGCGAACTGGAGCTGGTTCCTGCCGCACATGACCACCGTCGACAACGCGCGCGACATGGACAGCATTCGTCGGGCGCTTGGCGTCCAGAAGATCAACTTCTACGGTGGCTCGTGGGGTACCTCGCTGGGCTCGACTTACGGCCAGCTCTTCCCCTCGCACGTGCGCCGGATGGTGCTGGACAGCATCGTCGGCCCGAACATCGACTGGTACGACCACAACATCCTGCAGGACAAGGAGCACCAGCGCCGATTCGACGCCTTCGCGGCGTGGACCGCCAAGGCCGACTCCGTCTACCACCTGGGCACCGACGCGGCCGCCGTCGAGAAGAAATACCTCCGGGTCGAAGCCGCGCTGCGGACCAACCCGGTGGATGCCGCCCCGGCCCCTGGCAAGATCGGCCCCGCTGAGCTCGAGGACACCTTCTACGGTGGCGGCTACAACTTCCTGCGCTGGCCGCAGATGGCGACCGTGCTGTCGGCCTACCTCACCAAGAACGACACCCGCCCGCTGAACATCGCCTACAACCGCTACGCGGCCCCGGGCGCTGACGACGGCACGTTCCCGGCGTACAACGCGGTCCAGTGCACCGAGAACAACTGGCCGCGCGACTGGGACTTCTGGAAGAGGGACCAGGCCAAGGTCAACGCCATCGCGCCCTTCTACACCTATAACAACATGTGGTACAACGCTGCCTGCATGTTCTGGCCCTACCAGGGCGACCAGGCCGGCCGACTGAAGATCACCGGTAAGGGCTTGCCGCCCGTCCTGCTCTTCCAGGCCACGGAGGACGCCGCCACCCCCTACCCGGGCGCTGTCGCGATGCACAAGGCGTTGCCCGGCTCCAAGCTGGTCGTCCAGAACGGCGGCAGCTTCCACGAGATCCTCTTCCACGGCAACGCCTGCCTGGACGACACCTTCACCGCCTACCTGCGGGACGGCAGCCTCCCAACCGGCAAGGGCTTCATCGCCAAGACCTGCGCCCCCGAACCCGACCCCACCCCGGTCTATGTGACCCCGTCCTCCTCCGCTACGAAGACCGGGCCTGCTCTTCGAGTCACCGACCCCCAAGCGATCCGCGGCACGCGGTAACAGATTCAGCGCTCACCACCGCAACTGCGTTGTGGTGTCGAGGCCGCAGCTCTATCGGCTGCGGCCTCGGCGCTTGTAGTGGCTGCGGGCTTGGTGCTGTCGGCGTGGGTGCCACGTGGGGGCCTGGAACCTCGGCGCATACAGGGCCCGGTCGATAGCCTGCTGCCTCCCGTGCATGGTCTTTGGCGCCCCACCCCGACCTCGTTCCAGCGGGACAACGTGGGCACAAGTCCACCGACGGAAATGGGCAGATGCGCATCCTCGTGGCGACAGGTAGACGCGGTAGCCGTGGTGGCTGCGCAGACCGGGCAGCGGGTGAGGTGTCCAGGTGCGGGCGTACGCGGGTGGTCGATGGCGGGGCCGGACGAGGACGGCGACGGGTTCGCTGCGGGCACTTTCGCTGAAACCACACCGGCGACACCGCCACCCTGTGCAACGACCACCGCCGCGTCGTCGATGCCGAAAGCTGGGGACGCCACGGTCATGACCGGCGGCTTCACAACATGCGGGCCGCCGAGGCAAAGGGCAACAAGGGCGGACGCCGCCCCGCCATCGGGGCCGAGAAGACCGACGCCGTGCGTACCGGATACCTGGATGGCCGGTCCATCGCCGCCCTGGCCCGCGAGCACGGCGTTAGCCGAGGTGCCATCCGCGCGGCCGTCACCGACCTCATGCCCGAGCACACTGCGGCCGCCCACGATGACACCCCGGCCCCGGAGCTGCCGGTCGCCCTCGACATGCCGGGCAAGGTCGCTGACTTCCTCCGCGCGGCCGACCTGGAGCCCGCCGAGCGGGCTGCCCTTGACCACGGGGTGACCGTACGCCGCGGCCAGGGCTACACCCTGCGCGTCAGCGCCGTCCCCGCCGTGCACCGCGGACTCCTCGCCCGCTGTCAGCCGCTCGACGGCGACCAGGGCGCCCCGGCGGTCCCCGCCCAGCGCAAGGCCCGTCGCGAGTACGAGAACCGGGTCAGCACCCTCACACCGACCGGACCATGATCGTCCTCAGCGGCGCTTTCTGTACGGCAACTACTCACGCCCGGTGTCCGAGCCTGTCCGAGCCTGTCCGGGACTGTCCCGGACAGGTCCGGACAACGCGAACCTCTTGCTCCCGTCCCGCTTGCTCTGGAGAGTCTCTGGCGGTACCTCCCGTTAGCCGGGCTCGTAGGGGCCCGGCCCGAACTCAGGAGTACGGACATGTTCCATAAGATCGAGGCACTGGGGAGCAGGCTGCTGGAGCGGCTGGTTCCCGCGGTGGAGGCATCGGCAAGCGCCCAGGATCACTGCGGTAGTTGGGGCAGTTGCCCGCGATGCAACGGGCGCCCGTGTCATGGCTGCTGTGTGACCGGCGGCGGCTGCTGGTACGTGTGCGAATGACCGAGGTCTCACCTGCGCTCGTGCCCTGACCCGGTGAGTTGTTCCGACAGGGAATGAGGACGCGGACTTCTCGTGGCGTGCACGCGGCGCCTGCGGAAAGTCCGTGTCCGCCCTGCCGCGGCAGACATCCCGTGCGGTAAATGACCGGCTTCTGACCAACTGGAGAGCTCTGATGCAGTACGCAGCGATCGGCATCCGTTGTCTCGTCGGTCTGGTCTTTCTGGCGTCAGCTCTCAGCAAGCTCGCTTCGACCAGAGCCCAGACCGCGTTCGTGATGTCGCTGCGTGACCTCCGGCTCCTGCCGACGGGCCTGGTTCGATGGGTGGCATCCGGCGTGATCATCGGTGAGCTGGCCGTGTGCGTCCTGCTGGCGACCCCCTCGGCGAGCGCGGTGATGATGGGATTCGCGCTCACAGTGGTTCTCCTTTCGGTGTTCACGGCCGGGATCACGATCGCGCTGCGGCGGGGAGTACGTGTGCCCTGCCGTTGCTTCGGCGCGTCCAGGACGCCGCTCGGCCGCTGGCACATCGGGCGGAACGCGGTGCTCGTCCTCATCACATGTGTGGGCGCGGTGGTCACGCCGGGTGCCGCGGATGCCCAACCGGCCGGGGTCGCGACAGCGGCGGCAGCCGGGGTGGCACTGGGCGCGCTGGTCACCGTACTCGACGACGTACGCGCCCTGTTCCGGCCGCTCGCTGCGCCGCCCGGCAACACGCTCGGTGGTCGTTGAACGACCACGACACTCATCCATCACCAGGAGAAGCTCATGCCCTTTCTGATCGCGGCCGTGATCCTCCTCGGCGTCCTGTGCGCGCTGGATCTCGTCCTCACCATCGGAGTGATCAAACGGCTGCGCGAGCACACGGAGCGGCTGGCCATCATGGGGGGCGGCTTCGCCACCATCGATGTGGGCGCTGAGATCAGTGCGTTCGAATCGGTCACCGTCGATGGCGTGCGCCTGGTCCGCGAGTCGCTGACCGAGGAGACGGTCGTCGCGTTCTTCTCGCCGAACTGCGAGCCGTGCAAGGAGAAGCTGCCTCAGTTCGCGGAGTACGTACGAACACGTCCCGGCGGGCGAAGCCGCGCACTCGCCGTCGTGGTCGGTGAAGGAGACGCGGGCGCCCCCTTCGTCACCGCGCTGTCGCCGATCGCGCACGTGGTGGTCGAAGGCCAGAACGGCCCGCTGAACTCCGCGTTCCGGACCACCTCGTACCCCACCGTGGTGCGCGTCGCTCCGGATGGAGGCGGCCGGCTCGTCGTCACCGCCAGCCATGTGGAGCTCGGCCGATCCGCCGTCAGCGCGGCATGAGCGGCGCTTCGGCAGAGCGGGTCTCCGCCGGGCCCGGCCACGGACCGCACCAGGCGTCGATGTCGGCACGCATACGCCTCGCCTGCGTGTTGACTGCCAGGGCAGCCCCGCGCGCCCTGATGTTCTGCACGGTACTGACGCTGGCCTACGGAGCCCTTCCGGTTGCCGGCGCCTGGCTCACCAAGACCCTGCTGGACGGATTGCTTGCGGGCGCGGACTTCGCCCACCTGGTCGAGCTGGGCGCCGGCCTGGCAGGGGTTGGGGTCGTGGCCGCGCTCACCCCCCACCTCACCCAGTACTTGCGGGCCGAGATGGGACGCGAGGTGGGACTCCTCGCCCAGGACCGGCTCTTCGCCTCTGTCGAGCGCTTCACCGGCCTGGGGCGCTTCGAGGACCCCGACTTCCTGGACCGCATGCGCCTGGCCCAGCAAGTGGGTGGCACCAGCCCCAACCAAGTGGTGGAGAGCACGCTGGGCATCGTGTGCACCAGCATCACCATCGCCGGATTCCTGGGATCCCTCCTGGTGCTCAGTCCGCTGATGACCGCACTGGTCCTGCTGGCGGGGCTGCCGACGCTGCTTGCCGAGATCGCGCTGTCACGGCGGCGCGCCCGGATGTTCTGGGACATCGGCCCGGCCCAACGCCGGGAGATCTTCTACAGCCAGTTGCTGTCCAGCATCCAGGCAGCCAAGGAAGTCCGGCTGTTCGGCACCGGAGCGTTCCTTCGAGGCCGGATGCAGTCCGAACGGCGCGCCAGCCAAGCCACGAAGCGCGCCGTGGATCGCAGGGAGGTTGTTGTGCAGGCGGCCTTGGCCGGGCTGGCAGCGGCGGTATCCGGCGGTGGACTGCTGTGGGCCGTCAGCGCGGCGCGTGCGGGTGCCCTCACCGTCGGCGACGTCACCATGTTCGTGGCCGCCGTCGCCGGTGTGCAAGCGGCGCTGGCCACGCTCGCGGGCGAAGTCGCCCGCTCCCACCAGGCGTTGCTGATGCTCGACCACTACATCGCCGTCACGACAGCCGGCCCGGACCTGCCACTGCCCGGCGAGTTCCGCAAGCTCCCCGTGCTGCGCAGGGGTATCGAGCTGCGCGACGTCTGGTTCCGCTACTCGCCGGACCATCCCTGGATACTGCGCGGCGTCGACCTGCACATTCCGCATGGGGCGGCGCTCGCTCTGGTCGGTCTCAACGGTGCCGGGAAATCCACCCTCGTGAAGTTGCTGTGCCGCTTCTACGATCCGGAGCGGGGCGCGATTCTGTGGGACGGCGTCGATCTGCGCGACATCGACCCGGTGGAGCTGCGGCGGCGGATCGGAGCTGTCTTCCAGGACTACATGGACTACGACATGACGGCTGCGGAGAACATCGGCCTCGGCGACTTGGAGTCGCTTCAGGACCCCGAACGCATCCACACGGCGGCCCGTCGTGCCGGCATCCACTACAAGCTCGCCGAGCTCCCTCACGGGTACGACACCCTGCTGTCACGGATGTTCTTCATGGAAGCCGACAAGGACAACCCCGTGACAGGTGTAATGCTCTCCGACGGGCAGTGGCAACGCCTGGCCCTGGCCCGCGCGTTTCTGCGTGCCGGACGGGACCTGATGATCCTCGACGAGCCGTCCGCCGGACTGGACGCCGAGGCCGAGCACGAGATCCATGCTTCTCTCGGTACGTTCCGCGACGGCCGCACCAGTCTGCTCATCTCGCACCGGCTCGGAGCCGTCCGTGAAGCCGACCTCATCGTGGTGCTCCAGGACGGGCGGATCGTCGAGCGGGGCAATCACACCGCACTCATGGCGGCCGACGGGGAATACGCCCGGCTGTTCACACTCCAAGGGTCCGGCTACCGCGCGACTTCGGAGGACGGTACGCCGCAGGCGACACAAGCGACGGGCCGACGATGACCCGGCCGCCGCGACTTCCGCGGGGTGCCGTACACCTCTCCCCGAGCCCGTTGCCCGGCTCGAACCGTGCCATCGCCGTCATGCACGGCGCTGCCGTCCTGACCGTGATCTCGACGGGCCTGCTCCTGACCGCTCGCGCGCTGCTCGGCCGCCGGGTCCTCGTGGTCACGGTGCGGGGGCCAAGCATGGAGCCGACGTACCGCGACGGCGACCGGGTGTTGATCCGGCGCGACATACTGCCCGCGCCCGGGCGTGTCGTGGTCGCGGAACCGCCGTGGGCAGGCACGGGACGAGGCGCGCATCCGGTTCCCGTCCGGTCCGGGACGGTGATGGCACTCTCTGAGCGGGACTGGCTGATCAAGCGAGTGGCAGCGGTGCCGGGAGATCTGGTGCCACGGTACCTCCCCTCACTCGCACAAGTGCCGGAGGAGCGCGTACCACCCGGACAAGTGGTCCTGCTTGGGGATAACGCCGAAGTCAGCCTCGACTCCCGGCAGATGGGGTACGTACCACTCGCCCGCGTGCTGGGGACGGTCGTGAGAGTGCTGGAAAGCCGGTAGTCACGTTGGGGCGCCCGGATCACGGCACCGGTTCGGACACGATCAGGAGGGTTTCGGCTGTGGTGGTGCGGGCGTAGAGGACGGAGCGGCCGGCGCGGTGGGCGCTGGCCAGACCCGCTTCGCGTGTTGCGGTGAGGTATGGGGATACCCCGGCTGGGGAGAGCCCGGTGCGGTGGGCCAGTTGTGTGGTGGAGGCCGGAATCTCCCACTCGGTCAGGCAGTTCCACCGGATACGCCGCTGCCGTCCCTGGCCTCGCCCTCTTCCCGGCAGCGGCCGGAGCAGTGACGTCGGCACTGACGACGACCCGCCGGTCGACCTCCACCCCGAAGCCTTTCGTGACACCTTCCGCGAAAGCGTCACAGCAGTTCGGGCGCACCTTTCCGACCGGGGGCCTCGGATTCCGGCTGAGCTCGGGCTGGATGTCGAGTTCGTGGGTGGAGTACTCGCCGAAGCGTTTGATGTGTTCGGTCAGGTACGGCGAGATGTGCGCCAGGTCCTCGGGGTCGATCTCCCATCCCTCCTCCAGCAACTGCCGCACGATCTCCGCGATGTCCAGGGCGTTGTGGAAGATCACCGCGTTGGTGAGCAGAGAGTTGAACTTCATCGCCTTCTCCTGCTCGACGGGGTCGTTGTCGGCGATGACGCCCTGGTTGCCGAAGCCGACCCACCGGGAGAACCGGTTGAACGACTCGACCTTGTTGGTCGCCGCGGTCACCCGGCGGCGCAGCGGCGCGTCCGTGAGGTACCGCAGGAGTTGCACGGTGCGGATGACGCGGCCGACCTCGCGGAAGGCGATGTACGTGGCGTTCTTGTGCGACCCGGACCCCAGCCGGTTGAGCAGTGTCGCCGAGGAGATGACACCTTCGTGGACGGAGAGGGCCACCCGCATCAGGTGCCGGAACTGGGACTCGATCAGGTCGAAGTCGATGGCGTTCTTCCCGGCCTCGCCGAACAGGGCGCCGATGATGTGCATGTACTCGGTCTGTTTCGACGGCCGGTAGAAGGTCAGCCCCTTCCAGTTCCTGATCCTGGGCATCAGGTCGAAGCCCAGCAGGTGCGCCAAGGTGAAGACAGGCAGCGACTGGCCCTGGGTGTCGGCGTGCACGGTGGTGGGCTTGACCTCGGAGGCGTTCTTGAGCAGGCCCTCGATGATGTAGACGGCCTCTCACACCCCGCACGGGATGAAGTGCGTGAAAAGCGCGATGTAGGTGTCCGAGATGTGGTGGTAGGCGATGCCTCCCGGCTTCCCGTACCGGACGGACGTCTCGGCGAGCAGGTTGTCGAGGTAGGTGTCCATGTGGGTGCCGTCCGCGGCCACAGCGATGCCGTCGCCCCACGCCTGCGAGATGCCCAGCCGGGCGTGCGCGTTGACCAGTCGGCGATGGCCTCGTTGAGCAGCACGAGGGAGAAGTGCCGGTTCGCCGTGTACGCCAGCTCGTGCCCGCTCACGCCGGGGATGTGGCGGGCCGCCTCGTACGGGCCCATGTTGGTGCCCTTGACGAAGGTAGTGAGCACATACCGGCCGAACGGGTCGGCGAGTTTCGGGTCGTTGCCCGAGGGAGGGCCGAAACGGCGCCACCACTCCACCCAGTACGCGGTCCGGGCACAGATCCCGATCAGCGTGCGCTCCGGCATGCGGGCCTTGATCTCCTGCTCCAGCCGCTTCGCCGACGGGCGTTGCCCCTCCGAGCGGTGCGCCTTGAGTGAGGGGATGCCGGTGGCCGGGTCGATCACCAGGCTCTCGTTGTCCGGGTACCCGGCGTCCGCGGCCGCGGCGGCGGACCGCAGCCGGTCCTCCAGCTGGCTGCGGAAGTATGCGGCGTCGAGGCCGGCGGCCTCGCCCTCCTCGGCGAGCCCGACCTCCACCAGGTGGGCGGGTAGCTTCTCCTCGACGGCCTCCCACAGCAGCAGCTGCCCCGACCAGTCGGCGTACTCCTCCGAGCCGACCACCGCCACGTCGCCGGTGCGCAGTTCCTCGGCGATATAGCTGAAGACCATCGCCTCGAAGTGCTTGCGGACGAACTGCCCCGGCCGCGTCCGGTCGAGCACGGCCTTCTGCCAGTTCTGCGTGGCGAAGGAGATGTCGATGCGCCTGCCGTCCTCGCCGATCGCGCTGATGTACTCGCCGCGGGCTGCCTCGTTGCGCCGTGCGTGCGCGAGCGCGTCCAGTACCCGCCCGTCCTCCGAGGTGGCGGTGAACTGAAGCTTCTCGGCCAGGTCGAACATCAGCGGTCGGTCGCGGCCGATCTGCCCGTACAGCAGCACCCGCACGGCCGTCGGTTGCCTCGGCGGTGCGGATTTCCCGCTCGGTGAGCACCGTGTGCCCGGCGGCCTCCAGGCCGATCCCGACGTCGGAGGTGGCCAGGCGGTGCAGCAGCCGCTCTCCCGGCCAGTTCGGCGCCGACAGGCTGCCCCCGGCGATCCTTGCTCCGCGCACGGTCGGCCACAGGACGGTGCCTGCCCACGGGGCCGCCGCGGAGCGGTGCAGCAGTCCGGCCTCGGTCATCAGCCGCGCCCGGGTTCGGGCGGTCTCCGTCTGGCCGCGCCAGCACGCCCGGGCGGCCTGTCGCAGCGTCACCGTGCTGTACCGGCAGGCCAGCCGGAGCAGCTGCTCGTCCGCGTCCGTGCGCACCCAGCCGTCGCCGCGGAGTTCACCTGTGCCCTGGCGCCGTCGCCGACGGCCCGCCCGCACCCGATATGCGCTCACCGTCTCGCTCTCCTCCACTACCAACCATCCCTGTAGTTGCCGCGCGGCACTGAGCCCTCCAGGGCTGCGAAACTGCAGCCTGATCTGGGATGCGGCCACCTCCTGGTGCGCCGGCCCGTCAACCGCGGGCCGGTCGCCACGGCGGTGAGCTCCAACGCGGGCGCGGTGGAAACCGACGGCAATGTCGCCGGACCACGACATGCCGAGACCGAATGTCGGCCCGACCTGACACAGGAGCCCTCGGTGTCGGGTTATCCCGACATAGCGATTCGCGGACAGTGCCGAGGGGGGACGCTGAGGACTGTCACGGGGCACGTCCGGCCCGGTGTCACGCTCGGGTGTCACGCTCGTGACAGCGGCCAGTTGGAATTCCCCACCGGCGGCCAGTTAGCGGGGAGCTATCTGGCCGCCGATGGTCACTGATTTTGTAGGGCTGTCTATGCGATCCGGGCGAGGTCCATGATCCAGTTTGTGCGCCAGGTGGTCCCCCCGTCGTATGAGAACGCCTGCTCCCAGCGCGGGGTATCCGGGTCATGGGTTGTCCACTGGAAGCGGACCTTGACCTCGTGCCCGCCCAGGACGTCGTCGCAGAAGAACAGGCCGACGCCGTCGGTGAAGGAACCCTCCACGTACGGGTCCAGATGCCCTGGCCGACCACTGGAGGCCCACCAGATCCGCCACACCTTGTCCTCCGGGTCGAACTGCCGCAGCGTGAACCCCTCGAAGGCATCGGTCCAGATCCGGTCCACGTGCCCCAGACCGCCGAGGATCGGCTCCGCGGCAGCCGTGGCGTCGAACTCGATCCACTCCTCGCAAGCAGGATCGGTGACGTCCACCAGCTTGCGGTTGCGCACCTGCCAGCGGCCGAAGATGAAGTCGAAGTCGGTACGCCCGTCGACGGGCACAGTAGAACTCACAGCGGCAACTCCTGGGGCGTCGCACTGCCAACCGGTTCGGGCAGTGACCGAGGCCGAAACGATACGTGCTGCCGTCAGCCACCGGGGGGACACTTGAACAAGAAATCGTCACGGTGTGTGACGCGCCAGCTGGCCGTACGTGGGGAATCTGAAGTGGCCGCCCACACGCTCGGGCTTACAACGGGCTGAACAGGGGAAATGTCCCGCCTGGAGGCAGGCCCAGAGTGGCCGCCGAGGGCCGTCGGCTCAGATCCTTCCGCCCCGTAATCCTCCACGCGCGCCCACGCGTAGGGGTGTCTCGAAACTCGCGAAATCCCCTTGCACCCCATGGATCGCGGCACTGAGCCCTCCAGCGCTTGACTGGCAGGTAGTTAGCCGCCATATTACTTCTCATGAGCGACGAGGATGCGAACCCCGGCGCTGCACCCACGCTCGAACAGGCGCGGAAGCAGATCGCGCGGTACGGGCTTGAGGCCGACCCGCAGGCGGTGCTTGTCGCGGTACGCCTGATGGCTGCCGGGGCGCGCCTGGACCGGGCGTCCGAAGTGCACTTTGCGCGTTCCGGGCTGTCGACCGGGCGCTACCGCCTCCTGGTGGATCTCGAGGACAGTGACGGGGAGAAGTCGCCGTCGCAGCTCGCAAAGAGTCTTGGCGTCTCGCGCGCCACAGTGACCGGTCTGGTCGTTGGCCTGGAGCGAGAGGGCCTGGTGGCTCGCCGCGCCTCAACGGAGGACGGGCGGGGCGTAGTAGTCGTACTCACGGCGCGCGGCAGCCAGCGGTTGCGCGATATGGCCGCGGACCACTTCGCACGGCTTGAGGCGCTGGTCGGCGGACTGGCCGCCGACGAACGCGGGCTGTTCCTCGACCTCCTGGAGCGGATCACTCAGCGGATCGACGCGTTGACTGCCGAATAGCTGCGGCATCACTTACGCGCGGGGGCGGCTGCCTCGACCGCGCGGCACCCTTTCCTGCACCCCAGTAGTTAGCTGCCTAATCAACTGGTTGGCCAGCTAATTTATTTCGGAGGAGTCACATGAGTCCCCCTCCCAGAACCGCCCAGCGCGGTTTCGCCACGCGTCCGTTCACCCTGTGGAAGGAAGTCGCGACCGCCTACCTGGCCCCTGCGCTCACCGCCGGGCTCGGCGGAATCCTCAGCGGCCGGCCCGAACTGACCAGGGCCGCCTTCACCTCCATCGGGGCCACATCGGCCTTGGTGGCCTGCATCGTCGGCGCGTGGCTGCACCGCCGTGGCCGACCCCGGCGCTGGACGGCCTCGGCGCCGCGACCGGTACTCACCTTCGGACTTGCCATTACAGCGGCCGGAATCGCCGGCCTGGCCGGATGGTTCGGATCCGACTGGCTGCCGTCGCACACACCGGTGCCCGATGCCGGATGGCTGGAGCGACTGCGGATCGACCTGCCGCTGTCGGCCGGCCTGGCCGCCGCCATCGTCACCTGGCGGTGGCACGGCACGACATCCCGGCAACAGGCCTGACCCAGCCCTTCCCACCCGATTCTCCAGACCCCTCACCCACGAAAGGCACACTGTGATCACCATCATCGGCGCCACCGGCGCCACCGGCAGCGCCCTGCTCCGGCGGCTCATCGAACTCGAAGTCCCCTGCCGCGCCGTCAGCCGTACGCCCGACATTCTGCGCGCCGCCATCGGCACAAACACGCCAGTCGAGATCGTCGGTGCGGACGCCGCAGACCCTCAGACGCTCCGCGACGCGTTCGAGGGATCCATGCAACTGTTCCTCGCCATGGCCAACAGCCCGCGTCAAGCCGAGCTGGAGACCAACGTGATAGACGCCGCGGCCCACTGCGGGGTACGGCACGTGGTCAAACTCTCCGCCCCAGCAGCCGAGCCCACCTCACCGGTGGCCATCTCGCGCAGCCACTGGCGGGTCGAGGAACACCTGGCGAAGACCGAAATGACGGCTACGCTGCTCCGGCCCTACGCATTCATGCAAAAGCTGCTCCTGAACGCCCCAGCGATCGCCGAGGGCGTACTCATCGGGGCCGTGCGCGAGGCACCCTGTAACTACATCGACGTCCGAGACATCGCCGACGTCGCCGCCGAGACCCTCCTGCGCCCCAGCCTTGCCGGCGCCACCTACACCCTGACCGGCCCGCGGGCCTTCAGCCACCCCGAGCTCGCCCGTCTACTCGGCGAGCTGACCTGCCGCCCCGTTCGCTACATCGACCTGCCGCCGAGCGAGTTCCACAGCCACCTCCTGTCCACCGCACATATGCCGCCCTGGCTCGCCAGCCACGTGGTAGAGATCCAGCAACTGGCCATCGCCCGCCCGGAATCTCCCAACGACACCATCGAGACCATCCTCGGCCGCCCCGCCAGGACACTGCACACCTTCCTCCGCGAACATCTCCACACGTTCACCAAGACCGCCTGACCGACCGCCCAACCGTCTGCGCCCGCCCCGCACCCTTCTCCGGGATACCGGTCCCGGTATCCCGGAGAAGGGTGAGGGGCGGACATCGTCCGCAGTAGTACTCGATCCGGTTCAGCAGCCGATGGATGCGGTCCGGAGCAGCGTGACCGGCCTGTTCGGCCAGTGTCCAACCGTTCTTCCGCTCCAGCGGAGCGATCAGTCCCCGCATATAGGCAAGCGCCGACTCCCGCGGCTCCGACCTGGAAAACCGATGCACGAACCGCTCGTGCACAGCGTCCAGTTCACCGGCCCACACCCCGACATCAGCAAGGTCCCCACCCATGACCAGACCAACGACCGGTCTGCCCAACCGTCACACCAAACACCGTTGCAGTACTAGGCCAGGCCTGGCCTTGAACGGATGCCCCGAACGCCACGACATGGCCGTGCAATTCTTCGACAGCCTTGCGTACTCGGTCGTTTTCCCATCGGCGTCGGCATGAGCCGAGGGGACCCGGCTCTACGACCGGTGAGCATCTAGAGGGGCACTGCCGGGCCGTGACGTGAGGAGGACCGTACGGGTTCGGTGAGTTGTGCGGAGGGAGCTTATCTGGAGTTGGCAACTCCAGATAGGGCTAGTGTGAGCTCATGGACGGAACGGATTCATCCGCGTCCCGTGGCGCACGGCGCCTGAGACGCGATGCCGAAGCCAACCGACAGCGCACGCTCCTGGCCGCTCGGGAGGTGTTCGCCGAGCGGGGGTTGGGGGTGAACCTTGACGACATCGCTCGGCATGCCGGTGTCGGAGTGGCGACTTCCTACCGGCTTTTCGGCAACAAGCAAGCGCTGATCAACGAGCTGTTCGAAGAGCGTGTCGATGCCTTGGTGGCGTTCGCGGAGAGCGCTCTGACGATTGACGACCCGTGGGAGGGGTTCGTCGGTCTGCTGACCATGGCATTGGAGGAGATGGCAGCCGATCGCGGACTGCGAGAAGTGGTGTTCTCCGAGGTCGGGGGCCGCCCCCTGGTGGCGCGGGCTCGGCGCAAGTTCGTGCCCGCAGCCGACGCGGTCATGCGTCGTGCCCAGGACGCCGGTCTGCTGCGTCCGGACCTGGCGACCACCGACCTGCCCCTGATCTTCTACATGGTGAGCTGCGCGATCCAGCACACCCAGCCGGTCTCGAACGCGGTGTGGAGGCGCTACCTGACGATCGTCCTGGACGGTCTGCGCGTGCGCCCCGGGCTGACGGACATGCCGGTGGTCGCCCTCACGACCGCCGAGGAAGAGCAGGTCGCCGGCTTGACCTCCTCCGGTTCCTGATTCCTTTCGTCCACCCGAAGTACCCCCGTTCTGATGTCTCGCCCCGCACCGGGGCCGGGCGCTGAGCGTGTCGTCAGCGCATCGGTATGAACCACCTCGTGCGGGCAAGACCCCTGCTGTCATGCCTGTTGCGCGGGCGGGCCTGTGCGCTGAGCCGGACGGCCGGATGGCTGGACGGCCGAACATCGCGCGAGCGAAAGTTCCCCGCACGCCGTGGCTGTGCCGCGGTGTGCCACCCGTCGACTTCCACAGAGGAGAAGGAGAACATCATGGCTGACCTCGACGCGGACGCTGACGCCGACGCTGAGTCCACCGCCGTCGTGCCCTTCGTGCTCCGGGTGCCCGAAGATCAACTCGAAGACCTGCGTGAGCGGTTACGCCGCGTACGGCTGCCCGAGGCGGAGACCGTGACGGACTGGTCGCAGGGCATCCCGCGCTCCTATGTCGCGGAGCTGTGCCGGTACTGGGGTGAGGACTACGACTGGCGCCGGCTGGAGGCCGAGCTGAACGGCCGTGGCCAGTGGCGTACCACGATCGACGGACTGGGGATCCACTTCCTGCATGTGCGCTCGGCCCGGCCGGACGCTCGCCCGCTGCTGATCACTCACGGGTGGCCAGGCTCGGTGGTGGAGTTCCTCGACATCCTCGACGACTTGGTCGACCCGCCCGCCGGCCTGCCCGCCTTCCACGTCGTCGCGCCCTCGCTGCCGGGCTTCGCCTTCTCCGACAAGCCCACCGGGACGGGCTGGGGCGTCGAGCGGATCGCCGACGCATGGGCCGCATTGATGTCCCGGCTCGGGTACGCGCGCTTCCTCGCCCAAGGCGGGGACTGGGGTGCCTTCGTCACCACGGCGCTCGCGGTCCGCCACCCCGGCCGCGTCGAGGCGATGCACACCACGATGCCGCCCGCCCAGCAGCCCCCCGGCGCGACCACGGACGACCTCAGCGACGCCGAGCGCGCCGTGCTGAGGGAATCGCGGAAGCGGGCCGAGGGCGAGTCGGGCTACATGAGGCAACAGGCCACCCGTCCCCAGACGCTCGGCTACGGGCTGGCCGACTCGCCCGCCGGTCAACTGGCCTGGATCGTGGAGAAGTTCCACGGCTGGACCGACTGCGACGGGCACCCGGAGAACGCGGTGTCCCGGCAGCGGCTGCTCGACAACGTCTCGCTCTATTGGTTCAGCGCCTGTGGCGCGTCGTCGGCCCGGCTGTACTGGGAGAGCCTCACCACCACGGATCTCACCGCTCCGGTGACCGTGCCCTCGGCGGTCTCGGTGTTCCCCAAGGAGCCCTTCCGGCGGCCTCGTTCCTGGGTCCAGGCCCGCTTCGGCGATCTGCGCTACTGGAACCAACTGGACAGAGGCGGGCACTTCCCCTCGCTGGAAGTGCCGCAGGCGTTCGTGGGAGAACTGAGGGCCGCGCTGGGTGCGGCTGGCTCCCCCTCTTCGAAAGGCAACCACGGAAAGGAAGACATCCGTTGACACCGACAGCTCTTGAGGTCGACTACCTGATCGTCGGCGCCGGGGCCATGGGCATGGCGTTCGCCGACACCCTCCTCGCCGAAACCGACGCGACGGTGGCCATCGTCGACCGCTACGACCAGCCCGGCGGCCACTGGACGGTCGCCTACCCCTTCGTACGCCTGCACCAGCCGTCGGCCTTCTACGGCGTCAACTCCCGCGAGCTCGGCAGCGGCGCGATAGACCAGGACGGATGGAACGCCGGCATGCACGAGCTGGCCTCGGCCAGCGAGATCCTGGCCTACTTCGACCAGGTGATGCGCAAGACATTCCTGCCGACCGGCCGGGTCTCCTACTTCCCCAAGTCCTTCTACGACGGCCCGGATCCACAGCGGCCCGACATCCAGCGCTTCCATTCCATCGTCAGCGGTGCCGAGGTCGAGGTGACCGTCAAACGGCGGACCGTGGACGCCACCTACATGAACGTCACGGTGCCGGCCATGGTGCCCCCCGCGTACGAAGTCGCTCCCGGCGTCCGCCTGATCACCCCCAACCAGCTGCCCGCCCTGCAGGACCAGCCGCCCCACTACACCGTCGTCGGCGCGGGAAAGACCGGCATAGACGCCTGCCTGTGGCTGCTCAGCCGGGGGACCGATCCGTCCGACATCACCTGGATCATGCCCCGCGACTCCTGGTTGCTCGACCGCGCCCACTGGCAGCCCGGAAATCTCGGCGGCGAAGTGGACGCGGCCCGCCTCAAGGCCGTGGCCGACGCGCACACAGTCCAAGACCTCTTCACACGGCTGGAGGACAGCGGCCTGCTGCTGCGGCTGTCGCCCGACGTCGAGCCGACCGCCTACCGCTGCGCGACCGTCGCCCGCGCCGAACTCGCGCAGCTACGCCGCATCGACGACGTCGTCCGCCACGGCAGGGTCAAGGGCATCGAAGAGAAGGCCATCGAACTCGACCAGGCCACCCTTCCCGCGCGGGACGGAACCCTCTACATCGACTGCACCGCCGACGGTTTGGAGCGACGGCCGAAGGCGCCGGTGTTCGACCAAGCGCGCATCACCTTGCAGGCGGTGATCCCCTGCCAGCAAGTGTTCAGCGCCGCATTCACCGCCCACGTCGAGGCCGGTTACGCCGACGACGACACCAAGAATGCACTGTGCCCACCCGCGCAGCACCCCGACTCCGCCCTGGACTGGATACAGTTCTTCGGCGATATCCAGGAGCGGTTCAAGCAATGGACCGCCGACCCCGCACTCATCGAATGGCTCAGCACCTGCAGGCTCATGGGCCGGCGGATCCCCGAACTCTCCCCCGAGCAGCGGACCGCACTCCTCCCCATGTTCCAGGCCCAGCAACGGAAGTTGAAGGAGCTTCTCCACCAGGCGAACGCAGTCGCGGCGGCGAATTGACCGCCTCCACGACCCGCACACCGGCCACGCTGCGGCTTCCGCTTCCGGGGGCGGTCCTGGGGCCGCCGAACTGGGGCGCGAACTCGGTGACGCCGGCGGCCCGCTGCTCGTCGCCGGTGCCGCCACGCTGACCACCCTTGCCCACGGCTACGCGGTCCTCGCTGTTCTCCTCGCGACGGGCCCGGTCATCGTGTTCACCCACCGTCGGCCACGCGGCAGCCACCCCCGCGAGTGAGGCCTCACCGGGGCCTGCGGGCCGTCCAGCTGCCTTGGTGGGGCGGACGTTCAGCAGCAGCCGGCCATGGGCGCCCGGCTGTCCGACGAGAACCAGCCCTGGGTCACTCTCGGCCGCCTGGGCCTGGATGATCCATGCGGGAGAGCCAGGCGGTGAGCAGTGTTTCGAGCGCCTCGGCTTCGGCGGGTTCCAGGAGGTCCAGCAGGCGGCGTTCGTTGCGCATGTGGTCGGTGAAGGCCCGGTCGATCAGTTCGCGCCCGGGGCGGGTGAGGGCGACGATCCGGCCGCGCTGGTCGTCGTCGGAGCGGCGGCGCGTGACGAGTCCGGCCTGCTCCAGCCGGTCGATCCGCTTCGTCATCGCTCCCGTGGTGACCATGGTGTGGGCGGCGAGCTCGCCGGGTGCCCGTTCGTAGGGTTCACCGGCGCGGCGCAGCGCGCACAGGACGTCGAACTCTCCCTCGCTGAGTCCGTAACGGCCGTAGACGAGGCAGAGTTCCGCGGTGAGCCGGTCCGCGAGACGGTGCAGTCGGCCGATCACTCCCTGCGGTGAGATGTCGACGTCCGGCCGTTCGCGGCGCCAGTCGGCCTGGATGCGGGCTACGCGGTCCAGAGGTTGCGGGTCTTCCATGGACACGATGATAGCTTCCCAGGAAGCTATATTGCCTTCCATGGAAGCTAATGCGCGGTGGGTGGCACTGACGGCGATCGCACCAGTGGCCTGGGGAGCCAACTACTTCGTCACACACGAGTTCCTCCCCGAAGGAAGTCCGCTGTACGGAGCTGCATTTCGGGCACTGCCCGCTGGCCTCGTCCTGCTGGTGCTGCGCAGGCAGTGGCCGCGTGGCGCGTGGTGGTGGCGGTCCGCGGTGCTCGGGCTGCTCAACGTGAGTGTGTTCTTCGTGCTCGTCTACGTTGCCTCTCAGCTGCTTCCGACGAGCATCGCCTCGACCGTCATGGCGGTGTCCCCGCTGACGATGATGCTCATCGCCTGGCCCGTGGTGTCCGAGCGGCCCCGGACCGCCCACCTGGCAGGTGCCGCGATCGGGGTCGCAGGGGTGTGTCTCATGGTGCTCACAGGGGCGGACGCCGTCAGCGGGACCGGAATCCTCGCCTCGGCAGGCGCCATGCTCGTGTCCTCCTTCGGCTACATCCTCACCAAGCGGTGGAGCGCCGACACCGACGTACTCGCCTCGACCGCCTGGCAGCTCACCGCCGGAGGCCTGTTCCTGCTCCCGGCCGCCGCCACCGTGGAGGGCCTGCCCCCTGCGCTCTCCCCGTCAGCGCTCCTCGCGTTCGGGTACGTCACCCTGGTCGCCACCGCGCTGGCCTTCGCTGCCTGGTTCACGGGCCTGCGGCACCTGCCCGCGGGGACAGTGGGCCTGGTCGGACTGCTCAACCCCGTCACGGGCGTCCTGCTCGGCACGGCGCTGGCCGCAGAGGCCCTGACCGTTCAGCAACTGTGCGGAGTGGCGCTGGTGCTGGCCGGGGTCCTCCTCGGCCGGCCCACGCGCGCGAGCCGACGCGGTGGCACCGGGCCCTCGGTGAACCGGCCACTGTTGGGGAGAAGCCGATCGACGGAAGAGCCTGCCGCGTCAGGCGACCGGTGCCAGGTGGTACGGGGCGACCTCACGCCGTTCGGTGGGACGGGCCGGGCGGCGCGCCAGGCGCCTCGTCATCGGGAGGACGGCAACCCAGGTGACCAGTGACTCGCCTCTCTCGGGGGCGTTGGTGGTCGCGGCGACGTGCTCGCCACGGGAGGGGCGGAAGACCTGGTAACGCTCCGCAGCCCTGGTGGACCGCCCGGCGCCGGATCCGTCCACCAGCGCGATCACGGCCGGGGCGGCCACCCCGGCCTGTCTGAGTCGTAATCTGAGCCGTAAAGGGGCCTTGACCAGGAGCTTTGTCGCCTGGGTGGAGGCTCTCACATTAGGCGACTGGGACAATGTGCGCCGTGAGGTGAGGGCCGGATCCGGCTGCGTTGCCGTGATGGCCGGATCCAGCCGCGTTGGGTGCGTGGTGCCGGGAGGAATGCCGCTCTGGGACATCGCCGTCAGGCAGGGGCGTTGTCTCCTGCTACGACAGCGTGCCGGCGACCACGGATGCCGCTTCCGCGATCAGTTTGTTGTCGTAGGGGGCATCTGCTGTGCTGCGGCGCGACATGATCGCCACGACGACCGGGGCGGCGTGGGGGCGCCACACCACGGCGATGTCGTTGCGGGTGCCGTAGGTGCTGCCCGCGCCGGTCTTGTCGCCGACCTTCCAGTTCTTGGGCATTCCGGCCCTGATGAGCTCGTCGCCGGTGGTGTTGGTCCGCAGCCACTTCGCGAGCTGGGCGCGTTCGCCCTTGCCGAGGACGTCTCCGAGGACGAACGCACGCAGGTCCTTGGCCAGCGCCCGCGGCGTGCTGGTGTCCCGTTGCTCGCCCGGTGCCCAGCGGTTCAGCTCGGGCTCGCGGCGCTCCGTCCGGGTCACGTGGTCGCCGATCCCCTTGAGCGCGGCGTTGAGGCCCTTGGGTCCGCCGAGCGCGTCGAACAGCAGGTTGCCCGCGGTGTTGTCGCTGAAGCGGACGGCGGCGTCGCACAGTTCACGCAGGGTCATCCCGGTCCCGACGTGCTTTTCGGTGATGGGGGAGTAGTCCACCAGATCGCCCTTGGAGTACCTGATCACCTTGTTCATGCCGTTCGGCGAGTGCCTGCGCAGCACGGTGCCGGCGGCCAGCGCCTTGAACGTGGAGGCGTGGGCGAACCGCTCACCGTCGTGGTAGGCCACCTCGCGTCCGGTGCCGGTGTCGATGGCGTAGACCCCCAGTCGCGCATCGAACCTCTGCTCAAGCTTCTTGAACTCACCGGCGAACGGCCGAGCAGCCGCTGCCGGCTTCGTCGTCGCGGCGGACGGAGACGACGAGGCCGAGGAGCTGCCCTGGCCGCAGGCCACGAGCGGGACGAGGGTGAGCGCGGCGAGCGCGCCGAGAACGGCCCGCCGGGCACGGGTGTGCTGCATGGTCCAAACCTCCAAGGCGCCCCGCGCGCAGGGCGCGCCAGGGGACGGAGCGACACGGCTCCGTCCGGTGTGTGGTCGTGAGTGCCGGCATCACCCTCTTCGCCGGCTGCCATGCAGTCCAATACGCTTGTGCGCTGTTCCATGCGGAACCGGCATAGGATTCGGGCTGTGGATCTGGTGGGAGCGTGTCGCGCGTTCGTCAATGTCAGCAAGCACGGCAGCTTCACCGTCGGAGCGGCCGCTGCCCGGATGTCCCAGCCGGTGGCCAGCCGTCGCGTCGCCGCCCTGGAGGAACACTTCGGTGAGCGGCTTTTCGAGCGCACCTCGCGGCGGGCCGTCCTCACCCCCTTCGGCCGGGACTTGCTGCCGGTGGCCAGACAGCTCGTGCAGGCGGCCGATGTGCTGCTGGACGAGGCCGAAGCCGCCCGGCGCAAGCCATGGCGACTCGCGGTCCCGGACATCTGCTCCACGGTCGGCCTCGCGCGCCTCGTGGCCGAAGCCCGAGGGCACGGTGTGACTCTCGATCTCCGCATCGCGCCACCGCCGCAACGCAGGGAGCTCCTCCACGGTCAGCAGGTGCGTGCCGCCCTGCTCGCGGTCCCACCGGACGAGGCGACGTGGTCCGTTCCGCTGGGGCTCGCCGGTGCCGAGGATCCCGGCGTACAGCGCGTCTACCTCGAAACGCTGTGGATGGGCCGCACCGCCACCGGCCCGGCCCGTCGCGTCTGGATCCAGCCGGAGGACGACGTACCGCACATCCGCGACCCGCTGACGCGACTGCGCGACGCCGTCGGCCTGCGTCCCGCGCAGATCGTCGCCGGGGCCGATCTGACGACCGCCGCCGCGGAAGTCCTCAGCACCCGCGATGTGTTGCTGTGCTCTCCCGCCCAGGCCGAGGAGTTCGCCCTGAACTGGCGGCCCATCGGCGAGACCACGCTCAGCCGGGGCTTCGCCCTCGCGGCCGCCGCGGACGGCAATCCCCAGCCCCTCGCCGCACGTCTGGGCGACGCCATCGCCCGCTGCCTCGGCGCGGACACCCGGGCAGGCGCCGCGGAAGAGGCGGCGGCGTGAACACCGAGGCACTCCTTCGCGACCTGCGCCGGCAGCTGCACGACGGCGGCCTGCACGGCTGCCTGCTCGTACGGGACCTCCACACCGGGGACGAGCTGGGGATCGACCCGGACACCCAGCTGCCGTCGGCCTCCCTGGTCAAGATCCCGCTCGCACTGGCAACGGCGGAACGCATCCGACGGGGCGAACTCGACGGAGCCACGAGGCTCGACGTGCAACCCGGGCGCATCGCCACACCCGGCCCCACGGGACTGAGCAGATTCCGCCACCCCGCCCGGATCGCGATCGACGACCTGCTGTACCTCAGTACCTGCGTCAGCGACGGAACGGCCGCCGACGCACTGTTCGAGCTCACCCCGACCACCCAAGTCGCCTGTCTCCTCTGCGAGTTCGGCCTCCACGGCATCACCGTGCGGCACACCACCCGCGAGCTGTCCGACACCCCGGTGGAACGCCTCGATGCCGCACAGGCCCATCTCGCCCACGCCCTGGCCATCGACGCCGGCACCAGCGGCCGCGGACACCGGGTGCCGCAGCTCGACGCCACCCGGGCCAGTACCGGAAGTGCACGAGCCTGGGTCGACCTGCTGCAAGCCCTGTGGACACCCTCGGTGATCCCCCCTGACGTGGCCGGCCGTGTGCGCGGCCTCATGGCCCACAACCTGCTCCGGCACCGGCTCGCCCCGGACTTCAGCTCCGACGCCACGACCTGGTCCTCCAAGACCGGTACGCTCCTCAACCTCCGTCACGAAATCGGTGTCGTCGAGCACGCCGACGGCCAGGCCTTCGCCGTCGCCGTCCTCACCGAGTCACTCGTCCCGGCAGTCACGCAGCCCGGCGCCGAAGCCCTCATGGCCCAGACCGCCCGCCGACTCCGGGACCACCTTCGGCAGCTCTAGTAGGGCTTTGTTAGGTGGTGTCGTAGGGCTGCCAGGGGGTGGGTTGGTGGCAGGTGGGGCACGTGCCTGTCCAGGTGGCCAGGAGGTGTTGGAGGAGGTCCAGGGCCTGGTAGAGGGTCAGGCCCTGGCAGGGGCTTTTGGGCTCCTCCGTTGTTCGGTCAGGAAGAGGTGGGCGGCGGTGACGACGGTGACGTGGCGGTGCCAGCCGGCGAAGGAGCGGCCTTCGAAGTGGTCCAGCCCGAGGGCGGTTTTCAGCTCTCGGTAGTCGTGCTCGATGCGCCACCGTAACTTCGCGATGCGGACGAGGTCGCGGGCGGGGATGTCGGCTGGCAGGTTCGAGATCCAGTACTGAACAGGCTCGTTTGCGTCCTCGGGCCACTGGGCGATCAGCCAGCTCAGCGGGATCGTGCCGTCCGTGGCAGGTTTGGGCCGACGCCCGGCAAGACGGACCCGCACGAGCACGAAGTGCGAGCTCATCGCTGCTTTGGAACCCTTGCGCCAGGTCAGGGTCCGCCCCTGGTCTCGCCCTGCGGCCAGCACGTGGTCGCGCAAGGACACCGGCCGGGTGCGGTATCGCGGCAGGGGCCTGGGCCCCAGTCCGCTGTATGCAGGCTGG
>NZ_JBVKBL010000022.1:0-140238 GCF_055657085.1 Streptomyces sp. NPDC107765 | reverse complement strand
CGCCCGGTTACATTTCGAACCCGGAAGCTAAGCCTTTCAGCGCCGATGGTACTGCAGGGGGGACCCTGTGGGAGAGTAGGACGCCGCCGAACAATTCTTCAGCTCCGGTTCCTGAACCCTTGTGGTTCAGGGACCGGAGCTTTTTTGTTCCGATTTTCGGGTGGTGGGCGTAACTCGACGTTCACCTCATCTGACGAGGATCCGCCTCATGCGGACTGTGGGAACGCTCAAGTCGGCCGGTGTGCGGACCGGGGATGAGGTCGTGGTGCCGGCGTACGGCAACGCCGAAGTGGCCCGGGCCGTCGTGGAGTTGGGCGCGGTGCCGGTGTTCGCCGAGGTGGATGCGGAGAGCTACTGCCTGGACCCGGCGTCGGTGGCCGAAGTGGTGTCCAGTCGGACCGTGGCGGTCGTGGCGGTCCACAAGTTCGGGCGGCCGGCGGAGGTCGGACGGCTGCGTGAAGTGGGGCAGCGGCACGGGCTGTTGGTGCTGGTGGAGGACGAGGCCGGGGCGGATCCGGCGGGTACGGAGCTGCGTCGGACGCATGCGGCGTATCTGGACGAGCGGCTCAGCGGGGTCCGGACGCCGGCGCCGGCGTCGGGGCACCTGTATGCGCAGTACGTGGTGCGGGTGCCGGGGAACGGCCGGCCGGACCGGGATGCGTTCGCACGGGCTGTGCGGGCCAAGGGCGTTGGGTGCCGGGTGCCGGTGCAGGCGCCGGTGTACCGGCTGCCGGGGTTGCGGCGGGATGTGTTCCTGCCGGAGACCGAGCGGGCGGTGGACGAGACCCTGACGCTGCCGGTGCACGCCGGAATGTCGCGGCGCGAGCTGCAGAAGATGGTCAGTGCGTGCAATGCACTGGGGGGATTGCTGCAGCCGGCTTTTTAGGAGCGGGCCAGGTGGTTCGTGAACGCCGCGGAGTTGGGGTAATATTCTTTCTGTTGCTGGCCCCAATAGCTCAGTCGGCAGAGCGTCTCCATGGTAAGGAGAAGGTCTACGGTTCGATTCCGTATTGGGGCTCAAGAGGCAAAAGGCCCTCGCCGAATGGCGGGGGCCTTTTGTCGTATCTGCCCGCGGTTGAGGGGGCCTCAGTTCGTCTGAGTTCGCCTCAGTTCTGTGTGGCCTCGTTAGGGGCCGGAGCGTGTGCGCCGCGGCGCAGGCGGGGGTGGGGCGGGTCACCACGGGGGTGGCCCGCCCCGGGGTCAGCCGGTCTGGGGGTGAGGCTCGGGGACGCGCATGGCGAGGATGGCCATGTCGTCGGAGGCCGGTTCGGCGGCGAAGCGTTCCACGGCGCGCAGGACGCGGGCGGCCACGGCGCCGGCGGTCAGGCCGGTGCAGGTCGTCAGGACGTCGGTGAGGCCGTCGTCGCCGAGCATGCGGGCGCCCTCGCGGCGTTCCGTGACGCCGTCGGTGACGCACAGCAGGACGTCGCCCGGGTCGAGGGTGACGGTCTGCTCGTAGAGCTCGAGGTCGTCCATGACGCCCAGCAGGGGCTGGGGTTCGGCGGCTGGTTCGACCGTGCCGTCCTGGCGCAGCCGGAGCGGCAGGGGGTGGCCGGCGCAGACGACCTTGAGGAGGGCGCTGCCGTCGTCCTGGGGCCAGAGCTCGCCGTACAGGAGGGTCAGGAAGCGGCTGCGGGCTCCCTCGTCGAGGATGGCGGCGTTGAGCCGCTCCAGGACGGCGGGGCCGCCGAAGCCCTCGCGGGCGAGCAGGCGCAGGGCGTGCCGGGCGAGGCCGGTGACGGCGGCGGCTTCCGGGCCGGTGCCGCAGACGTCGCCGATGGCGAAGCCGTAGGCGCCGTCGCGGATCGGGAAGAGGTCGTAGAAGTCGCCGCCGACCTCGTTGCCCTCGCCGGCCGCGCGGTAGATGACCTCGACCTCGACGCCGGCGATGTCGGGCAGCTCCGGGGGCAGCAGGCTGCGCTGGAGGGACTGGCTGATGGCCGTGCGCTCGGAGTAGAGGCGGGCGTTGTCCAGGGCGAGGGCGGCCCGGCGGGAGAGGTCCTCGGCGAGTTCGAGGATCTCCTGGCGGAAGTGCTCCTCGGTGGGCTTGCCGAGGGTGAGCATGCCGATCACGCGGTTGCGGGCGACGAGGGGGAGTACGACGGTCTCGCCGCCGACCGCGGAGGCGGTGGCGAGGGTGGCGCCGGGGCCGCTGGAGGGTCGAGCGGCGTTGCCCAGGCCGAGGCTGCGCATGGAGGTGCGCAGGGCGGCGTCGTGGGCGGCGTCGCTGGGGGCGGTCCAGACGCGGGCGCCGGGGGTGGGGACCGGCTCGGGCGGGTCGACCTTCATCAGGAGGGTCTTCAGCCCGTCGATGCGGTCCTCGTCCTCGTGCAGGACGTACGACAGCTCGGGTTCGGAGGCCTGGTCGGCGACGGTGTAGACGGCGCACCACGTGGCGAGGGTGGGGACCGTCATCTGGGCCATCAGGGCCAGGGTCTGGTCGCGGTCGAGGGTGCCGGCCAGCAGGTCGGACGCCTCGACGAGGAAGGACAGCGAGCCGCGGCGGAGCTTTTCGAGTTCGGTCAGCCGGGCGCGTTCGACGGCGAGGGCGATGCGGTCGGCGGCGAACTGGAGGCGGAGGGCCTCTTCGTTGGTGTAGCGGCCGGGGTTTTCGGCGGCCACGCCGAGCGAGCCGGTCAGCCGTCCTTCGACCTTGAGGGGGACGGTGACGACGGAGCGCATGCCCGTGCCGCTGAGCAGGGGGACGGCGCCGGGGACGGCGGTGAGGTCCTCGTGGACGGCGGGCATCCGGGCGGAGCCGTAGCGTCCGGAGCCGGCCTCGACGGGGACGCGGGCGAAGCGCTGGCGGGCGGAGGGCAGGCCCGTGGAGGCGCGGACCTCCAGTTCGGTCTCGTCGTCGGTGGCGAGCAGGAGGTAGGCGGCGTCGCCGTCGAGCATGTCGCGGGCGCGTTCGACGGTGCGCTGGAGCAGGCCGTCGAGGTCGTCGGGGGCCGGCGAGCCGATGAAGACCTCGAACGGGTCGGAGGGGTGGGCCGCCGACTGGGCGGCCTGGCCGGTGTGCGAAGCGGTGTCGTCGGCGGGGGTGCGCTGGGGGCTCTGGAGGATCGCGCGTTCGTGGTCGCGGACCAGCAGGCAGACCGTGGAGGCCTCGCCGTCGGCGTCGCGGACACGCAGGTGAGAGGCGTAGACGGGGACGACCCGGCCGTCGGAGCCGCGCATGCCGTAGGAGCCCTCCCAGCGGGAGAGCTGGAGCGCCTCGGCGATGCCGGTGCCGGTGCCGGGGGTGTGCGGCCAGGCGGCGAAGTCGGTGAGGGGTTTGCCGATGACCTGTTCGGGGTCGTAGGCGAAGAGGTCCTGGGCGTCCTCGTTCCAGAAGCTGATGCAGCCGCCGCGGTCGATCTGGATCACCGCGACGCGGACCCGGCTGTCGGTGACCGGGAGGGCGTCGACGGGGAGGGCGGGGCCGGCGGAGCGGGTACCCGCGGGGCGCTCGGGGAGGTCGAGCTGGAACCAGACGTATTTCTGGGCGGGGCTGTATTCGACGCCCCAGCGGGTGGCGAGGGCGCCGCACAGGAGCAGTCCGCGGCCGCCCTCGCGGTCCGGGTGGACGATGACCTGGCCGGCGTTCTGGAGCGGAATTTCCCGTTCGGGGTACCGGTCGGCGACGGAGATCTTGACGCCGTCGTCGTCGCGCTGGCACAGGACGTCCGCGGCGGTGCCGGCGTGCACGACGGCGTTGGTGACCAGCTCGCTGGTGAGGACGACGGCGTCGTCGATGATGTCGGAGCAGCCCCAGCCCTGGAGGGTGTCGCGGACGAACGCACGGGCGGTGGCGACCGAGCGCCCGACCGGCTCGAAGGTTGCGGCGGCCCGCGCGGTGATCACTGGTCTCCTCATGCGTGTGTCGGTGATCTGCTCCCCCATGGTCGCGGCGCCCCTCCGGAAATACCTGGTGTGCTCGTGCCACCGCCCGTACGCGAGGTCACGGGGCGGGTGGACAGCCGTATGCCAGGTTACTTACCTTCGCCGCGGCCGAGGATGCCGGTCACGTGTGTTTCCGCCCCAATCGTGCCGTGGGACGGTGTGCGATGCTGCCGAACTGTTATGGCCTGGTTGGGCCATGGTGAAACACTGGGCAAGTATCAAGAGAAAGCCCGGGTAGAACGGTCGACCCTGCGGGAGGGACACGGTGGAGTCTGGCGCAGCGGCGCGGGGCACAAGCACGCGCGCGAAAGGCGGACGTTCCCGGAGCAACGGGACGACCGAGGTGGATACGGCTGCGCTGAATCGGCTGTTGGTCGCTCTGGTTGCCATGCGGGACGGGAACTTCCGCAAGCGGCTCACGGTTTCCGGCGACGGCGTCATGTCGGAGATCGCGGCGGTCTTCAACGAGGTCGCGGACCGCAATCTGCATCTGACGGGCGAGCTGGCGCGGGTGCGCCGGGTCGTCGGACGTGAGGGAAAACTCACGGAGCGGCTGGAGGTCGGCGCCGCCGAAGGCTCCTGGGCCGCGGCCATCGACGCCTCGAACGCGCTGGTGGACGACCTGGTACGGCCGGTTTCCGAGGTCGGCAGGGTGCTCTCGGCGGTGTCCGAGGGCGATCTGGAACAGCGGATGGATCTTCGGTCGCGCAGTTCGGACAGTTCTTCGGAGCATCCCCTGCGCGGTGAATTCTTGAAGGTCGGCCGGACGGTCAACGGCCTGGTGGACCAGCTCTCCGCTTTCACCGACGAGGTCACGCGGGTGGCCAGTGAGGTCGGTACGGAGGGCAAGCTCGGCGGCCAGGCGCGGGTGCGCGGAATGTCGGGTTCGTGGAAGGACCTCACGGAATCCGTCAACACCATGGCGTCCCGGCTGACCGCACAGGTCCGGGACATCGCGCTGGTCACCACGGCGGTCGCCAAGGGTGACCTGTCGCGGAAGGTGACGGTCCATGTCGCCGGCGAGATGCTGGAGCTGAAGAACACCGTCAACACGATGGTGGACCAGCTGTCGTCGTTCGCCTCCGAGGTGACCCGGGTCGCCCGCGAGGTCGGCACGGAGGGCGAGCTCGGCGGTCAGGCCCAGGTCCCCGGTGTGGCCGGGGTGTGGAAGGACCTGACGGATTCGGTCAATCTCATGGCCGGCAACCTCACCGCTCAGGTGCGCGGGATCGCCCAGGTCACCACGGCCGTGGCCAACGGCGACCTGTCGCAGAAGGTGACGGTCAGCGCACGCGGCGAGGTCGCCCAGCTCGCCGACACGATCAACACCATGACCGAAACGCTGCGGACCTTCGCGGACGAAGTGACGCGGGTGGCGAACGAGGTCGGGGCCGAGGGGCAGCTCGGCGGTCAGGCGCAGGTGCCGGGTGCCGCGGGCACGTGGAAGGACCTCACCGATTCGGTGAACAACGCCTTCCGGAACCTGACGGCCCAGGTGCGGGACATCGCGCAGGTGACGACCGCGGTCGCCAACGGTGACCTGTCGCAGAAGGTCACCGTCGATGTGGCCGGGGAAATGCTGGAGTTGAAGAACACCGTCAACACGATGGTGGACCAGCTCTCCTCGTTCGGTGCCGAAGTGACGCGGGTGGCACGGGAGATCGGCGTCGAGGGCGAGCTGGGCGGCCAGGCGGCGGTGCCCGGGGCGGCGGGGACGTGGAAGGACCTCACGGACTCCGTCAACACCGCGTTCCGCAACCTCACCGGTCAGGTGCGCAACATCGCGCAGGTGACGACCGCGGTCGCCAACGGCGATCTGTCGCAGAAGGTCACCGTCGACGTCTCCGGCGAGATGCTCCAGCTGAAGAACACCGTGAACACCATGGTGGACCAGCTGTCGTCGTTCGCCGACCAGGTCACGCGGATGGCCAGGGACGTCGGCACGGAGGGCCGGCTGGGCGGTCAGGCCCGGGTGGACGGCGTCAGCGGCACCTGGAAGGAGCTGACCGACTCCGTCAACTTCATGGCGGGGAACCTCACCTCGCAGGTGCGGCAGATCGCCCAGGTGACCACGGCGGTCGCCCGCGGTGACCTGTCGCAGAAGATCGACGTGGACGCGCGCGGCGAGATCCTGGAGCTGAAGAGCACCATCAACACGATGGTCGACCAGCTCTCCGCATTCGCCGAGCAGGTCACCCGGGTCGCCCGGGAGGTCGGTACGGACGGCCGGCTGGGCGGTCAGGCGCAGGTGCCCGGCGTGGCCGGTGTCTGGCGCGATCTGACCGACTCCGTGAACGGCATGGCCGGCAACCTCACGGCCCAGGTCCGCAACATCGCGCAGGTCGCCACGGCCGTCGCGCGCGGTGACCTGTCGCAGAAGATCGACGTGGACGCCCGGGGCGAGATCCTGGAGCTGAAGAACACCCTGAACACCATGGTCGACCAGCTCTCGTCCTTCGCGGAGCAGGTCACCCGGGTCGCCCGCGAGGTGGGCACCGAGGGCATCCTGGGCGGTCAGGCCGAGGTGCAGGGCGTCAGCGGCACCTGGAAGGACCTCACCCAGTCCGTCAACTTCATGGCGAACAACCTGACGTCGCAGGTGCGCAACATCGGCGAGGTGACGACCGCGGTCGCCCGCGGCGACCTGTCGAAGAAGATCACCGTCGACGCCAAGGGCGAGATCCTCGAACTGGTCACGACCGTCAACACGATGGTCGACCAGCTGTCGCTGTTCGCCGAGCAGGTGACCCGGGTCGCCCGTGAGGTCGGTACGGAAGGCCAACTGGGCGGCCAGGCACGGGTTCCGGGTGTCACCGGCATCTGGAAGGACCTCAGCGACAACGTCAACCTGATGGCCAACAACCTGACCATCCAGGTGCGGAACATCTCACAGGTCTCCGCGGCGGTCGCCAACGGCGATCTGACGAAGAAGGTCACGGTCGAGGCGCGCGGCGAGGTCGCGCAGCTCGCCGACACGGTCAACACGATGGTCACGACGCTGTCGTCGTTCGCCGACGAGGTCACGCGGGTGGCCCGCGAGGTGGGCACCGACGGCATCCTGGGCGGTCAGGCCCGCGTCCCCGGCGTCGCCGGGACGTGGAAGGACCTCACCGAGTCCGTGAACTCGATGGCCAACAACCTGACCGGTCAGGTCCGCAACATCGCGATGGTCACCACCGCCATCGCCAAGGGTGATCTGACCAAGAAGATCGACATCGACGCGCGCGGCGAGATCCTCGCGCTGAAGACCACCATCAACACCATGGTCGACCAGCTGTCGTCCTTCGCCGAGCAGGTCACCAGGGTGGCCCGCGAGGTGGGTACGGAGGGCCAGCTGGGCGGTCAGGCGCAGGTGCGGGGCGTGGCCGGCACCTGGCGGGACCTGACCGAATCGGTGAACGAGATGGCCGGAAACCTGACCCGGCAGGTGCGCGCCATCGCCGCGGTCGCCGCGGCGGTCACCCTCGGCGACCACAACGTCCGGATCGACGTGGACGCGGCCGGCGAGATCCTGGAGCTCCAGGACAACGTCAACACCATGATCGCCACGCTCCGCGAGACCACCCTCGCCAACGAGGAGCAGGACTGGCTCAAGGGCAACCTCGCCCGGATCTCCGGTCTGATGCAGGGCCGGCGCGACCTCAAGGACGTCGCCACGCTCATCATGAGCGAGCTGTCGCCCGCGGTCTCCGCGCAGCACGGCGCGTTCTTCCTGGCGGCGCAGCCGGACAGCCAGGAGATCGGCGCGGACGGCGGCGAGTCGGGCGAGTACGAGCTGCGGCTGATGGGCTCGTACGGCTACGCCGGGGGCAACATGCCCACCACCTTCAAGCCCGGTGAGACGCTGATCGGCACGGCCGCCGAGGAGAAGCGCACGATCCTGGTGGAGAACGTGCCCTCCGGTTACCTCAAGATCGCCTCGGGGCTGGGCGAGGCGCCGCCGGCGAACGTGATCGTGCTGCCGGTGCTGTTCGAGGACAAGGTGCTCGGCGTGATCGAGCTGGCGTCGTTCCAGCCGTTCGCCCAGATCCAGAAGGACTTCCTCAGCCAGATCGCCGAGATGATCGCGACCAGCGTCAACACCATCTCGGTCAACACCAAGACCGAGGTGCTGCTCAAGCAGTCGCAGGAGCTGACCGAGCAACTCCGCGAGCGCTCCGCCGAGTTGGAGAGCCGGCAGAAGGCGCTGGAGCTGTCCAACTCCGAACTGGAGGAGAAGGCCGAGCAGCTGCGGGCGCAGAACCGCGACATCGAGGTGAAGAACACCGAGATCGAGGAGGCCCGGCAGGTCCTGGAGGAGCGCGCCGAGCAGCTCGCGGTCTCGATGCGCTACAAGTCGGAATTCCTGGCCAACATGTCGCACGAGCTGCGCACCCCGCTCAACTCGCTGCTGATCCTGGCCAAGTTGCTGGCCGACAACGCCGAGGGGAACCTCTCCCCGAAGCAGGTCGAGTTCTCCGAGACGATCCACGGCGCGGGCAGCGACCTGCTCCAGCTGATCAACGACATCCTGGACCTGTCGAAGGTCGAGGCCGGCAAGATGGACGTCAGCCCGACGCGGATCGCGCTGGTCCAGCTCGTCGACTACGTCGAGGCCACCTTCCGGCCGCTGACCGCGGAGAAGGGACTCGACTTCTCCGTACGGGTCTCGCCGGAGCTGCCGGCCACGCTGCACACCGACGAGCAGCGGCTGCTGCAGGTGCTGCGCAACCTGCTGTCCAACGCGGTGAAGTTCACCGACACCGGCGCGGTCGAGCTGGTCATCCGGCCGGCCGGCGCGGACGTCCCGGTGGCCATCCGCGAACAGCTGCTGGAACACGGTTCGCTGCGCGACCCGGATGCCGAGATGATCGCGTTCTCCGTGACCGACACCGGCATCGGCATCGCGTCCAGCAAGATGCGGGTCATCTTCGAGGCGTTCAAGCAGGCGGACGGCACGACCAGCCGCAAGTACGGCGGCACCGGTCTGGGCCTGTCCATCAGCCGGGAGATCGCCCGCCTGCTGGGCGGCGAGATCCACGCCCAGAGCGAGCCCAACCGCGGCTCCACCTTCACGCTCTACCTGCCGCACAACCCGGGCGGGCTGCCGCCGCAGGGCTACCCGCAACTGGTCGCCGGCGGGCTGGCGATGGACGCGGAGGCGCGCGAGACGGAGGCGGGGATCCAGGAGGCGGAGGAGCAGCCGCGCCGGGAGGTGGGCGGCGGAAGCCTCAACCGGCGCCGCCGGCGGGCGATTTCCGGGTCCCAGCGGCGGTTCGCGCTGCCGGGCCAGCAGCCGTCCGGCCCGCCGCAGCCCGCCCCGCAGGCGCCCGCGCAGCCGGAGCGGCCGGCCGCCGCCGAGGAGCCCTGGCTGGGCAACGGCCAGGACCTCGTCGAGCCGGGCTTCGAGGGCGGCTTCCACGGCGAGAAGGTGCTCATCGTCGACGACGACATCCGCAACGTCTTCGCGCTCACCAGCGTCCTGGAACAGCACGGGCTGTCGGTGCTGTACGCGGAGAACGGCCGGGAGGGCATCGAGGTCCTGGAGCAGCACGACGACATCGTGCTGGTGCTGATGGACATCATGATGCCGGAGATGGACGGCTACGCGACCACCGCGGCGATCCGCCGGATGCCGCAGTTCGCCGGGCTGCCGATCATCGCGCTGACCGCGAAGGCCATGAAGGGCGACCGGGAGAAGAGCATCGATTCCGGGGCGTCCGACTACGTGACCAAGCCGGTCGACACCGACCATCTGCTGTCGGTCATGGAGCAATGGATGCGCGCGGAGTGAGAGGGCGTCCAGTATGGAGCCGTAATGAGGATCATCGCGTGCTGACGGAGTGTGGCGGCGGACGTGTGGAGGCCCCGGATCCGGGGAACCTTCTCGTCTCTGTCTGCGTTTCTGCTACGTGCACAGTGACATCGCGGTGACAGGGTGTGGCGACAGGCGGGGTGCAGCTACCATGACCGGCACAAGGACGGGCGGCATGACGGAGTCGTCCCCTGGGGCGGCGTCCGGTTCACTGCCGGGGCGAGGAGGACGGGCCATGGTGCAGAAGGCCAAGATCCTCCTGGTCGATGACCGGCCGGAGAATCTGCTGGCGCTGGAGGCGATCCTCTCCGCGCTCGATCAGACACTGGTGCGGGCATCGTCCGGGGAGGAAGCGCTCAAAGCACTGCTCACGGACGATTTCGCGGTGATTCTGCTCGATGTGCAGATGCCGGGCATGGACGGTTTCGAGACCGCCGCGCACATCAAGCGGCGTGAGCGCACCCGTGACATCCCGATCATCTTCCTCACGGCCATCAACCACGGTCCGCACCACACCTTCCGCGGCTACGCGGCCGGCGCGGTGGACTACATCTCCAAGCCGTTCGACCCGTGGGTGCTGCGCGCGAAGGTCTCGGTCTTCGTCGAGCTGTACATGAAGAACTGCCAACTGCGGGAGCAGGCCTCCCTGCTGAGGCTGCAGCTGGAGGGCGGCCGGGCCAGCGCCGACGAGGCGCGGGAGTCGGCGGGGCTGCTCGCCGAGCTGTCCGCGCGGCTGGCGGCGGTCGAGGAGCAGGCGGAGGCGCTGTCCAAGCAGCTGGACGAGACCGCGGACGCCGCGGCGGTGGCCACCGCGGCCCACCTGGAGCGCAAACTCACCGGGCTGCGCCGGGCGCTGGACGCCCTGGAGCCGGGGGCCGGGGCCGCCACGGGGTGAGCGCGGGGCGGCCGCCGGGCCGCTGACGCCCCCTCATGAGACGGGCGCGCGACACGGATGGGTGAAGCGCCGTGCGCTCGTGTCATGCCCGCGATCGCCTGTAATCTCGTCGCCATGGCCTCACGTACGTCCGGCAAGGGAACCCAGAGCACGGCGGGCCCCTCGAAGCAGCGCGCCGGACGGTCCGGGGGCGCGGCCAAGAAGACCGCAGCGAAGAAGGCGCCCGCGAAACCGCCCGCCAAGAAGGCCGTGGCGAAAAAGGTCCCGGCCAAGAAGGCCCCGGCCAAGAAGGCGCCCGCAAAGAAGGCCCCGCCCAGACCGGCACCGTCCCCGACCGGCGGGGTGTACCGCCTGGTCCGCGCCTGCTGGCTGGGGATCGCGCACGCCATCGGAGCGGTGTTCCGCGGGATGGGCCGCGGCGCGAAGAACCTCGACCCGGCGCACCGCAAGGACGGCCTGGCCCTCGGGCTGCTCGGGCTGGCACTGGTGATCGCGGCCGGCACCTGGTCCAACCTCTCCGGTCCGGTCGGCGACCTCGTCGAGCTGCTGGTGACCGGCGCGTTCGGCCGCCTCGACCTGGTCGTCCCGATACTGCTCGGCGGCATCGCGGTGCGGCTCATCCGGCACCCGGAGCAGCCGGAGGCCAACGGACGGATCGTCATCGGGCTGTCGGCACTGGTCGTCGGCGTCCTCGGGCAGGTCGCGATGGCCTGCGGCTCGCCGGGGCGCGGCGATGGTTTCGCGGCCATACAGGACGCCGGCGGCTACCTCGGGTGGGTCGCCTCCAAGCCGCTGATCTTCACCGTCGGCCAGACCCTGGCCGTGGCGCTGCTGGCGCTGCTGACCGTCTTCGGGCTGCTGGTGGTCACCGCGACGCCGGTCAACGCGATCCCGCAGCGGCTGCGGGCGCTCGGCGTGCGGCTGGGCGTGGTGCATCCCCTGGAGGAGGAGGTGTACTTCGACGAGGCCGAGGAGTACGCCGAGGACTGGCGTGAGCAGCCCGCGCGCGGCCCCCGTCGCCGTACCCCCGCGGCGTCCGTCCCGGCCGATCCGGACTCCCTGGAGGAGGCGGCGCTGGCCAAGCGGCGCCGGCCGCGCCGGAGCTCCGTACAGCCCGCCGCGGACCGGCCGATGGACGCGGTGGACGTGGCCGCCGCGGCCGCCGCGGCGCTGGACGGCGCGGTGCTGCACGGTGTCCAGCCCTCCCCGCTCGTGGCCGGGCTCAGCAGCGGCATCTCGACCGAGCACCGCGAGCACGACGGTGCGGACACCGCGGGGGAGAGCGGTACGGTCCCGCCGGCCCGTGGCGCCGGGCCGAAGCCGGAGCCGGAGCCGACGCCCGCCGAGGAGCCGGCCACCGCGTCCGTACCGGACTTCACCAAGGCCCCGCCCGAGCCGTCCGGCGAGCTGCCGCCGCGCGCCGAGCAGCTCCAGCTGTCCGGGGACATCACCTATGCGCTGCCGTCGCTGGACCTGCTCGAACGGGGCGGGCCGGGCAAGACCCGCAGTGCCGCGAACGACGCCATAGTGGCCGCGCTGACCACGGTCTTCCAGGAGTTCAAGGTCGACGCCGCGGTCACCGGGTTCACCCGCGGCCCGACGGTCACCCGCTACGAGGTCGAGCTGGGCCCGGCCGTCAAGGTCGAGAAGATCACCGCGCTGGCGAAGAACATCGCGTACGCGGTGGCCAGTCCCGACGTCCGGATCATCAGCCCGATCCCGGGCAAGTCCGCGGTCGGCATCGAGATCCCCAACACCGACCGCGAGATGGTCAACCTCGGCGACGTGCTGCGGCTCGCGGACTCCGCCGAGGACGACGACCCGATGCTGGTGGCCTTCGGCAAGGACGTCGAGGGCGGGTACGTCATGCACTCGCTGGCGAAGATGCCGCACATGCTGGTGGCCGGCGCCACCGGCTCCGGCAAGTCGTCCTGCATCAACTGCCTGATCACCTCGGTGATGATGCGCGCCACGCCGGAGGACGTCCGGATGGTGCTGGTCGACCCCAAGCGCGTCGAGCTGACCGCCTACGAGGGCATCCCGCACCTGATCACGCCGATCATCACCAACCCCAAGCGGGCCGCCGAGGCGCTGCAGTGGGTGGTGCGCGAGATGGACCTGCGCTACGACGACCTGGCGGCCTACGGCTTCCGGCACATCGACGACTTCAACGAGGCGGTGCGCGAGGGCAGGGTCAGCGCGCCCGAGGGCAGCGAGCGGGAGCTGACGCCCTACCCGTACCTGCTGGTGATCGTCGACGAGCTGGCGGACCTGATGATGGTCGCGCCGCGCGACGTGGAGGACTCCATCGTCCGCATCACCCAGCTCGCCCGGGCCGCCGGCATCCACCTGGTGCTCGCCACCCAGCGGCCGTCCGTCGACGTCGTGACCGGTCTGATCAAGGCCAATGTGCCCTCGCGGCTCGCGTTCGCCACGTCCTCGCTGGCCGACAGCCGGGTCATCCTCGACCAGCCGGGTGCCGAGAAGCTGATCGGCAAGGGTGACGGGCTGTTCCTGCCGATGGGGGCGAACAAGCCGACCCGTATGCAGGGCGCGTTCGTCACCGAGGCCGAGGTCCACGCCGTGGTCAAGCACTGCAAGGACCAGATGGCCCCGGTCTTCCGGGACGACGTGACGGTGGGCAGCAAGCAGAAGAAGGAGATCGACGAGGACATCGGCGATGACCTCGACCTGCTGTGTCAGGCCGCTGAGCTGGTGGTTTCCACCCAGTTCGGGTCGACGTCGATGCTCCAGCGCAAGCTGCGGGTGGGCTTCGCGAAGGCCGGCCGGCTGATGGACCTGATGGAGTCGCGCAACATCGTCGGGCCCAGCGAGGGGTCGAAGGCTCGTGACGTTCTTGTGAAACCTGACGAACTGGACGGAGTGCTGGCGGTGATCCGGGGGGAGGCTACGGAGTAGCACAGACATCCGGGTCACCCGTACGGGAGACGCAAGCAACCGTTTCTCCTGCCGACACGTCAAGTTGAGGGAGGCGAGGGAACGATGCTTCATCATCAACCCGCACGGCACCCCCGCGGGGCGTTCTGATGGCGTACAAACCGAGCTCTCCCGCTTGCCCGACCCTTTCGCTCCACCCCTAGACTGAGCTTCCAGCAGGTGGCTACACGCTCGAAAGGCGCCGCCCGTGTCCATCGGCAACTCCCCCGAAGCAGACCGGCCTTCCGTCGGTCGCGCCCTCCAGCAGGCCCGTATCGCCGCGGGACTGACCGTCGAAGAGGTCAGTACGACGACACGGGTGCGCATCCCCATCGTGCACGCGATCGAGCAGGACGACTTCTCGCGCTGCGGCGGTGACGTCTACGCCCGGGGGCACATCAGAGCGCTCGCCCGCGCCGTGTCGCTCGACCCCGGCCCGCTGATCGCGCACTTCGACGCCGAGCACGGCGGCCGGCCGACGCCGACCGATCTTGCCGCCCCGATCTACGAGGCCGACCGGATCCGCTCCGAGCCGCGCCGGCCGAACTGGACGGCGGCGATGGTCGCGGCGATCGTCGCGGTGGTCGGTTTCGCCGGCTTCACGCTCTTCACCGGCGGCGACAAGAGCGACAACAGCCCGATCGCGTCCGATTCGCACGCCAAGCCGGCGCCGGCGCCCACCCGCCACCCCTCGACGATCAAGCCGCCGCTGCCGGAGCCGTCCGACAGTGCGGTCGCCGGACTGCCGAAGGACAAGGTGACGATCAAGGTCACCGCCAAGGACGGCCAGAGCTGGGTCTCCGCCAAGGACGCCAACGGCAAGCTGCTGGAGGACAGCCTGCTCAAGCAGGGCGAGTCCAAGACGATCACCGACAAGAAGCGGATCGACCTGGTCCTCGGCAATGCGCCGGTCGTACAGCTGTACGTCAATGGCAAAGAGGTCAAGGAGATCGGTGAGAAGGGGCCCGTCGAGCGGCTCAGCTACACGCCGGGGGATCCCCAGGCGGGCTGAGCGCCGCGCTCCGGACCGCGTCCGCCGCCCGGCCCGGGGCCCCTGGGCCCGGCGGCGGAGACCTGCGCGAAGGGGGTGTCCGGGACGAAGTAGGCTGAGCCCTATGCCCGAACGCCGTACCGTCGCCCTTGTCACCCTTGGCTGCGCCCGTAACGAGGTGGACTCGGAGGAGCTCGCAGGCCGCCTGGCGGCGGACGGCTGGGAGCTGGTCGAGGAAGCCGCCGAAGCCGATGTCGCCGTCGTCAACACCTGCGGGTTCGTCGAGGCCGCCAAGAAGGACTCCGTCGATGCCCTGCTGGAAGCCAACGATCTGAAGGCCGCGGCCCGTGAGGGGGGCGGCAGAACGCAGGCCGTGGTCGCCGTCGGCTGCATGGCCGAGCGCTACGGCAAGGAGCTCGCCGAGGCGCTGCCCGAGGCCGACGGCGTGCTCGGTTTCGACGACTACGCCGACATCTCCGACCGGCTGCAGACCATCCTCAGCGGCGGCGTCCACGCCTCGCACACCCCGCGCGACCGCCGCAAGCTGCTGCCGATCAGCCCGGCCGAGCGGCAGGGCTCCGCCGGGGTCGCGCTGCCCGGCCACGCCCAGGCCGAGGCGCCGGCCGCCCCGCCCGAGGACCTGCCGGAGGGCGTCGCGCCCGCCTCCGGGCCGCGCGCCCCGCTGCGCCGCCGGCTCGGCAGCAGCCCGGTGGCGTCGGTGAAGCTGGCGTCCGGCTGCGACCGGCGCTGCACGTTCTGCGCCATCCCGTCCTTCCGCGGCTCCTTCATCTCCCGCCGGCCCTCCGACGTGCTCGGTGAGACCCGCTGGCTGGCCGAGCAGGGCGTCAAGGAGATCATGCTGGTCTCCGAGAACAACACCTCCTACGGCAAGGACCTCGGCGACATCCGCCTGCTGGAGACGCTGCTGCCCGAGCTGGCGGCCGTCGACGGCATCGAGCGGATCCGGGTCAGCTATCTGCAGCCGGCCGAAATGCGACCGGGTCTGATCGACGTCCTGACCGGGACCGACAAGGTCGCGCCCTACTTCGATCTTTCCTTCCAGCACTCGGCGCCCGGTGTGCTGCGGGCGATGCGGCGCTTCGGCGACACCGACCGCTTCCTGGAGCTGCTGGCGCAGATCCGCACGAAGGCCCCGCAGGCGGGTGTCCGGTCCAACTTCATCGTGGGCTTCCCCGGGGAGAGCGAGGGCGATCTGGCGGAGCTGGAGCGCTTCCTCACCGAGGCCCGGCTCGACGCCATCGGCGTCTTCGGCTACTCCGACGAGGACGGCACCGAGGCCGCGTCGTACGAGAACAAGCTCGACCCGGACGAGGTCGCCGAGCGGCTGGCGCGGGTGTCGCGGCTGGCCGAGGAGCTCAGCGCGCAGCGCGCCGAGGAGCGGATCGGCGAGACGGTGCGGGTGCTGGTCGACCGTGACGACGAGGAGGACGGTCTCGTCGGGCGGGCCGCGCACCAGGCGCCCGAGACCGACGGCGTCACCCTGCTCTCGACCGGCGAGGAGCTGTCGCCCGGTCGTATGGTCGAAGCAAAGGTGGTGGCGAGCGAGGGCGTGGACCTGGTGGCGGAGGTGCTGTCGGTGGACGGCACGTCGTGTACCGAGGAGGCGGCCAGATGACCGGAGTCCCGGCTTCCGCAACTGGTGGCCCGCGCCCGGCGCCGGCCGTCCGGCAGGCCGGGCTGTGGAACATCGCCAACGTCCTGACGATGCTGCGGCTGGTGCTGGTCCCCGCCTTCGTGGTCCTCCTGATGCACGACAACGGGACCGATCGGGCCTGGCGCGCCTTCGCCTGGGCCGCCTTCGCGATCGCCATGATCACCGATGTCTTCGACGGACATCTGGCGCGCACGTACAACCTGGTCACCGACTTCGGCAAGATCGCCGACCCGATCGCGGACAAGGCGATCATGGGCGCGGCGCTGATCTGCCTGTCGGTGCTCGGTGATCTGCCCTGGTGGGTGACGGGCGTGATCCTCTTCCGTGAGCTCGGCATCACACTGATGCGCTTCTGGGTGATCAAGCACGGTGTGATTCCGGCCAGCCGCGGCGGCAAGATCAAGACATTGGCGCAGGGCACCGCGGTCGGGATGTACGTCCTGGTGCTGACCGGGCCCCTGGCGACCTTCCGCTGGTGGGTGATGGCGGCGGCCGTGGTGCTGACGGTCGCGACCGGACTCGACTACGTCCGGCAGGCCGTCGTGCTGCGCCGGGCCGGGCTGGCGCGGGAGCGGGCCGCCCGGGCCGAACAGGACACCGTCCGGTGACCGGGCCGGGTTCTGCCGCGGCCGGGGCGCTGGAGCTGCTCGCCGGACGGGGGCAGAGCCTGGCCGTGGCGGAGTCGCTGACCGGCGGCCTGGTGGCCGGCACGCTGACCGCGGTCCCCGGGGCCTCACGGGTGCTGCGCGGCTCGATCACCGCGTACGCCACCGACCTCAAGCGGGACGTCCTGGGCGTCGACGGCGCCCTGCTGGCCGCGCGCGGGGCCGTGGACGGCGAGGTCGCCCGGCAGATGGCGGCCGGTGTGCGACGGGTGCTGGGCGCCGACTGGGGCATCGCCACCACGGGCGTCGCCGGACCCGATCCGCAGGACGGGCAGCCGGTGGGCACCGTCTTCGTCGCGGTGCAGGGGCCGGACGGCGCCGGCGAGGTGCGCCGGCTGGCGTTCACGGGGGATCGCGACCGGATCCGCCGGGACACCATTGACGCGGTGCTCGCACTGTTGTTGAGCGAACTGACAGAAAATGCGCGGGCACAGGATACGGAACAACACGGGGGGAATGGATGTTTGCAGCCCTGAGTGAACACGTACTTGCGCCCGGCACGGCCGCGGCCCGAGGCGGTACGGTGGGGCGAGAAGGATCCGGATCCGAGGTCCGAGGAGGGAGCCAGCGATGATTCTGCTTCGTCGCCTGCTGGGTGACGTTCTGCGCCGACAGCGTCAGCGCCAGGGCCGAACCCTGCGCGAGGTCTCGTCCTCCGCTCGGGTGTCGCTCGGCTATTTGTCCGAGGTCGAGAGGGGGCAGAAGGAGGCTTCCTCCGAGCTGCTCTCGGCGATCTGTGACGCGCTGGACGTGCGCATGTCCGAGCTGATGCGGGAGGTCAGCGACGAGCTGGCGCTCGCCGAGCTGGCCGCGTCCGCGGCCGCGAGCGACGCGGTGCCGGCGCCGGTGCGGCCGAAGCTCAATTCGGTGTCCGTCACGTCCCTTGCCGGCGTACCGGAGGAGCGCGTGACGATCAAGTCCCCGGCCGACGTCGTGGATGTCGTCGCGGCCTGACACACCTGTTCACAGGCGTCCGGAGCCCCGGCGGGCAGCAGCCCGCCGGGGCTCCGTGCTGTCCGGGGAAGGTCCGGCGGAGCACCCCGCGCCGCTCAGAACGTGCGATTCATTTGTACGATGGCTAAATCGGACAAATGGTCCGAATTGCTGTCGGGATCGCCCACGGGACGCGCCCAGCTGGATCGATCACCCGGACCGGTCGGCCAGATCGGTCGGACCGGTCGTCCGGACCGTGTGCGGCCCGATCGGGTCCGGTCGGGCTCGATCCCCGTTCGAACAGGAGTATCTGGATGTCTGTCGTCAAGAGCACGCTGTCCGACGAAGCCCGAGGCATCGTGGGGAACGCCCTGCAGGGCGCCCTCGTCGACCTGGTGGACCTGTCCCTCGTCGCCAAGCAGGTCCACTGGAACGTCGTCGGCCCCCGGTTCCGCTCCGTGCACCTCCAGCTCGACGAGGTGGTCGCCAGCGCACGGACGCACATGGACACGGTGGCCGAGCGGGCGGCCGCGATCGGGGTGTCCCCGGACGGCCGGGCCGGCACCGTCGCCAAGACCAGCGGCATCAACGAGGTGCAGGACGGCTGGATCAAGGACGGCGACGTGGTGCGGGCCATGGTGAACGCCCTGGGCGCGGTCATCGGCCGGATGCGCGAGCGGATCATCGCCACCGACGAGCCGGACCCGGTCACCCAGGACATCCTGATCGGCCTCACCGCCGACCTGGAGAAGCACCACTGGATGTTCCAGGCCGAGGCCCACTGACGGTGCCCGTGGTGGCTCCGCGCGCCGCAAACGCCCCGGTGCGCTCTCCCCGCCGACGGCGGGCCCGTCTAGCGTCGGCCGGAGGAGGCAGCCATGGCGTGGCGTGGAACCGCGGGCCGCGGACCGGTCGGCCGGCTCCCGGAGGGTGAGCCGGCCGGCCGTCGTCCGCGGGGCGTCCGGGGGCGCCGGATATCCGCCGCCCTCGTCGGGGGGCTGTGGTGGTGCGCCGTGTTCCGGCTGGCGTTCTGGCCGCAGGCGGCGGGCCTGGTCGAGGGTGCCGTGGCGCTCGGCGGCTGGGGCCTGAGCCTGCTGCCGGTGCACTGCGTGCCGTGGACGGGCCGGAACGAGTCCCGGCGCCGGCGGGCCGTGCTCCGGCGGGCCCGGATGGCGTTCACCACGGCATGGCGACGCCGCCGTTGGGGCGGAGGATCTGGCCGGTCGTGAAGGATGCGGCGTCCGACGCGAGGTACAGCACGGCGTGCGCGACATCTACCGGCTCTCCCACCCGCCCCAGCGGTGACCTCCGGATCATCGGCGCCTCCGCCCGGCGCTGCGCCTCCTCGGTGGGGCGGTCGGTCATCGGGGTGCGGATCCAGCCCGGTGCGACGGCGTTGACGCGGATGCCGTGCCGGCCAACCTCGGTGGCCAGCGTCCTGGTCAGCTGCACGACGGCGGCCTTGGCAGCCCCGTAGCAGAGCAGGCCCGGTGCGCCGGTGTCGATCGCACCGGAGGCCATGGTCACGAGGGAGCCGCGGGTGCCGGTGGCGATCATCGCCCGGGCGGCTTCCTGGCAGCCGTGCAGCACCCCCTTGAAGTTGGTGTTCCACACCCGGTCCAGATCCTCGTCCGTGGTCTCCAGGACGGGGGCGGAGTGCATGATTCCGGCGATGTTCGCCATCACGTCGAGCCGGCCGGAGGCCGAGCGGGCCGCATCGACGACGGCGGCGACCTCGGCCCGGCGGGTGACGTCGACGCGGTGGGCGTACGCGATGCCGCCGGCCGCGGTGAGGGCCGCGGCGGCCGCCTGCGCGCCCCGTTCGTCGAGGTCCGCGCAGTGCACCGTGGCACCGGCCGCGGCCAGGAGCGCCGCGGTGGCACGGCCGATTCCGTTCGCCGCGCCGGTCACGATCGCGGTGCGGCCCGTGAGGTCGTACGCGGGCAGAGGCATGCCGGGAGGGTAGGCCCGAGCTGACGGGTCGTCAATTCCCTGCGGAGGGCTGACAGCGAGGGCACCAGTAGGTGACGCGTTCCTCGGCCGCGGGGTCCTGGTCGGCGGAGCGGACCGGCGTACCGCAGCGCAGGCAGGGGCGGCCGGCCCGGCCGTAGACCCACAGCCGGCGGTCCGGGCGGGCGCTGGGCGTGGTGGTACGCGCCAGGCGCCGCTTGTTCGCCTCCAGCAGCTTCTTGGCGAGCGCCGGCGCCCGCTCCGGCGCGGGCAGCTCCCCCACGGGCAGCCAGGGCGAGGCGCGCAGCAGGAAGCACAGCTCCGACTTGAAGACGTTGCCGATGCCGGCCAGATTGCGCTGGTCGAGCAGGGCCTCGCCGAGCGGCCGCCGCGGGGCGTCGAGCAGCCGGCGCAGCGCCTCGGCGGCATCCCAGTCGGGACCCAGCAGATCAGGTCCCAGATGGCCGACGACCCGCGGTTCCTCGGCCGTCGGCAGCAGATCGAGGACCGGGAGACGGTAGCCGACCGCGGTGTGCTCCGCCGTGCCGAGGACCGCCCGGATCTGATGGGCCGGTCCGCCGCGCCAGCGCTCGGCGGGACCGTAGATCTGCCAGGCGCCGTCCATCCGCAGATGGGAGTGGAGGGTGAGGCCGCCCTCGAAACGGGTCAGCAGATGCTTGCCGCGGGGGACCACCGCCTGCACCTCGCGGCCGGTCAGGTCCACCGTCGCGAGCTTGGGCACCCGCAGGTCGCAGCGGGTCAGCGGCCGGCCGGCCAGCGCTTCGTGCAGCCGCTGCGCCAGCCGCCAGACGGTGTCACCTTCGGGCATGCCCCCATCATGCCGGTCCGCCGGCGCCGTCAGCCGCGCAGCCGCAGCCCCCGCGGCGTCGGGTGGAAGCCGGCGGACTCCAGGACGACGGCGAACGGTGAGGTGAGGGCCGCGGTGCCGTTGATGCGCTCGGTGGTGATCGTGCCCAGCGCGCCGGCCCGGGCGGCGTCGGTCAGCGCCTCCACCGCGATACGCAGCCGCGGGTCCGTCGTGGCCCCGGCCGGGTCCTGGCCCAGCGGCCACATCAGCAGGGTCTTGCCGCCGCGCTCCATGTAGAGCGTCAGCTCACCGTCGACCAGGACCACCATGGAGCCCGCCTTCCGGCCGGGCTTGTGGGTCGAGCCCTCGGGCGGATCGGGCCAGGACAGGGCGGCGCCGTAGGCATTGGCCGGATCGGCGGCGGCCAGCACCACGGCCCGCTGCGGACCGCCGCGGCGCTGCGGCCCGGCGTCCGGCAGCGCCTCGTCGACGGTGCGCTCCCGCTGGGTGTTCACCGCGCGCAGCCGGTCCACCGCACCGTCCATCGCGAACTGCGCGGCGCCCAGCCCCTCGACGACATAGCCGCGGCGGGCCTGGCCGGACTCCTCGAAGGCGGCCAGGACGCGGTACGCGGCGGAGAACCCGCCCTCGACCCCTTCGGCCGCGACCGCGCCGCGGGTGACGATGCCGTGCCGGTCCAGGAGCGTACGGGCCAGGGCGTGCGCGCGGTGGGTGGGGTCCGGCTCGGGAGCGGGCAGCAGCGACCAGCGGCCGCCGACGGTCGGCGGGCCCGACCGGGACGCCGTGGGCCGGACGCCGTGCCCGGCGGCCATGGCCAGCGAGCCGTACCGCCCGCGGGGGACGGCGCGCCGGGCGCGGTGCGCCGTCGAACCGGCCGTACGGCCCGAGCCGAGCAGCGCCCGCAGCGGGGCGAGGGTGTCATTGGTCAGCCGGCCCGACCAGGCCAGGTCCCAGAGCGCGTCGGCCAGTTGGGGATCGGTCACCTCGGGGTGGGTGGTCGCCCGGACCTGGTCGGCGAGCTGGCGGAAGAACAGGCCGTACCCGGGGGCGAGCGCGGCCAGCAGCGACTCATGGAGGGCGGTCAGCTCCAACGGGAGCGGCGGCGGCAGCAGCAGCGGAGCCGCGTCCGCGAGATGCAGCGAGAGCCAGCCGTCCTTGCCGGGCAGCGCACCGGCACCCGCCCACAACACCTCGCCGGTGGCGGTGAGTTCGTCCAGCATGGCCGGGGTGTACCCACCGACGCGGGACGGCAGCACCAGCTTCTCCAGGGCCGAGGCCGGCACCGGCGCGCCCTGCAGCTGCTCGACGGCGCGCACCAGCCCGTCGATCCCGCGCAGGCTGTGCGACGCGCCACCGGACGGCGCCGGCGGGCCGCTCACCGGGGCCGGACGCGGCGCGGCGACATGCTGCCACTGGGGCAGGAACGCGGCGAGCGCCGCCGGCGGCACCGGCTCCAGCTCCTCGCGCAGCGCGGCCAGCGAACGGCGGCGCAGTCTGCGCAGCACCTGGGCGTCGCACCACTCCTGGCCGATGCCCGCCGGATGGAACTCGCCCTGGACGACGCGGCCGGCGGCGGCGAGGCGGTGCAGCGCGCCGTCCGTGACCGCGGTGCCCAGCCCGAAGCGGGCGGCCGCCTGCTCGGACGTGAACGGCCCGTGCGTACGGGCGAAGCGGGACAGCAGATCGCCCAGCGGATCCTTGACCGGCTCCGTGAACGACTCAGGGACCCCGACCGGCAGCGCCGTGCCCAGGGCGTCCCGCAGGCGGCCGGCGTCCTCGACCGCGGCCCAGTGGTCGGCGCCGGCGATCCGCACCGAGATGGCCCGCCGGGCGGCGGCCAGCTCCCGCGGCCACGCCGGATCCGCGCCGCGCTCGACCAGCTCCGCGTCGGTCAGCGGCCCCAGCAGCCGCAGCACATCGGCCACCCCCTCGGCGTCCTTGACCCGGCGGTCCTCCGAAAGCCACTGCAGCTCGCGCTCCAGCTCGGCCAGCACCTCGGCGTCCAGCAGCTCGCGCAGCTCGGCCTGGCCCAGCAGCTCGGCGAGCAGCCGCGAGTCCAGCGACAGCGCGGCGGCCCGCCGCTCCGCGAGCGGGGAGTCGCCCTCGTACAGGAACTGGGCGACGTAGCCGAACAGCAGCGAGCGGGCGAACGGGGACGGCTCGGGGGTCGTGACCTCCACCAGACGGACCCGGCGAGCTTCGAGGTCGCCCATCAGCTCCGTCAGACCGGGCACGTCGAAGACGTCCTGGAGGCATTCGCGGACCGCCTCCAGCACGATCGGGAAGGACCCGAACTCGCTGGCCACCTGGAGAAGTTGGGCCGCGCGCTGCCGCTGCTGCCACAGCGGAGTGCGCTTGCCGGGACTGCGGCGCGGCAGCAGCAGGGCGCGGGCGGCGCACTCGCGGAACCGGGAGGCGAACAGCGCCGAGCCGCCCACCTGGTCCGTGACGAGCTGATCGACGTCGCCCGGGTCGAAGGCGACATCGGCGGCCCCCACCGGGGACTGCTCCGGGTCGTACTCCGCGCCGCGCGCACCCGACCCCGGGTCGCCGGCCGCGCCGAACCCGCCGTCCCCGTCGAGCAGGTCGAGGCCCATCAGGTCGGCGTCCGGCAGGCGCAGCACGATGCCGTCGTCGGCGTGCATCACCTGGGCGTCCAGGCCGTAGCGCTCGGCCAGCCGGGAGCCGAGGGCCAGCGCCCACGGGGCATGCACCTGCGCGCCGAACGGGGAGTGGATGACCACCCGCCAGTCGCCGAGCTCGTCGCGGAACCGCTCGACGACGATCGTGCGGTCATCCGGGACATGACCGCAGGCCTGCCGCTGCTCGGCGAGATAGCTCAGCACATTGGAGACCGCCCAGTCGTCCAGCCCGGCCGCGGCCAGCCGGCTCCGCGCCTCCTCCGGGTCGGCGGCCCCGATCTCCCTGAGGAACGCGCCCAGCGCCCGCCCCAGCTCCAGGGGGCGGCCCAGCTGGTCGCCCTTCCAGAACGGCAGCCGGCCGGGCACTCCGGGGGCGGGCGTGACCAGCACCCGGTCCCGGGTGATGTCCTCGATCCGCCAGGACGTCGTACCGAGCGTGAAGACGTCGCCGACCCGGGATTCGTAGACCATCTCCTCGTCGAGCTCGCCCACCCGTCGCCCGCCACCACCCTTGCCGGAGTCGCCGCCGGCCAGGAACACCCCGAACAGGCCGCGGTCCGGGATCGTGCCGCCCGACGTCACGGCCAGCCGCTGGGCCCCGGGGCGCCCCGTGACGGTCTGGGCGACCCGGTCCCACACCAGGCGCGGCCGCAGCTCGGCGAACGCGTCCGAGGGATAGCGGCCGGCGAGCATGTCCAGCACGGACCGGAACGCCGACTCCGGCAGCGCGGCGAACGGCGCCGCCCGCCGGACGACGGCCAGCAGCTCCGCCACGTCCCAGGTGTCCATCGCCGCCATCGCCACGATCTGCTGGGCGAGCACGTCCAGTGGATTGGCGGGCACCCGCAGCGCCTCGATGGCGCCGGTCCGCATCCGCTCCGTCACCACGGCCGCCTGCACCAGATCGCCGCGGTACTTCGGGAACACGATGCCCGTCGAGACCGCCCCGACCTGGTGGCCGGCCCGGCCCACCCGCTGCAGACCGGACGCGACCGACGGCGGCGACTCCACCTGCACCACCAAATCGACCGCGCCCATGTCGATGCCCAGCTCCAGACTGGACGTGGCGACCACGGCCGGCAGCCGGCCCGCCTTCAGGTCCTCCTCCACCTGGGCGCGCTGCTCCTTGGACACCGAGCCGTGGTGCGCCCGCGCCAGCAGCGGCGGCGCGCCCTTCGCGGCACCGGCCTCGGCCATCAGCTCCGCGGGGGAGTGGTGCTCGGGCAGCGCCGTCCCCGTCGTCCGCTCGTAGGCGATCTCGTTGAGGCGGTTGCACAGACGCTCCGCCAGGCGGCGCGAGTTGGCGAAGACGATCGTGGAGCGGTGCGCCTGCACCAGATCGGCGATCCGCTCCTCGACCTGGGGCCAGATGGACGGCTTCTCACCGGTCTCGCCCTCCCGGACCGGGGCGCTGCCCAGCTCGCCCATGTCCTCCACCGGGACGACCACCGACAACTCGAAGCGCTTCCCCGACGGCGGCTGGACGATCTCCACCCGGCGCTGCGGCGACAGATAGCGGGCCACCTCCTCCACCGGGCGCACCGTCGCCGACAGCCCGATCCGGCGCGCCGGACGGTCCAGCAGCTCGTCCAGCCGCTCCAGGGACAGCGCCAGATGTGCCCCGCGCTTCGTGCCGGCGACCGCGTGCACCTCGTCCACGATCACCGTCTCGACACCCGCCAGCGCCTCCCGCGCCGAGGACGTCAGCATCAGGAACAGCGACTCCGGCGTCGTGATGAGGATGTCCGGCGGGCGGTTGGCGATCGCCCGGCGCTCCGCCGGGGGCGTGTCCCCGGAACGGATCCCGACCCTGATGTCCGGCTCCGGCAGGCCCAGCCGCACGGACTCCTGCCGGATGCCCGTCAGCGGGCTGCGCAGATTGCGCTCCACATCGACGGCCAGCGCCTTCAGCGGAGACACGTACAGCACCCGGCAGCGCTTCCTGGGCTCCGCGGGCGGCGGCGTGGACGCCAGCGCGTCCAGCGACGCCAGGAACGCGGCGAGCGTCTTGCCGGAGCCCGTCGGCGCGACCACCAGGACGTCCGAGCCCGCGCCGATCGCCTGCCAGGCGCCCTCCTGCGCGGCGGTGGGCGCGCGGAACGCCCCGGCGAACCATCCGCGGGTCGCCGGCGAGAACGAGTCGAGCGCTGCCTTGGCCATGTTCCCCATCGTGCACCGGACCACTGACAACGCGGCCCCACCCGGCCGCCGGCGGACCGCCCCGCCCGCCGTCCACGCCTCGGACCCCCAGGTCACGGGCGCACGGTCCGGACGCAGAATGGAGACATGATCACGGTCAGCGGCGACGGCCCGGCCGCGGACGGCGCACCCGGCCCCGACGCCACACCGCGGGCGCGCGGGGAGTGGGCCCGGCACTGGCGCTACCCCGGCCTGCCCGGCCTCGACCTGCTGCGCGCCCGCTACGTACGGCACTCCTTCCCCCGCCACGCCCACGACGGCTACGTCGTCTGCGCGGTCACCTCCGGCATCGAGGAGGTCGGCCTCCAGAAGGGCACCGTCCGGGCCGGCCACGGCGGCATCATCATGATCAACCCCGAGGTCGCCCACACCGCGCGGGCCGGCGCCCCCGAAGGCTGGACCTACGCCACCCTCTACCCGTCGTCCGGCATCGTCGCCGAGATAGCCGACGAGACCGCGGCCCTGCGCGGCACCGCCGGCTTCACCGAAACCGTCGCCGAGGACCCCCGGCTCGCCCGCATGATCACCGACGTCCACCGGGCCGCCGAGGCGGGCAACGCGCTCGCCGCCGACAGCCTGCTGCGCCTCACCGTCGCCCGGCTGCTGCGCCGCTACGGAGGCCCCCTCCCGGCACGCACCCCACGCAGCGCGGGCGCGCGCAACGCGGCCCGCGCCCGTGCCGTACTGGAGGACCGGATCGCCGACCCGCCCTCCCTGGAACAGCTGGCACACGACCTCGGCACCAGCCCGTTCGCCCTGCTGCGGGCCTTCAAGGCCGCCTACGGGATGCCCCCGCACGCCTGGCTCACCGACGCCCGGGTCCGCCGGGCCCGCGCCCTCCTGGAGGCCGGCCACCCGCCCGCCGCCACCGCCGTCGCGGTCGGCTTCACCGACCAGCCGCACCTGAACCGCCACTTCACCCGGATCGTCGGGGTACCGCCCGGCGCGTACCGCAAGGAACGCGCCCTGTGAGCGGCCCGCGCCCGGCAGGAGGCGCAAGAACGTACAAGACCACCGGGAGCGCCCCCGCCTAAGGTCCCGGACGTGGCAGAACAGACAGACATACGCCCCACCGGAAAGGCCGCGCTGCCGGAACCGGCACGGCCCGCCAAACCCGACTCCGCCGTCGTCCGGGACGCCCTCGGCGTCGGCATCGCCGTCGGCCTCTCCGGCTTCGCCTTCGGCGTGACCTCGGCCGGCGCCGGCCTCACCCTGCTCCAGACCTGTGCGCTGAGCCTGCTCGTGTTCACCGGCGCCTCACAGTTCGCCCTGGTCGGCGCGCTCGCCGCGGGCGGCAACCCGCTCACCGCCGCAGCCGGGGCCTTCTTCCTCGGCGTGCGCAACGCCTTCTACGGACTGCGGCTCTCCGCCGTCCTCGGCCACCGGGCGGCGGTCCGCCCCTTCGCCGCCCACTGGGTCATCGACGAAACCACCGCCGTCACCCTGGCCCAGCCCGACCGACGCAGCGCCCGGCTCGGCTTCACCGTCACCGGCCTGAGCCTCTACGTCCTGTGGAACCTCACCACCCTCATCGGCGCCCTCGGGGCCGAGGCGCTCGGCGACACCGACGCCTGGGGCCTGGACGCGGCCAGCCCCGCGGTCTTCCTGGCGCTGCTCGCACCGATGCTGCGGAGCACCGTCGAGCGGGTGGCGGCCGGCCTCGCCGTCGTCCTGGTCATGACCACGCTGCCGCTGCTGCCCACCGGGGTACCGGTCCTGCTCTCGGCGCTCGCCGCCCCCGCCGTCCTCGTCGTACAGGGCCGCCGCGCACGGGCGAAGGGCGCCGGGAGCGACACGACCCCCACGGGCGACGCGCAGGGCCGCCCCGCCACCGAGGAGAAGCGGGCATGAACGTCTGGATCGCCATCGCCGCCACCGCCGTCGGCTGCTACCTGGTCAAGTACCTCGGCCTGTCGGCGCCCGCCGGGGTCCTGGAACGCCCGCTCGTCAAGCGGCTGGCCGCGCTGCTCCCGGTGGCCCTGCTGGCCGCGCTCACCGCACAGCAGACCTTCAGCGACGGCCACCACCTGATGCTCGACGCCAAGGCCGCAGGCGTGGCCGCCGCGGCCGTCGCGCTCGTCCTGCGCGCGCCGTTCCTGCTGGTCGTCGGCGTCGCCGTGGCCGTCACGGCAGGCGTACGGGCGCTGGGCGGCTGATGCCCCGCGGCGCCGCGGCCGCGGCCGTACCGCACTTCACCGCGGCCGGCGCGCGGGCGGCCGGCGGACGCGCCCTCCCCCCCCGGGAGGCGGGCGAACGCAGCAGCGGGCGGCCCCCGGGGGAGGGGCCACCCGCATGCTCACCCAAGAGGTCCGGGCCCGGCGGGGACGACCGGCCCGGACCGGTCGCTCAGTCCAGCTGCCGCCCGTACGCCCGCAAGGTCCGCAGCGCCTTCAGCGTCACCATCGGGCGGCTCTCCAGCGCCGTCCCCGGCGCCCAGATCCGCCAGTTCACCGGCCAGCCGCCGTCCTCCTCCTGGAGCGCCAGAAGGTGGTCCAGGGCCCGGTCCATCTCCTCGTCGGAGAACCAGCCGCGGGCCAGGGAACCGGGTGACGGCGCATAGTCGTACGCGAAGTGATGCTCCCCGGGGGCGTACCCCGGCGCCACCGGGACATCGGCCGCCCGCCCCGGATCCAGCAGCACCAGGCCCTCTTCCCTGACCAGCCGCCCCAGCCGCTCGGCCGCCGCGGCGGCCCGCGGCCGGTCCGGCGCACCGTCCAGGAATGCCAGCGCCGCCTCCACCTCGTACGGATGGGTCCCCTTCAGCGACTCCACCGCCGCCCAGCAGTAGTCCGTGGCCCGGAAGAGCCAGGCGTGCCACACCTCGTTGCGGTGCAGCGTGCCCACCACCGGGCCGGTGGCCAGGAGCGCGCTCGGCGGATCGTCGACCACCGGGATCCACGGGGCGGCCGGGTAACCGCGCTGGGAGGGGTGCAGCGCGGGCAGCGCTCCCTCGGGAGTCGAGATCTTCGTCAGATAGCGGCAGATCCGCTCCACCTGACGGCCGTCACAGCGCCCGATCAGATCCAGGACCTTCAGGGCGTGCGCGGTGTGCAGCGGCTGGCTCACGGGTCCGCGCAGATCGGGCTCCAGGGCGTGGCCGAAGCCGTCGTCGTCGTTGCGGTACGCGGCGAGCGCGGTCTCCACCGGGTCCGCCCCGCCGCCGAGGAAGTCGTACTCGAAGAGCCGCTGTTCGAGCACCCGGGCGGTCAGCCAGATGAATCGCTCCGCACGCGCCAGAGGGGTCGGAGGAGGGCTTGCGTTTTCGGCCATGGCGCGACCGTAGGGCCGAAATCCTCCGGCGGCACCGGCTCGGGCACCCCTGCCAGCCCAGGGCGGGATACTGGAGGCATGCGGTTGACGGTCTTCTGGCAGCGGATGGCGGATCATTTCGGCGCGTCGTACGCCGACTCCTTCGCGCGCGATCACGTGATGTCCGGCCTCGGCGGCCGGACCGTCCACGAAGCACTGGACGCCGGGTGGAGCGCCAAAGAGGTGTGGCGGGTGGTCTGCGCCGCCATGGACGTGCCGCCCGAGAAGCGCTGAAGCGGCTGAACCCGAACCCGGCCGGAGCAGTCGGCGCGGTGCGCGACACTTGGCTTCGTGCCTGTGTCTGATGAGATCACCAGCAACGACCTCACCCGCCCCGAGGACCGGCCGGACGCCCGGTCCGACGCCCGGATGCCGCGCTGGCTGCCGCGCGCCATGGTGCTCGCGCTCGCCCTCGTGGCCTGCTTCCAGCTCGCCACCTGGGGATTCCACCAGCTCATCTCGCTGCTGCTGAACGTGCTGATCGCGTTCTTCCTGGCGCTCGCCGTCGAACCGGCCGTCTCCTGGATGGCGGCCCGCGGCATGCGGCGCGGCCTGGCGACCGGCCTGGTCTTCCTCAGCATCCTCGTCGCCGCGGCCGGCTTCTTCGCGCTGCTGGGCTCGATGCTCGCCGGCCAGATAGCCACCATGGTCGAGGAATTCCCGCAGTACCTCGACTCCGTCATCAGCTGGATCAACAACACCCTGCACACCCACCTCTCCCGGGTCCAGGTGCAGAACAACCTGCTCCGGTCCGACTGGCTGCAGAAGTACGTCCAGGACAGCGCCAACAACGTCCTCGCCGTCTCCGCGACCGTGCTGGGCAGCCTGTTCAACCTCCTGACCGTCGCCCTCTTCTCGTTCTACTTCGCCGCCGACGGCCCCCGGCTGCGCCGCGCGCTGTGCTCCGTCCTCCCGCCCCGCCGCCAGGAGGAGGTGCTGCGCGCCTGGGAGATCGCCGTCGCCAAGACCGGCGGATACCTCTACTCGCGGGGCCTGATGGCCCTCATCTCCGGCCTTGCGCACTACGTCCTGCTGGAGCTGATGGGCGTGCCGTACGCCCCGGCGCTGGGCATGTGGGTGGGCCTGGTCTCCCAGTTCATCCCGACCATCGGCACGTACCTCGCTGGCGCGCTGCCGATCCTGATCGCCTTCACCGTCGACCCCTGGCACGCCCTGTGGGTCTTCGGCTTCGTGGTGATCTACCAGCAGTTCGAGAACTACCTCCTCCAGCCGCGGATCACCGCCAAGACGGTGGACATCCATCCCGCCGTCGCCTTCGGGTCGGTCGTCGCCGGGACGGCCCTCATGGGCGCGGTGGGCGCGCTGATCGCCATCCCGGCCACGGCCACCCTGCAGGCGTTCCTCGGCGCGTACGTCAAGCGCTACGCCGTGCCCGACGACCTTCGGGTCCACGGCAAGGCCCGCCGCCGGCGCGCCGCCGACCTCCTGGCCCGCGTGCGCCACGCGGCCGAGCGCAACGAGGACCGGCCCGACGGGAAGGAGCCGGCGGACCAGGACAAGGACCCGGCCGGCCGGGACGCCGCCGCACAGCAGGGCACGCCCGACGCGGGCTGAACCGCGGACCGCGGGCACACGGCGCGGTGCGGTGCTTGACACAAAAATCGAACAGCTATTCTCATGAGAGATCCGGCCCGTGATTCCGGGATATCCGCGAAGTTATCCACAGGCCGGAGCCGGGTCCGGGCGCATTGTCAGTGGCAGGCGTTAGCGTCATGGACGTGAAGCGATCGACTCAAGCAAATCGGGTGGAACCCATGGCAGGCACTGACCGCGAGAAGGCGCTGGACGCCGCGCTCGCACAGATTGAACGGCAATTCGGCAAGGGCGCAGTGATGCGCATGGGGGAGCGGTCGAAGGAGCCCATCGAGGTCATCCCCACCGGATCCACCGCCCTCGACGTCGCCCTGGGCGTCGGCGGCCTCCCCCGAGGCCGCGTCATCGAGGTCTACGGCCCGGAATCCTCCGGTAAGACGACCCTGACCCTGCACGCGGTCGCGAACGCCCAGCGGGCCGGCGGCTCCGTCGCGTTCATCGACGCCGAGCACGCCCTCGACCCCGAGTACGCCAAGAAGCTCGGTGTGGACACCGACGCCCTGATCCTGTCCCAGCCGGACAACGGCGAGCAGGCCCTGGAAATCGTGGACATGCTGGTCCGCTCCGGTGCGCTCGACCTCATCGTGATCGACTCCGTTGCCGCCCTGGTGCCGCGGGCCGAGATCGAGGGCGAGATGGGCGACTCCCACGTCGGCCTCCAGGCCCGGCTGATGAGCCAGGCCCTGCGCAAGATCACCAGCGCGCTCAACCAGTCCAAGACCACGGCGATCTTCATCAACCAGCTCCGCGAGAAGATCGGCGTGATGTTCGGCTCGCCGGAGACCACGACCGGTGGCCGGGCCCTGAAGTTCTACGCCTCGGTCCGCCTGGACATCCGCCGCATCGAAACCCTCAAGGACGGCACCGAAGCCGTGGGCAACCGCACCCGCGTCAAGGTCGTCAAGAACAAGGTCTCGCCGCCCTTCAAGCAGGCCGAGTTCGACATCCTCTACGGCCAGGGCATCAGCCGCGAAGGCGGCCTGATCGACATGGGCGTGGAGCACGGCTTCATCCGCAAGTCCGGCGCCTGGTACACGTACGAGGGCGACCAGCTCGGACAGGGCAAGGAGAACGCCCGCAACTTCCTCAAGGACAACCCTGATCTCGCCAACGAGATCGAGAAGAAGATCAAGGAGAAGCTCGGCATCGGCGTCAAGCCGCAGGACCCGGCGGCGGAGCCCGGCGCGGACGCCGCGGGCGCGGCGACCGACGCGGCCCCGGCGGCTCCGGCCGCGGCGACGAAGAGCGCCAAGGGTTCCAAGGCCGCCGCGGCCAAGAGCTAGCCCGCCATGACACGGCGAACGGAATGGCCGGACAGCGCGGACGGGATCCACAGCGCTGCCGGTGACGCCGAGACCCGTAGCGGCCGCAGGGGCGGCCGCGGCCGTGAGAACGGCGGTGGTTCCGCTCTCGCCTTCGGCGAGGGCGAACCCGCCTCGTCGAGGGCCGAGGCGGGACCACCGCGTACGCCCGAGGAGCAGGCGCGGGCCATCTGCCTGCGCCTGCTCACCGGGAGTCCGCGTACCCGGAAACAGCTCGAGGATGCCTTGCGCCGGCGCGGCATCCCCGATGAGGCCGCGCAGGACGTGCTGTCCCGCTTCGAGGACGTCGGACTGATCAACGACGCGGCCTTCGCCGACGCCTGGGTGGAGTCCCGCCACCACGGGCGCGGCCTGGCCCGGCGGGCGCTGGCCCGGGAGCTGCGTACGAAGGGCGTGGACTCCGCAGTGATCGATGAGGCGGTCGGCCGCCTCGATTCCGAGCAGGAGGAGTCCACCGCCCGCGAACTGGTCGACCGCAAGCTGCGCACGACCAGGGGCCTGGACCGCGAGAAACGCCTGCGCCGCCTGGCGGGAATGCTGGCCCGCAAGGGCTACCCGGAGGGCTTGGCTCTCCGCGTGGTCAGACAGGCCCTGGAGGAAGAGGGCGAGGACCCGGACCTCCTGGAAGAGCATCTGCGGGAGGACTGAATCCGGAGCGGAGCGGATCGGTGTGGGGCGGGCCGGAGCGGAGCGGCGCGGGCCGGAGCGGGCCGGGGCGGAGCGGGCCGGAGCGGGCTGGGGCGGAGCGGGCCGGAGCGGGCTGGGGCGGGTCAAGTCGGGTCGGAGTGCGGCTTACTCCTGGCCTGGTCTGGCCTGGCGTCTCCTGTCCTGACCTGGAGTGTTGTGGCCTTGAGGCGAGGTGGGGGTTCGGGACGGTGGGGCTCTGGATGTGGCAGCGCTAGGGGATGGTCGCGGGATCCGGATGTGATCGGCGCTGAGGGATGGCGTGGGATCCGGTAGCGGCTATGGCCGGTCTTCCGGGACGGGCGGCCGCCGGCAGCGCCAGCGTGCCGCGTCGGTCAGGGCTGCGCGGAAGTGGGCAGGGGAGCGGGGTGGGGGTGGGTGGGGGCGGGGCGGGGGCCCGGGGAGAGGAGAAGGCCCGCACCAGTGGAGGGCGGCCCGCAGGCCCAGGCTCTGAGCCCCGCGTGCCCGCCACACCCGCAGGCCCCAGGTCCCAGGTGTCCGCCCCCTCCCTGACTGCGCAGCTGCCCACCCCGTCCGGAGTTCCGCCCACACCCCTACCGAAGCCCCCGCCCCCTCTCAGCTACCCCGCATCACGGCTTGCGGGGCCCTCTGCCGGCCCCCATCACCTCGAGCCCTCACGCTCGACCGGCAAGCCGGCTGCGCGCCAGGCTTGGAAGCCGCCGGTGAGGTCGGTGGCTCGGTGGAGGCCGATGTGGCGGAGGGAGAGGGCGGCGAGGCTGGAGGCGTAGCCCTCGTTGCAGATCACCACGACGGGCAGATCATGGTGGGTCGCTTCCGGCGCGCGGTGTGCGCTGGTGGGGTCCAGGCGCCACTCCAGTTCGTTGCGTTCCACGATCAGGGCACCGGGGATGGTGCCGTCGCGGTCGCGTAGTTCCGCATATCGGATGTCGACGAGCAGGCCGCCCGCCTGCTGGACGGCGGCCGCCTCCTCCGGGTCGATACGTCGGCCCAGTTGGCGGCGGGCGTCGGCGAGAAGGGCGTCGATGGCGCTCACGTCCACTCCTCCGGGCGCTCGACCTCTTCCAGGCGGAGTACCTGGCCGGTGCGGCTGTAGCGACGCATCAGCGGCAGTGGTGGGTAGTAGGCGTGCACGGAGACCGCGTGGGTGTCGGGCGAGGTGTTGAGGACCTGGTGGACGTGGTGCGGGCCGAAGGCCCGGCCGCGGCCGCCGCCGAGGGTGCGTTCCCGGTCGACGCCGTCGGCGAGTTCCAGGGTTTTCCAGCCTTCGGTGGGGAGCTGGGCGGCGAGCGACTGCTCGGTCAGCTCGCCCGTCGCCGTGGCGAACGCACCGTGTGAGCCGCCGTGGTCGTGCCAGCCGGTGCCGGTGCCGGGCGGCCAGCCGATCAGCCAGGCCTCGCTGCCGCCCGGCCCGTCCAGCCGGATCCACGTCCGGCCTTCCGGGTCGAGCGGCAGTGAGGCGACGAGCGCCGGGTCCGCGGCGGTACGGCGGACGAAGTCTAGGAGTGCGGAGGCGCTGGGCCCGCCGCCCTTGCCGGCGGTGTCGTGGGCGGGGGTGTCATTGCCGGGGGCGTGCGGGCGCGCGGGGGTACGTACGTCGGGCACGGAAACCGTCCTGAGTGATCGCGAAGAGGCGCGGCTGCCGGACAGGGGCAGGCGGCCGCGCGGGGAAGGAAATGCGGATCAACAGGACGGACGACACATGCAGCCCGCATAGCGGACCAGGTCCAGATGGACCCTCCGCCAGAATCGCGAGCTGTGGTCAGTCACTCTCGGAGTGAAACACGCTGGTTCGGAACGGGTCAACTGCACGGGTCAACTGCACGAGTCGACTGCACGAGTCGATCGTGCGAGTCACACGGCCGAGTCGGCTGGCCGGACCCACTGGCCGGACCCACTGGCCGGACCCACTGGACGGGGCAGCTGGTCTGGTCAGTTGGTCCGGTCGACTGGCGGGGCAACCGGGAGATCGGGGTGAGGCTCCGCCGGTGCCCGGTGCCCGGTGCCCGGTGCCCGGTGCCCGGCCCGCGGCTCCCTCGGGCGCCCGCTCAGGCGTCCACCCCGTGACTCGCTCCCGGGTCCCCTCCCGCGCTCGTTCCCGCGTCGGTTCCGGAGTCGGTTCCCGGATCGCTTCCGGGGTCGGTTCCGGCGCCGGCGCCGGAACCGACCCCGGGACCCGGCTCGCCCCAGCTCCCGTCCGCCCCCGTCCCTCCGTCCCCGTCCCAGTACCCCTCCGCGGCCCGAGCACCGTCGCCAGCGCCGGAACCCTCCCGAGCACCGTCGCCAGCCCCGGCATCCTCCCCAGCCTGGGAACCTCCCCGGCCACCATCCCCAGCGCCGGCAACCTCCCGAGCCCCGGAACCGCCTCCGATACCGCCTCGGGTACCGCCTCCGATACCGCCCCCGGAACCGCCCCCCGCATCGGCACCACGAACCACCCCCTCAACATCCCCCACCCTCTGCACACCCACCGAATCCACCGAATCCCCCAACCCCACCGAGTCCCCCAACCCCACCGAGTCCCCCAACCCCACCGAATCCACCAACCCCACCGCACCCACAGAACCCACAGAGCCCGCCGACCCCACCCGCCCATACGCCCCCGCAACCCCCGGCGCGTCGTCAGGTGTGCCGCCCCGGACCGCCTCCGCGCAGGCGTGGAGTTCGGGCGGGCGGATGCCGGGGGCGAGGGCGGTGGCCAGGTGGCCGTCGGGGCGTACGAGGAGGACGGTGTGGGCGGCGGCGCCCGGGTAGGACTCGGTGACCAGGACTTCGGCGGGCATCGGGAGCGCCGCCGCGGCGCTGCTCAGCCGGGGCATGAGGCCCGCCGACTGCCAGTGCCGGCGGTCCCAGACGGTGGTGCCGGGCGCCACCAGTACCACCAGCAGCCCGCGCCCGAGGCGGGTGCGCAGCCGGACCACCGAACCGTCCGGCGCGGTCACCGGTACGTCCGTCACCGGTGCTCCCGGCGGCGTCTCGACGAGCGGGCCGCCGGTGGGCGCGGCGGGCGGGGCCAGCGGCGTGCGGGCGTACACCGGTGGGGCGCCCAGTGGGCCGCGGCCCAGGTGGCCGTCGGTCAGCAGGGTGCTGCGGCCGCGCGCGGCGCCGGGCAGGACGGTGCGCCAGCGGGCCGAGCGGCCGTCCCGCAGCAGCGGCAGCGCCTGGTCGGCGGTGCGCAGCCGGGCCGCGACCGCGCCCCGCCGCTCGGCCTGGTAGCTGTCGAGCAGGGTCTCGGTGGCGCCGTGGTGCCAGGCCAGCCCCAGCTTCCAGGCGAGGTTCTCGGCGTCCCGCAGCCCCTCGTCCAGCCCCTGGGTGCCGAGCGCGCCCAGCAGGTGTGCGGCGTCCCCGGCGAGGAAGGCGCGGCCCTGCCGCCAGCAGCGGGCCAGCCGGTGGTGGACGGTGTGCACGCCGGTGTCGAGGAGTTCGTACGGGGGGACCGGCCGGCCGTGGCCGGAACCCCGGGCGCCGCCGCCGTCCGCGCCGGATCCCGCGACGGCGATGTCGGTCTCGACCGGGTACTCGGTGGTCCAGCCGGCCAGCGAGTCGCGGATCCGGGCGACCAGGGCGTCCGGGGTGACCAGTTCGCGGCCCGGGGGCAGCAGCCAGTCCAGCCGCCAGACGCCGTCGGCCAGCGGGCGGGCGGAGACCTCGCTGCCCGGTGTGCCGCCCTGCCGGGGCGGTGAGCGGTGCAGCAGGGCCTCGCCGGGCCAGGGGAGTTCGCAGCGCAGTGCGGCCACCGCATGCCGCTCGACGGCCGTACGGCCGGGGAAGCGGATGTCCAGCAGCTTGCGCACGGTCGACCGGGGGCCGTCGCAGCCGATGAGGTAACTCCCGCGCCACCACGTCCCGTTGGGGCCGCGGGTGTGGGCGCTGATGCCGTGCTCGTCCTGTTCGAGGTCGGTCAGCCGGCTGCCGGTGACGACCTCGGCGAGCTTCTCGCGTTCCAGCGCGGCGCGCAGCGCGCGGGTGAGGGCGTGCTGGGGGAGGTGCACCGGGGAGGTGGCGGCGGGGCCGGCCGCGTCGTCGGTGGTGTGCGGGGCGAAGGCGACGCGTTCCACCAGGCGCCGGCGGCGCATGATCCGCCAGGCCGTCCAGCGGGTGCCGGCGGACTCCAGGGTGGCGGCGCAGCCGAGCCGGCCGACGAACGCCGCGGTGTCCTCGCGGAGGACGGCGGTGCGGGCGGGCCGGGTGTCCTCCTGGCCGGAGGTCTCGTCGAGGACGAGGGAGGGGACGCCGAGCCGGGCGAGGGCGAGCGCGAGGGAGAGGCCGACCGGGCCGCCCCCGGCGACGATCACCGGGTCCACGGCGCTGCTCCGCGGGGGCGCTGGTACGTACGGGACATGCGGGAACTGGCAGTTGGAGCCCGGTGCGTGATCACACAGCGTATGCAACCCACTGCGGCCGCTCGCGTCAAGTGACGGAGGCGGTGGCGCCGTTGCCACCGCCTCCGGACGGTTCCGTACCGGCCGCGCGGGCCGTCGTACCGTCAGTCCTTCGCGTCCGCCGGGGCGCCGGCCGGAGCCGCGGTCTCCAGGGCGTCGGTGGCGGTCACCGGCTCGCCGGCCGCCGCCACGCCGATCCCGGTCTTCGCCCGCCGGCCGCGCCGCTCGATCCAGTTGGCGAGGGCGGACAGCGCCAGGCACATCGCGACGTAGAGGGAGCCGGTGACGATGATGAACGGGACGTAGGTGTCCTCGCCGTTGACGAGGATGTTGGTGCTCATCAGGCGGGCGGTGTAGAGCAGTTCCTCGAACGTGATGATGTAGCCGAGGGAGGTGTCCTTCAGCGTCACCACGAGCTGGCTGATGATCGTCGGCAGCATCGCGCGGACGGCCTGCGGGATCAGCACGGTCGTCATGACCTGGGTCTTGCTCATGCCCAGGGCGTAGGCGGCCTCACCCTGGCCCTTGGGCACGGAGTTGATGCCGGCCCGCAGCACCTCGGCCTGGACCGAGCCGTTGTAGACCGTCAGTCCGATGACCAGGGCCCAGAACTGCGGCTGGTCGCCGGAGAGGCCGAGCGCATCACGGTTGGTGAGCAGCAGGACCCAGATCACGTAGATGGTGATCAGCAGCGGGACGGCGCGGAAGAGTTCGATGAACCCGGTCGCCAGCCAGCGCACGGGCTTGTGGTCCGACAGCCGCGCGACCGCCAGCAGGACGCCGAGGAGCAGGGAGAGCACCGCGGCGACCGCGAAGACCTCAAGGGTCGTCAGCAGGCCGTTGCGGATGTTGGTGCGCACCCCCGCGTTGTTGAAGATGTCCCACCGCTCGGGCTCGAACTGGCCCGTCGCGTTGAGCCGCATCACGACGAACCCGATCAGGGCGAGTACCACGAGCCCACCGAGGACGGTGTAGACGCGGTTGCGCACCTTCGCCTTCGGCCCGGGGACGTCGTAGAGAACGCTGGCCCCACTCATGCCGTTACCTCACTTCGTTCCGCCCCGCCTGCGCGTGGCCCCCACGTGCTGTCGTTCCTTCCCCGGCCCTCGGCCGGGGGGACCCCCATGTCGCGTCCGTTCACCGGGCGACCCCCATCCGGCGCTCCAGCAGCCGGAAGGCACCGCTGATGGCGAAGGTGATGACGAGGTAGGCGAGAGCGACCCACAGGAAGATCCAGGCGATCGCGTACCCCTGGTCGCTGAGCAGCTTGGCGAAGCCGAACAGCTCGGTGACGCTGAACGCACCCGCGATGGCGGAGTTCTTCGTGAGTGCGATGAAGATGCTGCTCAGCGGCGGCAGCACGGTGCGGGTGGCCTGCGGCAGGACGATCAGGCGCAGGGTCTGCGAGAACGTCATCCCGAGGCTGCGCGCGGCCTCCGCCTGCCCCAGGGGCACGGTGTTGATGCCGGAGCGCACCGCTTCGCACACGAACGAGGAGGTGTAGAAGCCCAGCGCCAGCATGGCCAGCACGAAGGGGCTCAGGCCCTTGAAGAGCACCTGGGGCACGACGAACATCGCGACCAGGAAGAGCAGTGTCAGCGGGGTGTTGCGCAGCAGCGTGACCCAGGCCGTTCCGAACGCGCGCAGCGGCGGGATCGGAGAGACCCGGAATCCGGCTATGAGGACGCCGAGCACCAGGGCGATCACCGCGCTCGCCGCGGTGATCGCCAGGGTTCCGAGGAACCCGTCCCGGAACTCGGGCAGATGATCGAGGAGTACGTTCATGGGGTCTCCGCGGTAGCGGTCATCGGGTCGACGGCGGGAAAGGGAGAGACGGGGTGAAGACAGCGCGCCCCGCACACCCGGCCACGGCGGGCGTACGGGGCGGCGCGGTCAGGAGGAGCGGTCCGGCGCCTCAGTACCGCGGCAGCGGCGTCTGCGGGGCGACGTAGGCCGACCCGGACTTGCCGAGGGTGCCCTCGTAAGCCTTCTTGTAGTCGCCGTTCTTGATGTGGTTCTCCAGCGCCTTGGTGATCGCGTCGCGCAGGGCCTTGTCGTTCTTGTCCATGCCGACGCCGTAGGGCTCCTTGGTGAACGGCTTGTTCACCACGCGGAGCTTCGTCGGGCGCTGGGCCGCGTAGCCCTTGAGGATCGCGTCGTCGGTGGTGACCGCGTCGACGTCGCCGTCGATCAGCTTCTTCACGCAGTCCGAGTACTTGCCCAGCTCGATGGTCTTGGCGCCGTACTTGACCTTCTTGATCTCCTGGAGCGGCGTGGACCCGGTGATCGAGCAGACCGTCTTGCCGCGGAGCGTGTCCGGGCCGGTGATGCCCTTCTCGTCCTTGCGCACCAGGAGGTCCGCGCCCGCGGTGTAGTACGGGCCCGCGAAGCCGACCTGCTTCTTGCGCTCGTCGTTGATCGTGTAGGTGCCGACGTAGTAGTCGACGTCGTGCCCGGAGATCTTGGTCTCACGGACGTTGGAGTCGACCGTGCTGAACTTGATCTGCTTCTCCGAGAAGCCCAGGTCGGCCGCGACCATCTTGGCGATCTCGATGTCGAAGCCGGAGTACTTGCCCGACGAGGGGTCCTGGTAGCCCAGGAACGGCTGGTCGGCCTTGACGCCGATGACGATCTGGCCCTTCTGCTGGGCCTTCTTCAGCACCGCCGAGTTGACCTTGACGTCCTTGGCGACCTTGTACGTGCCGCTGTAGACCTCGCCGCCGGCCGGCTTGTCACCGGCCGTACCCGACTCGCCGCCGCAGGCCGTCGCCGTGGCCGCCAGCGCGAGCACCACCGCACCGGCCGCAGCCGTCTTGAGCATCCTCATGGTGAACATCCTTTGGTTCAGCAAGTGTTGGCAATAATGGTGGCCCAACTGCGGCCTCAGTGGTGGAGGATCTTCGACAGGAAGTCCTTGGCGCGGTCGCTGCGCGGGTTGTTGAAGAACTGGTTCGGCTCGGCCTCTTCGATGATGCGGCCGTCCGCCATGAAGACCACCCGGTTCGCCGCGGAGCGCGCGAAGCCCATCTCATGGGTGACCACGACCATCGTCATGCCGTCCCGGGCGAGCTGCTGCATCACGTCCAGCACCTCGTTGATCATCTCCGGGTCCAGCGCGGAGGTCGGCTCGTCGAACAGCATCACCTTCGGGTCCATGGCCAGCGCACGGGCGATCGCCACCCGCTGCTGCTGCCCGCCGGAGAGCTGTGCGGGGTACTTGTCCGCCTGGGTGCCGACACCGACCCGGTCCAGCAGGGCGCGGGCCTTCTGCTCGGCCGCCGCCTTGTCCGTTTTGCGGACCTTGGTCTGGCCCAGCATCACGTTCTCCAGCACCGTCTTGTGTGCGAAGAGGTTGAACGACTGGAAGACCATGCCCACGTCCGCGCGGAGCCGGGCCAGTTCGCGGCCCTCCTGCGGCAGCGGCTTGCCGTCGATGGTGATGCTGCCGGAGTCGATGGTCTCCAGGCGGTTGATCGTGCGGCAGAGCGTCGACTTGCCGGAGCCCGAGGGCCCGATCACGACGACGACCTCGCCCCGGTTGATCGTCAGGTCGATGTCCTGGAGCACGTGCAGCGCGCCGAAGTGCTTGTTCACGTTGTCCAGCACGACCAGCTGGTCACCCGCCGGCGGGGAACCCTCGGCGTTCTTGGTCACCGATACTTCACTCATCGGCGTACAGCTCCGTCCTCCTCGGTTGGGAGGACCCTAGTGACGCCCCGCGACCAGCGTCATTACATCTGAGGGGAACTTGAGCATAACGATCCGGTCGCAGCGGGCTCGCGGCGCGCCACTCAGGGTGAGGTGGGTGGGTGGAGGGGGAGAAGGGGGGCGAGGAGGGCGGGAGCCGGGACGTCAGGGGTGCCGGCGTACCGGCTGGGTAACGGATGGCGGCCGGGAGGTGGCCTCCTCTTGACGCGCGCACCCGCCATCGCCGTAGATGCCCTGTGGCCTGTCCGTACGCACCCGGGAAGGAGGCCCGATGAGACTGCTCCTGGTCGAGGACGACGACCACGTCGCCGCGGCGCTGGCCGCCGTGCTCGCCAAGCACGGCCTGTCCGTCGTCCACGCGCGCAGCGGTGAGGAGGCGCTCAAGGCCCTGCTGCCCGATGCCGCCGAGCCGTTCGCGGTGGTGCTGCTCGACCTCGGGCTGCCCGACCAGGACGGCTTCGAGGTGTGCGGCCGGATCCGCAAGATCAGCACCACCCCGGTCATCATGGTCACCGCGCGCTCCGACGTGCGCTCGCGCATACACGGCCTCAACCTGGGCGCGGACGACTACGTCGTCAAGCCGTACGACACCGGTGAGCTGCTGGCCCGTATCCACGCGGTCAGCCGGCGCAACGCGGTGCCGCCGGCCGGCGGCACGGAGCAGCCGGCCGAGGAGGGCGCGCCCGAGGCGCCGCTGCGGCTCGGCGCGGTCACCGTCGAACTCTCCACCCGCCAGGTGTGCGTGGACGGCGCGGCGGTGCCGCTGACCCGCAAGGAGTTCGATCTGCTGGCACTGCTCGCCCAGCGGCCCGGGGTGGTCTTCCGCCGGGAGCAGATCATCAGCGAGGTGTGGCGGACGAGTTGGGAGGGCACCGGCCGGACCCTGGAGGTGCACATCGCCTCACTCCGCGCCAAACTGCGCATGCCCGCCCTGATCGAGACCGTACGCGGCGTCGGCTACCGCCTGGTCGTGCCGGCCTCACCGGCCGCCCAGGCTCCCTGAAGGCCGCCGCGGGCACGTGCGCACCCGACTCCTTCCGCTCCTCATCGTCCTGATGGCCGGTGTGCTGCTCGCGCTCGGCCTCCCGCTCGGTGTCATCACCGCCGGCGTGGAGCAGCAGAAGGTGGTCGTCGACCGGATCGACGACGCCGCCCGGTTCGCCTCGCTCGCCCAGTTCGTCACCGCCCGCCCCGCTGCCGACCCCAAGGACAAGACGCCCGAGGAGGACGAGCGGCGCGCCACCCTCCGCTCGGAGCTGGCGCGCTACTACGGCCTGTACGGGATCCGGGCCGGCGTCTTCTACCGCGACCGCTCCCCGATGGCCGCCGCCCCGCGGGACATGCCGGTGCCCCGCGACGGGGAGGGCGCCCAGGCGTTCAGCGAGGCGCTGGCCGGCCGCCGCAGCCACGACCCGCGCCAGATCTGGCCGTGGGACGACGACGGCCGCATCCCGGTCGCCTCGCCGGTGATCCGCGACGGCGACGTGGTAGCGGTGGTCATGACCGATTCGCCCACCGGGCAGATGCGCGCCCGGATCCTGCACGGCTGGCTGCTGATCGCGGCCGGCGAGTGCGCGGCGATGCTCGTCGCGGTCGGCGCGGCCTTCCGGCTCACCGGCTGGGTGCTGCGGCCCGTACGGGTCCTGGACGCGGCCAGTCACGACATCGCCACCGGCCGGCTGAAGTCCCGGGTCGCCGGCACCGCCGGACCACCCGAACTGCGCCGGCTGGCCCGCTCCTTCAACGAGATGGCCGACCACGTCGAGGAGGTGCTGGAACAGCAGCGCGCCTTCGTCGCCGACGCCTCCCACCAATTGCGCAACCCGCTGGCCGCGCTGCTGCTGCGGATCGAGCTGCTGGCCCTCGAACTCCCCGAAGGCAACGAGGAGATCGCCTCGGTGCGCACCGAGGGCAAGCGGCTGGCCCAGGTCCTGGACGGTCTGCTGGGCCTCGCGCTCGCCGAGCACACCGCGGCCGACCTCCAGCTCACCGACGTGGCCGCGCTGGCCGCCGAGCGCGTCGACTCCTGGCGCCCGATGGCCGACGACAAGGGCGTCCGGCTGACCTACGAGGGCCAGCCCGCGGTCACCGGCTGGGCCGACCCGGTCGCCCTCTCCAGCGCGCTGGACGCGGTCGTCGACAACGCCCTCAAGTTCACCCCGGCCGGCCGACCCGTGACCGTACGGGTGGTGCCGGACGGCGCGCAGGTGCGGATCACCGTCGCCGACCGCGGTCCCGGGCTGACCGAGGACGAACTCGCGCGGATCGGTGACCGCTTCTGGCGCAGCAGCCGCCACCAGAACGTCTCCGGCTCCGGGCTCGGCCTGTCGATCACCCGCGCCCTGCTCGCCGCGGGCGGCGCCACCATCGCCTACGCCCCGCACCCGCCGCACGGGCTGGAGGTCACCGTCACCCTGCCGCGCAGTGCGCCCTGAGCCGGCCGGCCCGTCGGCGCCGTGTGCTACCGTCGAAGGACGTTGCAGTTGTGGTACCCATGAACGTTGTGTGCGCCCGGAGGCTGGTAGCCCCGGGCGTTCCTGTTTTCCGGAGCTTTCCGGGCCGTTTCCGGTGTGGGGCGATGATCGCGGCGAAGGGGACCGCACGGTGTGGTCCCCGGTTTGCCCCATGAATGGAGAAAAACATGGCTTCCGGCACCGTCAAGTGGTTCAACGCGGAAAAGGGCTTCGGCTTCATCGAGCAGGACGGCGGCGGCCCCGACGTCTTCGCCCACTACTCGAACATCCAGGCTCAGGGCTTCCGTGAGCTGCTGGAGGGCCAGAAGGTCTCGTTCGACGTGACCCAGGGCCCGAAGGGCCCGCAGGCGGAGAACATCATCCCCGCCTGACGCTCCGCGCGTCTGCCCTGGCCTGCGACGGCACCGTCCGTCGCAGGCCAGGGCGCTTTCTTGGGTGCCAGGGGCCACGCACGGCCGCGGTCCGATGCCCTCAGGGCTTCACGGACACGTAATAGCGCCGGGCCCCGTCGTGCAGCTGCAGCGGATCGGTGAACACCGCCGTCCGCAGGTCCACCTTCTGCGCGGCATGCACCTGACGCCCGATCCAGTCCCGGCTGTCGATCACCGTCCGGGTGATGCCCTGGGTCAGCGCCGCATCCTCCCGGTCCGTCGTGACCAGCAGGTTCGCCACGGCGATCGTCTTCACCGCCTGCCCGTCCTGGGCCCGCGGATAGGCGTCGGCGGGCATCACCGCCGCCCGGTAGTAGCGGGTGCGCTCGCCCTGCCGGTGCAGCCCCTCGGTGAGGTCCCCGAGCTGCACCAGCCGTACGGGGAACCGCTCCGCGAGCCGCTGGACCGCCGTCGTCGGCAGCCCGCCCGACCAGAAGAAGGCGTCCAGCTTCCCCCGCTCCAGCAGCTGCGGCATCCGGTCGATGCCCACCCGCACGGGCCTGATGTCCCGGTCGAAGTCCAGTCCGGCCGCCTCCAGCAGCCGCCGGGTGATCAGCTGCACACCCGAACCGTCGGCCCCGACGCCCACCCGGAGCCGCCGCAGGTCCTTGGTCGAGCGCACCGCCGACCGCTTGGGCACCACCAGCTGCATGTAGTCGTCGTACAGCCGCGCACAGGCCCGCAGCCGGTCCGCGCCCGGCTCGCCCCGGAACTGGTAGGTGGCGACCGCGTCAGCCGTCGCGATGCTGAACTCCGCACGCCCGGAGACCAGTTGCCGCAGATTGTCGATCGACCCCTCGCTACGGGTCAGCCGCAGCCGGACGTCCGGCATGTCGTGCGCCAGGTCCTGCTGCAGCAGCTCGCCGTAGCGCGCGTACACCCCCGTCGGCACGCCCGTGGCCATCGTCACCTGCCCGCCCGGCGCGGGCGTGCTCCCCATGGACAGCAGCCACCACAGCGCCAGCCCGAGCACGACCAGCGCCGCGACGCCTGCCTGATACACCCGGCGGCCGGGGCGGGGGAGTGCGGTGACCATGCGCGGGATCCTGCCAGGTGCGGGGCTCCGGCGGGAGGGGGGAGGGGCCCTGTGGTCCACCACGCTCCGCCCGGCCCGTGATACCGGCCTTACGGGCCGCGGGGAGAAGGCTTCTCCGGCGGGCCCTTACCCTTGAGGGATGACCAGCAGCACCGACCGCAGCCACGTCGTGGGCGTGCCGAAGACCTATGAGATCCGCACCTACGGGTGCCAGATGAACGTCCACGACTCCGAGCGGCTGTCCGGCCTGCTGGAGGAGGCCGGGTACGTCCGTGCGCCCAAGGGGGGCGAGGAGGCCGACGTCGTCGTCTTCAACACCTGCGCGGTGCGGGAGAACGCCGACAACCGCCTCTACGGCAACCTCGGGCAGCTCGCCCCCAAGAAGGCGGCCCATCCCGGGATGCAGATCGCCGTGGGCGGCTGCCTCGCGCAGAAGGACCGCGACACCATCGTCAAGAAGGCCCCCTGGGTCGACGTGGTCTTCGGGACGCACAACATCGGCAAGCTGCCGGTGCTGCTGGAGCGGGCCCGCGTCCAGGAGGAGGCGCAGGTCGAGATCGCCGAGGCGCTGGAGGCGTTCCCCTCCACGCTCCCGACCCGCCGCGAGAGCGCGTACGCGGCCTGGGTGTCGATCTCCGTCGGCTGCAACAACACCTGCACCTTCTGCATCGTCCCGGCGCTGCGCGGCAAGGAGAAGGACCGCCGGCCCGGCGACATCCTCGCCGAGGTCGAGGCGCTGGTCGCCGACGGCGTCAGCGAGATCACCCTGCTCGGGCAGAACGTCAACGCCTACGGCTCCGACATCGGCGACCGCGAGGCCTTCAGCAAGCTGCTGCGCGCCTGCGGGAACATCGAGGGCCTGGAGCGGGTGCGCTTCACCTCCCCGCACCCGCGCGACTTCACCGACGACGTGATCGCCGCCATGGCCGAGACGCCCAACGTGATGCCGCAGCTGCACATGCCGCTGCAGTCCGGCTCGGACCGGGTCCTGAAGGCCATGCGCCGCTCGTACCGCCAGGAGCGGTTCCTCGGCATCATCGAGAAGGTGCGCGCCGCCATGCCGGACGCCGCGATCTCGACGGACATCATCGTCGGCTTCCCGGGGGAGACCGAGGAGGACTTCGAGCAGACCCTGCACACCGTCCGCGAGTCCCGCTTCGCCCAGGCGTTCACGTTCCAGTACTCCAAGCGCCCCGGCACCCCCGCGGCCGAGATGGACGGCCAGATCCCCAAGGCCGTCGTCCAGGAGCGCTACGAGCGGCTGGTCGCCCTCCAGGAGGAGATCTCCTGGGAGGAGAACAAGAAGCAGGTCGGCCGCACCCTCGACGTCATGGTCGCCGAGGGTGAGGGCCGCAAGGACGACGCGACCCACCGGCTGTCCGGCCGGGCGCCGGACAACCGCCTGGTGCACTTCACCCGGCCCGAGGAGCCGGTCCGTCCCGGCGACGTGGTGACCGTCGAGGTGACCTACGCCGCTCCGCACCACCTCCTCGCGGAGGGCCCCGCCAAGGGGGTCCGCCGTACCCGCGCCGGTGACGCCTGGGAGAAGCGCACCGCCGCCCCGGCCGACAAGCCCAAGGGCGTCCTGCTGGGCCTGCCCACCATCGGTGTCCCGGCCCCGAGCCCGGTGCCCACCGCGGGCTGCGGCTGCGACTGACCGCAAGGACGGCGAGCAGGGGGCGTTACGCTGCGTGGCATGCTCGTAGCCGCCGCCCTCTGCCCCTGCCCGCCCCTGCTCGTCCCGGAGGTCGCCGCCGGCGCGGCGCCCGAGCTGGAACCGCTGCGCGCCGCCTGCCTCGACGCGATCGGCCTGCTCGCCGCGGCCCGCCCGGACCGGCTGGTGGTCGTGGGCCCCGCCGACGAGGCCGCCCGCGGCCCGCACCCCGAGGGTGCCGCCGGCTCGTTCCGCGGCTTCGGGGTGCCGCTCGATGTGACGCTGGGCGCCGCCGAGGCCGCCACCGAGCGGCCGCTCCCGCCGTCCCTCTCCGTCGGCGCCTGGCTGCTGGCCCGCGCGGACTGGGCCGACGCCCCCGTGGAGGGCCTGGGCCTGGACCCGGCGCTGCCCGCCGAACGGGCCCTGGCGGCCGGCCGGGAGATCGCCACCCGTGCGCCCCGGGTGGCCCTGCTGGTGATGGGCGACGGCAGCGCCTGCCGGACGGTCAAGGCCCCCGGCTACCTCGACGACCGGGCCGAGCCCTTCGACGCCGCCGTGTCCCGCGCGCTGGGTGCCGCCGACGTCGCCGCGCTGAGTGCCCTGGACGCCCAGCTCGCCGCGGCCCTGCAGGCGTCCGGACGGGCCGGCTGGCAGCTCCTGGCGGGCGCCGCCGAGGGCGCGGGCCTGGCCGGCCGGCTGCTGCGCGAGGAGGCCCCGTACGGAGTGGGGTACTTCGTCGCCACCTGGTCGTAGCCCGCGCCGTGATACGACGCGACGGCCGCGAGGTGGTGAGCCACCTCGCGGCCGTCGTGCGCTGCCCGTCTTTCCGACGTGCGTGAACTACCCGTGCCTCATTTCCGTGCGCCCTCGCCGGACTCGCTGTCCGCAGTGGCCCGGACCGACTGCTGCCGGGGAATCCCGGAGCTCTCGGCGGTCTGCTCCGCCGCGCCGTGCGGCTCCCCTTCGGCGGCCTGCTCGGCGGCCGGTTCGGGAGACGTCTCCGCGGCCCGTTCGGCGGCCGCCTCGGCGGTCTCCGCACGCTGTCCGTCACGCGTCCCGTCACCGGACACCTCCGGGGCCGCCGCTTCCGCCACGTCGTCCGCCACACCTTCGTCCACCGCGTCCGCCACGGACCCGTCGCCGGCCGCGGCCTCCCCGGCCTCCCCGGCGTCCGCCGACTCCTCGGCCTCCGCGGCCCCCCGGGCTTCCTCGGCGCCCTCGGCCTCCGCCGACGCGGCCGACTTCGCCGGCTCCTCCGCCTCGGCCGTCACCGACGTTGCGGCGCTCTCCTCCGTCAACGCTTCGGACTTACGGCGGCGAAACCGCGAAAACACGCCCATAACTGCTCCTACGCTCTTCATGTGGGCGAAATCCCCTGCCGCCCGGAGCGGACCGTTGCGCCGCCCACGGGCGCCGGTGCTGCACCGGCTCTCTCGGGACCTCGCAACAGGCAACGACGTCATCGGTGGCCCGTCACGTCGCTCGTTCGAGATGGGCCACCGATGTTTGGGAGACTGACGGGGTGAACACCGCTGTCCCCGCTCCGCGGGTCATCGCCGTCGTCGGCCCCACCGCGGCCGGAAAGTCCGATCTGGGCGTTGCGCTCGCCCAGCACCTGCGGGGCGAGGTCATCAACGCCGACTCCATGCAGCTCTACCGCGGCATGGACATCGGGACCGCCAAGCTCACGCCCGAGGAGCAGCAGGGCGTACCGCACCGCCTCCTGGACGTCTGGGACGTCACCCGCGCCGCCAGCGTCGCCGAGTACCAGCGGCTGGCCCGCGCCGAGATCGACCGGCTGCTCGCCGAGGGCCGCACCCCGGTCCTCGTCGGCGGCTCCGGCCTGTACGTACGCGGTGCCATCGACGCCCTGGAGTTCCCCGGCACCGACCCGGAGGTGCGCGCCCGTCTGGAGGCCGAGCTGGCCGATCTGGGCAGCGGAGCCCTGCACGCCCAGCTCGCCGCCGCCGACCCGGAGGCCGCCCGCGCCATCCTGCCCGGGAACGGCCGCCGCATCGTGCGTGCCCTGGAGGTCATCGAGATCACCGGCCGCCCCTTCACCGCGAACCTCCCCGGTCACGAGGCCGTCTACGACACCGTGCAGATCGGGGTCGACGTCGCGCGCCCCGAACTCGACGAGCGGATCGCCCGCCGGGTCGACCGCATGTGGGAGGCGGGCCTCGTCGACGAGGTGCGCCGCCTGGAGGCCGAAGGACTGCGGGAGGGCCTCACCGCCTCCCGGGCGCTCGGCTATCAGCAGGTGCTCGCGCAGCTGGCGGGGGAGTGCACGGAACAGCAGGCGCGGGACGAGACGGTGCGCGCCACCAAGCGCTTCGCGCGCCGTCAGGACTCGTGGTTCCGCCGGGACCCGCGCGTCCACTGGCTCAGCGGTGCGGCCGAGCACCGGGCGGAACTCCCTGAGCAGGCGCTGGCCTTGCTCGAACGACCGGTCACAGCCTGATCACGTCATGGCATCGGGACGCTCCGGCCGTCATCAGGGCCCCTGAGGGCGTGTCATCATCGACCTTCGATCGAGGCATGCATGCGGCAGTGGGGAGGGCGCGTGGCAATGGAGGCCGGCCCTCGCAACCGAGCCCAGCAGCCGGACAACGGCGCTGACACGGACACCGACACGGATAACGGCGCGGACGTCGGCGCGGCACCGCTGACCGCCGACGGCCCCGACGTCCCCACCGCCCCGCTTCGGGACACCCCCCTCGGGAACGACCCCTCCAGGGGCGACGCGGACCGGGATGACGTGGCCCACGGCGGCCGGTCGCACCACGGTCTCTCCCAGGGCGGTCGGTCGCACGGCGACCTGTCCCACGACGGCCTCGCCGAGGACGGTCCGTCCGGCGGCGACGCCCTCGGCAGCGGCCCGCTCGCCCCGTCCGGCACCCTCGCCCCGTCCGATCCCCTGGACGCCTCCGACCCCATGGGCCACTCCGATGCCCTGGACACCACCGGGGCGCTGGACGACTCCGACGGGCCGGACGCCGCCGGCGGGACCGGTGAGGGCGGCGAGTCCTTCCGCGAGCTGCGTCCGCCGCGCCGGCTGCGGCTGTGGCAGCTCGCACCGATCGTCGGGCTGGCGGCCCTCGGCTCGCTGATGTTCGCCTTCCCGCTGGCCTTCGAGTTCGGCGGCGACGGTGGCGCGGTGATCGCCATGCTCGGCCTGCTGCTGTGCTGCTGCGCGGCCGGCTGGGGCATGATGGCCGCCCGCCGCGTCGGCCACACCTGGCCCGGCCTGCCCGCCCGCGGCTCCGGCCGCCGCGCCAGCTGGCGGGTGGTCCTCCTGTACGCCCTGGTGGTGGCCGTCCCCGCGGCCCTGGCCATCTGGCGCGTGGCCCGCCTGCGCTGACGCGCTCCCGCCGGGGTCTGCAGCGACGTTCTCCCGCAGGGCTGCATCGACGCTCTCCCGCCTGGGCCGCGCTGACGCGCTCCTCTCCCGGCGTACGGAACGACGCGCTCCTGTTTTTCCCCGCCGCCCACCCCCCTTCGGGGGGTGGGCGGGTCAGGAGACCACCCCCCGCGTCGCCGGAGCCCCGACCCCTACGCCGCGGCGCGCGCCCCCGGCCCCCCGCGTCGCCGGAGGGGCCGGGCGGCCCCCCACCAGCCGCGTCCCCACCTCCCCCCACCCGCCCCCGACCGCCCCTGTCACCCCCGCCCCGTACGATGCAAGGGTGACCAGTACGCAGCGGGTGCCCTTCCTCAAGGGGCACGGCACCGAGAACGACTTCGTGATCGTCCCCGACCCGGACGGTCTGCTCGACCTTCCCGCGGCCGCGGTCGCCCGGATCTGCGACCGGCGGGCCGGCCTCGGCGGTGACGGCGTGCTGCGCGTCGTACGGTCCGCCGCGCACCCGGAGGCGCGCGATCAGGCCGACGAGGCCGAGTGGTTCATGGACTACCGCAACGGCGACGGCTCGATCGCCGAGATGTGCGGCAACGGCACCCGGGTCTTCGCGCGCTACCTGCTGCACGCCGGTCTGGTCGAGGCCGGCGACCTCGCCATCGCCACCCGCGCCGGCGTGCGCCGCGTCCACCTCGCCAAGACCGGCGACGTCACGGTCTCCATGGGCCGCGCCGTGCTGCCCGAGGACGGCGTCGTGGTCACGCTCGGCGGCCGCAGCTGGCCGGCCCGCAACGTCAACATGGGCAATCCGCACGCGGTCGCGTTCGTCGAGGACCTGGCCCACGCCGGGGACCTGCTGGCCGTACCGCCGTTCAGCCCCGCGGCGGTTTATCCCGATGGCGTCAACATCGAGTTCGTGGTCGACCGCGGACCTGGGCACGTGGCGATGCGGGTCCACGAGCGCGGCTCGGGCGAGACCCGGTCCTGTGGCACCGGTGCCTGCGCGGTGGCCGTCGCGGCCGCCCGGAGGGACGGTCTGGACCCGGCGGCGACCGGAACCCCCGTCACCTACAGGGTCGATGTGCTCGGCGGCAGCCTGAAGATCACCGAGCTGCCCGACGGCACGGTCGAGATGACCGGACCGGCCGAGATCGTCGCCGAGGGCACCTTCGACCCCTCCTGGCTGACCGCCGCGCTCGCCTGACCGGCCCACGACGGGGAGGCCGGGCGGGGACACTGCCCGGTCGCCCCGCAGAATCGGTTCAGGCCAAAAGATTCGCTCGAACGGGTGATCCGTATCACTCTGAGCGAGAGGTGGACAGCGCTGCGTGATGGGCTCGATAGCATCAAGCACCGGCCCGGGACACCGGAACTGACGCGCCCCACCGCCGGTCGACGCTGCCGGAGGTGCCCATGAGCGCAGAGGCCACGAACCCTGGTAACCCTGGAGCAGCGGGCCGCGGGCGCGGCCGCCGCCGGCTGGAGCTCAGAGGGCTGCGCCGCATCGGCCGCGCCGCACTGCTCGGCCCGGCCCCCCGCGACGGCCTCCCGCACGCCCTGGAGCACGTCGCCAAGGTGCACCGCCGCCACCACCCCGACGCCGCCCTGGACACCCTCGCCCGGGCCTATCTGCTCGCCGAGTCCTCGCACCGCGGCCAGCTGCGCAAAAGCGGCGAGCCGTACATCACCCACCCGTTGGCCGTGACCCTCATCCTCGCCGAACTCGGCGCCGAAACCACGACGTTGACCGCCTCGCTGCTCCACGACACCGTGGAGGACACCGACCTGACGCTGGATCAGGTACGCGAGCGGTTCGGCGCCGAGGTCGGCTATCTCGTCGACGGCGTGACCAAGTTGGAGAAGGTCGACTACGGCGCCGCCGCCGAGCCGGAGACCTTCCGCAAGATGCTGGTGGCGACCGGCAACGACGTCCGGGTGATGTCCATCAAGCTCGCCGACCGGCTGCACAACATGCGCACCCTCGGCGTGATGCGGCCCGAGAAGCAGGCCCGGATCGCCAAGGTGACCCGCGACGTGCTGATCCCGCTGGCCGAACGCCTCGGCGTCCAGGCGCTGAAGGCCGAGCTGGAGGACCTGGTCTTCGCGATCCTGCACCCCGAGGAGTACGCCACCACCCAGGCCCTCGTCCTGGAGTACGCCGGCCGGCCCGACCCGCTCGCCGACATCGCGGAGCGGATGCGCACGGTCCTGGCCGAGGCCGGCATCGACGCCGAAGTCCTCGTCCGCCCCCGGCACTTGGTCTCCGTGCACCGCGTACGGCTGGCCCGCCGCGAGCTGACCGGCGCCGACCTGGGGCGGCTGCTGGTGCTGGTGGCCGAGGACGCCGACTGCTACGCCGTCCTCGGTGAGCTGCACACCTGCTTCACGCCGGTGGTCTCCGAGTTCAAGGACTTCATCGCGACACCGAAGTTCAACCTCTACCAGTCGCTGCACACCGCCGTCACCGGCCCCTCCGGGGAGATCGCCGAGACCCTGATCCGCACCCACCAGATGCACCGGGTCGCCGAGGCCGGGGTGATCGCGCTGGGCAATCCGTACGCACCCACGGACGGGCCCGACGCCCCCGAGGGCGAGCGGGCCGACCCGACCCGCCCCGGGTGGCTCTCCCGTCTGCTGGAGTGGCAGCGCACCACCCCCGACCCGGACACCTTCTGGACCTCGCTGCGCGACGATCTCGCCCAGGACCGCGAGATCACGGTCTTCTGCGCGGACGCGCCCTCGGACGGGTCGGACGCCACGGACGGGGCGGCCGGCGAGGCCATCGGCCTGCCCGCCGGCGCCAGTTGTGTGGACGCGGCGTACGAGCGGCACGGTGAGCGGGCGCACTGTTGTATCGGCGCGCGCGTCAACGGCCGGCTCGCCACCCTCGCCACCGTCCTGCACGACGGCGACAGCCTGCAGCTCCTGATGGCCCCGGACTCCGCCGCCGGCCCCTCGCCGGAATGGCTCGACCACGCCCGTACGCCCGCCGCCCGGCTCGCCATCGCCCGCTGGCTGTCCGGGTCCCAGGAGCCCGCCGTCGGCCCGCAGGGCCCTGCCGAGCCGCCTGCCGGACCCTCGCCCGCCGGCCGGCCCGCCCCGGACGGCGAGCCCCCCGCGGCGGCCCGCGCCACGCCCGGTTCGGTCCTCGCGGTCGCGGACCTGCCCGGCGCCGCGGTCCGGCTGGCCGGCTGCTGCACACCGGTACCGCCGGACACCGTCACCGGCTTCGCCGTACGGGGCGGCGCGGTCACCGTGCACCGCGCCCTGTGCCCCGTCGTGGCCCGTATGGCGGCCACCGGACGGCAGCCGGTCGGGGTGCGCTGGCGGGGCGCGGGCCAGGGCGCCCACGGCTGCCGGGTCACCCTCATGGCCGAGGCCTTCAGCCGGCCGCACCTCTTGGCCGACCTCACCGAGGTGATCGCCGCCCAGGGCGCCGCCGTGGTGTCCGCCGCCGTCGAACCCCCGCACGAACAGCGCGTGCGCCACACCTACACGCTGCACCTGCCGAACGCCGCCGGGCTGCCCTCCCTGATGCGCGCCATGCGGCAAGTGCCCGGCGTCTTCGACGTGTTGCGCGCCGGGCGGGTCCGGCAGGCCGCGGCGATGCGCCCCTGAGGCCGGACCGGCCACGGGTGGTGACGGCCCGTCGGACGGCTGCGGGCCGTCCGGAGGACGCCTTCCGGGACAGACGCACGGAGCACCGCCCGTTCGGGTGCCGTTTGACGGCTCGCCCACCGCGGAGGCGGCCGCGTTGGTAGCCGTAGTTCATGTCCCTTCGCTCACGCCGACCGTCCCGCGACCCCGACCGCACCGTCCCCGCGCCACGCGGTGCCCGAACCGGCCGGCTCCGGCGCTCCGGCCGCCGGGCCGCCGCACTCGGGCTGGCCGCCGTCGCCACCCTCGGCGTGGCCGAGCCGCAGCCCCTGGAGGCCCAGGGCCTGGGCGACCGGCTCTTCCCCCTGCTCGGCAACACCGGCTACGACGTCACGTCCTACGACGTCTCCCTGGACTACTCCGGCCACAACGACCGGCCGATGAACGCCACCACGGAGATCACCGCGCACGCCACCACCGAGCTCGACCGGCTCAACCTCGACTTCGCCCGCGGCACGGTGCGCTCCGTGAAGGTCGGCGGCCTGCCCGCCCGGTACGAGCAGCACGGCGAGGACCTGGTGGTCGTCCCCCCGTCCCACATCTCCCGGGGACAGCAGGTCAAGATCTCCGTCCAGCACACCAGCGACCCCCGCGGCAAGACCGACGGCGGCTGGATCCGCACCACCGACGGGCTGGTCATGGCCAATCAGGCCGACGCCGCCCACCGCGTCTTCCCCTGCAACGACCACCCCTCCGACAAGGCGTTCTTCACCTTCCGCATCACCGCCCCCCAGGAGCTGACCGCGGTCGCCAACGGCCTGCCCCTGGGGGCGGCCGGCACCCGCGCGGCACGTCGTACCTGGACCTACCGCACCGCCCACCCCATGGCCACCGAACTCGCTCAGGTCTCCATCGGGAAGTCCAGCGTGCTGTTCAAACACGGACCGCACGACCTGCCGATCCGCGACGTGGTCCCGACCGCGCACCGCGCGGTGCTCGGCAAATGGCTGGCCAAGACGCCGGCGCAGGTCGCCTGGATGGAGCGCAAGGTCGGCCCCTACCCCTTCGAGGCGTACGGGGTGCTGATCGCCAACGCCCGCACCGGCTTCGAGCTGGAGACCCAGACCCTCTCGCTCTTCGAGAAGGACCTGTTCACGACCGAGCACCTGCCCGCCTGGTACGTGGAGTCCGTGATGGTGCACGAACTGGCGCACCAGTGGTTCGGCGACAGCGTCAGTCCGCGCCGCTGGTCCGACGTCTGGCTCAACGAGGCGCACGCCACCTGGTACGAGGCGCTCTACGCCCAGGAGAAGGGCGACCGCCGGGCCAACCTGGAGACCCGGATGCACCGGGCGTACGAGCAGTCCGACGGGTGGCGGACCGAGGGCGGGCCGCCCGCCGCGCCCAAGGTCCCCAGCCCCGGCCAGAAGATCGGCATCTTCCGCCCCATCATCTACGACGGCGGCGCCCTGGTCCTCTACGCCCTGCGGCAGAAGATCGGCCCGGCGGCCTTCGACCGGCTCGAACGCGAATGGGTGGCCCACCACAAGGACGGCGTGGCCGACTCGGCCGACTTCACCGCGCTGGCCTCCAAGATCTCCGGGCAGGACCTCACCGGCTTCTTCCAGGAGTGGCTCTACGGCGCGCACACCCCGCCGATGCCCGGCCACCCACAGTGGCGGCCCGGTGCGGCCGGCGACCTGGGCAAGCCGGCGCAGCCCGGGCAGCCCGCGAAGGGCGGGCAGCCCGGCAGGACCGGACAGCCGGTGAAGCTCGCCGCAAAACCCACTCCCCCCGGAAAACCCACGTGACCGCCCTCCCGGGCCGTGGGACCATCATCAGGTCGGCGCCGGCAGCCCGGGAATCTCCGGGGCGTGTCGTACGTTGACACCTACGACAGTCCCGGTGGGGCCGTTCATCGGTCCCCATGAGGGCTTCCCAACGACGCAAAGGATCAAATGACCTCCTCTTCTTCCCTTCCGCAGGACCGGCAGCGCCTCCCGGAGAGCCTTCGGGCCGACGCCCTGATGGAAGAGGACGTCGCCTGGAGCCACGAGATCGACGGGGAGCGCGACGGCGACCAGTACGACCGGTCGGACCGCGCGGCGCTGCGCCGTGTGGCGGGTCTTTCCACCGAGCTCGAAGACATCACCGAGGTCGAGTACCGCCAGCTCCGACTGGAGCGCGTGGTGCTCGTCGGGGTCTGGACCTCAGGCACGATGCAGGACGCGGAGAACTCCCTCGCCGAGCTCGCGGCGCTGGCCGAGACGGCCGGTGCGCTGGTGCTCGACGGCGTCATCCAGCGCCGCGACAAGCCCGACCCGGCCACGTACATCGGCTCGGGCAAGGCCCTGGAGCTGCGCGACATCGTGCTCGAATCCGGGGCCGACACCGTGGTGTGTGACGGTGAGCTCTCCCCGGGCCAGCTGATCCACCTGGAGGACGTCGTCAAGGTCAAGGTGGTCGACCGGACCGCCCTGATCCTCGACATCTTCGCCCAGCACGCCAAGTCCCGGGAGGGCAAGGCGCAGGTCTCGCTGGCCCAGATGCAGTACATGCTCCCCAGGCTGCGCGGCTGGGGTCAGTCGCTGTCCCGGCAGATGGGTGGCGGTGGCTCCGGTTCCACCGGCGGCGGTATGGCCACCCGTGGCCCCGGTGAGACCAAGATCGAAACGGACCGGCGGCGGATCCGCGAGCGGATGGCGAAGCTGCGCCGGGAGATCGCGGAGATGAAGACCGGCCGGGACACCAAGCGCCAGGAACGCCGGCGCCACCAGGTCCCCTCGGTCGCCATCGCCGGCTACACCAACGCCGGCAAGTCCTCCCTGCTCAACCGCCTCACCGGCGCCGGCGTGCTGGTGGAGAACGCCCTGTTCGCCACCCTGGACCCGACCGTCCGGCGGGCCGAGACGCCCAGCGGGCGGCTCTACACCCTCGCCGACACCGTCGGCTTCGTCCGGCACCTGCCGCACCACCTCGTCGAGGCGTTCCGCTCCACGATGGAGGAGGTCGGCGACTCCGACCTGATCCTCCATGTGGTCGACGGCTCGCACCCGGTACCCGAGGAGCAGCTGGCCGCCGTCCGCGAGGTGATCCGGGACGTCGGCGCCACCGACGTGCCCGAGATCGTGGTCGTCAACAAGGCCGACGCGGCCGATCCGCTGGTCCTCCAGCGGCTGCTGCGCCAGGAGAAGCACGCGATCGCGGTCTCGGCCCGTACCGGCCAGGGCATCGCTGAGCTGCTGACCCTGCTGGACGAGGAGCTGCCCCGGCCGCGGGTCGAGATCGAGGTCCTGGTGCCCTACACCCAGGGCGCCCTGGTCTCGCGGGCGCACGCCGAGGGTGAGGTCCTCTCCGAGGAGCACACCGCCGAGGGCACGGTCCTCAAGGCGCGGGTCCACGAAGCGCTGGCCGCCGAGTTCCGCCCGTTCGTGCCGGCGGCGTAAGGCCCCGCACATACGGTCCGCAGATAGGGCCCGCAGGTACACGGAAGGCCCGCTCCGGGAGACCGGAGCGGGCCTTCGCCGTGGTGGCGGCCCGGTGGGACGGTGCCGGGCACCGCCCCACCTCAGCGGACTACTGCTTGCTCGCCCACTTCTTGCTCATGTTGTCGAAGATCGCCTTGGCCTCCGGGCCCAGGTGCGGGCCGGCCGACCAGCGGGCCGGGCGCGGACCCATCGACATGTTGGACACCAGCACCGGCTTGCCGTCGGCGCCCTTGATGAACCAGGGGCCACCGGAGGAGCCACCGGTCATCGTGCAGCCGATCCGGTACATGGTCGGCTTGTTGGCGTCCATCGACAGCCGGGTCGGCTTGTCGGTGCAGCTCTGCTGCGCGGCACCGTCGAACGGCGCCTCGGCCGGGTAGCCCTGCGCGGTCAGGCTGGGGATCTTGGCCATCGCCGGGGCGTTGAAGTCGACCTGGTACGCGCCGCCGGCCATCTCCTCCAGCGACTTGCCGCCGGTGCTCTCCTCCGGCTTCACGTGCATCAGCGCGAAGTCGTACGGGGCCATCGGCACGCCCGGCACGGCGCCGCCGTCCTTGATCCACTCGCTGGACGTCGCCATGTCGTCCGCCCACCACTTGCCCGAGGGGACGCGCTCCTCGAAGGGCTTGTTCTTCAACTGACCGGCGGTGCCACCGGTCTTGTTGAAGTTCGGCACGAACATCATGTTGCGGTACCAGCCGCCGTTCTTGCCGGCGTGCACGCAGTGCGCCGCGGTCCACACCAGGTTGGACTTACCGGGGTGCGCCGGGTCCTTGACGACCGTGGCGGAGCAGCGCGACTCGCCCTCGGGCGTGCTGAACAGCAGCAGACCCACGCCGGGAGCGGTGGCGGTGTACGGGGTCTTGACGGCCTGGGCGGGGACGGCGGCCGGCTCAGGATCCGTCTTGCCCTGGTCCTCCGAGATGTCCTCGGGCTTGCTGGGGTCCTTGGGCGGCTTGACCTTCTCGATCTTGTCCGGGTTCCAGAAGTTCTTGATGATCGGGTTGATGAACTCCCCGGCCTCCCGGAGCCACTTGTCCCGGTCCCAGTTCTTCCACTCGCCGTTCTTCCACTTGTCCAGGTCGATGCCGTGTTCCTTGAGCTTGTCCTGGATGTCCTTGGGGATCTTGATCGCACCCCCACCCGTGGTGTCCGCCGCGGACTGGCTGGGCTTGGCGTCCGCGTTGTCGCTGTCCGGCCCGCAGCCGGTGGCGGTGAGCGCCACTACGGCGGTGAGGGCGGCGGCGGCCAGGACATTGGATCTGTGAGCGCGGAGCGCTCTCCTCCCGGGGCGGCGGCGGGCGGCGGGCGGGAGTATGTGTCGCATGGGTGGGATCCCCCTGAGTTGAACGGTGTGGCTTGAGCGGAGTCGCGCCGGTTCGGAAGTTGTCATGAACCTCAAGATCCGAGCGCAAGACCCCACTATGCCGGTGACGATGGGGACGGCGGTACTCGGGTCCCCGGTTCCAGCCCGTCAAGGATCTTGTTCCGGGCCGTGATCCGGCGTCGCCGCCGTCGTTGGTACGTACGGGGGACGGCCGGGCTGCCCGCCGGCCCGCTCGGTATGCAGCAGCTCACCAAGCAGGAGGACACAACTGCCGTGGCGTTGACCGAAACCGTGCCGGCGGCCGCGCCGCCGGCCCACGAGGGGATCCTGCGCCGCCAGTCCCTGCGTGAGTCCGCAGCCCGTACGTACGCGCGCTCACTGCCCATCGTCCCGGTGCGCGCCCGCGGGCTGACCATCGAGGGCGCCGACGGCCGGCGCTACCTCGACTGCCTCTCCGGCGCCGGCACCCTTGCCCTCGGCCACAACCACCCCGTCGTGCTGGAGGCGATCCGCACGGTCCTCGACTCGGGCGCTCCGCTGCACGTCCTCGACCTGGCCACCCCCGTCAAGGACGACTTCACCACCGAGCTGTTCGCCACGCTGCCAAGGGAGTTGGCCGAAAAGGGGCGGATCCAGTTCTGCGGCCCGGCCGGTACGGACGCCGTCGAGGCGGCCTTCAAACTCGTCCGCACCGCGACCGGCCGGGACGGCCTGATGGCCTTCTCCGGTGCCTACCACGGCATGACCGCCGAGGCGCTCGCCGCCTCCGGGGGCGCCCAGCACACCAGCGTGGCCCGGCTGCCCTACCCCTACGACTACCGCTGCCCCTTCGGCACCGGCGGTGAGCGCGGCGCCGAACTCGCCGCCCGCTGGACCCAGAACCTCCTCGACGACCACAAGAGCGGGGTGCCCCGGCCGGCCGGGATGATCCTGGAACCCGTGCAGGGCGAAGGCGGGGTGATCCCCGCCCCGGACGGCTGGCTGCGGCGGATGCGCGAGCTCACCGCGGCGAGGCAGATCCCGCTGATCGTGGACGAGGTCCAGACCGGCGTCGGCCGCACCGGCACCTTCTGGGCGATCGAGCACAGCGGCATCGTCCCCGACGTGCTCGTCCTGTCCAAGGCGATCGGCGGCAGCCTGCCGCTGGCCGTGATCGTCTACCGCGAGGAACTCGACGCCTGGCAGCCCGGCGCGCACGCCGGCACCTTCCGCGGCAACCAGCTCGCCATGGCCGCGGGCCGCGCCACCCTCGCCCACGTCCGCGCCAACGGCCTCGCCGAACGCGCCGGGACACTCGGCGCCCGGATGCTCGACCAGCTCCGCGCCCTGGCCGGCACCCACGACTGCATCGGCGACGTCCGCGGCCGCGGCCTGATGCTCGGCGTCGAACTCGTCGACCCCGACGCCGACCTCGACCCCGGCGGCGCCCGCCCCGCCGCCCCGCACCTCGCCGCCGCCGTCCAGCGGGCCTGCCTGGACCGCGGCCTGATCGTCGAGCTGGGCGGCCGGCACTCCGCCGTCGTCCGGCTGCTGCCACCCCTGACCATCACCGACGAACAGGCGGACGCGATCCTCGACCGCCTCGCCGACGCCATCACGGCGGCGGTCCGCACCCACCCCGGGCCGACGGCCTCGTCCCCCACGACACTGTGAGGCACCACCCCATGAACGAACGCCCCGGCTCCGACGGCACCCCGCCCGCCGAGCGCCTCCCCGACCGCCACCACGGCGCGGGCACGATCGAGTCCGTCCCCCGCCAGCAGCGGCGCGCCCCGGAGGACGCCTGCCACCAGCCCACCCACGAGGGCCCGGACCGGGCAGCCGGCCCGCTCACCGCACCCGCCGCCTACGACCGCGTCCCCGGCGAGCACGACCCGCTCGACCATCCCGACCCGGCGGTCGCCGCGGACGCCGCGGGCATCGAGCACCTGCTGCGCTGCTGGCTGCGGGAGAACGGCGGCCCGCGACCGGCCGGCGGCCGGCTCCGCCTCCCGCTGCCGGCCAGCGCCGCCGCACTCCACATCCCCGTCCGCTACTGGTCGCCCACCGGCTGGCACCGCCTGGGCGCGCCCAGCCTCGAAGGCGCCCCGGCCGGCGCCGCCCCGCTGGACGCCGTCACCCTCGCCGCACTGCTGCGCCGCGAGGCCGCGCACGGCGGGGACCGGCGGGCCTCCGACGGCGGCGAGCACCGCGTCGCCGACGGCGGGGAACGGACGGCACCGGAGAGCGAGCCGACACCGGACGGCGACGGCGCCGAACTCCTCGGCAGGGTCGCCAACTCCGTCCGGAACGTGGCCACCTTCCTCGCCGACCGGCGCGCCCGGCCCGCCGACGACCACGGCGCGCTCTTCCTCGAAGCCGAGCAGTCCCTGCTGCTCGGCCATCCGCTGCACCCCACCCCCAAGAGCCGGGAAGGGCTCAGTGACGCCGAGACCCGGGCCTATTCGCCCGAACTGCGCGGCGCCTTCCCGCTGCACTGGATCGCCGTGCACCACTCCGCCGTCGCCACCGACTCCGCCTGGACCGAACGCGGCAAGCCCGTCCCGGCGGAACGGCTCACCGCCCGCCTCGCCGGCGAGGGCCTCCAACTCCCGGCCGACACCGTGCCGTTGCCGCTGCACCCCTGGCAGGCTCGCGAGCTGGCCGGGCGCCCCGACCTCACCGCCCTCCGCGACGCCGGACTGCTGCACGACCTGGGCCCGCACGGTCCGCTCTGGCATCCCACCTCCTCGGTCCGCACCGTCCACCGCCCCGACGCGGAGGCCATGCTCAAGCTCTCCCTCGGGCTGCGCATCACCAACTCCCGCCGGGAGAACCTCCGCAAGGAACTGATCCGAGGCGTCGAGGTGCACCGGCTGCTGCGCACCGGACTCGGCGAGCAGTGGCAGACCGCCCACCCCTGCTTCGACATCGTCCGTGACCCGGCCTACCTCGCCGTCGACGGCCCCGACGGGGAACCCGTCCAGGGCCTGGACGTCGTCATCCGCCACAACCCCTTCACCCGCACCGACGACGCCGTCTGCATCGCCGGTCTCACCTCGCCCCGCCCCTGGCCCGGCCACGCGGGCGTCCGATCCCGCCTCGAAGACCTCGTCGGCACCCTCGCCGCCCGCACCGGACGCCCCACCGGCGCGGTGGCGACGGAGTGGTTCCTGCGCTACCTCGAAGCGGTCGTCCGGCCCCTGCTGTGGCTCGACGGCACGGCCGGGATCGCCCTGGAGGCGCACCAGCAGAACACCCTGGTGCTGCTGGACCCCGACGGCTGGCCGACCGGCGGCCGCTACCGCGACAACCAGGGCTACTACTTCCGCACCTCCCGCCGCGCCGGTCTCGAACGGCGGCTGCCCGGCATCGGCGTCGCGAGTGACACCTTCGTCGCCGACGACGTCGTCGACGAACGCTTCGCCTACTACCTGGGCATCAACAACGTCCTCGGCCTCATCGGGGCCTTCGGGGCCCAGCGCCTGGTCCGCGAGGAGATCCTGCTCGCCGCCTTCCGCAGGTTCCTCGCCGACGCCGCCGCGGCTCCCGAAGGGCACCGCTCCCCGCTCCCCGAGCAGCTGCTGGCCGCCCGCACCCTGCGCTGCAAGGCCAACCTCGCGACCCGGCTGCACGGCCTGGACGAACTCGTCGGCCCCGTCGAAACCCAGTCCGTCTACGTCACCCTGCACAACCCCCTCGTTCCCTAGGAAGCCGATCCGCCCGACCCCCGACCTCCGCACCCCGTCCCCGGCGCCGACGCCCCGCGACCCACAAGGCCACGCGGCATCCGGCCACGAGAGGAGAGCGCCGCTGTGCCACCCACCGATTCCGGCATCGACTCCAGCGCCGACCAGGCCGCCCACCACCCGCTCACGGCAGCACGCACCACCCGGGACACCGGCGGCCCCGGCCGGCCGCCGTCCCCCGCCGGCCCGCTCCTCGACGACCTGGCGGCCTGGGGAGCGGCCCGCACGCCCGCCGGGCCGTTCCAGCTCGTCCCCGTCCACCCCGCCCGCGACCTGGAGCGGATCACCGCCTGGATGAACGATCCGGCCGTCTCGGCCTTCTGGGAGCTGGCCGGGCCGCCGGAGACCACCGCCGCCCACCTGCGCGGCCAGCTCGACGGGGACGGCCGGAGCGTGCCCTGCCTGGGGGTGCTCGACGGCGTCCCGATGAGCTACTGGGAGATCTACCGGGCCGATCTCGACCCGCTCGCGCGCTACTACCCGGCGCGCCCCCACGACACCGGGATCCACCTCCTCCTCGGTCGCGCCCACGACCGCGGCCGCGGCCTGGGCAGCGCCCTGCTGCGCGCCACCGCCGACCTCGTGCTCGACCGCCGCCCGGACTGCACCCGGGTCCTCGCCGAGCCCGACCTGCGCAACACCGCATCCGTCGCAGCCTTCCTGACCGCCGGCTTCCGCTACGCCGACGAGCTCGAACTCCCGGAAAAACACGCGGCGTTGATGGTCCGCGACCGTGCTTACCGCCACCTGCTCTGACCCCGGGGCCGTCCGTCGACGGCCCCGCTCCGGTCCGTCGTCCACCCCGCCGCTCCGGTTGTCCCCCGTACGAGCCGGGGCGGTCCCGCTTCGAGGAGTCCCGCCTTGCCTCCTGAGCCCCAGCCTTCCCAGCACGCCTGGCAGCACGCCGCCCGCCGGCTCTTCGCCAAGATCCTGGCGGAATTCGCCTACGAGGAAGTCCTCGCGCCCGAGCCCGACGGCACCGGCCCGGACGGCGTCCCCCGCTACCGCCTGCCGGTCTCCGACGGACTGACCTACCGCTTCCGGGCGCGCCGCGGTGCCTACGGCCACTGGCGCGTCGACCCCGCCTCGATCACCCCCGACGCCGACCCCTTCCACTTCCTCACCCACGCCCACGACACCGTCCTGGGCCTGTCCGGCGACACCACCGGCCACCTCATCCGGGAGCTGACCGCCACCCTGGCCGCCGACACCCGGCTCGACGCCACCGCCCTCAGCGCCGCCGACCTCGCCGACCTGGAATACGCCGCCCTCGAAGGCCACCAGACCGGCCACCCCTGGCTCGTCGCCAACAAAGGCCGGCTCGGCTTCTCGGCCACCGACGCGGCGACCTGGGCCCCCGAATCGCGCACCGCCCGGCGCCTGCCCTGGCTCGCCGCGCACCACGGCATCGCCCACTACCGCGGTATCCCCACGCTGGCCACCCCCGACCGTCTCTACGGCGAGGAACTCACCCCCGCCACTCGTCACACCTTCGCCCGCGCCATCACCGACGAGGGCCGCGACCCCGCCGACTACCTCTTCCTCCCCGTACACCCCTGGCAGTGGGACGAGACCATCGCCCCGCTCTTCGCCCCGCAACTCGCGGACAGATCCATCATCGCGCTGCCCACTGACAACGACCTCCGGCTGCCGCAGCAGTCGATCCGCACCTTCCTCAACATCAGCCGGCCCGAGGCCCGCACGGTCAAACTGCCGCTGTCCATCCTCAACACCCTGGTCTGGCGCGGACTGCCCACCGAGCGCACCCTCGCCGCCCCCGCGGTCACCCGCTGGGTCCACGGCCTGCGCGACGCCGACCCCTACCTCCGCGACGAGACCCGGGTGATCCTCCTCGGCGAAATCGCCTCGGTCACCGTCGAGCACCCCCTCTACGACCGGCTGCCCGGCGTCCCGTACCAGTTCAAGGAGCTGCTCGGCTGTATCTGGCGGGAGCCGCTGCAGGGCTGCCTCGACCCCGGCGAACGGGGCCGAACCCTGGCCTCGCTGCTGCAGACCGACCCGCAGGGCCGCGCACTGACCGCCGAGCTGGTGCACCGCTCCGGCCTGGCCCCGCGCGCCTGGCTGGCCCGCCTCTTCGCCGCGCTGCTCCCCCCGCTGCTGCACTTCCTCTACCAGTACGGCACGGTCTTCTCCCCGCACGGCGAGAACGCCATCGTGGTCTTCGACGAGCACGACGTCCCCACCCGCCTCGCGGTCAAGGACTTCGTCGACGACGTCAACACCAGCGCCCTGCCGCTGCCGGAGCACGACTCCATGCCGGAGGACGTGCGCACGGTCCTGCTCACCGAACCGCCCGCGTTCCTCACCCAGTTCATCCACTCCGGCCTGTTCGTCGGCGTCTTCCGCTACCTCGCCCCGTTGTGCGCCGACCAACTCGGTGTTCCCGAGCAGGAGTTCTGGTCACTCGTACGGGCGGAGATCCTCCGCCACCACGAGCGCTTCCCCGGGCTCAAGGAGCGGTACGAGACGTTCGACCTGCTCACCCCGCGGATCGAGCGGCTGTGCCTGAACCGCAACCGTCTGCATGTGGACGGCTACCGGGACCGCCGCGAGCGCCCGCACGCCGCGGTGCACGGCACCGTCCCCAACCCCCTCCACCATCCGTGACCCGGCACGGTGTCAGTGGTCCCGCGTAGGCTTGCAGCGCTATGACGAAGCCCTCCCTCCCCGATCTGCTCCACGCCGCCGTCACCGCCGTCGGCGGCACCGAGCGCCCCGGCCAGGTGGCGATGGCCGAGGCCGTCGCCGAGGCCGTGGACGACAGCGCCCACCTGCTGGTCCAGGCCGGTACCGGCACCGGAAAATCCCTCGGCTATCTGGTGCCGGCGCTCGCCCACGGCGAGAGAGTGGTCGTCGCCACGGCCACCCTCGCCCTCCAGCGCCAGCTGGTGGAGCGCGATCTTCCGCGGACCGTGGAAGCGCTGCACCCGCTGCTGCGCCGCCGCCCCGAGTTCGCCATGCTCAAGGGCCGCTCGAACTACCTGTGCCTGCACCGCCTCCACGAGGGCGTCCCGCAGGACGAGGAGGACGGCCTCTTCGACGTCTTCGAGCAGGCCACCCCCACCAGCAAGCTCGGCAAGGACCTGCTGCGCCTGCGGGACTGGGCGGACGAGACCGAGACCGGCGACCGCGACGCCCTCACCCCCGGGGTCTCGGACCGCGCCTGGGGCCAGGTCTCGGTCTCCTCCCGGGAGTGCCTGGGCGCCTCGAAGTGCGCGTACGGCGCGGAGTGCTTCGCCGAGGCCGCCCGGGAGCGCGCCAAGCTGGCCGACGTGGTCGTCACCAACCACGCGCTGCTGGCCATCGACGCGATCGAGGGCGCCCCGGTCCTGCCGCAGCACGAGGTCCTGATCATCGACGAGGCCCACGAGCTGGTCTCCCGGGTCACCGGCGTCGCCACCGGCGAGCTCACCCCCGGCCAGGTCAACCGCGCCGTGCGCCGGGCCGCCAAGCTCGTCAACGAAAAGGCCGCCGACCAGCTGCAGACCGCTTCGGAGACCTTCGAGCGCCTGATGGAGCTGGCCCTGCCGGGCCGCCTGGAGAAGATCCCCGAGGACCTGGGCTACTGCCTCATGGCGCTGCGCGACGCGGCCCGCACGGTCATCTCGGCGCTCGGCTCGACCCGCGACAAATCGGTGCAGGACGAGGACGCCGTCCGCAAGCAGGCGCTCGCCTCGTTGGAGAGCGTCCACGCCGTCGCCGAGCGCATCGCCAACGGCTCCGAATACGACGTGGTCTGGTACGAACGCCACGACCGCTTCGGCGCATCCCTGCGGGTGGCGCCGCTGTCCGTCTCGGGGCTGCTGCGCGAGAAGCTCTTCGAGGACCGTTCGGTGGTCCTCACCTCCGCCACGCTCAAGCTGGGCGGTGACTTCAACGGCGTCGCCGCCTCCCTGGGGCTCTCCCCGGAGGGCACCCAGCGGGAGGACGCACCCCCGTGGAAGGGCCTCGACGTCGGCTCGCCCTTCGACTACTCGAAGCAGGGCATCCTCTACGTCGCCAAGCACCTCGCCCAGCCCGGCCGGGAGGGCAGCCGCGGTGACATGCTCGACGAGCTCGCCGAGCTGATCGAGGCCGCCGGCGGGCGCACCCTCGGCCTGTTCTCGTCGATGCGCGCCGCCCAGGCCGCCGCCGAGGAGCTGCGCGGCCGGCTGGACGTGCCGATCCTGCTCCAGGGCGAGGAGACCCTCGGCGAGCTGATCCGGAACTTCGCCGCCGACGCCCGGACCTGCTTGTTCGGCACGCTCTCCCTCTGGCAGGGCGTCGACGTACCGGGGCCGAACTGCCAGCTGGTGGTGATGGACCGGGTGCCGTTCCCGCGGCCGGACGATCCGCTGATGAGCGCCCGGCAGAAGGCCGTCGAGGAGGCCGGCGGCAACGGCTTCATGGCCGTGGCGGCCACCCATGCCGCGCTGCTGATGGCCCAGGGCGCCGGCCGCCTGGTCCGTGCCACGGGCGACCGCGGAGTGGTGGCCGTCCTGGACCCGCGGGTCGAGCGGGCCCGCTACGGCTCGTTCCTGCGCGCCTCGATGCCCGACTTCTGGTACACCACCGACCGCAACCAGGTCCGCCGCTCCTTGGCGGCCATCGACGCGGCCGCCAAGGCGGTCGAGGAGAAGCCGGAGCAGTAGCACGAGCCAGGGGCCGCAGAGAGCGCAGAGGGCAGAGCCCTGCTGTGGGCACTGGCCTCCGTGCCTGGCCAGGCACTTTGGGCCCGATACGCACAGCAGGGCTCCGGGACCGGCGCAGTGGTCCCGGAGCCCGGTCGTGAGGGGTGGGTCAGACCCGCCGCAGTACGGCCACCACCTTGCCGAGGATGGTCGCCTCGTCACCAGGGATCGGCTGGTACGCGGAGTTGTGCGGCAGCAGCCACACATGGCCGTCCTCGCGCTTGAAGCGCTTCACGGTGGCCTCGCCGTCCAGCATGGCGGCGACGATGTCACCGTTCTCGGCGACCGGCTGACGGCGGACCGTGACCCAGTCGCCGTCGCAGATCGCGGCTTCGATCATGGAATCGCCGACGACCTTCAGGACGAACAGTTCACCGTCGCCGACGAGCTGGCGGGGGAGCGGGAAGACGTCCTCGACCGACTCCTCCGCGAGGATCGGGCCACCGGCGGCGATCCGGCCGACCAGCGGGACGTAGGACGCGGCCGGCTTGCCGGCGGTCTCCGTCGCGGCGCTGGTGGCGGTCTGGTCCGAGCCGCGGACCTCGTACGCCCGCGGGCGGTGCGGGTCGCGTCGAAGGAAACCCTTGCGCTCGAGGGCCATGAGCTGGTGGGCGACGGACGAGGTGCTGGACAGCCCGACGGCCTGGCCGATCTCCCGCATGGACGGTGGATAGCCGCGCCGCTGCACCGAATCCCGGATCACCTCGATCACCCTGCGCTGGCGGTCCGTGAGCCCCGAACTGTCCGCGCGGATTCCTGGTGGCCGACCGGGAAGCGATCGGGCGGGCTTCTGCTCTTCGGAGTCCAACGTGGCGTCTTCCATCGGCGGCCGCGGTGCCTTTTGCGGGTGTTCGAACCGGCTCTGGGAGTGGCTTTGTGCGGTGATGGTCGCGCTGTCTGCGGTGGTGGTCACGTCGGCCCCTCTCGAAATGTTCTCCCTAGTTAGCCAACGGTAGTTGCTTTCGAAAGGTTGCGCCAAACACACGTTCGAGTGAAATATTCGCTGATTGGCTGACCCGATCAAGTGGGTGGGTGTATGGCCGAGCGACGAATTTCCGCGCGCAACGGAGGGGCCGTGCGGTCGGCCTGATTGTGTCATCCCCGCCCTGCCGCACCCCCGGGCGGGTGGCGTCCCGTACCCTCATGGGCGGCCGTCCGGCCCGCCCCCCTCGCGACACGCGGTAGGCGAATGTAAGCGGGCCGACACCATATCTAGTGGTTAGATGCGTTCGGCCGCCCATAAGTTGTGGTGCCTGGTCCTTCGGGGCGTCGGCATCGCCTATGCTTGGGGCTGCTTCGGAGGGCCCCTGGCGGCCGGCCGGGGTTATTCGTCGTGCGCCGGGATCGTTGGCGTACGTACGTCCGTACAGCGAGGGTGAGGAGGGTCGAGACATGCACTGCCCCTTCTGCAGGCACCCCGACAGCCGGGTGGTCGACAGCCGGACGACGGACGACGGGACGGCGATCCGCCGGCGCCGTCAGTGCCCCGACTGCTCCCGCCGTTTCACGACCGTCGAGACGGCGTCCCTGATGGTGATCAAGCGCAGCGGGGTCACCGAGCCCTTCAGCCGCAACAAGGTCATCGCCGGGGTGCGGAAGGCGTGCCAGGGCCGCCCGGTCACCGAGGACGCACTCGCCAAGCTCGGCCAGCGGGTCGAGGAAGCGGTGCGCGCGACCGGCAGCGCCGAGCTGTCCACCCATGACGTCGGGCTCGCCATACTGGGCCCGCTGCAGGAACTCGACCTCGTCGCGTACCTGCGCTTCGCATCCGTTTACCGGGCCTTCGATTCGCTCGAGGACTTCGAGGCGGCCATTGCCGAGCTGCGGGAGCAGCGCGAGCAGGGCCCGCCCGGCCCGGACTGCGGGAGTGACGGGGAGGCCGACGCGGCCGTTCCCGCGCCCGCCACCGCCGCCGACTGAGCTCGGCGCGCATCCAGACCTGTATCGGGGCGAGAGCAGGGCGCCCCGGTAGCAGAAAGACAAACACCGTGCCACGGAATGCGTGCGCACATATGGGCGTTTGCCCGTATACAGGGAGGCGGAATGACAGAGACGACGAGCGGCCCGGCACGAGGCTCCCGCGCCAAGGGCAGCAAGGCGAGCAAGGGTCTGCGTATCGAGCGCATTCACACCACGCCCGGAGTGCATCCGTACGACGAGGTGGAATGGGCGAGCCGTGACGTCGTCATGACCAATTGGCGCGACGGCTCGGTCAATTTCGAGCAGCGTGGCGTCGAGTTCCCCGAGTTCTGGTCGGTGAACGCGGTCAACATCGTCACGAGCAAGTACTTCCGTGGCGCGGTGGGCTCTCCGAGCCGTGAGTCGAGCCTCAAGCAGCTGATCGACCGCGTGGTCAAGACCTACCGCAAGAGCGGTGAGGAGAACGGTTACTTCGCCTCCCCGGCGGACGCCGAGATCTTTGAGCACGAGCTGGCGTACGCGCTGCTGCACCAGGTCTTCAGCTTCAACTCCCCGGTGTGGTTCAACGTCGGCACCAAGCAGCCGCAGCAGGTCAGCGCCTGCTTCATCCTGTCCGTGGACGACTCCATGGAGTCGATCCTGGACTGGTACAAGGAAGAGGGGATGATCTTCAAGGGCGGCTCCGGTGCCGGTCTGAACCTCTCCCGCATCCGTTCCTCCAAGGAACTGCTCTCCTCCGGTGGCAACGCCTCCGGCCCGGTCTCCTTCATGCGCGGCGCCGATGCCTCCGCCGGAACGATCAAGTCCGGTGGGGCCACCCGCCGTGCGGCCAAGATGGTCGTGCTCGACGTCGACCACCCGGACGTCGAGGCCTTCATCGAGACCAAGGTGAAGGAGGAGGAGAAGATCCGCGCGCTGCGCGACGCGGGCTTCGACATGGACCTGGGCGGCGACGACATCACGTCCGTCCAGTACCAGAACGCCAACAACTCGGTCCGCGTGAACGACGAGTTCATGAAGGCCGTCGAGTCCGGCTCGAAGTTCGGCCTGCGCGGTCGCCTGACCGGTGAGGTCATCGAGGAGGTCGACGCCAAGGGCCTGTTCCGCAAGATGGCGGAGGCCGCCTGGGCGTGCGCCGACCCCGGCATCCAGTACGACGACACCATCAACCACTGGCACACCTCGCCGGAGACGGGGCGGATCACCGCCTCCAACCCGTGCAGCGAGTACATGCACCTGGACAACTCCTCGTGCAACCTCGCCTCGCTCAACCTCCTGAAGTTCCTGCGCGACGACGACCTGGGCAACCAGTCCTTCGACGCCGAGCGCTTCGCCAAGGTCGTCGAGCTGGTCATCACCGCGATGGACATCTCCATCTGCTTCGCCGACTTCCCCACCCAGAAGATCGGTGAGACCACCCGCGCCTACCGCCAGCTGGGCATCGGCTACGCCAACCTGGGCGCCCTGCTGATGGCCACCGGCCACGCCTACGACTCCGACGGCGGCCGCGCACTGGCTGGTGCCATCACCTCCCTGATGACCGGCACCTCCTACCGCCGCTCCGCGGAACTGGCCGCGGTCGTCGGCCCGTACGACGGCTACGCCCGGAACGCCGACGCCCACAAGCGCGTCATGAAGCAGCACTCGGACGCCAATGCCACCGCGGTGCGCATGGACGACCTGGACACCCCGGTCTGGGCCGCGGCCACCGAGGCCTGGCAGGACGTGCTGCGCCTCGGCGAGAAGAACGGCTTCCGCAACGCCCAGGCGTCCGTGCTGGCCCCGACCGGCACGATCGGCCTGATGATGGACTGCGACACCACGGGTGTCGAGCCGGACCTGGCGCTGGTCAAGTTCAAGAAGCTGGTCGGCGGCGGCTCCATGCAGATCGTGAACAACACGGTCCCCAAGGCGCTCAAGCGGCTCGGCTACCAGCCCGAGCAGGTCGAGGCGATCGTCGCGCACATCGCCGACCACGGCAATGTCGTCAATGCCCCGGGCCTCAAGCCGGAGCACTACGAGGTTTTCGACTGCGCCATGGGCGAGCGCTCCATCTCCCCGATGGGCCACGTCCGCATGATGGCCGCCGCCCAGCCGTTCCTCTCGGGCGCGATCTCCAAGACGGTCAACGTCCCGGAGACGGCCACCGTCGAGGAGATCGAGGACGTCTACTTCCAGGGCTGGAAGCTCGGCCTGAAGGCGCTGGCGATCTACCGCGACAACTGCAAGGTCGGCCAGCCGCTCTCCGCCAAGAAGAAGGAGGAGGAGAAGAAGGCGGTGGCCGAGCCGGTCGCCGAGAAGGTCGTCGAGTACCGCCCGGTCCGCAGGCGCCTCCCCAAGGGCCGTCCGGGGATCACCACCTCCTTCACGGTCGGCGGTGCCGAGGGCTACATGACCGCCAACTCCTACCCGGACGACGGTCTTGGTGAGGTCTTCCTGAAGATGTCCAAGCAGGGCTCGACCCTCGCGGGCATGATGGACGCCTTCTCCATCGCGGTGTCCGTCGGCCTCCAGTACGGCGTCCCGTTGGAGACCTACGTCTCGAAGTTCACCAACATGCGCTTCGAGCCGGCCGGTATGACCGACGACCCGGACGTGCGGATGGCGCAGTCGATCGTCGACTACATCTTCCGCCGCCTGGCGCTGGACTTCCTGCCGTTCGAGACCCGCTCGGCGCTCGGCATCCACTCCGTCGAGGAGCGCACGCGCCACCTGGAGACCGGTTCGTACGAGCCGTCCGACGACGAGGTCGACGTCGAGGGCCTGGCCCAGTCGGCGCCGCGCCAGATCGACCCGCCGAAGGAGTCCACCCCGGCGGTGAAGATCGTCGAGGAGGCCGCCGCCCCGGCTCCCAAGCAGGCGCACACCAACGCCGAACTGGTCGAGATGCAGCTGGGCATCAACGCCGACGCCCCGCTGTGCTTCTCCTGCGGCACGAAGATGCAGCGGGCCGGCAGCTGCTACCTGTGCGAGGGCTGCGGGTCGACCAGCGGCTGCAGCTGAGCCGGTGACGGGCCGCGCCGAAGAGGTCTTCGGGGCGGTCCGTACGGCCCGTGTGACGGGCTGAGAGGGCTCAAGGACGTACGGAGGGGACCGGTGGTGCGCCGGTCCCCTCCGGCGTGTGCGGGGCGCCGGTGCGGCCGCTCGTCCGGGGGCGGAGCAGGGTGTTCAGGGCCGCGGCGGCCAGCTGGACACCGGCGATGCCGGCCAGGAGGAGAGCCGGCGGCAGTGCGGCCGCCGCGCCGACGAGCGTCGCGCCCACGGCTGCGGCGGTGAACTTCAGTCCCGCCCCCAGGGTGAAGACCTGCGCCCGGGACCGCGGCGGCGCGTGCGCGGCGCGGATACGCAGCGTGGCGGTCAGCAACGGGCCGTCGCAGACGCCCGCGAGGGTGAAAAGGGCCAGGCCGGCCACCGGGGACGGGACCAGCGCGGCGGCGGCCAGCGCCAGGCCGGTCCCGCACAGCGCGACGGTGGCGAGGCGGTGGTCCGGGACGGGCGGCGGCCGGCGGGCCACCACCAGTGAGCCGACGAGCGCCCCGATGGCGAACGCGGTCATCAGGGCGCCACCTGCCCCCGGGTGTCCCCGGTGGGCGGCGAGCAGCACCGTAGTGGTCGTGAGACCTCCGAGGCCGCCGAAGGCCAGACAGGTCGCCGCCGTGATGGTGCGCAGCTCAGGGGTGCGCCATACGGCCGCGAGTCCGGCCACGAGGTCCGCACGCAGCGTGGTGGCCGGTGCGGCGCCGGACACCGGCTGTTCCGCGCGCCGGTACGGCAGTCCGCCGGACAGCGACGCCCCGAGGGCCGCCGCGCCTCCGAGGAGCAGCATGGCCGCACCCGGTGCGGCCAGTGCGGCCACCGCGCTGACCACGGCGGGCCCGGCGACCGAGGCGGCGTTGTAGACCGTCGCGTCCAGGGCGTAGGCCCGGTCGCGCCGTGCGCCCGCCGGCAGCAGAACGGCGATGAGGCTGGAGAGACCTCCGGAGACGACCGGGCCGCAAGCACCGCCGGCCAGGGCGACGCCCAGCGTCACCGGCAGCGGGGCCCGCCCGAGGAGCTGCGACAGTACGGCGATGGCCGCGGCACAACCGCCCAGCGCCCCGAGGTAGCACAACCGTAGGCGGGGCACCCGGGGAGCGAGGGCGCCCGCCAGAGGCGCAGCGATCACATGGGGCGCCATCCAGGCAGTGAGGACGAACGCGCCCTGCGCCGCGCTCCCGGTCCGGTGCACCGCCAGCAGGACGACCGCCACGGCCATCCCTTCATCGGCGAGGCGGGCGAAGAAGGCGGTGGCCAGATAGAGCGGTAATTCTGCGCGTTCCCCCGGGGCGGGCTGTCGCGGCATGCGCATCTCCAGGTGTCCGGTGAGCCGACCTCAGCCTCCAAAGAATGCGGCGTAACGGCTTATTGGCACAAGCCGTTACGCTGGTGGGGTGTGAACGGGACCATGGGTGTGCGCCATGAGCGCAGGGAGCGGGGAGTCCGTGACGGCTGAGGCGGCGGGGGTGCGGGGGTTCCGGCCCGCGGACCGGCTGAAGGATCTGGTGAATGCGGTACGCGCGGAACCCGGGATCTCGCGGGAGGCGCTGGCCGGGCTGCTCGCGCGCCACGGGGAACGCCCGGAGGACCTCACCGAGCAGGCGTTCACCAGAGAGGATGCCGAGGGGTTGCGGGCGGCCGCGGCCCGGCTCGGCGCCCTCCTCGCCGAGCCCGACATCGACCGGGCAGCCCACGCCATCAATGCGCTGCTGACCGAATGCGGCGCCCGTCCGCACCTCTCGCGGCACGACGGGCACCCCTGGCATCTGCACATCGACCGGGGGGACGACGCGAGCTGGGCCGAGTGGTTCACCGCCTCAAGTGCCCTGGCGCTGGCGCAGCTCCTCACCGAATACGGCCGGATGCCCTGGGGGGAATGTGCCGCTCCCGGGTGCTCCACGCTCTATCTGGGCACCGGCCCCGGGAGCGCGCGCCGCTACTGCTCGACCGCCTGCGCGTCACGGGCCCGGGTCGCGGCGCACCGCCGCCGCAAGAGGGAAGGCGGATAGCGGCGCGCTCCAGGGAGGCAGTCAGGCGGCGCGGTCCGCTCCGGCGGTGCCGCGGGAGCGCCTTGGTCAGTGCCCCATCAGCCGGGCGAAGTCGGCCGGTTCGGTGTCGAAGCCCCGGAGCGCGGAGTGGAAGCGCCAGTTGCCCGTCTCGTCCCGGATGAACTCGGCGACCGTCGTGGCGGTCGACTCCGCGACCTCGGCGAAGCCGTGGGAGGCCAGGTCGGTGTAGCCCTCGCGAATGCGTACGGCCGCGTTGGCGACGTCGCCGAAGGTGATGCGGTCCTCGCCCTGCTGGATGGCCACGCCGACGACCACCCGTACGTAGGTCTCGGACAGCCGGTCCAGTTCGAGCGTCATGATCTCGTCCCAGCCGAAACCCTGCCCCGTCCGGCTGTCGCGGTTCAGATTGATGGTTCCGTCGGGCGACCGGCTGTCGAAGTGCACCAGATAGGCCGGGTCGCCGTGTGGGGCGTCGGCCGAATAGGGCGCCGCGACGATGTCGAGGTCATGGTCCGGCGCGCCCATCGGGCTCGGATCCCATTTGAGCGCTACTTCGACCTTCTCGATCCCTTTGTTGAGCGTGCTCACCGGGCTTCCCTTCCCTCGTCCCCCGGGGGTGCGGTACCGCCGACGTGGTGGCGCGGACGGGCCCCGGGACTTGCCGTTGGCGACCATCGTGCCACGCTCCGTGCCCGAGGGAGCCGGGAAATTCCCCTGGTCAGAGGTGACTTGATCCCGATCCAGTTGGCCGGAAAATGCCCTTGGGCCTCGGGGAGAAGTGTTCCGTATGTGCCTCAGGATGCCTTCTGGTTCCAGAGATGGTGCAGATGGCCGTCGAGGACGTCCAGGGCGGCGGCGGGGGACAGGTGGCCGATCAGGACGTGGGCGGTGAGGCCGTCGGCGAGGGCGAGGAGCGTGCGTGCCGCCCGCTCCGGGGCTTCGATGTCGGAAGCCTCGGAGATCAATCGCGTGAACACCGCCTGAAGATTTGTGTAGTTGCTGCGCAGGATTTCGGCCAGTGGCCGGCTGACGGCGGCCTGCGCCACGAAGGCGAGCCAGACCCGGGCCTCGGCCCGGTGCTCGTCCCGGAGCAGTGAGACCTCGGTTGCGGCGTGGCCCAACGCCGTGCGTGCCGACTGTGCGGGCGAGGCGGTGAGCCGTGCCGCCACCCGTGCGCCGACCCGCTCGCCGATGTGGCCGAGCGCGAAGACCAGCATCTCCTCCTTGGTGCGGAAGCAGCGCTGGACGGCTCCCATGGACACGTCGGCGCGCGCCGCGACATCGCGGAGCGTCACGCCCTCCAGGCCGCTCTCGTCGGCGAGTTGGCACACCGCCTCGGCGATCTGCCGACGTCGGCCCTCGTGGTCCACCTGCTTGGGCATCCCGTGTGCTCCGGTTTATTCGATGCGGGCGTATCGCTGGCAAGGTTACGATGCCGAAGCGATGCAGGTGCATCGGAAAACGGGTGGCCCGGTCCCCGCGGCGGAACGTGCGACGTCCGGTCCGGGCCCGAAAGGGGAGAAATGCACAGCGCGTTGTGGAAGCTGACCGCCGCTGCCCAGGCGGCGGCGGTGCGCGACGGAGAGGTGTCGGCGGTGGAGCTGGTCGATGCGCACCTGGCGCGGATCGCCGAGGTCAACCCGGCCGTCAACGCCGTCACTCAGCTGCTCGCCGAACGTGCCCGGACCGAAGCGGCGGCGGTCGACCGCAAGCGCGCCGAGGGGGCGGAGCTGGGGCCGCTGGCCGGGGTGCCGTTCACGGTGAAGGAGAGCACCGCCATCGAGGGCGTACCGACGACCTTCGGCGCGGAGCGCTTCCGTGAACTCGTCGCACGCTCCGATGCTCCCCCGGTGGCAAGGCTGCGCGCGGCGGGCGGCATCCCTCTCGGGCACAGCAATATGCCGACGCTCATCCTGGCCGGTGTCCACACCCGGAGCGAGCTGTTCGGGGACACCGCGAACCCTTGGAGCGGGGCGGTCACCCCCGGTGGCACCAGTGGGGGCGACGGTGCGGCCGTGGCGAGCGGTATGGCTCCGCTCGGCCTCGGCAACGACTCCGGGGGGTCGGTGCGCATCCCGGCGTCCTTCTGTGGTGTGGCCGGACTCAAGCCCACCTACGGGCGGTTCGCCGCCGATCACCGCATCGGGCCCGACGACCCGTCCCTCGCGGCCCAGTTCCTCGTGGTGGACGGGCCGTTGGCCCGTACGGTCGGCGATCTCCGGCTCGCCTACGAGGTGCTGGCCGGAGCCGATCCCCGCGACCCGAGGGCGGTACCGGTGCCCCTGTATGGCGAGCCGCTGGAGCGGCCCGTCAAGGTGGCCATGGTGACCGACCCGGGTGGGCGCGGTGTGCACCCTTCCGTGCGCAAGGCGGTGGAGAGTGCCGCGGACGTGCTCCGTGACGCCGGGTACGAGGTGAGCGAGGTGGCCGATGTGCCGCGGCTGGACGAGGCCCTGGAGGTGTACGCCCGTATGACGCGCACCGAGTTCGCCACCACCTGGCCGGTGGTCAAGCCGCTGCTCGGCGAGGGCGGGCACCGCTACATCGAGCGGGGCATGGCGGAGGTCGCTCCGGTGGGGCTGACCGAGTACCTGCGGCTGACCGGCGTGCGGATGGGTATCCAACGGGACTGGGCGCAGTTCCTGGACGAGTATCCGCTGGTCCTGGGCCCGGTGTTCACCGAGCCGCCGTTCGCGCCGGGGGAGGAGGTACGGGACGACGAGGGCTATCGGCGGGTGCAGAACGCCATGCGGTTGTGTACGGCCACCAGCTTCGTGGGGGTCCCCGCGGTCGCCGTGCCCACCGGAGTGGTGGCGGGGCTCCCGTATGGCGTGCAGCTGATCGGCCGCTCCTACCGGGAGGACCTGTGTCTGGAGGCGGCCGAGGAGGTGGAGCGGCGGTTGGGCGTACTGACGCCCATCGATCCCCGCCCGTAAGGAAGTTCGGGGTGGTACGCACAGTGATCCGGATCGGCCCCCGGGCCGTACGATGGCGCGGTGCTGGTCAAGTGGATTCGCCTCACCGTAGTGGACCGTCGAGGTTTCGAGCGGGGGCAGCGGAAATGGGCGGGGCTGCTGGGTGAACCGGGGTTTCGTGGACAGGGCGGCGGATGGAGCCGGAGCCGGCCGGACGTGGCGCATCTGGTCGCCTTCTGGGAGAGCCGGGCGTTCTACGACTCCTTCATGGCCCGTTCGCACGACCGGCTCGCGGCCGCCCAGACCGGCACGTACAAGGACGCCCAAGTCCGCCTTTTCGAGCACGAATTCGATGTGAAGGTGGGATTCCGGCCGGCGTTCGGTGACGTGGACGTGCTGCGGCTGGCGCACTGCCAGGTGCGCCAGGACCGCGTGGACCACTTCATGCTGATGCAGGAGAAGGTCTGGAACCCGGCGATGGCGGGCTCGCCGGGGATGCTCCGGGGGATGCTGGGGCGGGCGCCCGGGGAGGAGTTCCTGGTCCTCTCGATGTGGCAGTCGGCGGCGGAACGCGGGAAGTACCGGCCCGAACGGGTGGAACGCCTGGCGCTGCGGGCCCAGATAGCCGCGGACGTCCGGGCGATCGCCGGGGACGTGGTGCGGCTCGAACCGTCCTGGACGGTGTGACCGGCCGGGTCCGTCCCGTCCCCCGGAGTCAGGAGGCGGCCGCATCCGGAGCCGCTCCCACGGTGTCGCCACCGGCGAACGCCCCTGCCCGTGCCGCGGCCAGCGTGGCCGCCACGGCCTGGTCGGCGACGGTGCGGTCGATCGGCTCCCGGGTGATGAACAGCCGGAAGAAGAGCGGCGCCGAGACGGACCGGACGAGCGCGCCGGCGTCCAGCGGGGCGGTCAACTCCTCGCGTGCGACCGCACGTTCCACGATCGCCTCGCAGCGCGTGAACCGCTCGGCGTAGTAGGCGCGCAGTGCCTCCGCGGCCCGTTCCGACTGGAAGGCGGCGGCGATCATCGCGGAGCCCGACGCGGCCACCGCGGGATCGGTGAAGGAGGCGACGACCTCATGGGCGAGCGCCCGCAGATCGCCTTCCAGTGACCCGGTGTCCGGCGGCGTCCAGCTGTCCTCGCCCGCCAGGTCGAGGGCGTCCGCCACCAGGCCCTCGACGTCCTTCCAGCGGCGGTACAGCGTCGTCTTGTGCACGCCGGAGTGCTCGGCGACATATTCGACCGTCAGGCCGGGGTAGCCGTACTCGGTCAGGCCGGCCAGCACGGCGTCACGGACCGCGGCGCGGGTGCGGGCGGTCCGGCCGCCGGGGCGGCGGGTGCCGGGGGCGGAGGGCTCGGTGCTGCCGGCCTTGTCGCGCGCGGGTTCTCCAGTCAACTGCAACTCCAGTTGCGTTAGTGAGGTCTACTGTGTCATCATCAGCGTAACGCAACGAGGGTTGCGTTTGTCGGGGGAGGTTGTATGCCCACTCAGATCTCAGTGCACGACATCACCACATCCCATGGTGAGCGCCGGCTGCTCGACGGCGTCTCACTGTCGGTGCGGCCCGGCGAACGCGTCGGGATCGTGGGGGAGAACGGCGCCGGGAAGTCGACGCTGCTGCGCCTGATCGCAGGCGTGGAGCAGCCGGACGAGGGCCATGTCGTGCTGACCGCCGACGGTGGCATCGGATATCTCGGACAGACCCCCGACCTCCCGCCGGACCGCACGGTCCAGGACGCGATCGACGCGGCACTGGCCGACCTCAGAGACCTGGAGCGCCGGCTCCGCACACTGGAGAGCGGACTCGGCGACGCTACGGCCGCCCGGCTCGACGAGTACGGCGATCTGCTCACGCTGTTCGAGCTGCGCGGCGGCTATGAGGCGGACGCCCGGGTCGAGGTGGCCCTGCACGCCCTCGGCCTGGAAGGGCTCGGCCACGACCGACTGCTGGGCACTCTCTCCGGCGGTGAGCAGGCCCGCCTGGGCCTCGCCTGCCTCATCGCCGCGGCCCCCGAGGTGATGCTCCTCGACGAACCGACCAACCACCTCGACGCCGCCGCTCTCGACTGGCTGGAGGGCGCCCTGCTCGCCCATCGGGGCACGGTCCTCGCCGTCTCGCACGACCGGCTCTTCCTCCAGCGGATCGCCACCGTGATCGTCGAGGTCGACGCCGACCGCCGGGCACTCGTCCGCTACGGCGACGGCTACGGCACCTTCGTGGCGGCCAAGGCCACCGCCCGCCGGCGCTGGGAGCAGGAGTACGCCGCGTGGTGCGAAGAGATCACACACCTCACCGACTTCGCGGCGGATACGGCGCACGGCGTCGCTCCGGGTCGGCCCATCAAGGACGGCAACAAGATGGCGTACGACCGGGCCAAGGGCCGGGTCCAGGCATCGGTGTCCAGCAGGGTGCGCAACGCCCAGGAGCGGCTGCGCAGACTGCGGGACCACCCCGTCCCCAAGCCCCCGGAACCGCTCCGCTTCCGGGCGGCACCGGGCCTCGGCGGGACGGAGGGCACCCTCGTCCAGCTCGACGGCGTACGGGTCGGGGACCGGCTCGCCGTGGACTCCCTCACTGTCACGGCGGGGGAGCGGTTGCTCATCCACGGCCCCAACGGCGCCGGCAAGACCACCCTGCTCAGGATCCTGGCCGGTCTCACGGCACCGGACCGTGGCACGGTGCTGCGCCGGGGACGGATCGGCTTCCTCGCCCAGGAGATACCGGTCTCCCGCCCGGCCGAGCCGCTGCTGGAGACCTTCCGCCGGGGCCTGTCCGGCCATTCGGAAGAGCTGGCCGAGCTGCTGCTGTCGTTCGGGCTGTTCCGCGAACGTGATCTCCAGGTGCCCGTCGGGGCGCTCTCGGCCGGTCAGCGGCGCCGCCTCGCCCTGGCCCGGCTGCTGGCTCGCCCGGCCGACCTGCTGCTGCTCGACGAACCCACCAACCACCTCGCGCTCGGCCTGGTCGAGGAGCTCGAAGCGGCCCTGGCGGCCTGGCCCGGCGCCCTGGTCATGGTCACTCACGACCGCCTGCTGCGCCGGCGCTTCGCCGGGCGCCCCTACGAGATACGCGACGGCCGCCCGGCCCTGGTCGCCGCCTGAGCCGGTTGCCTGCCGAGGTCACCGCCGCGACCGGTGCGGGGCCGAGCCGAAAAGCGTCGCTGTCCGCTTCCCGCGCGACCACGCTTCCCGTCGGTGCGCATGACGTGCACACGGGTCTTGGCGGGCGTCCACGCCGACCCGATCGACGGGACGAGCCGGACCGGTCCGTCGAGGGCCGGGCACACCACCGGCTTCCACGGCCCGCGTGCGGCATGTACAGGGCAGGCGTTTTAGGCTGGCCGCATGGCTCGCCCCCGACGCATCGTGCTCCTCCGTCATGGGGAGTCGGAGGGGAACATCGACGACTCCATCTACGAGCGGGAGCCGGACCACGCCCTCTCCCTCACCAAGACAGGGCGGCGGCAGGCGGAGGAGGCCGGTGGCCCGCTCCGCGAGATGTTCGGCGATGAGCGGATCTCCGCCTATGTCTCGCCCTACCGCCGCACCCACCAGACCTTCCGCGAGCTCGCCCTCGACCCGGGCAAGGTCCGGGTGCGCGAGGAGCCGCGGCTGCGCGAGCAGGACTGGGGGAACTGGCAGGACCGCGATGACGTACAGCTGCAGAAGGCGTACCGGGATGCGTACGGCCACTTCTTCTACCGGTTCGCCCAGGGCGAGTCCGGTGCGGACGTCTACGACCGGGTCGGGGCGTTCCTGGAGAGCCTGTGGCGCAGCTTCGAGGACCCGAGCCATCCGCCCAACGTCCTGATCGTCACGCACGGTCTCACCATGCGGTTGTTCTGCATGCGCTGGTTCCACTGGACCGTCGCCGAATTCGAGTCGCTGTCCAACCCGGGCAACGCCGAATGGCGCACCCTGCTGCTCGGGCCGGACGGCCGCTACACCCTCGACCGGCCCTTCGAGCGCTGGTGTGAACCCGAGCCTTATGGCGTCACCGGTTAAAGTGCACACCGATGACCCCCGATCACCGTGACGCAGACCGCTGTGCGCGGGCTCTGGCGAGCCTGCGCGGACTGTCCGTGGGTGATGCCCTCGGATCCCAGTTCTTCGTCCCCGCCCACTATCCCGCCCTCAAGCGCCGCGAGCTGCCGCCCACCCCGTGGCAGTGGACCGACGACACGGAGATGGCCTGCTCCGTCCTGGCCGTGCTCGTCACGCACGGCCGGATCGATCAGGACGCCCTGGCCGCCTCCTTCGCCGACCACCACGACTTCGACCGCGGCTACGGCCCGGCCGTCAACCGCCTGCTCCGGCTGATCCGCGAGGGCGGCGACTGGCGCGAGCTGTCGTCGGCGCTCTTCAACGGCCAGGGCTCCTGGGGCAACGGCGCCGCCATGCGCATCGCGCCCCTCGGCGCGTGGTACGCCGACGACCCCGAGCAGGCCACGCACCAGGCGGAGATCTCCGCGTACACCACCCACCAGCACCGCGAGGCCGTGGTCGGCGCCATGGCCGTGGCGGCGGCGGCCGCCCTGGTCGCCGACCCGAGCCGGCAGACCGGCCCCGGGGAGCTGCTCGACGGGGTACTGGAGCTGATCCCGCGCAGCGCCGTACAGGCCGGACTCCGCCGGGCCCGGGACATGCTCGACTACGCCGACTCCAGCACCGTCGCGGCCGTCCTGGGCTGCGGCCGGCGCACCAGCGCCCATGACACCGTGCCCTTCACCCTGTGGGCGGCGGCCCGCCATCTCGGCAACTACGAGAAGGCCTTCTGGGCCACTGTGCGGGCCGGCGGCGATGTCGACACCACCTGCGGCATCGTCGGCGGGATCGTGGCCGCCGACCCCGCCGGCGCGCCCCCCGCGGCATGGCTGGAGGGCACCGAGCCCCTCCCGTCCTGGGCCCCCACCCTCGAAGACTGACCAGACGCCCGGCCACACCTGCCCCACGACTCCGCGCCCCGGCCGGGAGCTGTTCCTTCACTCCGTGTTCGGCCGAGCCCCGCACGCGACCGTTGGCGCCAACGCGTGGCGCGGGCCCCTCACTTCGCGCTGCCCGCTCGCGTCCGAGAAGACGAACGGCAACGATCCGCAGGCCCGGGAAGGCGCCCACACTGGCGGCTCGCGTACCCGCCGGTAGGGTGACCCGCGTGGCCCGCCCGCTCCCGCACCGGCACCGTTTGCGGCCAGGTGTGGATCCGATGCGGAACGCTGGGCCGAATAGGCGTAATCTGGCTGCGCCATGCCGTACGAGCCCCCCACCCATACCGTCGAGCGATCATTGCGCGCCACGACGGGCGCCAAGATCGTTGCAGGGATCGACGAGGTCGGACGCGGAGCCTGGGCCGGACCGGTCAGCGTCTGCGCGGCCATCACCGGACTCCGCCGACCGCCCGACGGACTCACCGATTCCAAGCTGCTGACCCACAAGCGCCGCGCCGAACTGTGCGCAGTGCTCGGCCAGTGGGTCACCGCCTACGCCCTGGGGCATTCCTCGCCGCAGGAGATCGACGAGCTGGGCATGACCGCGGCACTGCGGCTCGCGGCCGTACGCGCCCTGGAGGCGCTGCCGGTCCGTCCGGACGCGGTCATCCTCGACGGTAAGCACAACTACCTGGGCACGCCGTGGCAGGTCCGCACGGTCATCAAGGGGGACCAGTCCTGCATCGCGGTTGCCGCCGCGTCCGTGCTCGCCAAGGTGCAGCGCGACGCGATGATGGCCGAAGTGGGCCTGGAATACGCCGACTTCGACTTCGCGGCCAACGCCGGCTACCCGTCGCCGACCCATCGCATCGCCCTGGAGGAGTACGGACCCACGCCGCACCACCGGGTGTCGTGGTCCTACATGGACGCGCTGCCCCGGTGGCGGCATCTGAAGAAGGTGCGCATCACCCCCGAAGCAGCCGCTCTGGAAGCCGGCGGCCAACTCGGCTTCGACTTCTGAGCGGTGCGGGCATCAATTCGGTACCCGATGACGTGTCCCGCACTTACGTTTGATAGACATCCCTTTATGCCTCTCATCCCCGAGGAGCCTCAGATTCACGAGAGTGTCCCGGGTCCCCGCGCAACTTCGGCCGCCGGCCGTACCGCGCCGACCCCCCGTCCTGTTCCTGGCCCCGGTCCCCGCCCCGCGCCGCCGCGCGGTGCTCCCGCGGCCAGTGCCCGTCCGGGTAAGCCCGGACCCGCTGCCCCGCCGCGTGGGCCTGTCGCCGCTCCGCCGGCGCAGCGCACCGGCTCCCCGCAGCCCCCGGCCGCCGAGACCGGCACGGCCGGAGCGCAGCTCCAGCTGATTCCGGCGCCCGCCGACGGTGCCATCGACGCCGCCGACGAAGCCGTTGATCTGCTGTTGGACTCGGGGCGCGCCCCGGGTGAAATCCTGGTGCTCACCACGGGCGAGACCCACCCGTGGGCCGCGCACGAGCTGTCCTTCGGTGAGGCGTCCTACTGGGCCCAACACGACGCCGCTGACGACGTGTTCTACGCGGATGCCGACGCCGAGCGTGCCACCGGCCGCCCCGTCGTGGTCGTCGCCGTCAACGGCGACACGGACGAGGTCACCGCACGGGCGCTGCCTTCGGCGATGGCCCGCGCAGGAGCGCTGCTGATCGTCTGCGGCGACCCGCAGCGGATCAACACCGTTCTCGGCGCCGGCGTCTGACCGTTCCGGCTCGCAGCAGCCCGTCGGCCCCCGAGGCCGTCGGGCTCGCCTGCGTTCCGGCACGGCCACGGCCCTGCTTCCGCGCACGGCTCCTGGGTCTTCTACGGCTCTCACCTTCTCGAGCGGCCGTATTCCGCGAACGGCCGGTGCCTTGGCCGTCTTGCGTTCCCGTGCGGCGTGAGGTGATCAGCGGGCCGCCGTGTGCCGGTGGGCCTCCGGTGCGCCGCCGCCGGTGCTCCGCGGCGCCGGCCGGCCCTGTGCGACGACCGCGGCCGTACGTGGCGCGTCCGGGCGTGGCGCCGTGGTGCGGCGCGCCGCGGCGAAGCCGGCTCCGGGATGGCGGGCCTCCGCGCGCCGCTTGTCCTTGGACGACGACCTGGGCCGGCGCCCGCCCCGGCCTTCGCCCAGTACTTGCCAGCGGTCGGGGGTCAGCGCGATGTACGCACCGCAGCGGAGACCGTGCAGCGTGCAGGCGTCGCGCAGTCCCCACATCCACGCCCCGTCGGTCTCCGTCCAACGGGGTTCCCCGTCACGGCAGTAGAGCAGCACGGCCGTCCGGACCGGGGCGCGCAACCGGAGGTCGTGCGGGATCACCCGGCGCAGATGCGCCAGCAGGGCATTACGGAACTCCCAGCCGTCAGGGGCGGCAGCGGGCTCGGTGAAGGACGCGCTGGCCGTCACCCGATCCTGCGGATCGAGCACCGCCACGATGGCCGTCGCCGCCCCCGGGCGATGACGCTCGTGCAGTCCGGCGACGACCTCACGGGGGTTGCGCAGCAGGGGGATACCGGCCGAGGCCCACTCGGCGGGCTCCAGCATCCGGCCCAGCCGGGCGGCCGGGTCGCTGGACGAGAGCGGCGAAAGGCGTGGGTGCGGGACGAAGTCGAAGGTCACGGTCCTCCCTTCGTCCACGCGTCAGCGCATCGGGCGGTGTCCTGGTGTCCGAGCACCAGGGCATGACCGAGCGTGACCGCGGAACGGCCGGAACGGGGAAGCATCTCCAATTCTTGCGGTCGTACAGGGATGCGGGCAACGAGCAATTCCCTCAGGAGACTGGAATCGCGCCATGTGTGACGAAAGTTCCCTGCTGTCGCACCCGTGCGTCGGCCCCGACCCGAGTCGTCCGGATCCCCGGGGCTACGGTTCCACCGGGCGGCCGCTGCCCATGCCCGGGCCCATCACCTACGCCTGCACGGCGAGGGCCAGCGGAAACACCCCCTCGGCTCCGGCCCGGCGCAGCAGACGGGCAGCCACCGCCAGCGTCCAGCCGGTATCGGCGTAGTCGTCCACCAGGAGCACCGGACCACCCACGGACGCAAGGCTCTGCGCCAGCTGCGGCGGTACGCCGAGTGAGCCGTGGAGCGCGCGCAGCCGCTGGGCGCTGTTGCTGCGCGGAATCCTGGTGCCGGCACCGTCCTCCTCCGAGGCGACCACGCCCAGGAACGGCATCCGGCCGACCGCCGCGATCCGCTCGGCGAGCGAGCGGATCAGCTGCGGCCTGGTACGCGAGGAGAGACAGACCACTCCCACCGGGCGGGCCGGTGCATCCGGCCCACCGGACGCCCAACCGCCGGGCCCCTTCGCCCAGTCGGCGAGGACCGTGACCACCGCGGAGGCCACCTCGTCCGGAATCGGACCGTCCGGTGCCTGCGCCGCGAGCATCGGGCGCAGGCGATTGCCCCAGCCGATGTCGGAGAGCCGGCCCAGCGCCCGGCCGGTCGCGGCCAGCTCGTCCGCCGGAATGCGCCCCTTGAGGTCGAGGCCGACGGCCGGCAGCCCCGTCGGCCACATCCGCCGCGGCTCCACCTCCACGCCCGGACGCCCCAGCTCACCGCGCGCGGCGTCCAGCGAAGCCGCCGACACCTCGGCGGTGAACCGCGCCCCGGCGCAGTTGTCGCACCGGCCGCAGGCGGCCGCCGCCTCGTCGTCCAACTGCCGCCGCAGGAACTCCATCCGGCAGCCGGTCGTGGTCGCGTACTCGCGCATGGCCTGCTGCTCGGCCTCGCGCTGCCGCGTCACCCACGCATAGCGCTCCGCGTCGTACGCCCACGGCCGGCCCGTGGAGATCCAGCCGCCCTTGACGCGCTGCACGGCGCCGTCCACGTCGAGCACCTTGAGCATGATCTCCAGGCGTGAGCGGCGCAGTTCGACCCGCGGCTCCAGGGCCGGCAGCGACACCGGCCGGTCGGCGGCGGCCAGCACGTCGAGGGTCTGGCGCACCTGTTCCTCGGGGGGAAACGCCAGTGAGGCGAAGTACTTCCAGATCGCCTCGTCCTCCCGGCCGGGCAGCAGCAGCACCTCGGCGTGCTCGACCCCACGGCCGGCCCGGCCCACCTGCTGGTAGTACGCGATCGGCGAGGACGGTGAGCCCAGATGCACCACGAAACCCAGATCGGGCTTGTCGAAGCCCATGCCCAGCGCGGAGGTGGCGACCAGCGCCTTGACACGGTTGGCCAGCAGATCGTCCTCGGCCTGCTGGCGGTCGGCGTTCTCGGTCTTGCCCGTGTACGACGTGACCGTGTGCCCGCGGTGACGCAGGAAGGCGGTGACTTCTTCGGCGGCGGCGACGGTGAGGGTGTAGATGATCCCCGAGCCCGGAAGCTCGTGCAGATGGTCCGCGAGCCACGCCAGCCGGTGTGCGGCGTCCGGCAGCGGCAGCACGCCCAGACTCAGGCTCTCCCGGTCGAGCGGACCGCGCAGTACCAGCGCCTCGGCCGTGCCCTCACCCGTCCCGAGTTGCTCGGCGACATCAGCGGTCACCCGCGCATTCGCCGTCGCGGTGGTGGCGAGCACGGGCACACCCGGGGGAAGATCGGCGAGCATCGTGCGCAGCCGCCGGTAGTCGGGGCGGAAGTCGTGGCCCCAGTCGGAGATGCAGTGTGCCTCGTCGACCACCAGCAGCCCCGTCGCCGCGGCGAGCTTGGGCAGGACCTGATCACGGAAATCGGGGTTGTTGAGCCGCTCCGGACTCACCAGCAGGACGTCCACCTCGCCCGCCGCCACCTCGGCCTGAACGGTGTCCCATTCCTCGGTGTTGGCCGAATTGATCGTGCGCGCGCGGATCCCGGCCCGGGCGGCCGCCTCCACCTGATTGCGCATCAGGGCGAGCAGCGGAGAGACGATCACGGTCGGTCCGCTGCCGCGCTCGCGCAGCAACGCGGTCGCGACGAAATAGACCGCCGACTTGCCCCAGCCCGTGCGCTGCACGACCAGCGCGCGACGACGCTCGGCGACCAGGGCCTCGATCGCCCGCCACTGGTCCTCGCGCAGCCGGGCCGTACCGCCGGGGTCGCCGACGAGCCGGGTCAGGACGGCATCGGCTGCGGCACGCAGATCTTCGTTGCTCATGCCCCCATGCAACCCGATGCCACTGACAATGCGCGAACCCCCGCCCGAGCCTGTGGATAACTCGTCACCCAGAGTTATCCACAGGGGTCGCGGCGCAGCGGCAGATCGCGAGATCTTCGAGCCATGAATCCGCAGAGCGAACCGCGCAAGCGCAGCACCGACCCCAACTCCCCGACGTCTCCGGCGACTTCCGAGACGCCGCCGACCCCTTCCGACGCACCCACCCCTCCGAACCCTCCGACCTCCTCGACTCCGACCCCTTCAACCTCCTCGACCCCGTCCACGCCATCCACCCGTCCCACCTCTGCCACCCCTCCGACGTCCTCGACACGCTCCCACCCGCCGACCTCTCCCCCTTCCTCGGTCCCGGGCCCGCGTCCCTCTCCCGAGTCCTCCCACACGCCGGTCGAACCCCGGCCCACCAACCCTGACGCCACCGAGACCTCCCACCACGCCGGCGCAACCGACTCCCCGCACCTCTCCGTACCGACACCTGCCGAGGTGCTTCCGGCGCCGGCCGCGGAGTCCCAGGTCACGCTGCGGAGCCCGGCGGAGCTGGCCGACGCGCTGCCGTATTTGATGGGTTTCTATCCGGACGACAGCGTGGTGCTGGTTGCGTTGCACGGTGAGCGCGGACGGTTCGGCGGCCGGGTCCGGCTCGGCATTCCGGCGGACCGGACCCAGTGGTCCGACGTCGCCGACCAGCTCGCCGAATGTCTGGTCTCGGCCGGTCAGGACGGGTCCCCGCGACCCACGGCGATCATCGTCTACCTCTGTCAGGAACCCGCGGCGGGCGAGAACGGCCGGGACGTCAGGGACCGGCTCCAGCCGTTCGCCCAGCGGCTGCGCACGGCCTGCGGAGCGCTCGATGTCCCCGTCCTCGAAGCCCTCTGCCTCTCCAACGGGCGCTTCTGGTCCTACTGCTGCCCCGACTTCCGGTGCTGCCCCGCGGACGGCACCCCGATGGTGATGCCGGGCACGTCAGTGATGGCCGCGGCGGCGGCCTACGCCGGAATGCAGGTGCGCGGTTCCCTCAAGGAGATGGAGGCCAGGCTGCGGCCCCGCACGGGGCGGCGAGCCGTCGAACAGGAGAAGGCCCTGGACGCGGCGGCCCGGGCACTGGTCCCCCGGATGCTCCGCCCGGACGGTGCGGCGGTCGTACGGAAGGACACCCTCGATCTGGCCGCCGCGATGATCCACCGCTTCCGCCAGGACACCCCCGTGGGCAGCAATCGGGCCCGGGATGCCTGCGACGACGCGCTGATCACCAACGCCGAGGCGGCCGGCCTCATCCTCGGACTCCAGGACCGGGTCACCCGTGACCGGGCGGCCGAGTGGATGGACGGCACGGCCGCCGCCCCCGCCCTTCGTCTGTGGCGGGCCCTCGCCCGGCGCTGCGCCGGAAGCTATGCCGAGCACGCCACGGCACCGCTCACCCTCGCCGGATGGGTCAGCTGGTCCACGGAGGACGGCCCCTCGGCGCGGGTGGCCCTCGGGTGCGCCCTCTCGCTGGACCCCGACTACACCTTCGCCCAGCTCCTGCACCGCGCGATCAACGAGGGGCTCGACCCGGAACCACTGCGCCGCTGCCTGCGCGAGCAAAACCAGGAGGCGATGAGCGCCGCAGCCTGCGCACCCGGCTCCGGTACGAAGCAATCCCCGTCCGCCAAGCGCCCGGCGCGCGGCCGGACCGCGCCCGCCGGCCGCCCTCGGGGGCCCCGCGGCGGTACCGGTCCCGGGGCGCGTACCACCGGGGGACGTGGCGGGCGGCGGAGCGGTCATGACGACCGGAGCCGGCGGTGACCGCCCGGTCGTTGTGCGGCCGGCGTGACCTGGGCGCCGGCCGGACCGTTCACCTGTATGGCGCAGGCCGTACGAAGCCCCGACGTCACCAGGGAGTGCAGAGCGTGCCAGGCATCGTCCCCACTACCCAACCGGCCCGCCGGCCGTCCCAAGAGCGGCGTTCGGTGCCGCCCCGGCCTCCGCAACCGCAGCCCGTCCACTCCTCGCTGGTCTGTGTGGCACTGCCGGCCCTCGCGGTGTCCCCCGCGTCGGGGCAGCTGACCGGCCAGGGCATGGACGGCTTCTACCGGGACGGCAGGCGGGTCCTGTCCCACTGCGAGTTGCGGGTCGCAGGCGGTGAACCGCTGGTCGTCCAGGGCCGGATGACCGCCGCCGACCGCGCCCGGTTCGTCGGCACGATCCGCAGAACCGGTGAGCGGGGCCCGGACCCGGACATCCGGATGGAGCGGCTGCGGACGGCCGACGGCACCGAGCGGATCACCTTCCTCAGCAGCGCGACCCGGCCCGTCAGGCTGCCGGTGGAGATCCATCTGCAGACCGACCTGGCAGAGCTCGGAGCCGTCGCCGTCGGCCTCCCGGGCCCCGAGCTGCGCGCCGCCGTCCACGGCTCCGGTCTCCGTTGGTCAGGGCGGGGAGCGCACGCGGTGGTGACCGCCGACCCGCCGCCCGAGGACGCCCTGGCCTCGGCCGGTCTGCTGCGCTGGGAACTCGAACTCCCGGCCGGCGGCCGCCGCACCATCGAGCTGCGTGTCGCGCTGGAGCAGACCGCCGGACCGGGCAGCGGACCCGCCGGGCACCGTCCCGCCGGGAACGCCCGCATCCCCGGCCCGCGGAGCGGCACCTTCGCGCCGCGCACCCGCGCGGACCGGCCACCCCGCCCCTGGTCGGACGCCCGGCTGGAGTGCGACGACCACCGGGCCGACGCCCTCATGGCGGCCGGCCTGGACGATCTGTACGGCCTGGCGATGCGGGATCCGGCCGCGCCCGCTGATGTCTGTCTCGCGGGCGGGTTCCCCTGGCGCTGCGGGCTGGCACCGGCCGAGGCGCTGTGGGCCGCCAGAATGCTGCTGCCCTTGGGCACCCGGCTTGCCGCGGGCACCCTGCGCGCGCTGGCCCGCAGCCAACAGGCCGCACCGGGGCCGGATTTCGGCCGAATTCCGGGAGCCCTGCGGGACGCGGGACCGCACGCCCCGCCCAGTTGCACGGGTATCGAGGCGACCCTGCTGTTCCCCGCCGTGCTCGCGGAGGCGCGCCGTTGGGGACTGCCCGAGACGGAGACCGAACGGCTGCTGCCCGCCGCGGAACGGTGTCTGAGGTGGCTGCGGATCGTCTCCGACCCGGTGGGCCGCGCCCGCAGCGGCTACATCCCCGATCCGGCCCCCGACGGGCCGTACCGCTGCGAGACCCAGGCCCACGCCCATCGGGCCGCCCTGCTGGGCGCGGATCTCCTCGACGCCTGCGGATCCGCCGACGCCGCGGTACTGCGCGAGTGGGCCGCGGAACTGCGTGCCCGGTTCCGCAGGGACTTCTGGCTGGAGGACCGGGCCGGCGGACGCCCCGCCGCGCTGCTCACCGCCGATGGCCGGCCCGTTCCGTACCTGGGTTCCGCCGCCGCCCATCTCCTCGACACCGGACTGCTCGGCGGTGGCGCGCTCGCCCCGGGTCTGCTGGACGCGGCCCAGACGGACCAGCTGGCCAGGCTGCTGAGCGGGCCGGCCATGGACTCCGGGTGGGGGCTGCGCGGACTGGGTGCCAAGGAGAGCGGCTACAACCCGTTCGGCCACCGCAGCGGCGCGGTGCGCGTCCACGAAACGGCGATCGCCGCCGCCGGACTGGCCGCGGCCGGCCACGAGCGGGCCGCCGCGGCCCTGACCCGGGGCGTCCTGGACGCCGCGGCGAGCTTCGGGAACCGCCTCCCGGAGATGTACGCGGGGGAGCAGCGCACGGCCGACGGAGCCCCCGTGCCACACCCGGCGGCCTGCCGCCCGGCAGCGGTGTCGGCCGCCGGCGCGGTGCACATACTGATCGCCCTCGCCGGCCTGCGGCCCGATGTCCCGGCCGGCACGGTGTCCGTGCGGCCGCTCGGTACGGCCCCGCTCGGCGCGATGCAGTTCACCGGGCTGAGCGTCGCCGAGCAGCCTTTCGCCGTACGGATCAGCAGACTCGGCATGGGCATGGTGGAAGCGGCTGCGGACGGCCTGCAACTGGGCTCGTGAGGTACTGCGGGCCTGTTTATCGTCAGGCGGACGACTATGATCACGCCATGCCTCCCTACGACCCGTCGGCCTTCCCGCCGTTCGCTGTCACCGTCGACCTGGTCGTGCTCACCGTGCGCCGCCACGCCCTCTGCGCGCTGGCCGTCCGCCGCGGTGAGCCGCCGTTCCAGGGCCGCTGGGCGCTGCCCGGCGGATTCGTCCGGGCCGACGAGGACCTCGAGGCAGCGGCCGCCCGGGAGCTGGCAGAGGAGACCGGTCTGCATGCCCAGACCCCGGCCGGACCTCCGCCCGTGTACGGCGCCCACCTGGAACAGCTCGCCACGTACGGCGATCCGAAGCGGGATCCCCGGATGCGGGTCGTGAGCGTTGCGCATCTGGTCCTCGCGCCGGACCTGCCGGCTCCCACAGCCGGTGGTGACGCCCATAGTGCCCGCTGGGCACCGGTCGAGACCCTGCTGGAGCCGGACGACGCCCATGCCCGCGAGGGCGAGCTGGCGGCCCCGCTCGCCTTCGACCATGCCCAGATCCTCGCCGACGGGGTGGAGCGGGCCCGCTCGAAGATCGAGTACTCCTCGCTCGCCACGGCCTTCTGCCCGCCGGAGTTCACGGTGGGGGAGCTTCGCCGGGTCTACGAGGCCGTGTGGGGGGTGGCCCTGGACCCCCGGAACTTCCACCGGAAGGTGACCGGCACCCCAGGATTCCTCGTGCCCACGGGCGGCACCACGACGCGTCAGGGCGGCCGCCCCGCGCAGCTCTTCCGGGCCGGCGGTGCGACGCTGCTCAACCCACCGATGCTGCGCCCCGAGGTCTGAGTACGGCCTGTGCCTCGTCGGCCGCGTATCCGGTGGGGACGACAACGGGCGGCTGTTCTCTCCTGTGCCCCGCACACCGCGGAAACCGACACGATTGAACAATTACGAGAAAATAGGACATATTCCGATACCTTGTCCGGGTGGGTCCACTCGTCCCGCTGATGGCCGACGTCCGGCCGCGCGCCCGTCTACGGCCCGCCTCCCGCGGTGTCGAGGTGGCTGCGGCCGTCGGGTGCCGGTGACGCCCCGACCCGCTTGGACGCCGCTGGCACCGTCCGCATCGTCGGCGTCGCCGCCGGGCGAGCGCCCCCGATGTCGCCACCCCGGGTGAAATCCTCAACTCGTCTGTCGCGTAACCCCCGTGGTGCGGAGAGCCTCGTGAGTCGAGGTGCGGAACGGGTCGTCATCCGGTGTGGTGGATGCCCGTTGATGCCGCTGTTCCGCATGTGAAATTCCCTGATTTCACGGAGTGGTTGTGAGGTGGCCGTCAAGTGGCGGTCCGGAATCGACCGCGCCATATCGGTCGTGAGAAGCGGTTCGGCTCAATCCGTAGGCACCGCGCCGTCGTTGCAAGCCATGGGCCCTGGCCTGCGGCGATGTCGCCACGGAGGGCTGCGGCTCTCCGTTCCGGTCGAGTAAGGCGCCTGTTTTGACGCCCTGTTGTTGCGCATGCTGTCCGTAACTCGCCCTGGGCAGCGCATTTCCTTCCGATAAAGCGTCAATTCAGAGATGGGGGGCGATCACCCTTTCGTGTGCTTTTCACCAAAGACCTCAAGGGTGTTCAGGGTGTCGCCGACAAAGGATGCGTGAGTACCCTTGCGCACACCATGATGACCGCGGCTCGCCCCGGCGACACCGGCCTCGCAGGCCCGGGCGAGCTTGACCGCTACCCCTACGCCAACGCCGCCAACGCCGCGAACACCGGCAACACGGCCGGCCCGGAGCGTGCCGAGCGCGTTCCGCAGGTCTGGGACGGCTCCGAGGCCGAGATCGGCCGGGTCGGCCGGCGCGCGGCCGGCAGTCGCGGCCGCGGCCTGCACGGCCAACTCGTCCAGCAGCTGGGCCAGATGATCGTCTCCGGCGATCTCGGCGCCGACCGTCCGCTCGTCCCCGAGGAGATCGGCCAGCGCTTCGAGGTCTCCCGCACCGTCGTCCGCGAGTCACTGCGCGTCCTCGAGGCCAAGGGGCTCGTGAGCGCGCGCCCCAACGTGGGCACCCGGGTGCGTCCGGTCAGCGACTGGAACCTCCTCGACCCCGACATCATCGAGTGGCGCGCCTACGGGCCGCAGCGTGACGACCAGCGCCGGGAGCTGTGCGAGCTGCGCTGGACGATCGAGCCGCTGGCCGCCCGGCTCGCCGCCGGGCACGGCCGGGAGGACATCCAGCAGCGGCTGGCCGACATGGTCGAGATCATGGGCCACTCCGCGGCCCAGGGCGACATCATGACCTTCGGTCGTGCCGACGCAGAGTTCCACTCCCTGCTGCTCCAGCTCGCCGGCAACCGCATGCTGGAGCACCTCTCCGGCATCGTCTCCTCCGCCCTGCACGTCTCCGGCGGACCCGCCGGCGGCTGCGAGCGGCCGGTCGAGACGTCCGTGGGCCAGCACATGAGGGTGGTCGACGCCATCGGCTCCGGCGACGCCACGGCGGCCGAATCCGCGATGCGCCAGCTCCTCGCCGCCCATGGCGAGGCGGTCGGCCAGGGCTCCGGGACGCCCGTGGACCACGTCGTCCCCGCGCCCCGCGAGCACTGAAGGCCCGTACCCGACCGCGTACGGAACGTAGGCGCCGCGCGGCCCCGTGCCCTGCGTACCCCTCGGGCTGGGCACGCCGTACGCGGCGGAGGCGCACACGCTCGCCGGATCCGGGGCGTCGACCGGATCCGGCGGCAGATCTCGGGAGGATTGCATGTCATATGACAGGGAATGGGTCGTTATGGGGTGTGACTCGGGCCACGCAGATTGGGCGTAACGCTCTCCCGGGAAGCGCGATGACTTAAGAGGTGATAGCCGAGGAGGGAATACGAGCGGCGTTCGTGACGCTGTTCAACTCCCCGGTTGCCCCTGCGCCGTCGGTCCATCCCCACCGGCGGTCGTCGGCTCCGATCCACACTGGACGGGGTCGGAAGCCGTTTCCATCGTTCCGAGAGGTTGTTCGTGTCGGCCAGCACATCCCGTACGCTCCCGCCGGAGATCGCCGAGTCCGAGTCTGTGATGGCGCTCATCGAGCGGGGAAAGGCAGATGGGCAGATCGCCGGCGATGACGTGCGTCGGGCCTTCGAGGCTGACCAGATTCCGCCAACCCAGTGGAAGAACGTTCTGCGCAGCCTCAACCAGATCCTCGACGAGGAGGGTGTGACGCTGATGGTCAGTGCCGCAGAGGCGCCCAAGCGCACCCGCAAGAGCGTCGCAGCGAAGAGTCCGGCGAAGCGCACCGCCACCAAGACCGTCGCGGCCAAGACCGCCACGGTCAAGAAGACCACCGCCGCCGCCACCGCCCCCGCGGGGGACCCGGCCGGTGAGTCCGAGTCCGCGCCTGCGAAGAAGGCAGCGGCGAAGAAGGCGACCGCCAAGAAGACGGTCGCGAAGAAGACCACGGCCAAGAAGGCCACCGCGAAGAAGACCGCGGCCAAGAAGGACGTCGACGAGCTGCTCGACGACGAGGTGACCGAGGAGACCCCGGCGCCCGGCAAGGGCGAGGGCCCCGAGGGCGCCGACACTCCGGAGAACGCCGGCTTCGTCCTCTCCGACGACGACGAGGACGACGCTCCCGCCCAGCAGGTCGCCGCGGCCGGCGCCACTGCCGACCCGGTCAAGGACTACCTCAAGCAGATCGGTAAGGTCCCGCTCCTCAACGCCGAGCAGGAGGTCGAGCTCGCCAAGCGCATCGAGGCGGGCCTGTTCGCCGAGGACAAGCTGGCGAACTCCGACAAGCTCGCGCCGAAGCTCAAGCGTGAGCTGGAGATCATCGCCGAGGACGGCCGCCGGGCGAAGAACCACCTCCTGGAGGCCAACCTCCGTCTGGTGGTCTCCCTGGCCAAGCGCTACACCGGCCGCGGCATGCTCTTCCTGGACCTGATCCAGGAGGGCAACCTGGGTCTGATCCGTGCGGTCGAGAAGTTCGACTACACCAAGGGCTACAAGTTCTCGACCTACGCGACGTGGTGGATCCGCCAGGCCATCACCCGCGCCATGGCCGACCAGGCCCGTACGATCCGTATCCCCGTCCACATGGTCGAGGTCATCAACAAGCTGGCCCGTGTCCAGCGCCAGATGCTCCAGGACCTGGGCCGCGAGCCCACCCCGGAGGAGCTGGCCAAGGAACTCGACATGACCCCCGAGAAGGTCATCGAGGTCCAGAAGTACGGCCGCGAGCCGATCTCGCTGCACACCCCCCTGGGTGAGGACGGCGACAGCGAGTTCGGTGACCTGATCGAGGACTCCGAGGCTGTCGTGCCCGCCGATGCAGTGAGTTTCACGCTCCTGCAGGAGCAGCTGCACTCGGTTCTGGACACACTCTCGGAGCGGGAGGCCGGCGTCGTGTCCATGCGCTTCGGTCTCACCGACGGCCAGCCGAAGACGCTGGACGAGATCGGCAAGGTCTACGGCGTCACGCGTGAGCGGATCCGTCAGATCGAGTCGAAGACGATGTCGAAGCTGCGTCACCCGTCGCGCTCCCAGGTGCTGCGGGACTACCTCGACTAGTCCAACCGCCCGGCCCGTACAGCGCCGTGAGCCCGGTCTCTCCAATGGGGGAGGGGCCGGGCTCGCCGCCGTCCGGGTGCGCGGCGCAGCCGTTTGGGTCACTCTGGGTGGGCGACCGCTGTCCCACAGTCAGGAGTCCGTATGCGTCCGACCGCAGGCGCCGTTCTCGGAGCCCTCGCACTGGTCCTCACCCTGCCCGTGCCGGCGGCCGCGGACGAGTCGGTGATCGGCGGGAAGCCCACCCAGCTGTCCCAGAGTCCCTGGGCGGTGGCGCTGGCCTCCCACGAGCGTTTCGGGGCCCAGCGCTCCGGTCAGTTCTGCGGTGGGGTGCTGGTGGGGCACTCCACGGTCGTGACGGCCGCGCACTGCCTGAGCAAGGAGGTGCTGGGCGTCCCCTGGCGGCAGGTCCGGGACCTGCGCATCGTGATCGGTCGCGACAACCTCACCGGCGGCGGCGGTCAGGAGGTCAAGCCGGCGAAGGTCTGGGTGAACCCCCGCTATGACAGCTGGACCAACGAGGGCGACATGGCCGTCCTCACGCTCCCGAAGCCGGTACCGAACCGGCCCATCCCGATAGCGGGACGGAAGGACCCGGGCTATCGGCCGGGCAGCCGGGCCACGGTCTACGGCTGGGGAGACACCACGGGCGAGGGCAGCTATGCGTCACGGCTGCGCTCGGCGCACGTCAACGTGCTGCGCGACGCGGTCTGCGCGCGGGCCTATCCGGGCACCGCGGACGGTACGTACCGGTCCCGCTCCATGCTGTGCGCGGGGGAACCGGACGGCGGGCGGGACGCCTGCCAGGGCGACAGCGGCGGACCGCTGGTCGTCCGCGGACGTCTCGTGGGGCTGGTGTCCTGGGGGACCGGCTGTGGCCAGGCGGGGAGCCCGGGGGTCTACACGCGGGCGTCGGCGCTGCTTCCGGCCGTATCGGCGCACGGTGCGGGCTGAGCCGCCGCGGGGAGCCGGCAGGGCGAGCGGGGCGCGCGCACGAGTGCGGGCGGCCCCCCGGTGGTGCCGGGTGACCGCCCGCCGCACGGCGCAAGGCCGCTGCTCGCTCGTCGTGGATGCGAAGTGTCAGCGTTCCTCATCGGACGCGGACGCCGGAGAAGCGTTCAGCCGCTCCGTCTCGTCCTGTATTTCCGCGGCGATCTTCTTGAGTTCTGGCTCGAACTTGCGACCGTGGTGGGCGCAGAAGAGCAGTTCTCCGCCGGACATCAGGACGACGCGCAGGTATGCCTGGGCGCCGCAGCGGTCGCAGCGGTCAGCGGCCGTCAGCGGGCTCGCGGGTGTCAGAACAGTAGTCACGTCGCCTCTTCTCTAGCTCGACGAGCTGTCGTACCAGGGTCAACATCCAACCAGGCCGAAAACGTTCCCGCTCGTGCCTTTTCCTCGAAAAAATTCTTCGAGGGGGCCGGGTGCTGCCGGGTGGCGGCGAATGAGCCGTATTGCTTGGTGGTCTGATTCACGTTGGGTGCTGGGTCTGTCCCCCCGGCTGGCTTGCCGGTTGTTGATGAGGACGTGCCCGGAGCCTAAATGGTTCATGCCTCGAAGGGAACGTGATGTGCACGTCACTCGGACGTCACCCCAACGAGCGATCGAACGCACGAGCGAAATTCTACTACCATGAGCATGCTTACGGGTGGCGTCACATCGGCTCTACCAGGCCTCGGTACCCTCTGACGGGCGACACCGCCACAACCGAGTCCGCGGAATGCGGACTGCCAGAAATTCAGCGAGGAGCGAACCGCGTGACCGCCGAGATGTCCGTGCCGTCCACCGCAGTGCTGACCGGGGCAGACCGGGACGGTTCTAACTACACCGCGCGGCATCTGCTCGTCCTGGAGGGCCTCGAAGCGGTCCGCAAGCGCCCCGGCATGTACATCGGCTCCACGGACAGCCGCGGTCTGATGCACTGCCTCTGGGAGATCATCGACAACTCCGTCGACGAGGCGCTCGGCGGCTACTGCGACCACATCGAGGTGGTCCTCCACGACGACGGGTCCGTGGAGGTGCGCGACAACGGCCGCGGCATCCCCGTGGACGTCGAGCCCAAGACCGGGCTGAGCGGCGTCGAGGTCGTGATGACCAAGCTGCACGCCGGCGGAAAGTTCGGCGGCGGCTCGTACGCGGCCTCCGGCGGTCTGCACGGCGTCGGCGCCTCGGTCGTCAACGCCCTCTCCGCCCGCCTCGACGTCGAGGTCGACCGCAACAGCAAGACGCACTCGATCAGCTTCCGCCGCGGCGTGCCCGGCTTCTTCACCGAATCGGGCCCGGACGCCCCGTTCGACCCGGCCAACGGCCTGCACAAGGGCAAGCGGATCCCCAAGACGAAGACCGGCACCCGGGTCCGTTACTGGGCCGACCGGCAGATCTTCCTCAAGGACGCCAAGCTCTCCCTGGAGACGCTGTACGCCCGCGCCCGCCAGACGGCCTTCCTCGTTCCGGGCCTCACCCTGGTCGTCCGCGACGAGCGCGGCCTCGACAGCGCCGGCAAGACCGAGGAGACCTTCCACTACGACGGCGGCATCAGCGAGTTCTGCGAGTACCTGGCGCAGGACAAGGCGGTGTGCGACGTCCTGCGGCTGACCGGACAGGGCACGTTCAAGGAGACCGTGCCGGTCCTGGACGACCGCGGCCACATGACACCCACCGAGGTCACCCGCGAACTGGGCGTGGACATCGCGCTGCGCTGGGGCACCGGCTACGACGCCACCCTCCGGTCGTTCGTCAACATCATCGCCACCCCCAAGGGCGGCACCCACGTCTCCGGCTTCGAGCGCGCGGTCACCAAGACGGTCAACGAGGTCCTGCGGTCGAGCAAGCTGCTCCGCGTCGCCGAGGACGACGTCGTCAAGGACGACGCCATGGAGGGCCTGACCGCGGTCGTGACCGTCCGCCTCGCCGAGCCGCAGTTCGAGGGCCAGACCAAGGAGGTGCTCGGCACCTCCGCCGCCTCCCGGATCGTCGCCCAGGTGGTGAGCCGGGAGCTGAAGGCGTTCCTGACGTCCACGAAGCGGGACGCCAAGCAGCAGGCGCGCGCCATCCTGGAGAAGGTCGTCGCCGCGGCCCGCACCCGCATCGCCGCGCGCCAGCACAAGGAGGCGCAGCGGCGGAAGACGGCGCTGGAGTCCTCCTCTCTGCCGGCGAAGCTCGCGGACTGCCGCAGCGACGACGTCGACCGCAGCGAGCTGTTCATCGTCGAGGGCGACTCCGCGCTGGGCACCGCCAAGCTGGCCCGGAATTCGGAGTTCCAGGCCCTGCTGCCGATCCGCGGCAAGATCCTCAACGTCCAGAAGTCGTCGGTCTCGGACATGCTCAAGAACGTCGAGTGCGGCGCCATCATCCAGGTCATAGGAGCCGGTTCCGGCCGCACCTTCGACATCGACGCGGCCCGCTACGGCAAGGTCATCTTCCTGGCCGACGCGGATGTCGACGGCGCCCACATCCGCATCCTGCTGCTGACCCTCTTCCAGCGGTACATGCGGCCGATGGTCGAGCAGGGCCGGGTCTTCGCCGCCGTGCCGCCGCTGCACCGCATCGAGCTGACCAACCCCAAGAAGGGGCAGGACAAGTACATCTACACCTACTCGGACAACGAGCTGCGCCAGACCCTGCTGGAGCTCCAGCGCAAGAACGTCCGCTACAAGGACAGCATCCAGCGCTACAAGGGCCTGGGTGAGATGGACGCCGACCAGCTCGCCGAGACGACCATGGACCCGCGCCACCGCACCCTGCGCCGGATCAACATCAGCGACCTGGAGGCGGCGGAGAAGACCTTCGACCTCCTGATGGGCAACGAGGTCGCCCCTCGCAAGGAGTTCATCACCAACTCCGCGGCCACTCTGGACCGTTCCCGGATCGACACCTGAGCGCTCCCTGAGCCTGGGCGGGCGTCTCTCCACCCCAGGGTGGAGCGGCGCCCGCCGCGCTTTCCACCCGCTCCCCACCCTGGCGCCGATCCGCGCGGCCGCCACTCTCCGTAGCGTCGGGGACGTCGGAAATCCCGTCTCCCGGAGGCTCAGGTCATGAGCGGCCTGCTCAACATCGTGGCGATCGTCGCGGCTGTCGTATTCGTGTTCATCAAGCAGTTCAGTGCCCAGCGGATCACGTCCGAGGGCAGGAAGTGGTGGCTGATCCCCGCCGTCCTGGCATTCCTGGCGCTGCGCGAGCCCGGCCTCCTGGACCCCGCGCACCGGACCGTCTCCGCCGCCCTGCTGGCCGTGGGGCTCCTGATAGGGCTGGCCTGCGGTGCGGGCTGGGCCTGGACGACGCGCATCTGGACGGACGCGGACGGGGTGGTGTGGACCAAGGGCAGTTGGGCGGCGGCCGGGGTCTGGCTCTGCGCCATGGTGCTGCGCGGCGGCCTGATGGCCCTCGCCGCGACCCTGGGCGTCCATCAGGGCAGCCCGGCGATCATGCTCTCGGTCGCCGTGATGCTGCTGACCCGGACCGGGGTCACCACCTGGCGGGCCCGGAGCGTCCAGCGGACGTACGGTGTCCCTGTCGCCGGCTGAGGCCCCGGCGCGTCCCGTATCGCCGTCCACCGATCGAGGACCGTACGTGCTGCCCCCTTCCTTGACGAGCTGGCCCCTGCGGGAGTCGCTGGCACGTGACGGCATGAGCGGCGCCCGGTTGTGGATCGGCCGGTCGGTGCGTGTCCTGGTCGTCGCGGGGCTGACGTGGTCCACCGTGGCCGGGCCGCACTTCCGGGGCTGGGCACTGGTGGCGGCGCTCGCGGGCGTCGCCGCCACGCTCTTGGCGTTCCGCGCCTTCTTCCGCGTGACGCGCGACCGCCTTCTCGGGCCGTCCGTCGGCCTGCTGTTCGTTCTGGAGGCCGCGGCCTTCGGCTTCTCCTTCGCCGGCGCCCGGACGCCGGCGATCGTCCTGTGGTGCGCCTGCGCCATCACCGCGATGGAGCGGCTGCCGTTGGCCGTCGGCGTGCTGTGCTCGTCGGCCGCGCTCGCCGCGTACGCCGTGATGAACACCGACGGCTGGCTGACGACCACCACGACCACCGCGGGCCTGGCCCTCGCCGGCTACGTCATCCGCCTCGACGCCGAGGCGCGCGGCAATGCCCAGCGGCTGCTGGCCCAGGAACGGGCGGCCCGCAAGGCCGAGGCGGAGTCGGCGGCACTGGCCGAACGGGGGCGGATCGCGCGGGAGATCCACGACGTCCTCGCCCACAGCCTCAGCGCCCAGTTGGTGCATCTGGAGGCGGTGCGGCAGCTGATCCAGCGCAGTCCCGACCTGGAGGCGGACCGCGCACAGCTCCTGGAGCGGGTGGTGGCGTGCCGCGGGATGGCCCGGGAAGGCCTTGACGGCACCCGTGAGGCGCTTTCCGCCCTCCGCGGGGAGCTGATCCCGGTCGAGGACTTCCTGTGCCGTCTGACGGCCGCTGAGGGCGCTCGGCTGGACGTGACGGGCGCGCCCCGCGTGCTGCCGGCCGAGGCGGGCCTCGCGGTCCGCCGGGTCGCCCAGGAGGCGCTCACGAACGTGCGCAAGCACGCCCCGGGGGCGCGGGTGAGCGTGCGGCTGGACTACGGGGCCGACGACGTGGGGCTGGAGGTGCGGGACGACGGGGGCCGCGGGCGGGCCCCGGAACTCTCCGCACTCTCCGCGAGCGGTTCCGGGTACGGTCTGCTCGGGATGCGGGAGCGCGCCGAACTCCTCGGCAGAACGCTGGAGTCCGGCCCTGATGAGGAGGGTTTCGTGGTGCGGTTGCGGGTGCCCGCATGACGGCACGTACGGTGACGCGGGTCGTGGTCGCCGATGACCAGACGGTGGTGCGCGAGGGAATCGTGATGCTGCTGGGGCTGCTGCCGGGGATTGAGGTCGTCGGTTCGGCGGCGGACGGCGAGGAGGCGGTCCAACTGGTCGCCCGGTACGCCCCGGACGTCGTCCTGATGGACCTGCGCATGCCGCGCTGCGACGGGGTCGAGGCCACCCGCCGGATCCGCGCGGAGCACCCCGGCACCCAGGTCGTGGTGCTCACCACCTATGCCGACGACGACTCGCTCTTCCCCGCCCTGCAGGCCGGCGCCCGCGGCTATTTGACCAAGGACGCGGACGGTGACGAGATCGTGCGCGCCATTGACGACGTGCTCTCCGGTGAGGCCGGCCTGTCGCCGAAGATCCAGCGCCGCCTCCTGGAGCGCTTCACCGGGCCCGCGTGCACCGAGCCGCAGCCGCCGGCGGAGCCCCCGGACGGGCTGACCGCACGCGAGGTGGAGGTGTTGCGACTGGTCGCCGAGGGGTTGTCGAACCCGGAGATCGCCCGCGCCCTGCACGTCTCCACGGCGACCGTGAAGACCCACATCAACAACCTCTTCGCCAAGGCGGGGCTGCGCGACCGGGCCCAGGCCATCCACTACGCGTACCGCAGCGGGCTCGCACAGCCGCCCGGGTAGTTCCCGGTGGTCCATCACCTGATGGGGTGAAGGGGCGGCAAGCGAGCGTCCGGGATCTTCCTTTCTGTCCACCCTTGGGCGGCACGGACAACCAACCCGTGCACCAAGGAGAGTTCGGTGAACAAGCAGGACGGCCGCTCGGCCGGTGAGCCCGGGGCCGTACGGCTCGACGACCCCTGGTACGACGCCCTCGCCCCCGGGTGGGCAGAACCGGCCGGTGCGCCGGACGCGGTGGCTTACGAAGGGGAGGCCGAGGAGCCGCTGACCGTAGGGGGCCCACGGGGCGGCAGGATTCCCCCGGACGAGATCTATCTGGCGGTGCACCGGAGTGGGGCGTTCCAGGAGGTGCGCCGCCGTTACCGGAGCTTCGTCGTCCCCGCCACCCTTGCCTTCCTGATCTGGTACCTCGCCTATGTGGTGGCGGCGATCGCCGCGCCGGGTCTCATGGCCCGCCAGCTCGTCGGTGCCTTCAACGTCGCGATGGCCGCCGGTCTCGGCCAGTTCGCCACAACGTTTCTGCTCGCCTGGGCCTACATGCGGCACGCGCGGCTCCGACGGGACCGCGCCGCACTGGAGATCCGCTGGGAAACCCAGGAACTGACCGGGGGGAACGCGCGGTGACCGGCGGCCACGAGACCCTCGGCCTGACTCTGGTCAGCGCCTTCATCGCGCTCACTCTGGCGATCACCCTCTGGGCGGGACGCCGCAGACGTGGCTCGGCGGAGGAGTTCTACGCGGGCGGGAGGCTCTTCTCCCCCATGGAAAATGGTTTCGCCCTCGCGGGTGACTACCTGTCCGCCGCGTCCTTCCTCGGCGTCACCGGGCTGATCGCCCTCTTCGGCTACGACGGTCTGCTGTATTCGGTCGGCTTCCTCGTCGCCTGGCTGCTCGTGCTCTTCCTGGTGGCCGAACTCGTACGGAACTGTGGGCGGTTCACCCTCGCCGACGTCGTCGCCGCACGGATGCGGGAACGCCCTGTCCGGGTCGCGGTCGGCGCGGCGTCCGTCACCGTGTCCGTGCTCTACCTGGTGGCGCAGATGGTCGGTGCCGGCAGTCTGGTGGCGCTGCTGCTCGGCGGCGCCGGACCGCAGGCCCGTGCCTGGCTGGTGATCGGCGTGGGCGCCCTGATGGTGGTGTACGTCGCCTTCGGCGGTATGCGGGCCACCACCTGGATCCAGGTGGTCAAAGCGGTGCTCCTCATGGGCGGTGCGACGGCCCTGACCGTCCTGGTGGTGATCCGTTTTCACGGGGACCTCGGTGCGCTGCTGAACACCGCCGCCGAACGCAGCGGCCACGGACGGGCGTTCCTCGCCCCGGGGCTCAAATACGGCGGCGGCTGGACCGCGCGGCTGGACTTCCTCAGCCTCGGACTGGCCCTCGTCCTGGGCACGGCGGGGCTGCCGCACATCCTGTCGCGGTTCTACACCGTGCCCACGGCGCGGGCCGCCCGTCGTTCCGTCGGCTGGTCCATCGGGCTGATCGGCGGCTTCTACCTGATGACCATCGTGCTCGGCTTCGGAGCCGCCGCCGTGGTGGGCAGCGATGCGGTCCGGGCCTCCAACCCGGCGGGCAACACTGCCGTTCCGCTGCTCGCCGTGGACCTGGGAGGCGGAGCGGGTTCCACCGGAGGAACCGTTCTCTTCGCCGTGGTGGCCGCGGTCGCCTTCGCCACCATCCTGGCCGTGGTCGCCGGCATCACCCTCGCCTCGTCGGCCTCCGTGGCCCACGACCTGTACGCCTCGCTGCGCCGGCCGCGCGGCACCGTACGGGACGCACAGCGCCGCGAGGTGGCCGTGGCACGCCTCGCCGCGGTCGGGGTAGGAGCCGCCGCCATCGCACTGGCGCTGCTCGCCCAGGACCTGAACATCGCCTTCCTGGTGGGCCTGGCCTTCGCGGTCGCCGCCTCGGCCAATGTGCCGGCCCTGCTCTACGCCCTGTTCTGGCGCCGCTTCACGACGCGGGGTGCCGTTTGGTCCGTCTATGGCGGGCTGGTCCCCGCGCTCACCCTGGTGGTGCTCTCACCCGTGGTCTCCGGAGGCCCGGAATCTTTCTTTCCCCACCTGGACTTCGCCGTCTTCCCGCTGTCCAACCCGGGGGCGGTCTCGATCCCCTTGGGCTTCCTGATGGGCTGGCTGGGAACGCTGCTCTCCCCGGAGGCCGCCGATCCGGCCCGGCACGCGGAGGCGGAGGTGCGGGCACTCACGGGGGCGGGGGCGGCCTAGCTTCCGCCGCGGGTCAGACCCATTCGTAGCGGTGTTCCGGCCGGCCCGTCTCGCCGTACCGGAGGGTGAGGCGGACCCGGCCGGCGCGTTCCAGGAGCTTCAGATAGCGCTGGGCGGTCTGCCGGCTCAGTCCGGCCCGGTGGGCGACGTCCTGGGCCGAGAGCGGGGTGTCCGCGGAGCGCAGCACCGAGCGCACCCGGTCGGCGGTGGCGGTGGAGTGCCCCTTGGGCAGCTCGGCGGAGCCGGCATTCGCGGCGCCCAACACGCCGAAGAGCCGGTCCACTTCGGACTGCTCGGCCTGCCCGCCGCCGGCGAAGGTGCGGTGCAGTGCCGCATAACCCTCCAGCTTGGAGCGCAGGCCCGCGAAGGTGAACGGCTTGACCAGGTACTGGAGCGCGCCGTGCCGCATCGCGGCCTGTACGGTCGCGATGTCGCGGGCCGCCGTCACCATGATCACGTCGGTGAACAGGCCACGACGCCGTAGTTCGCCGACCAGTTGGAGGCCGGTCCGGTCGGGCAGGTAGTGGTCCAGCAGGATGAGCTCTACGGGGTGCGTCTCCAGGGCGGCCAGGGCCTCCGCCGCCGTATGTGCGACGCAACTGACCCGGAAACCCTGCACCTTGGCCACATACGCGGCGTTGATCCGTGCGACCTGCGCATCGTCGTCCACGACCAGCACGTCGATCATCGGCCGGCCTCCGTGGCGTCCTCGGCGCGGCGCGCGCCCTGGGGGTCGCCGACTGCCCCGGCCGGTTCCTCGGAGAGCGCGTCGGGGACCGTGACGGTGAACACGGCGCCGCCTCCTGGGCGTTCCTCCACCACGGCGCGGCCCCCGTAACGCTCGGCGAGCCGGCGGACCAGCGCGAGTCCGATGCCGCGCTGCCCGTGGGCGGGCGGCTCCTTGGTGGTCCAGCCCTCGGTGAAGATCTCGGCGCGACGCTCCTCGGGGACGCCCGGCCCGTTGTCGGCGACGCGCACGACGGCGGTCCGTCCCTCGGCCCGCACCTCCACCTCCACCTGGGCGTCGGGCGCACCGGCAGTGGCGTCCAGGGCGTTGTCGACGAGGTTGCCGAGGACGGTGACCAGGCTGTGCGGGTCGATCAGGCGGTCGGGCAGCCGGGTGCCGGACGCGATCCGCAGGGACACGCCCCGTTCGGTGGCGACGGTGGCCTTGCCCACCAGGAGGGCGGCCAGCAGCGGATCGTGGATGCGCTCGGTGACCTGTTCCGCGGTGGCCCGGTGGACGCCCACGGCGCGGGTCACGAACTCCACGGCCTCCTCGTGCAGCCCCAGTTCGAGCAGGCCGAGGAGGGTGTGCAGCCGGTTGGCGTGCTCGTGGTCCTGGGCCCGGAGGGCGTCGATGAGACCGCGGGTGCCGTCGAGTTCGCGGCCCAGCCGCTCCAGCTCCGTGCGGTCGCGCAGGGTGACCACCGCCCCGCCGTCGTCGGTCGGCATACGGTTCGCCACCAGCACCCGGTGCCCGCTGACCGCCAGCAGGTCAGCACCCGAGACGCGGCCGGCCAGCACATCGGTCGTCCGGCCCGGGGGAAGGGCGGCGTCCAGGGGGCGGCCGGTGTCCTCGGCGCGCAGATCGAGGAGGCGCTGCGCCTCGTCGTTCATCAGGCGGATCCGACCCTGTCCGTCGAGCGCGAGGAAGCCCTCCCGGATGCCGTGCAGCATCGCCTCTCGCTCGGCGAGCAGCGCGGAGATGTCGGAAAAGGCCAGGTCATGGGTGCGGCGCTGGAGACGGCGGGAGACGAGATAGGCGGCCAGTGCGCCGACGGCGAGCGCGCCGCCCGCGTAAGCGAGCAGTTGCGGCACGGTGGACAGCAGCCGCTCCCGCACGCTCTCGTACGCGATGCCGACCGAGACCGCGCCGACGACCTTGCCGTTCTCGTCCCGCAGCGGGACCTTGCCGCGCGCGGAGCGGCCGAGGGTGCCCTCGTCGATCTGCATGACCTCACGGCCGGAGAGCGCGGCGCTGGGATCGGTGGAGACATGGCGCCCGATCTCGTCCGGGTCGGTGTGGGACCAGCGCACCCCGCGCTTGTCCATGATCACGACGTACTCGGCGCCGGTGGCCGCGCGGATGCGTTCCGCCTCGTTCTGGACGGGCCCGTGGCGGCTCGGGCGGGACGCCTCCAGCGCGTCGTCGAGGCGCGGTTCGGCGGCGGTGGTCTGCGCGATCGCGAGCGCACGGCGCATCGCCTGATCGTCCAGCTGGGCGCTGAGCGGGGCGAGGAACAGCCCGGTCGCCAGCGCGGTGACCCCCGTGGCGATGGCCAGCTGCATCAGCAGGACCTGGGAGAAGACGCGCCGCGGCCAGCCCAGCCGGGGGCGCGTCAGGCGCGGTCCGGTCGTGGTGCGTGCTGTGGCCGTGCCGCCCGGGCCGGTCGCTCCGGGCGGGGTGGAGGGGCCGGCGGGAAACGGTGCGGGACCCGAGGGCTCTGCGGCGCTCGGGCGCGGAACCGACGCTTCCTTCTCGCCCATACGCACGAACAGTAAGCGGGCCGACCGCCGGGCCGGTAATCCCTGCGGCCAGGAATTCGGAGGGTGTCCGGGTGGCCACGCGCGGCGCGCCGGCCGGGCCGCGACGGGAGCGGCGGAGCGGCCTATGGACGGCCAAGGGTGGGTTCGCGGGAGTTATCCACAGGGCTTTCGGTCGCGGAGCGTGAGTGCTTATTCTCGCAGAGTCGTCACGGAGGGTGACGGTGGCGGTGCCGGATCGCCACGGCCCGTGTCGCATCCGTGAATTCGTGAAGGAGTCAGGCCAGTTCTGCGGTGGTGAGCGAGGTGACCGCCATCCGCGCCGGAGGAAGGAGGGGTGCGCCGCAGCTGGCGGGCGTGGGAGCGCCGTCGGTGCGCTGTTCGACGGTCACCTGCCAGGCCCGGCCGTCCGTGTGCGCGACCGTGACGGCCCAGGACGGCCCCGCACTGCCGGCTGACGTGGCGGCGGGTGTGGACGGAAGAGCTTCGACCCGTACGACGTCGAGGGCGTCCGCGCGGTCCTCACGGATCCGGGCCCGGACCGCGAGGTCGGCCGCCTGGGCGGGGCGGCCCCAGGCCGAACGGCCACGGCAGTGGCCCAAGGCGATCCGCCCGCCGCGCGCCGCCTCCACGGCGGACTTGACCAGATGCGCCGAGGCACGGCCGTAGGCGTAACCGTAAGGAAGGAGAAAAAGGGTGGGGGAGAAGCGATGGCCGCCCAGGTGGGTGACCTCCCAGGTGTCGATTCCGGCGGCGGTGAGTTCCGCGGCCAGTGGCCGTCCGAGAAGGGCGCAGCAGCGGTCCCGCTTGCCGTTGGTGCAGACGAGGACCAGCGGGTCGCCGGAATGCGGTTCCCAGATGTCGTGGTGTTCGCCCGCGCCGAGGGCGGCGAAGTCCAGCCCGAGGGCGGCGCCGGGATCGGTGACGGTGGTCGTCCGGAGCCAGGAGCGCCCCGGCGCGGTGTGCGCGAGGAAGAGCCGGCGGCGGGAGACGCCGTGGCGGTCGGCGTGGCGGCCCGGCCGCCGGATCAGGGCGATGCGTACGCCCGTCCCGTCCGCCGCGGCGTCCAGGGCCCGGCCGAGTTCCGGGTCGAGGTGGCTGTCTGTGAGCGCCTTGGCTCCCCAGGGACCGGTCTGCTCGATGAGCAGCCAGGTGCGGGCGGTGGCCGAGGTCCCGGCGAGCGGTTCGGCCGCGTTGAGGGAGGCAGAGGCGCAGGTACTCACGAAGGCGAGCCTAACCTCATGGTTCAGACGCCAGGCACGCCGGACCGCTCGCTCGCCTGCGCGGGAGGAACGGGCGAGGCGAAATGCCGTCGCGCCGTGGCGGCAACGCGGGTCCGTTCATGGATCGCCGGTGGGGGAACGACCGGCCATTCGCTCTTCGGCGCGGCAGGAACGCCGGATCGCCCAGGGCCGCTCAGGGCGGACGAGTGAGGTGGCTCGGGGTTCTTCAGGGCGAGTGAGTGAGGCGGCTTGGGGCTGCTCGGGGCGGGTGAGCGAGACAGCTCAAGGCCGCTCACGGCAGGCGCGCAGGATGGCTGCGGCCTGTTTACGACTGATGCGCACGACCGCTGGTGCCGGCTCTTGGCGGACGCGCAGGGCGGCTTCGGCTTCGGTCCGCTCACGGCAGTGGCTGCGGGGGACGTGGGCCGTGGTATTGGCCGCTGGGGCGCATGCGCAGGGGGTGCTCGTCGAATTCCTCCAGGGCGTGCGCGATCCAGCCGGCGGTGCGTGCGAGGGCGAAGACGGTTTCACCCGCCTCGGGAGGCATGCCCGCCGCGACGGTCAGCACGGCGAGTGCCAGGTCGACGTTGGCGTGCAGCTCCGTGTGGCGGGCGGTGGTGGTGACGACCTCGCGGGCGGCCTGGAGGGCGGGTGCGGCCTGCGGTACGTCCGCCAGCAGCGCGAAGAGGACGCCGGCGCGCGGGTCCTCACCCGGGTAGAGGCGGTGGCCCAGGCCCGGTACCCGGCGGCCGGCCCGCAGATGATCAGCCACGACGGCGGCCGCGCTGCCCCGGTCCAGGACCTCCAGCAGCGTCCGGTGTGCCAGCCCGCTCGCGGCGCCGTGCAGCGGACCGTCCAGGGCCCCCAGGCCCGCCGAGACGATCGCGTACGGATGGGCGCGGGCGGAGGCCGCGACCCGGACCGCGAGCGTGGAGGCGGCCAGGTCGTGGTCGATGAGCAGGACCAGCGTGGCGTCCAGGACGCGCAGCGATGCGGGGTCGGCCGGCTCCGCGGTCAGCCGGGACCAGAGCCGGGGCGCGAGCGGTGCGGTGGCGGAGGGTTCTTCGCCGAGGGCCGGGAGGGCATCGACGAGGGTCGGGATGAGGCTGCGGGCGGTGCCGAGGACGGCGTCCTCGGAGAGGTCGAACCGCAGCGGGTCGGCGGCCGCGGCGGCGATCACCGCGACCCGCAGCCGATCCATCGGCCCGCTGTGCGGCGGCAGCGCCCGTACGGCGCGGCGGGCCGCGGCCCGGGCGTCCTGCGGGGCGGTGAAGCGGATGCCGCGGCGCAGCACGCCGGTCCACAGCCACTCCGCGACCTCCTCGTAGCTGTAGTGGGTGGCGAGCTCCGCGGTGTCCACGCCACGGAAGTAGCAGTGGTCGCGGTCGATCAGGGTGATGCCGGTGCGGATCCCCAACTGGGCGCCGGCGATGGAGGGTTCGCGGCGGCCGCTGCGGCGGGCCAGCGCGTCGACCTCCTTCGGGTCGAAGGTGCTGCCGCGGCTGCCCGGTTCCCGGTGGCTGGTCAGCTGACCGCGGCTGACGTACGCATAGACCGTCTCCGGCTTCACGCCGAGCCGGTCGGCCGCCTCCCGCGTGCTCAGCCGTCGCTCGCCGGTGTCCTGCGCCGTGTCGTGATCCGCCATGGGATCACCGTATCCAGCCCGTCCGTTCCCGGACTCATCCATGTCCAGGCCCCTGCCGCATTGACCCTCCACATGACGGCTACATTGATCCAATCAATATTGACGAGTATTGAGTCAAGCATAGATAGTCGAATCAATATTTGGGGAGGAAGAGCGAGGAGAATTGCCATGCCGATCGCCGAGGCGAACGCACCCATCGAGGCACCCCGCGGACTCGCGGGCGTCATCGTCACCGAGACCCAACTCGGCGACGTCCGGGGGCGCGAGGGCTTCTACCACTACCGCCAGTACTCCGCCGTCGAGCTGGCTCGGACCCGCACGTTCGAGGACGTCTGGTACCTGATGTTCCACGGGGCGCTGCCCGATGCGGCCCAGTTGGCGGCCTTCAAGGCCGAGACCGCCGCGCTGCGGCCGCTGCCCTCGGCGGTGCGCGACGCACTGCCCGCCCTGGCTCGGGCCGGTGCGCTCGCGGGCCCGCTCGCCGGGCTGCGGACCGCGCTCTCGCTGCTCGGCGCGAGCGCCGGATTCCGGCCGCTGTACGACATCGACGCCGACCGTCGGCGGGCCGACGCGCTCGCCACCGTCGCCGCCGTACCGACCCTGCTCACCGCGCTGTACCGGCTCGGCCAGGGGCAGCAGCCCGTGGAGCCGCGACCGGATCTGGGGCACGCCGCCAACTACCTCTACATGCTCACCGGCGAGGAACCGGACGCCCGCCGGGTCCGGGCGATAGAGGCCTATCTGATCTCCACGATCGACCACGGTTTCAACGCCTCGACGTTCACCGCCCGGGTCATCACCTCCACCGGTGCCGACCTCGCGGCCTGCCTCGTCGGAGCCGTCGGCGCGCTCTCCGGCCCGCTGCACGGCGGAGCGCCCAGCCGGGCATTGGACACGCTCGACGCGATCGGTACACCGGACCGGATCGACTCATGGATCCGCGAACGGGTCCTGCGCGGCGAACGGATCATGGGGTTCGGCCATCCCGTCTACCGCACGGAGGACCCGCGCTCACGGATGCTCCGGGGGATCGCCGAGGAGTTCGGCGGGCCGCTGGTGGAGTTCGCCGTCCAGGTGGAGGCGCGCGCCGAGGCACTCCTGGCCGAGCTCAAGCCGGGCCGCGAGCTGCACATCAACGTGGAGTTCTACGCGGGCGTCGTCATGGAGCTGTGCGGACTGCCGCGCGAGATGTTCACGCCCACCTTCTGCGCGGCCCGGGTCGTCGGCTGGAGCGCCAACGTCCTGGAGCAGGCGGAGGATTCGAAGATCATCCGTCCCGCTGCCCGGTACGTCGGCCCGCCCCCGCCGCAGCCGTTGCCGGAGGTGGTGCCCAGCTAGTCGGCACCACGAGGTCCTGGGCAGCGGCGGGAGGACGGCGCGATGAGGTCGGCGCCGCAGGGCTGGCACGGGGCGGCGGCGCCGGACCTTGGCACCGGGGCCCGGCCCCTTGCCTCGGCCGGCCCCTTGCCTCGGCCCGGCCTCTTGCCTCGGCATGGGCCCCCGACACCCTGCCTTGGCACGGGACCCGGCACGGAGCTGGGCACCGGCCTCGGCCCCCTGCCTTGGCACGGGACTGGGCACCGGCCTCGGCACCGGCCCCTGGCCCCTGCCTCGGGATGGGACCCGGCACGAAGCTCGGCCCCGGATCCGGCGCCGGCCAAACCTGCCTCGGCACGGCACCCGGCACGGAGTTCGGCACCGACCCCGGCACCCTGCCTCGGCACGGGAGCCGGCACCGATCCCGGCAACGTGCCTCGCTACCGGGCCGCGGTGCGGGGCCCGGGCGGCGGGCCAGGGTTCCGATGCGTGGTGCCTGAGCAGGCCGATGAGCCTGGCCAAGCCCATGCGTCTGACGAGGTCCCGGCCCGGCGTCGGCCGGTTGGCCGCGCGCTCCCCCCCCCCCCGCGCCGGACGAGATGCTCGGTCCGAGCGGCTATGGGGAGGGCGTATGGCCGGTCCGTTAGGATCGACGGCTCGTCCGCCGCCGGGCCGTGCCGCCCGCCACCCGCACCATGGAGGCGCCTTCTGGCCACGCAACAGATCCCGGTCGTCGTGCTCGCAGGGTTCCTCGGTTCGGGTAAGACGACACTGCTCAACCACTTGCTCCGAGCCGGTGACGGGACCCGTATCGGCGCGATCGTCAATGATTTCGGCAGCATCGAGATCGACGCCATGACCGTCGCCGGGCAGGTGGACTCGATGGTCTCGCTCGGCAACGGCTGTCTGTGCTGTGCGGTCGACACCAGTGAACTGGACACGTATCTGGAGCGGCTGGCCCGTCCGTCCGCCCGTATCGACGTGATCGTCATCGAGGCGAGCGGGCTGGCCGAGCCGCAGGAACTCATCCGGATGATCCTCGCCAGCGACAACGACCGGATCGTCTACGGCGGGCTGATCGAGGTCGTGGACGCCGCCGAGTTCGAGTCCACGCGGGCCCGCCATCCCGAGCTGGACCGGCACGTCGGCATCGCCGACATCGTGGTGCTCAACAAGGCCGACCGGATCGACGACGCGGCGCGCCGAACGCTCCGGGACGCCCTCGCGGACCTGGCGCCCGGCCGGCCGGTGATCTGTACGGCGTACGGACGGGTCGACCCCGAGCTGTTCTTCGACCGCGGGGTGGGGGAGGACCACGACGCGGCCGTGCGCCAGTTGTCCTTCGAAGACCTGCTGCGCGAGGCCGCGGCCAACGGTGAGCACCCCCAAAACCTCCGCGAGAACGCCCACCACGACCCCAACGACCGCTCTGAGAAAGGCCGCTGCGACGACGGCGACGGCCACCGTGACCCCGACAGCCTCTGCGGCCACGACGCCTGTGGAGCGCACGGTGCCCACGACCACGCCGGGCACCTCCATGCCGCCTACCAGAGCGTCGAGTTCAGCTCGGCGGAGCCGATGCACCCGCGTCGGCTCATGGCCTTCCTCGACAGTCGGCCGGCCGGGCTCTACCGCATCAAGGGCTTCGTCCACTTCGACATCCCCGAGAACCGGCAGAAGTTCACCGTGCATGCCGTCGGCGACTTCCTGCGCTTCTACCCCGAGCCCTGGCCGAGGGGCGAGGAGCGGACCACCCAGCTCGTCCTCATCGGCAGCGGCATCGACGCCCCGGCGCTCCGCAAGGAGCTGGACAACTGCCGGGAGACCGGGCCGCCGGAGGCCGATGTGAACAGCATGTGGGGCGTGCTGCGGTACGTGGCCTCCCGTGAGGGAGATGAATTGGGGGACGTGGCGAAGGACGAGTCGGGGGACGAATAGACGAGCGGGGGAAACGCGTAACGCCGTCGGGCCGGTTCCGCACCGGCCCGACGGCGTCCACTGCCTCTCACCCGACGGCGTCCGCTTCCTCTCACCCGACGAGGTCGAGTCGCCCTCACCCGACGGCGTCAACGCTCCCGTCGGCAGAGAGGCGGAGCCTCGCTTTCAGATGCCCGCCTACACCGGTCCCGCCAGCGCCGCCACCGGCTTCGTCAGGGCCACTCCCGAGCCGTCCCGGCGCGGGTCCGGTTCCGGCAGCGGCACCGGCGCGCCCTTGGCGTCCGCCGCCCGCACCGGCGCCGGTCCGGCCCATGCCTGGATCAGGCAGTCCTCGCCCTTCAGGAACCGCTGGCAGCGCACCCCGCCGGTCGCCCGGCCCTTGCGCGGGTACTGGTCGAACGGTGTGATCTTGGCCGTGGCGACCGAGTCGTCCAGGGTGCCGTGTGAGCCGGCGACGGTGAAGACCATGGCGTCGGCCGCCGGATCGACCGCCGCGAACGAGATCACCTTGGCGCCCTCGCCCAGCTTGACCCCGGCCATGCCGCCCGCGGGCCGGCCCTGCGGCCGTACCTGCGACGCCGGGTAGCGCAGCAGCTGCGCCTCGGTGGTGATGAAGACCAGGTCCTCCTCACCGGTGCGCAGCTCGACCGCGCCCACGATGCGGTCGCCCTCCTTGAGGGTGATGACCTCCAACTCCTCCTTGTGGGCGGGGTAGTCGGGCACCACCCGCTTGACCACGCCCTGTTCCGTACCGAGCGCCAGGCCCGGCGAGGACTCGTCCAAGGTGGTGAGGCAGACCAGATCCTCGCCGTCCTGGAGCGTCAGGAACTCCGAGAGCGGGGCGCCGCCCGCGAGGCTCGGCGCCGCCGCGGTCTCCGGGAGCTGCGGCAGATCGATCACCGGGAGCCGCAGCAGCCGGCCCAGGGACGTCACCACACCCACCTCGCCGCGGGTCGTCGCCGGCACCGCCGAGACGATCACATCGTGCTTGACCCGCTTGGCGTCGACGTCGAACGGCACCTCGCCGGTGACCGTACGCGCCAGCAGGCCCGTCGAGGACAGCAGCACCCGGCACGGGTCGTCGGCGACCTCCAGCGGCACCGCGCCGACCGTGGTGCCCGCCGACTCCAGCAGGACCGTGCGCCGGTCCGTGCCGTACTTCTTCGCGACCGCGGCCAGCTCGCCGGAGACCAGCTTGCGCAGCTCGGCGTCCGACTCCAGGATCCGGGTCAGCTTCTCGATCTCCTCCTGCAACCGGTCCCGCTCCGACTCCAGCTCGATCCGGTCGAACTTGGTCAGCCGGCGCAGCGGGGTGTCGAGGATGTACTGGGTCTGGACGTCGCTCAGCGAGAAGCGCTCGATCAGCCGCTCCTTGGCCTGCGCGCTGTTCTCGCTGGAGCGGATCAGGCGGATCACCTCGTCGATGTCCACCAAGGCCGTCAGCAGGCCCTCGACCAGGTGCAGCCGGTCGCGGCGCTTGCTGCGGCGGAACTCGCTGCGGCGGCGCACGACCTCGAAGCGGTGGTCGACGTAGACCTCCAGCAGCTCCTTCAGGCCCAGCGTCAGCGGCTGGCCGTCCACCAGCGCGACGTTGTTGATGCCGAAGGACTCCTCCATCGGCGTCAGCTTGTAGAGCTGCTCCAGGACGGCCTCGGGGTTGAAGCCGTTCTTGACCTCGATCACCAGGCGCAGGCCGTGCTCACGGTCGGTGAGGTCCTTGACGTCCGCGATGCCCTGGAGCTTCTTCGAGCCGACCAGGTCCTTGATCTTGGAGATGACCTTTTCCGGGCCGACGGTGAAGGGGAGTTCGGTGACGACCAGGCCCTTGCGGCGCGCGGTGACGTTCTCCACCGTGACCGTGGCACGGATCTTGAACGTGCCGCGGCCCTTCTCGTAGGCGTCCCGGATGCCGCTCAGACCCACGATCCGGCCGCCGGTCGGCAGGTCCGGGCCCGGCACGAAGCGCATCAGCGTCTCGAGGTCCGCGTTCGGGTGCTTGATCAGATGGCGGGCCGCGGCGATGACCTCGCCGAGGTTGTGCGGCGGCATGTTCGTCGCCATACCGACGGCGATGCCGGAGGTGCCGTTCACGAGGAGGTTCGGATACGCGGCGGGGAGGGCGACCGGCTCCCGCTCCTGGCCGTCGTAGTTCGGCGAGAAGTCGACGGTGTCCTCGTCGATCGACTCGGTCATCAGGGACGTCGCGGACGCCATCCGGCATTCCGTGTACCGCATCGCGGCCGGCGGGTCGTCGTTGCCCAGCGAGCCGAAGTTGCCGTGGCCGTCGACCAGCGGCAGCCGCATCGAGAACGGCTGCGCCATGCGGACCAGCGCGTCGTAGATGGACGCGTCGCCGTGCGGGTGGAGCTTACCCATCACCTCGCCGACGACCCGGGCGCACTTCACATAGCCGCGGTCGGGGCGCAGGCCCATCTCGTTCATCTGGTAGAGGATGCGGCGGTGCACGGGCTTGAGGCCGTCGCGGGCGTCCGGCAGGGCGCGCGAGTAGATGACCGAATACGCGTACTCGAGGAAGGAACCCTGCATCTCGTCGACGACGTCGATGTCGAGGATCCTCTCCTCGAAGTCGTCCGGCGGCGGGGTCTTCGTGCTGCGGCGGGCCATCGCGGCTGCGGCTCCTTCTGCTGCGTCTACTGCCGAGGTCGGGGACGGCGCCGGGGCGTCGTCGGTCAATCAGCCGGGTCGATCAGCTGGGGGATCAACCGGCGAGTATCTCTGAGTCTGACGCGGACCATTGTGGACCGCCCCACTGACAACGCCGACCGCGACTCCCCCTTCCGCCCCCGCGGCGGCCCGGTGGCGGCCTCCACGACGGCCCGGCGGCGGCCCCATGACGGCTTTTGCGCGGGCCCTCGTTCGGGGGCGGTCCTGCGGGAACTTCGCCAGATGCCGACGCGGTTGCATACAGTGACAGAACTTCCTCGCAAGCGATCGAAGGGACGTACATGCCCATGGGTCACACGGCCACAGAACAAGCCGGCTCCGGCGGCCTGACAGCGACCGAGCACCGGCTGGCCAACGGCCTGCGCGTGGTGCTCTCCGAAGACCACCTGACCCCGGTCGCAGCGGTCTGCCTCTGGTACGACGTCGGCTCCCGCCACGAGGTCAAGGGCCGTACGGGCCTGGCTCACCTCTTCGAGCACCTGATGTTCCAGGGCTCCGCGCAGGTGAAGGGGAACGGCCACTTCGAGCTGGTGCAGGGCGCCGGCGGTTCGCTCAACGGCACCACGAGCTTCGAGCGCACCAACTACTTCGAGACCATGCCCGCCCACGAGCTGGAGCTGGCGCTCTGGCTGGAGGCGGACCGCATGGGTTCGCTGCTGACCGCGCTCGACGAGGAGTCCCTGGAGAACCAGCGCGACGTCGTCAAGAACGAGCGCCGCCAGCGCTACGACAACGTCCCCTACGGCACGGCCTTCGAGAAGCTGACGGCCATGGCGTACCCCGAGGGCCACCCGTACCACCACACCCCCATCGGGTCGATGGCCGATCTGGACGCCGCCTCCCTGGAGGACGCCCGGGCGTTCTTCCGTACGTACTACGCGCCCAACAACGCCGTCCTGTCGGTCGTCGGCGACATCGACCCGGCCCGGACGCTGGCCTGGATCGAGAAGTACTTCGGCTCGATCCCCTCCCACGACGGCAAGCAGCCGCCCCGGGACGGCACCCTGCCCGACGTGATCGGCAGCGAGCTGCGCGAGGTCGTCGAGGAGGAGGTGCCCTCCCGTGCCCTGATGGCGGCCTACCGCCTGCCGCACGACGGCACCCGTGAGGCGGACGCCGCCGACCTCGCGCTGACCGTCCTGGGCGGCGGCGAGTCCTCCCGCCTGTACAACCGCCTGGTGCGCCGCGACCGCAGCGCCGTCGCCGCCGGCTTCGGTCTGCTGCGGCTGGCCGGTGCCCCCTCCCTGGGCTGGCTGGACGTGAAGACGTCCGCCGGGGTGGAGGTGCCCGCCATCGAGCGCGCGGTCGACGAGGAGCTGGCGCGGTTCGCCGCCGAGGGGCCCACCCCGGAGGAGATGGAGCGGGCGCAGGCCCAGCTGGAGCGCGAGTGGCTGGACCGCCTGGCGACGGTCAGCGGCCGCGCCGACGAACTGTGCCGCTTCGCCGTCCTGTTCGGCGACCCGCAGCTCGCGCTGACCGCCGTGCAGCGGGTCCTGGACATCACCCCCGAGGAGGTGCAGGCGGTCGCCAAGGCCCGGCTGCGCCCCGACAACCGCGCGGTGCTCGTCTACGAGCCCACCGAGCCGGCCGGCAACGCCGAGGAAGGGGAGACGGAGCAGTGAGCGACGCCACCCGTCAGGATTCCGCAGGGAGCACCATGCAGTTCCACCCGCAGCCCCAGAGCGGCGCGCCCAAGCCGTGGGCCTTCCCGGCCCCCGAGCGCAGCCAACTGCCCAACGGCCTCACCCTCCTGACCAGCCACCGCCCCGGCCAGCAGGTCGTCGCGGTCGAGATCAACCTCGTCGCCCCGCTGGACGCCGAGCCCGAGGGCCTGGACGGCGTCGCCACGATCATGGCGCGCGCCCTGTCCGAGGGCACCGACAAATACGACGCGGAGGGCTTCGCCGCCGAGCTGGAGCGCTGCGGCGCCACGCTGGACGCGCACGCCGACCACCCCGGCGTACGCGTCTCCCTGGAGGTCCCGGCGTCCCGGCTGACCCGCGCGCTGGGCCTGCTCGCCGACGCGCTGCGCGCCCCCGCCTTCCCGGAGAGCGAGATCGAGCGGCTGGTCCGCAACCGCCTCGACGAGATCCCGCACGAGCTCGCCAACCCGGCCCGCCGCGCGGCGATGGCGCTCTCCAAGGAGCTGTTCCCGGCCACCGCGCGGATCTCCCGCCCCCGCCAGGGCACCGAGGAGACCGTCGCGCGGATCGACGCCGCGGCCGTGCGCGCCTTCTACGACGCGCACGTCCGGCCCGCCACGGCCACCGCCGTGATCGTCGGTGACTTCACCGACATCGACCTGGCCGCGGCGCTGGCCGACACCCTCGGCGCCTGGAGCGGTTCGACCGCCGAGCCGGTCAGGGCCACCCCGATCGCCGCCGACGACACCGGCCGCGTGGTGATCGTGGACCGTCCCGGCGCGGTCCAGACGCAGCTGCTCATCGGCCGGATCGGCGCCGACCGGCACGACCGCGTGTGGCCGGCCCAGGTGCTCGGCACGTACTGCCTGGGCGGCACCCTCACCTCCCGGCTGGACCGCGTCCTGCGCGAGGAGAAGGGCTACACCTACGGGGTGCGCGCCTTCGGCCAGGTATTGCGCTCCACGGCTCCCACGTCCCCCGAGGGCACCACCGGCGCGGCATTGCTCGCCATCAGCGGCTCGGTGGACACCGCCTCCACCGGGCCCGCGCTGGAGGACCTCTGGAAGGTGCTGCGGACCCTCGCGGCAGAGGGGCTGACGGACGAGGAGCGGGACGTCGCGGTGCAGAACCTCGTCGGGGTGGCGCCGCTCAAGTACGAGACCGCGGCGGCCGTCGCGGGCACCCTCGCCGACCAGGTGGAGCAGCAGCTCCCGGACGACTTCCAGGCGCAGTTGTACCTCCGGCTCGCGGAGACCGGCACGGTCGAGGCGACCGCCGCCGCCGTCAACGCCTTCCCGGTGGACCGCCTGGTGACCGTCCTGGTGGGCGACGCCGCGCAGATCACCGAGCCCGTCAAGGCGCTGGGCATCGGAGAGGTGACGGTCGTCAGCGGCTAGTTCTTCGTTGGCGCATGACGGTGCGTCACGTTCTGACCGGCTCCCGTGGTGTTCGCTCACCACGGGAGCCGTCGTATGTCCGGGGGAGTCCCTCGGAGGCGGCCGGAGCCAGCCGGAGTCCGCCGTATGTCCGGTTTGCGAGGGCTCGTTGGGTCGGAACTTGTGGCATCCCGCACAAAAACGCGGTTCCGTTTGGCTCCGCAAAGTGGCCCCGATTAGCGTCGGTCCGGCTGTTCGTCACAACTCCGCCACAACAGTGGCACCGGACAGTCATCGCCGAGTCCCCGTACGGCGCGAGCCAGGGGAGCCGGGGACCCACGTCCCTGGGGTGAATCGGGCCCCTCTCCGGAGGAGCCCGTAGGAGACCTTCCTGCTCCGAACCCGTCAGCTAACCCGGTAGGCGAGAGGGAAGGAAAGGACAAGCCAGCACATGGCGTTCACCCGAGCCACCGGGAAGCACCGCCGGGCCAGCCGCAGCGCCCGGACGACCCGCAACCTCGCCGGCATAGCCACCCTCGCCACCACCGGCGTCGTCGCCTCCCTGGCCTCGCCCGCGATGGCCGCCACCGACGAGGCACGCACCCAGGACACCGGTCTCACCCAGGCCGTCGTGCTCGGTGACGAACTCGCCCACCGCCTGGAGGTCCAGGCCGACGCCCAGCAGGCCGCCGCCGAGGTCGCCGCCGTGAAGGCGAAGGCCGAGGCCGAGGCCAAGAAGCGCGCGGCGGAGGCCGAGCGGCACGCCGAGGCGGCCAGGAAGAAGGCCAAGGCGGAGCGCGAGGCCAAGGAACGGGCCGCCCGGGACGCCGAGCGCAAGCGCCTGAACGCCTTCGTCGCCCCCGTCGCGGACTCCTACGTCTCCACCGGCTACCAGGCCTCCAGCAGCCTGTGGTCGTCCGGCACCCACACCGGCATCGACTTCCACGCCGCCACCGGGACCTCCGTCCACGCGGTCGGCGCGGGCACCGTCGTCGAGGCCGGCTGGGGCGGCGCGTACGGCAACAACATCGTGATCAAGATGCACGACGGCACCTACACCCAGTACGGCCACCTGTCGTCGATCGGCGTCTCGGTCGGCCAGACCGTCACCCCCGGCCAGCAGATCGGCCTCTCCGGAGCCACCGGCAACGTCACCGGCCCGCACCTGCACTTCGAGGCCCGCACCGGCCCGGACTACGGCTCCGACATCGACCCGATCGCCTATCTGCGGTCGCACGGCGTCAACGTCTGAGCCGGCGCCGGACCGGTCCGCCCCACGCCCGCGGTGCACGCCTGGGCATGCCCCGCGCCCGCTGGCCAAAAAATATCGCCGAATACGCGGAGTCCGTCGGAAAAGCCGCGCCGGTCGAATAGAGTCTCGGAAAAGCCGCCGACCGGCGGCGTTTTCCGGGGATTACGGCGGAGGCACGATCGATGCGAGGCCATATTTCCGCGCATGCGGTGTGCACGGCGATTCGCGAGGACATCGTCTCCGGTGCGCTGGCGCCGGGGAGCCGGCTGATCGAGGAGATCCTGGCGGCGCGCTACGGCGTTTCCAGAGTGCCGGTCCGCGAAGCGCTGCGCACCCTGCAGTCGGAGGGCTTCGTCACCACCCGCCACCACGCGGGCGCCTGTGTCGCCGAACCCACCGAGCAGGAGGCCGCCGACCTGCTCGACATCCGCGCCCTGCTGGAGCCGCTGGGCGCGGCCCGCGCGGCCGCCCGGCGCACCCCCGCCCATCTGAAGGTGCTGCGCGGTCTGGTACGGCTGGGCCGCGAGCGGGCCCGCCACGGCAGCCCCGCCGACCTGCGCCAACTCGACGGCTGGTTCCACGAGACGCTGGCCCAGGCGGCCGGCAGCCCCAGCCTCACCGCCCTGCTGACCCAGCTGCGCCGCAAGATCGAGTGGATGTATGCGATGGAGCCGCTGCCGCGGGCCGGTGAGGCCTGGGACGACCACGGCGCGGTGCTGGACGCGGTGGCCCGGGGCGACGCGGAACGGGCCCGCGCCCTGATGGCGGCGCACATCGAGCGGTCGCTCCCGGTGTACCGGCTGCGGCGCATCGCGGCACCCGACGTGAGCGATACGAAACGGCCCGTCAACACAGCGCGCGCCCGTTCTTAACAAGCGGGCCGTATACAAAGGGGTGCGTGATTTCCGGGGCGGCGAGAGGAGCCGCCTTTGATTGATGGTGCCGGCTTTTGATTCTGGGTACCGGCGTGTGCCTGCTTTTCGGTGGGCGCATGACCCCGCAGGCTTTCCTGCGCATGCCTTTCCCGGTTATCGGTCCCAGGCAATGATTATTCTGCGGCAGTGGCACGGCATTTGCGTGCGGCGGGGCAGGGCATTCCCCCGGAACGGCACTTGTCCGCAACGGCATTTTGTCAAAACCGTATTTCTCCGGCATGCAGAACGGCCCCGCCGCGGCACCTTTTCAGGTCACCGTGGCGGGGCCGTCGTGCGAAGGGGCGTCCCGGTGGACTCAGACGGTCTCGGGGAGCTCTTCGAGACCCTCGGCGACGAGCTTGGCCAGGCGGTCGAGCGCTTCCTCGGCGCCCTCGGCGTCCGAGGCCAGCACGATCTCCTCGCCGCCCTGGGCGCCCAGGCCCAGGACCGCGAGCATGGAGGCCGCGTTGACCGGGTTGCCATCGGCCTTGGCGATCGTCATCGGGACGCCGGCGGCGGTGGCCGCCCGGACGAAGATCGATGCGGGGCGGGCGTGCAGGCCCTCGGCCCAACCGACATTGACGCGGCGCTCAGCCATGGTGTTGCCCTTCAAAGTCGTGACTGTTGTCTAGACCATTCTCTCACGCTGCCGGGACTGGTCCCAGCCTCCCCCGACCTCGACATTACGCGCGCCGGGCCGGTTGTCGGTGGCCGGTCGTACGCTGTCCGCATGCAGAAGCCGCCGGACCACGCATACCCGACCCACTGGGAAGCCGACGTGGTGCTGCGCGACGGCGGCACGGCGCGGATCCGCCCCATCACCCCCGACGACGCCGAGCGGCTGGTCTCCTTCTACGAACAGGTCTCGGACGAGTCCAAGTACTACCGCTTCTTCGCGCCCTACCCGCGCCTGTCCGATCGCGATGTGCACCGCTTCACCCACCACGACTACGTCGACCGGGTCGGGCTCGCGGCCACGGTCGGCGGCGAGTTCATCGCCACCGTCCGCTACGACCGGATCAACGACCAGGGGCTGCCCGCCAAGAGCCCCGAGGACGACCAGGCCGAGGTCGCCTTCCTGGTGCAGGACGCCCATCAGGGGCGCGGGGTGGCCTCCGCCCTTCTGGAGCACGTCGCGGCCGTCGCCCGTGAGCGCGGCATCCGGCGGTTCGCCGCCGAGGTGCTGCCCGCCAACACCAAAATGATCAAGGTCTTCACGGACGCCGGGTACACCCAGAAGCGCACCTTCGAAGACGGCGTGGTGCGGCTGGAGTTCGACCTCGAACCGACCGAGCAGTCCATGGCCGTGATGCGCAGCCGCGAGCAGCGCGCCGAGGCCCGCTCCGTCCAGCGGCTGCTCGCCCCCGGCTCGGTCGCCGTCATCGGCACCGGCCGCGCCCCCGGCGGCATCGGCCGCACGGCCCTGCGGCACATCCTCGACGCCGGCTTCACCGGCCGGCTGCACGCGGTCAACCACGCCTTCCCGGACGACCTGCGGCGGCTCGACCCCGAAGGTGTGCCGGCGGTCCGCGCGCTCCGGGAGATCCCCGACCCGGTCGACCTCGCGGTCATCGCCGTCCCCGCGGAGCGCGTCCCCGAAGTGATCCGCGACTGCGGCGAACACCGCGTCCAGGGCGTGCTGATCCTCTCCTCCGGTTACGCCGAGGCGGGCCCCGAGGGCAGGGAGCGGCAGCGCGCCGTGCTCCACCAGGCCCGCTCGTACGGCATGCGGCTCATCGGGCCGAACGCCTTCGGTCTGATCAACACCTCCGCCGACGTCCGGCTGAACGCCTCCCTCGCCCCGCAGATGCCCGGCGCCGGCCACATCGGCCTGTTCACCCAGTCCGGCGCCATCGGCATCGCCCTGCTCAGCGGACTGCACGCCCGCGGCCCCGGGGACGGTGGGATCGCCGGCATCTCCGCCTTCGTCTCGGCCGGCAACCGCGCCGACGTCTCCGGCAACGACCTCCTCCAGTACTGGTACGAGGACCCGGACACCGACGTCGTGATCCTCTACCTGGAGACCATCGGCAACCCCCGCAAGTTCGCCCGGCTGGCCCGCCGCACCGCCGCCGTCAAGCCGGTCGTGGTCGCCCGGGGCGCCCGGCACAACGGCACCGCCCCGCCCGGCCACGCCGTGCCCACCGTCCGCGTCCCCGACAGCACGGTCGCCGCCCTGATGCGCCAGGCCGGGGTGATCCGCGTCGACACCGTCACCGAGCTCATCGACGCCGGGCTGTTGCTGGCCTCCCAGCCGCTGCCGGCCGGCCCGCGCATCGCCATCCTCGGCAACTCCGAGTCCCTGGCCCTGCTCGCCTACGACGCTTGCCTGACCGAGCGGTTGCGGCCGCTGCGCCCCCGGGTGCTGCCCTCCGCCGCGACACCGGACGACTTCCGCGCCGCGCTCGACGAGACGCTCTCCAGCGACGGCTGCGACGCGGTGATCGTCACGGCCATTCCCTGGGTGGGGGAGGAGGACGGCGCCGCCCCGGGCGCGAGCGAGGGCACCGCGCTCGCCGCGGCCCTGCGCACGGCCGCCGCGGCCCACCCGGAGAAGCCGGTCACGGTCGTCCACCTCGCCATGGACGCCCTGGCGGAGACCCTCGCCGCCCCGCCGCCCCTCCCGGACCCGGCGTCCCCGGCGGCGGACCGGCCCGCCCCACCGGCCGCCGCTGAATCCGACCCGCCGACGACGACCGCCCCCTCCTCGCCGACGACGGCAGCCCCCGCCCCACCACCCCGGCCCCCGTACCCGCCCGCCCGACCGCCGTTCCCCCCGGGCCCGCCGCCGGGAGCCCCCGGGCTCCGGACGCCCCCGGTCCTGGCCACCGAAACCGCCGCCCCGGCCCGTCGCCGTATCGCCCCCCTGCGCATCCCCGCCTACCCCGCCGCCGAGCGGGCCGTACGGGCGCTCGCCGAGGCGGTCCGCTACGCCGCCTGGCGCCGGGAGGCGGCCGATCCCGGCCGGGTGCCCGAGTACGACGACATCCAGGAGGCCGCCGCCGGTGCCGACATCGAGCGGCTCCTCGACCGGCTCACCGCCGACGTCCCCAGCGGCCGCTCGGTACGGGTGCCGGACGACGACGCCGCGGCCCTGCTCGCCCGCTACGGCATCCACACCCGCCCCGTGCTGCCCGCCCCCGACCCCGACGCGGCCGTGCGCGCCGCCGAGCGCCTCGGCTACCCGGTGGCCCTCAAGACCACCGCGCCCCACCTGCGGCACCGCGCCGACCTCGGCGGAGTCCGGCTGGACATCGCCGGCGAAACGGAACTCCGCCGCGTCTACGCCGAATTGACCGATTTCCTCGGCTCGCCCGAAGAGCTCCGGCCGGTCGTCCAGTCCATGGTGCCGCGCGGTGTCGACACGGTCATCCGCGCCGCCATCGACCCGGCCGCCGGCGCCGTGCTCTCCTTCGGCCTGGCCGGCGCCCCCTCCCAGCTGCTCGGCGACATCGCCCACCGTCTCATCCCCGCCACCGACCGTGAGGTCGCCGAGCAGATCCGCTCGATCCGCGCCGCCCCGCTGCTCTTCGGCTGGCGCGGCTCCCAGCCGGTGGACACCGCCGCCCTCGCCGAGCTGCTGCTCCGGGTCTCCCGGCTCGTCGACGACCACCCCGAGGTGGTCGGGGTGGAGCTCGAACCGGTCGTCGTCGCCCCGCGCGGCCTGTCCGTCCTGGGCACCGCCGTCCGCCTGGCCCGCCCGCCCGCCACCACCGACCTGGGCCCCCGCCGCCTGCCCGCCTACTGAGCCGCCCGGACCGCACGGACCCTGCCCCCACGGGGGCTGTGGTGTCCGTCGAGCCCCGTAGGATGGACCCCATGGCTAAGACCGGTACGACGACCCAGGGGCTGCGCGCGGCGATCGAGCGCAGTGGCTATTACCCGACGCTCGTGGCCGAGGCGGTGCAGGCCGCGGTCGGTGGTGAGCCGGTGGTGTCGTACCTCGTCCATCAGGAGACGACCTTCGACGCCAACGAGGTCCGCCGCCACGTCACCGTCCTCGTCCTGACCGGCACCCGCTTCATCGTCAGCCACACCGACGAGCAGGCCGCCGACGCCACCTCCCCCTCGCCGTACGCCACCACCTCCACCGAGTCCGTCAAGCTCGGCCGGATCTCCTCCGTGGTGCTCAGCCGCGTGGTCGCCAACCCGGAGTCCTACACCCCCGGCCAGCTGCCCCGCGAGGTCGTGCTCACCATCGGCTGGGGTGCGGTGGCCCGGCTGGACCTGGAGCCCGCCGCCTGCGGCGACCCCAACTGCGAGGCGGACCACGGCTACACCGGCTCCTCCACCGCCGATGACCTCTCGCTGCGGGTCAGCGAGGCCGGCGACGGCCCCGACTCGGTGCGCGAGACGCTCGCCTTCGCCCAGGCGCTCTCCGAGGCCACCGCGGCCACCACCACCCCCCGCTGATGGTCGACGTCGCCCCCGCCTGGCCGGAACCCGAACCGCTCGACCCGCTGGGCGCACCCGTCCCGCAGTACGGCACCGGCTCGCTCGCCGATCTGCTGCCCACCATCGCCGCCGGCCTCGGCATGGCCGAGCTCGCCACCGGCATGGACCTCGCACCCGCCGACCGGGCCTGCGTCTTCCTGATCGACGGCCTCGGCTGGGACCTGCTCCGCGCGCACCCGGAGGAGGCGCCGTTCCTCACCTCCCTCCTCGGGTCGTCGTTCAACGGCAGCGGCCGCCCGCTCACCGCCGGCTTCCCCTCGACGACCGCGACCTCGCTCGCCTCGGTGGGCACGGGCCTGCCGCCCGGCGCCCACGGCCTGCCCGGCTACACCTGCCAGGACCCGGCCACCGGTGAGCTGATGAACCAGCTGCGCTGGTACCCGTGGACCGACCCGTACGCCTGGCAGCCCCACCCGACGGTCTTCCAGCTCGCGGACGCCGCGGGCATCCACACCTGCCAGGTCTCCGCGCCGGACTTCCAGCACACCCCGCTGACCAAGATCGCGCTCAGCGGCGGCAGCTTCCACGGCCGGCTCTCCGGCGAGGAGCGGATGGACCTGGCCGCCGAGCAGCTGGCCGCCGCCGACCGCTCGCTGGTCTACACGTACTACTCCGAGGTCGACGGCAAGGGCCACCGCTACGGCGTCAACTCCGATGCCTGGCGCGGGCAGTTGATGTACGTCGACCGGCTGGCCCAGCGGCTGGCCGAGCAGCTGCCGCCGCGCAGCGCGCTCTACATCACCGCCGACCACGGCATGATCGACATCCCGTTCGGCCCGGAGTCCCGGATCGACTTCGACGAGGACTGGGAACTCCGCGCCGGCGTCCGCCTGTTGGGCGGCGAGGGCCGGGCCCGGCACGTCTACGCCCATCCGGGCGCGGCCGCCGATGTGCTCGCCGTGTGGCGCGAGGTGGTCGGCGACCAGATGTGGGTCGCGAGTCGCGAAGAGGCCATCGCCGCCGGGTGGTTCGGGCCGTACGTCGACGACCGGGTGCGCGACCGGATCGGCGACGTGGTCGCGGCCGCCCACGCCGACATGGTGATCATCGCGACCGAACGGGAGCCCCGGGAGTCGGAGATGGTCGGGATGCACGGGTCGATGACCTCCATGGAGCAGCTGGTGCCGCTCCTGGAAGTCCGCACCTGACCGCAGCCCGCCCGCGACCCCACCCCTCACCCTCCTTGCGCCCTCCGCCCGTTGGCCCCGCGCGGGCCGTGCCCGCCCCTGGGCGGGCGACGACTCCGACCCGAAAGGCCCTCCCCCGAGCCATGTCCGAATTGGTATTTTTCTCCGGAACGATGGATTGCGGGAAGAGCACCCTGGCGCTGCAGATCGGCCACAACCGCGCCGCACGGGGCCTGGAAGGGGTCATCTTCACCCGTGACGACCGGGCCGGCGAGGGCCGGCTCTCCTCGCGGCTGGGCCTGGTCACCGACGCCGTCGAGGTCGAGGAGGGCATGGACCTCTACGCCTACCTCGTCGCGCAGATATCCCGCGGCGGCCGGGCGGATTACGTGATCGTGGACGAGGCCCAGTTCCTCGCCCCCGGCCAGATCGACCAGCTGGCCCGCATCGTCGACGACCTCGACCTGGACGTCTTCGCGTTCGGCATCACGACCGACTTCCGTACCCGACTCTTCCCCGGCTCCCAGCGCCTGATCGAACTAGCCGACCGCATCGAGGCGTTGCAGGTCGAGGCGCTGTGCTGGTGCGGCGCCCGGGCCACGCACAACGCCCGTACGGTGGACGGCGCGATGGTCGTCGAGGGCGCCCAGGTCGTGGTCGGCGATGTCCGCCAGACCGCGGAAGTGGGCTACGAGGTGCTCTGCCGCCGCCACCACCTGCGCCGGATGACCAGCGCCACGGCCCGTGCGGGCGCACTCTCCCCGGACGTCCTGCCGGTCGCCCCGACGCCGCAGGACGCGACGGGCTGACTCTTCGCCGCGGCGGCCCTGCCAGACTCGTCCCATGAACAGCGATCTTCTCCCGGGCAAACTTCTCCCCGGCAAAGTCGTCCTGGTCACGGGGGCGAGCAGTGGCATCGGCGCCGCGGCGGCGCGGGTGTTCTCCGACGAGGGGGCGACGGTCGTCCTGGTCGCCCGCCGCGAGGAACGGCTCGCCGAACTGGCCGGCGCCTTACGGGCCGAGGGCGCCGAGGCCGCGTACGTCGTCGCCGACGTGTCCGTGGCCGAGGATGCCGCCCGGGCGGTGGACTTCGCCGTCACGACGTACGGCCGGCTGGACGCGGCGTTCAACAACGCGGGCATCGGCGGCGACCGCACCCCGCTCCACCTGATGTCCGACGACGTGTACGACACCATCATGGACACCAATGTGCGCGGCGTGTGGAACTGCCTGCGCCACGAGATAGCCGCGATGCTCCCGCAGGGCGCCGGCACCATCGTCAACAACAGCAGCGTGGCCGGTCTGATCGCGATCCCGGCCGCCGCCCCCTACATCGCCTCCAAGCACGCGGTGGTGGGGCTCACCCGGGCCGCGGCGGACGAATACGCCCCCCAGGGCATCAGGGTGAACGCGGTGGCGCCCGGCACCACCCGCAGCGAGATCACCACCGACTGGTTCGCCCGCAACCCCGGCCTGGAGGAGCTGGCCAACTCCGCGACGCCGCAAGGACGTACCGCGGCTCCGGAGGAGATCGCGGCGGCCGCGGCATGGCTGCTCAGCGACCGCTGCCCGTTCCTGACCGGGACGGTGCTGCCGGTGGACGGCGGATTGGTCAACCGGTGAGCCGGCGAGCCACCCGCGCCCTCAGCAGGGCGCTCCGCTCAGCCCCGCGCGGAAGGCGGTCCGGCCTCCCTGGGTGCCGGTGACGAGGACGGTGAGGCGGCCCGAGGGGGTGCGGGGCAGTAACTGCGCCTCGATCCAGCACGGTTCGTCGAACTCGACGTAGCGTTCGTAGGTGCTGATGACCGTCTCCGGGGTGAAGCGGGCCGGTGCGACGGTGGCGTGGGTGGCCTGATAGGCGGCTTCGAGCAGGGCGAGGCCCGGGACGTGATCGACGGGGTGGTCGAACAGCAGCGTGTTGCCGGTGTCGTTGCGCAGTTGCCAGCGGCGCGGGCGGGCACCGGGGGCGAGCATCACCTCGGCCGCTCCGCACCGGCCCACCAGCTCCGGGCGGACCGGGGCGGGGAGCGGCCAGGAGCCCCAGCCGACGCCGAGGTGCTCGCCGCGCAGCCGCCGGTACACCGCCGGCGAGGACCAGGCGAACTCCGCCTCCGCCTGTGCGACGGTCACGTCGCCCTGGTGGAGGCGAACCGCCATGCCCAGGGCGTTGACGCAGCGGCCGCTGCGGCGGGCCTGTGAGACGGCGACCTCGATACCGAGTTCCGTGGGCCCGCGGTCCGAAACACGGAATTTCGGATTCGTCGTGAAATTCAGGTTATGCAGAATCATGTGGTGGCTCAGAGGGACGCCGTATTCCGCGTGAGCGATCGTCAGCCCGCTTTGCCGGAAGGTTTGCGCCAGCACTCTCGGATCGCACCGCCCCTCGTCTGGGGCGGCCGGCCACCGGCCGGTGAGCGAGAATGCGCCGGGACCGCAACGGTTCCAGCCAGTGATGAATACCCGTTCTGCATCCCGGAGATGGGCATATTCCCGCGGAACTCCCGTGGTCACGGCGGTACTTGTGCCGCTCTGAGCATCGAGAACGCGGAGGGTGGGGCCCGGAGACCCTCGGTCGTGGGGCAACGTGTGTATGCGGATGGCGGCTTCGGGCATGGGGGTCCCCTGTATGCGACGCATGTGAAGGAAGTTGCGCGCTGATAAAATACCGGGTCCGCGGTCTTTTTCTGTGCTGCGGTAAAGACTGCGGCAAACACCTGGTCACGGGAGACGCGAGTTGGCGAAACAGGAACGGGCGATCCGCACACGCAAGGCCTGCCTGGTGGCCGCCGCGGAGATTTTCAACGAGTACGGCTACGAAGCCGCCACCATCGCCGCCATCATCGAGCGGGCCAAGCTCACCCGGGGCGCGCTGTACTTCCACTTCACGTCCAAGGAGGAGCTCGCCCGCGGTGTGCTGGACGAAGCGGTGACCACCGAGGGGCTGGTGCCGCAGGTGCTCAAGCTCCAGGAGTGGGTGGACATCTCACTGCTGCTGGCTCACCGCCTGCCCCGGGAGCCCCTGTTGAGTGCGTCGATCCGGCTGTCCGTCGACTCCAAGGCGCGCAGCCTGTTCGGCACCCGCTGGCCCGACTGGATCGTGCTGGGCCGGGAGCTGCTCATCGAGGCCCGGGGGAGGGGCGAACTGCTGCCGCACGTCGACCCGACCGACACGGCCCGGCTGTTCGTCGGTGCCTGGACCGGCGTGCAGCTCGTCGCGGAGGCCGTGCCGAACGCTCCCGACCTGTCCACCGAGATCTCCCGGCTCCTGGAGCTCTTCCTGCCCAACGTCGCCGTTCCCGGGGTGCTGGCGAGGCTGGACACCTCGCCGTTCCGCGCCGAGCGGCTCTTCGAGGCCGGGAAGGCGTCGGCGGTCTCCTGAGTCGGATGCCGGGAGTGAGGCGCCGAGGTGGCGCGGCCAAAGAGACCGCCCGGTATTTTTCTTTACCGCCCCGCTCAGCGCTGCTGGACGATCGTGAACACCGCGCCCTCGCTGTCGGCGACGGTGGCCGCCCGGCCGTGGGCGGAGTCGTGGGCCGGGTCCAGTACCTGGCCGCCCAGTTCGGTGACGCGGCGGGCCGCGGCGTCCGTGTCGGGGACCGCGAAGTACGTCATCCAATGGGGGCCGCGCTCGCGGAGCGGGGTGTTGCCGACGCCGTGGATGCCGGCCACCGGGTGGCCCTTGAGCCGCAGCATCAGATAGTCGGAGCCGGAGCCGGTCCCCGGGTCGGTGCCGTCGGCGGGAACCGGCTCGGCCTCGAAGCCGAAGACGTGCTCGTAGAACGGGCTGACGGTGCCGGTCTCCTGGGTGACCAGCTCGTTCCACACCGGGGTGCCGGGCTCGCCGGTGACCGCGGTGCCCATCATCGTCCGGCCCTGCCAGATCCCGAAGATCGCCCCCTGCGGGTCGGAGGCGATCGCCATCCGGCCCGCGTCGTGGTCCGCGTCCAGCGGGCCGACGCCCACCGTCCCGCCGCAGCAACGCACCTGTTCGGCGGTCACATCCGCGTCGTCGGTGGCCAGATAGGTGGTCCAGGCGACCGGCAGATGGCGGTCGGGCGCCAGCTCACCGACCCCGGCGACCTCCCGGCCGTCGAGGAAGGCCCGCGCGTACGGACCGAAGTGCTGCGGCCCCGGGCGGAACTCCCAGCCGAACAGCGCGCCGTAGAACTCCTGCGTCGCGGAAAGGCTGTGGGCCAGGAGGCTCACCCAGCAGGGCGCGCCGGGCATCCGCCGAGTCGCTGCCTCGGTCGTCATCGTCACTCTCCTCGGAGCATCGGGGGCTGACCATGGGGGTACGGGCGGGGGTCCCGAGCAGATGCTCGCACCCTGTGTCCTGGTGTGCGCCCCGGCCGCGCCGTCCATGGCGCGTTCGCAAAGGAGAATGCCCGTTTTGACGTTTCGAGTCCGTTTCGGAGTGGTCAATGCAGAACCTAACTCCGTCATACGGAGGGTGCGCACCCGCCTTCTGTACGTAGTCGCCGCTACGCAAGGATGAGTCCCATGAATGTCATCATCACCGCTACCGAACTCGCGAGCGAGCTGGCGCGGTCCACTCCTCCCGTGGTCCTGGACGTCCGCTACCAGCTCGGGGGCCCGCCCGGCCGCCCCGAGTACGAGGCCGGCCATGTGCCCGGCGCGGTCTACGTCGACCTCGACGCCGAGCTGGCCGCACCGCCCGGCCCGGCCGGTCGGCACCCGCTCCCCGATCTCGGCGTCTTCGCCAAGGCGATGCAGGCCGCCGGGGTCCGCGCGGACCGCCCGGTGGTCGTTTACGACGGCGGACAGGGCTGGGCGGCCGCCCGCGCGTGGTGGCTGCTGCGCTGGAGCGGCCACCAGGACGTACGGGTGCTGGACGGCGGGCTGGCCGCCTGGCGGGCCGCGGGCGGCGAGCTGAGCCGCGCCCAACCCGCGCCGGAACCGGGCGACTTCACGCCGGTACCGGGCGCGCTGCCGCTGCTGACCGCGGACGAGGCGGCCGCTCTGGCCCGCCGCGGTGTCCTGCTGGACGCCCGGGCCGGCGAGCGCTACCGGGGCGAGGTGGAGCCGCTCGACCGGGTCGCCGGCCACATCCCGGGCGCGGTGTCCGCGCCGACGACCGAGAACGTCGCCGAGGGCGGCACGGTCTTCCGGGACCGGGCCGAGCTGGCCGAGCGGTTCGCAGCGCTGGGCGCCACCCCTGACGCCGAAGTGGGCGTCTACTGCGGCTCCGGGGTCTCCGCGGCGCACCAGGTGCTCGCACTGGCGCATGCCGGCATCCCCGCGGCGCTGTACGTCGGTTCCTGGAGCGAATGGTCCGCCGACCCGTCCCGACCGGTGGCCACCGGCCCGCAGCCCGGCTGAGCCCCGTCACGGGCCGTCCACGGCCCCGTACACGGCCGTCCGCCCGGCCCCTGAGCGGGACCGGGCGGACGGACGGGGTCACGGACGGGCGGCCGCTACTCCGGCTTCTTCCGCCGGGTGCCGAAGACGATCTCGTCCCAGCTGGGCACCGCGGCCCGGCGGCCGGGCCGGACGCCGTCCGCCTCGGCCTGCCGGTCCGTCGTCCCGGTCAGCCGGTCGCGGTGGCCGGCCACCGCCCGCGGCATCAGCACATCGGCGTACGCGGAACCCGCGCCCGCGCTCGCCGCCGGGGCCGGCGGCTCCTCGACCTCGGCCTCGGACTCCTCGTCGGCCTGCGGTGCCTTGGCGCTCTCCGGCACGACCATGTCGCCGCGGAAACTCGGCACCGCCTCCAGCAGGCTGGTCAGCGAATCCCGCTCCCGCTCGCCGGTGGCCTCCTCCGCACTCCGGGCGTCGTCCTCGCCGCCGGCCTGGGCACCGCGCTCCGCGCGCTCGGAGTGCCGGTCCAGCGTGCGGTCCAGCGGCCGGTCGCGCGGCAGCCGGGCGATCCGCGGCACGAACGGGAAGCTCGGCTCGGGCGTGTCGTCGGTCTCGCCGATCAGCGCCCGGGCCTCGTCGTCCACGGCCTGGACGAGCCGGCGCGGCGGGTCGTAGGTCCAGCTCGCCGAGTGCGGTTCGGTGGCGACCCGGTAGACCAGCAGCACCTCCCAGGTGCCGTCGTCCCGGCGCCAGGAGTCCCACTGGACGCTGTCCTTGTCGGCGCCGCGCAGCAGCAGCCGCTCCGCGACCGCCTCGCCGAGCTGCGGGCCGGTGTTCTCACCGGGCCGGCGCACCGGCGTCTTGCGGGCACGTTCGGCCATGAACGCGCGCTCGGCCAGCACCGGGCCCTCGAAGCGGCGCACCCGGTCGACGGGGATGCCGGCCAGCTGTGCGACCTCTTCGGCGGAGGCACCGGCTCTTATACGGGCCTGGATGTCCCGCGGCCGCAGATGGCTCTCGACCTCGATCTCGATCTGGCCCAGCCGCGCACGGTCGTTGCGGACGGCGGCGCGCAGGCGCTCGTCGATCGGAAGCGTGTACTCGGTGCTGTCCGCAGCTTTGAGCACCAGCCGTGTGCCGTCGTTGGAGACGGCCACGACACGCAGTTCGGGCATGGGGACCTCCCGGGTGGTGCCTGCCGACGTCACGTGCGTCGCTGCTTCCGCTAGTCGAGTGTGGCCTGCCCGGGTGCAGCCTGCCACAACATTGCCGAGTTGCCCGGCGTGTCGAGGTTTGGCCCTCAAACGCCGTTATGACACGGTTACCAGTTCGCAACGCTCAGTGACCATGCCGCTTGCCCTGTCGCCGATCACCCGTGCCGAGCGGCGGCGCCCCGGGGTTGAGTGCCGCCATCTGGCCCCTCCCGTGGGTTCCGGGCAGCCGGACGGGAACCGGGGCCAGGGTTGGTCACAGTACTCCATTCGGACCACCGAGGTGGACCGCCGCGCCGCCGAACTTCTGGGGGAACGGTGGCAGTCGGTCACCTTGTCGATCTCTCGACCTGACGCACGGGTGGCGAGTTTCACATATTCCCCAGATTCGGAACCTTTGACTCCGCCAATTGGTCATTTCTCCGTGCAAGATGGATCGAAGGGGCTATCAAAGGTTGGAGATGGACGAAGAAACCGAAACTGGCACGAAGAAGAAGGAGAAGCGGATAGACCTGAGCGTCGCTCAGGTGGCCGGCAGTGCACTCGCCGCGGCCGTCGCCGCGTATCTCGCCGGTCAACTCGGTGTGTACGGAACCATCATCGGCGCGGGTCTGGTCAGTGTCGTGGCCACGACCGGCGGGTCGATATTCCAGCACCTCTTCCGGCGTACCGGCGAGCAGATCAAGGAGGCTTCGGTCAGCACCCGGCCGAGGCCGCGCCGCTCCTCCTCCCGTATCCGATCCACCACCCGCCAGGCCGGTCAGCCCGACCCCACGATGGTGCTGCCCACCTTCGACAAGGAGGGCACGGAGGACCCCGTCACCTCCGTCGCCGCCACGACCTCCGGGCCCGACGCGGCCCGTACGCAGGTGATCCCCCGGGCCGAGACGGCCCGCCGGCGCGATCCCGCGAACGCCCATCCCCTCGACCGGACCCACATGGTGCCGCGCCTGGACGAGCGCACCGTGTCGCCGGGTCGGCGGACCGCTTACCCGGGTGCCGCTCCCACCGCGCCGGCCCCGGCCAGGCCGCCCGTCGGCCGGCCCGAGGAGGTCAGCGCCACCACGTACGGCACTCGGCTGCGCGGCTGGAAGCGGCCGGCGCTCGGTGCGCTCGCGGTGTTCGCCCTCGCCATGGGCGGGGTCACCGCCACGGAGCTGCTGACCGGGCAGACCGCGGGCGGCCAGCAGGGCACCACGCTCGGCAACCTCACCCACACCCAGAGCACCGGCCGGCACCAGCCCGTCACCCCGCGGTCGCCCGGCCCGGGTGACACCCCGGGGGACGGCGGCCGGCACGGCAGCGGCAGCGGTGCGACCCCGGACCCGGGGAGGTCTGGCGACACCGGCAACGGCCGGGGCACCGACCACGGCACCCCGTCGCCGAGCCCCAGCCCGTCCGACGGCGGCAAGAGCTCGCCGGAGCCGGAGAACCCGCCGTCCACGACCCCGTCCCCGAGCGGTTCGGCCGACAGCGGCGACACCGGAAGCGGCGACGCGACCGGTGGCGACCAGGGGAGTCAGCAGAGCGGGCCGGAGGCCGAGGCGGGGGCGCCCGAACCGGGAGCTTCCTGAAACCGGGTGCTCCCGCCCGCGTCGGGTGTCCGGGTCAGTCCCCGAGCACCCGGCGCAGGTAGGCGTTGGCGAACCGGCGGTCCGGGTCCAGCCGGTCCCGGACCGCGGTGAACTCGCCGAACCGCGGGTAGACGTCGGCGAGGTACGCCGCGTCACGGGTGTGCAGCTTGCCCCAGTGCGGGCGGCCCCCGTGCGCGGTCATGATCCGCTCGGCGGCCGCGAAGTACGCCTCGTGGGGCGTGCCGCGGTACATGTGCACGGCGACGTAGACGGTGTCCCGGCCGGAGGCGGTGGACAGCGGGAGGTCGTCGGCCGGCGCGGTGCGCACCTCCACCGGGAAGCTGATCCGGAAGTCCGAGCGCTCCACCAGCGCCTTCAGCTCGCCCAGCGCCGCGACCGCGGCCGCCCGGGGCAGTGCGTACTCCATCTCCACGAACCGCACCCGTCGCGGCGAGGTGAACACCTTGTAGGGGATGTCGGTGTACGTACGGGCCGACAGGGCGCGGCTGGAGATCCTGGCGATGCCCGGTATGGCGGCCGGCACCGCGCGCCCGACGGCGCAGGCGACCTGGAAGACGCCGTTGGAGAGCAGCTCGTCCTCGACCCAGCCGCTGATCCGGCCGGGCGGCGCCGCGGGGCCCTGGCTGCGGTTGTTGCGCTTGGTGTTGCAGTTGCCGGTGTGCGGGAACCAGTAGAACTCGAAGTGCTCGTTCTCGGCGGCCAGTTCGTCGAACCGGCCGGTCACCTCGTCGAACGGCATCGGCTCCTCACGGGCGGTCAGCAGGAACTCCGGCTCCACCGCGAAGGTGAGCTCGCTGATCACGCCGAGCGCGCCCAGGCCCAGCCGGGCCGCGGCGAAGACGTCCGGGTTCTGCCCGGCGGAACAGGTCAGCACCGAGCCGTCGGCGGTGACCAGCTCCAGGGCGGTGACCTGGGCGGCCAGTGACGCCGAGTCCCGGCCGGTGCCGTGGGTGCCGGTGCTGACCGCCCCGGAGACGGTCTGCTCCATGATGTCGCCCATGTTGGTCAGCGACAGCCCGTGTGCGGACAGCGTCTCGTTGAGGTGCTTGAGGGGCGTTCCGGCGGCCACCGTGACCGTGCCGGCCGCGCGATCGACCGCACGGACACCGGTCAGCCGCTCGGGGCGGACCAGCAGCCCGTCGGTGGCGGCCGCCGGGGTGAAGGAGTGGCCCGTACCGGCCGCCTTGACCGTCAGCCCGTCCGCGGCGGCGGCGCGGACCGCGGCCGCCAGCTCCTCGGTGCTCGCCGGGGCCACGCTCCGGGCGGGGCGGGTGGTGACGTTGCCCGCCCAGTTGCGCCACGGGGCGGCGGTGGAGCCGCGCCCTCGCGAGCCGTCGACGGCGTTGCTGACTGCCATGGTGACGTCCCCTCCCTCCACGCGGGCCGGCCGGTCGGCCGCCGTGGGTGTGAGCGCATGATGTCAGTCACGCCGGGCTCCTCCACAGGGGCTGAGCGGAATTGCACGATCAAGGAATCGGCCGTAATCACCCGGCTCCCGGACATCTCGTACCGCCGGTAACCCCCGGGGTCGTGCGACTCACCCGACGGGCTGCCCGTCCTGCCGTTCCGCGGCCGCCGGGCCGCCCTCCGGCAGACCCGCCGCGACCGGGCCCGGCGCCGCGGCCGCCGGCTGCCGGGGGCGGAGCCGGCGGTAGCCCGCGAACGCCACCAGCGCGGCCAGTACGCCCGACGCCCCCGGCACCAGATAGCCGCGCTCGGCACCCGCGGCGTCCACCACCCAGCCGGCCGTCGACGAACCCAGGGCGACCCCCACGGCCAGACCGGTGCTGGTCCACGTCATGCCCTCGGTCAGCTTCGACCGCGGAACGTGCTCCTCGACCAGCGCCATCGTCGTCACCATCGTCGGGGCGATGGACAGCCCCGCCACGAACAGCGCGACGGCCAGCAGCGGCAGCGAACCCACCAGCTGCAGCGGCACCATGCTCACCGCCATCGCGCACACCCCGATCACCCAGCGGCGCGACGGATGGCCCTTCAGGTGCAGCAGCCCGAAGATGGCGCCCGCCACGCACGAGCCGAGCGCATACACGGCCAGCACCAGACTGGCCGCCGTCTTGTGCCCGGCCTCCTCCGCGAACGCCACCGTCACCACGTCGATCGCCCCGAAGATCGCGCCGGTCGCCACGAACGTCCCCACCAGCACCTGGAGCCCCCGCGAACGCATCGCCGAGCCGCTGGCCTGCTGCTCCCCCCGATGCGGCACCGGCTCCGTCGCCCGCTGCGCCGTCAGCCAGAACACCCCGGCCGCCAGGAAGCACCCCGCCAGCAGCGGCCCGGCCTCCGGGAACCACGCGGTGGACAGCCCGATCGACAGGATCGGCCCGACGATGAAGCACATCTCGTCGACGATCGACTCCCACGAGTACGCGGTGTGCAACTCCCGCGGAGAGCCCCGGTACAGCTCCGCCCAGCGCGCCCGGACCATCGACCCGACGCTCGGCACGCACCCCGCACACGCCGAGAAGACGAACAGCACCCAGTCCGGCCACCGCTGCTGGGCACTGAGCAGCAGACCCGCGACCGCGGCGAGCGACACCAGCGTGGCCGGACGCAGCACCCGGCGCTGGCCGTGCCGGTCCACCAGCCGGGAGATCTGCGGGCCGAGCACCGCCGCGGACAGCGCGAGGGTCGCCGACAGTGCGCCCGCCAGGCCGTACCGCCCGGTCAGCTGGGAGACCATCGTGACCACACCGATGCTCATCATCGACAGCGGCATCCGGCCCAGCAGCCCGGCGGCGGAAAAGGACTTGGTGCCGGGGCGGCCGAAGAGGGCGCGGTAGGGACTGGGCAACGGGGGCGCTCCGCCGGATGAGGACCGAAGATCGGTAAGGAATGTATGTGGCCGATACAGCTTACGGTCGGGGCCGAGTCCCACGCCTCCGGTTTTTCGGACCGATCCCGCCGCGCCCGCCGGCCGTCCGCGTACCGGGACCTGGCCGCCGCACCCGGGGGAGGGGTGGCAGGATCGATGCCATGCCCGAACAGCGCGACCCCCGCCCCTACGACGCCCTGCTGCTGCTCTCCTTCGGCGGCCCCGAAGGCCCCGAGGACGTCGTCCCGTTCCTGGAGAACGTCACCCGCGGCCGCGGCATCCCCCGCGAGCGCCTCAAGGAGGTGGGGCAGCACTACTTCCTGTTCGGCGGCGTCAGCCCGATCAACGCCCAGAACCGCGAACTGCTCGACGCGCTGCGCAAGGACTTCGCCGAGAACGGCCTGGAACTGCCGGTCTACTGGGGCAACCGCAACTGGGCGCCCTACCTGACCGACACCCTGCGCCAGATGGTGGGCGAGGGCCACCGCCGCATCGCCGTACTGGCGACCAGCGCCTACGCCTCGTACTCGGGCTGCCGCCAGTACCGCGAGAACCTCGCCGACGCGCTCGCCGCTCTCCAGGCCGAGGGACTGCCGGTCCCCGAGGTCGACAAGCTGCGGCACTACTTCAACCACCCCGGCTTCGTCCGGCCGATGGTCGACGGCGTGCTCGCCTCCCTCGCCGCGCTGCCCGAGGGCGTCCGCGACGGCGCCCACCTCGCCTTCACCACGCACTCCATCCCCACCGCCGCCGCGGACACCTCCGGCACCCCGGGGGACCACACCGAGGACGGCGAGGGCGGCGCGTACGTGGCCCAGCACCTGGACGTGGCACGGGTGATCGCCGACACGGTCCGCGCGGAGACCGGGGTGGACCACCCCTGGCAGCTCGTCTACCAGTCCCGCAGCGGCGCCCCGCACATCCCCTGGCTGGAGCCCGACATCTGCGACCACCTGGAGGAGCGGCACGCCGCCGGCGTCCCGGCCGTGGTCATGGCTCCCATCGGCTTCGTCTCGGACCATATGGAGGTCAAGTACGACCTCGACACCGAGGCCACCGCCAAGGCCGCCGAACTGGGGCTGCCGGTCGCCCGGTCCGCGACCGTGGGCGCCGATCCCCGGTTCGCCGCCGCCGTCCGCGAGCTCCTCCTGGAGCGCGCCGCCACCGAACGCGGTCGCACCCCCGAGCGCTGCGCCCTGGGCTCCCTGGGTCCCTCCCACGACCTGTGCCCGGTCGGCTGCTGCCCGGCCCGCACCCCGCGTCCGGCCGCGGCCGGCGCCGACTGGCGGGGCCCGGTCGCCGGCGGCCCCGCGTAACCCCGTACCCCGCGGCGGCGGACGCCCGGCGGCTGCCCCGCGTGCCGTACGCCGCCCGACCGCTGCCCGACCGCCGCTCGTCCCAGCAAGGAGCACCGTGCCCGACCCGACGCAGACCGACGCGCTGTACGACGACCTTCTGGAGCTGGCCCTGGAGGCCGCCCGCCGCGCCGGGACGCTGCTGCGCGACGGCCGGCCCGCCGACCTGGGTGTGGCCGCCACGAAGAGCAGCCCGATCGACGTCGTCACCGAGATGGACCTCGCCTCCGAGAAGCTGATCACCGGCTTCCTCGGGGAGCACCGCCCCGACGACGGCTTCCTGGGGGAGGAGGGCGCGAGCATCGAGGGCACCAGCGGCATCCGCTGGGTCATCGACCCCGTCGACGGCACCGTCAACTACCTCTACGACCTGCCCTCCTGGGCGGTGTCCATCGCCGCCGAGAAGGACGGCGAGGTGGTCGTCGGGGTGGTCGCCGCCCCGATGCGCGGCGAGACCTGCCACGCGGTCCTGGGCCGGGGCGCGTACAACAACGGCGAGCCGGTCCGGCACCGGCCCGCGCCGCCGCTCTCCCAGGCGCTGCTCGGCACCGGCTTCGCCTACCTGGCCGACCGCCGCGCCGCCCAGGCCGAGGTGGTGCGCACCCTGCTGCCGCAGGTCCGCGACATCCGGCGGGGCGGGTCGGCCGCCATCGACCTGTGCGACGTGGCCTGCGGCCGGCTGGACGCCTACTACGAGCGCGGGCTGAACCCCTGGGATTTCGCGGCCGGTGCGCTGATCGCCCGGGAGGCCGGGGCCCGCACCGGCGGCCGCCCCGGACAGCCGGCCTCCCACGAGCTGACCCTCGCCGCCTCCCCTGAGCTCTTCGCGCAGCTCCAGCCGCTGCTGGACGAGCTGGGCGCCTGGCACGACTGAGCCGCGCCCGTGCCACCCTCCGGGCACGACCGCGCCCCGGCACCCTGTCCTGGGTGCCGGGGCGCGATCCCCGTACGCCGGCGTGATCAGGCGTTGCTGACCGCTCCGTAACGCACACCGTGCTCGTTCGCCAGCCGCTGGAGGTCCTCGAGCTCGGCCTGCTCGACCTCGACGAGGAAGTCATCGCCCGCGCGGCGGGCCCGGTCCAGATCGGCTTCGGTGTTCTCTATGCGCTGCAAAATGCCTGCGGTGAACGCGTCCATGTGCGCCCCCTCGTCGTGGGTCGGTGGCACGGGGGTGTGCCGACGGTGGGTCGATCACGGCGTGGTCCCTGTGGAATGGATCAGTTCAATGGCATGTGGGTCGCCAACGACAGGGCGTGATCGCGGGTGTGCAGTCGTCCTCCCCACCCGCAACCTCAGGGAAACCTCAACCCGCCCAGGAATCCTGCCGAGCGGGCCCCCAGCGCCCGGGCCCCAGGCCCCGCCCCTCCCGCCTTACTGCCGGTTTATGGCTCTTCGGGGCAGGATGGAAGGGCTCCGAGTGATTGTTGTGCCCGCCCGATCGGGCCGTGAGGAAGGACTAGCGACGTGCGTGTTCTCGTCGTCGAGGACGAGCAGCTGCTCGCCGATGCGGTGGCCACCGGACTACGCCGGGAGGCCATGGCCGTCGACGTGGTCTACGACGGCGCTGCCGCCCTGGAACGGATCGCGGTCAACGACTACGACGTCGTCGTGCTCGACCGCGACCTCCCGGTCGTCCACGGCGACGACGTCTGTCGCAAGATCGTCGAGCTGGGGATGCCCACCCGCGTCCTGATGCTCACCGCCTCCGGAGACGTCAGTGACCGCGTCGAGGGCCTGGAGATCGGCGCGGACGACTACCTCCCCAAGCCGTTCGCCTTCACCGAGCTGACCGCCCGGGTGCGCGCCCTGGGGCGCCGGACGACCGTCGCACTGCCGCCCGTCCTGGAGCGTGCCGGGATCAAGCTCGACCCCAACCGCCGCGAGGTCTTCCGTGACGGCAAGGAGGTCCAGCTCGCTCCGAAGGAATTCGCGGTGCTGGAGGTGCTGATGCGCAGCGAGGGCACCGTCGTCTCGGCCGAACAGCTCCTGGAGAAGGCCTGGGACGAGAACACCGACCCGTTCACCAACGTCGTGCGGGTCACGGTCATGACGCTGCGCCGCAAGCTCGGCGAGCCCGCGGTGATCGTCACCGTCCCCGGCTCGGGATACCGGATCTGACCGGCGATGCCTTCCCTGCCCTCGTTCTCCAAGCCGGCCGCCCCGCCGCCGCCCATTCCGCCCAAACCCGCCTGGGACCCCCGCCCGCCGGTCAACGTCCGGCCCTTCCCGTGGCTCCGGCCGACGATCCGGATACGGCTGACGCTGCTGTACGGCGGGATGTTCCTGATGGCCGGCATCGTGCTGCTGACCATCATCTACATGCTCGCCGCGGACGCCCTGCACGACGGCAGCGCGCTGCCGCTGAAGATCCTCGGCGGGAAGTTCGAGTCCACCAGCGACATCTGCGACCTGCCCACCCAGACGTCCGGACCGCTGCTCCAGCAGGCCGTCGAGCAGTGCCTCCAGCACCAGCGCGCGCTGGCGCTCAACAGCCTGCTGAACCGTTCGTTGCTGGCGTTGCTGGGGCTGACGGTGGTGGCATTCGCGTTCGGTTATGCGATGGCGGGGCGGGTGTTGTCGCCGTTGGGGCGGATCACGCGGACCGCGCAGCGGGTGGCCGGGTCGGATCTGCACCG
>NZ_JBVKBL010000021.1:0-148165 GCF_055657085.1 Streptomyces sp. NPDC107765 | reverse complement strand
GGTTGATAGGCCAGATATGGAAGCGCCGTAAGGTGTGGAGTTGACTGGTACTAATAGGCCGAGGGCTTGTCCTCAGTTGCTCGCGTCCACTGTGTGGTTCCCGGGTTGCGAACAGTCGCAGCGTCGGTTGAACCAGCTTCACTTTAATTAACTGAAGAGTGTGCTTGTTCGCTCGAACCCGATAGGGTTTCGGTGGTCATAGCGTTAGGGAAACGCCCGGTTACATTCCGAACCCGGAAGCTAAGCCTTTCAGCGCCGATGGTACTGCAGGGGGGACCCTGTGGGAGAGTAGGACGCCGCCGAACAATCTTTCAAGGACCCTTGGTCCCAGCGACATGCTGGGACCAAGGGTCCTTTTGTTTTTCCGAAGCGCGCCGAAGTCGTCGGTGCGTGAGAATGAATGCAGTACCGAAGACAGGAGTCACGTCGATGTCCACCAACTCTTCCGACGATCGTTCGGAGCGCCGGCCGCAGCGGCGTGACGACGGTGACCGCGGTGGTTTCCGGCGTGACGACCGGGGGCCGCGGCGCGACAGCCGTGGCGACAACCGCGGTGGCGACAACCGCGGCGGTTTCCGCCGGGATGACCGGCCGTCCGGTGGTGACCGGGGCGGTTTCCGGCGCGACGATCGCCGTGACGACCGGCGTGATGACCGGCGTGATGACCGCGGGGGCTTCCGGCGGGATGACCGGGGTGGCGAGCGCGGCGGATTCCGTCGTGACGACCGTCCGTCGGGTGACCGTGGTGGGTTCCGTGGCGGCGAGCGGCGTGATGAGCGGCCGCGTGGGCCGCGGCGTGATGATGAGCGCAGCGGCGGGTTCCGTCGGGACGACCGGGGCGGGGAGCGTCCGGCCTTCCGCCGTGATGACCGCGGGTCGGGTGACCGGGGCGGATTCCGTCACGATGACCGCGGTCCGCGGCGGGACGACCGCGGTGGTTTCCGGCGGGATGACCGGCCGTCCGGCGGTGATCGCGGTGGTTTCCGGCGGGACGACCGTTACTCCGGTGGCGGGCGCGGTGGTTTCCGGCGGGACGACCGGCCGTCCGGCGGTGACCGGGGCGGTTTCCGGCGGGATGACCGGCCGTCCGGCGGTGACCGGGGCGGTTTCCGGCGCGACGATCGCCGCGATGACCGGCGGGACGACCGCGGTGGTTTCCGGCGGGATGACCGGGGTGGCGAGCGCGGCGGATTCCGTCGTGACGACCGTCCGTCGGGTGACCGCGGTGGGTTCCGTGGCGGCGAGCGGCGGGATGAGCGGCCGTCCGGTGGCGACCGTGGTGGCTTCCGTCGCGATGACCGGCGGGACGAGCGGCGGGATGACCGTGGTGGGTTCCGGCGCGATGACGAGCGGGGCGGGCGCGGCGGGTTCCGGCGGGACGACCGTGGGCCGCGGCGGGACGACCGTGGCGGGTTCCGGCGGGACGACGAGCGCGGTGGGCGCCGGCCGTACGGCGGCGGGCGCGGCCGGGACGACCGCCGGGACGACCGCCGGGACGACCGTCGCGACCGGGACCGGGAGCCGATCAAGCGGCTGCCGATTCCGGACGACGTCACCGGTGAGGAGATCGACAAGGACGTCCGGCAGGAGCTGATGAGCCTGCCGAAGACGCTGGCCGGGGACGTCGCCAGGAACCTGGTGATGGTCGCGCGGCTGCTGGACGAGGACCCGGAGAAGGCGTACGGGTACTCGCGGGTGGCGCTGCGGCTGGCGTCGCGGGTCGCGGCGGTGCGGGAGGCCGCGGGCTTCGCGGCGTACGCGGTCGGCAAGTACAGCGAGGCGCTGGCGGAGTTCCGGGCGGCGCGGCGGATGACCGGCAGCGTGGAGCTGTGGCCGGTGATGGCGGACTGCGAGCGTGGGCTGGGCCGGCCGGAGAAGGCGCTGGCGATGGCCGGCGAGCCCGAGGTGCAGAAGCTGGACCGGGCCGGGCAGGTCGAGATGCGGCTGGTCGCGGCGGGTGCCCGTCGGGACATGGGGCAGGCGGACGCGGCGGTGGTGACGCTGCAGAGTCCGGAGCTGGCCTCGACGGCCGTGCACCCGTGGACGGCGCGGCTGCGGTACGCGTACGCCGATGCGCTGCTGGAGGTCGGGCGTGAGGGCGAGGCCCGGGACTGGTTCGCCAAGGCGCTGGAGGCCGACCAGGGCGGTACCACGGACGCCTCGGACCGGCTGGCCGAGCTGGACGGTGTGGAGTTCACCGACGTGCTGGAGGAGTCCGGCGAGACGGAGGAGAACGGCGACGCGGACGGCGGTGACCGGCCCGAGCAGGGCTGACAGTCGCCGGATGAGGTGACGGCGAAGGGCGGGACCCCGGTGGGGTCCCGCCCTTCGTCGTTGCGGGGGGTGTCCGGCTCAGCGGGCCGGTGCGTGGGGGGCGATCGGGTTGCGGAGGGTGCCGATGAGCTGGAGGGCGCCGGCGGGGTCCTGGAGGTCGACCATCTGCTGGTTGTTGCGCAGCTGGAGGCGGTTCAGGCAGGAGAGCGCGAACTCGTCGGTGAACATGTCGTACTGCGCGAACCTGTCGGCCAGGTGGGGGTGGGCCGTCTGGTAGTCGGTGACGCACTCGGCGACCGTGCGCCAGAAGGTGTCCTCGTCGAGGATGCCGCGGTCGTCGAGGGTGGCGGCGAGGAAGCGGAAGAAGCAGTCGAAGACGTCGGTGAAGACGGAGAGGAGCTTCTTGTCCTCGGGGACGTCGGCGCGGATGCGTTCGACGGCGGGCGGCAGAACCGCGTGGGTGGGGGCACCTCCCTGGCCCTTAAGGCCTTGGGGGACCATGACGGCGATCTCCTCCGCGATGTCCTTGAAGATCACGCGGGCCACGGCGCCGTCCTCGACGACCAGGATGGCGTTCTCGCCGTGCGGCATGAAGACCAGGTCGTAGGCGTAGAAGGCGTGCAGGACCGGGACGAGGTAGCCGTCGAGGTAGCGGCGCAGCCAGACGGCCGGTTCCAGGCCGGACTCCTCGATGAGGGCGCCGGCGAGGGAGTCGCCGTCGCGGTCGGTGTGGAGGAGGGAGGCCATGGTGGCCAGGCGCTGGCCGGGTTCCAGGGTGGGGACCGGGCTCTCCCGCCAGAGGGCGGCCAGCATCTTCAGGTACGGGGAGCCCTTTTCGGTGGCGGCCTCGTACTGGCGGTGGTGGTAACCGATGGCGGCGCGCTCACGGATGATCGAGAAGCGGGCGGCGCGGAAGGTGTCGTCGGCGTCGATCAGGCGGGCGAGCCAGTCGTTGATGGCGGGGGTGGCCTCCATGTAGGAGGCGGACAGGCCGCGCATGAAGCCCATGTTGAGGACCGAGAGGGCCGTTTTGACGTAGTGCTTGGCCGGGTCGGTGGTGTTGAAGAAGGTGCGGATGGACTGCTGAGCGAGGTACTCGTCGTCGCCGGGGCCCAGGCAGACCAGGTGCTGCCGGGCGATCTCGGCGGCGAAGGTGACGGACAGCTTGTTCCACCACTGCCACGGGTGGGTGGGGAAGAGGTAGTAGTCGGCGGGGTCGAGGCCGAGGCCGGTGAGGGTGGTGGTGAAGCGGGTGCGGGTCTCCTCGGGGAGTTCGGCGCGGATCAGGGTGTCGTAGTCGAGGCCGGCGCCGGCGGTGAAGGTGGCGTGGTCGCGGCGGGCGGCGAGCCAGATGAGCGTCAGCGGGCTGGCGGCCTCGGGGGCGTAGGCGTGGTACTCGTGGATGCCGAAGCCGAGGCGGCCGTTGTTGGCGACGAAGCAGGGGTGGCCCTCGGTCATGCCGGTCTCGATGGCCTGGAAGCCGGACTTGGCGAGTTCGGCGGCGGAGGGCTGGTCGAGGCCGAGCTTGTAGGCGGTGCCGGAGAGGGTGGAGCTGATCTCCTCCAGGTAGACCGGCAGGATCTCCTGGCCGAGGCCCAGGGCCGTGCGGAGCTCGAGGAAGAACTCCAGGGCGTCCAGGGGGAGTTCGTCCGGTCCGCGGTGGCGGGTGATGCTGTCGGCGTCGACCTGCCAGTGGTCGAGGGCGGCTCTGCGGGCGGCGAAGCGGTATTCGGTGCTGCCGTCGTCGCTGCGTACGGCGTAGTGGCCGTCCTGCGGCAGGCGCTGGGGGGTGAGCAGCCGCTCGTGGGCGAATTCGGCCAGGCCCTTGCGGATCAGCAGGCGGTTGGCGCGGGCCCACAGGGCGGGGGTGAGGTGGGCGACGGCGTCCTGGGCGGTGGGCATCAGTGGTCTCCTCGGGCGGCCAGGAACTGGTCGCGGGTGCAGGTGCTCAGGTAGGCGTCCTTGGCGGGCAGCGAGACGGTGCGCCGGATCTCGAAGCCGACGGCCTTGTTGAGGGCGTGCACGGCGGTGTTGCGGGTGTCGGGTTCGACGACGACGCGGTGGGTGGCCGGGTCGGCGAAGAGCATGTCCATGACGGTGGTGAGCACCGCGCGGGTGAAGCCGTGGAGGGGGGTGGCGGTGGGCGCGGTGAGGAAGTGCATGCCGATGTCGCCCGGCTCGGCGGCGTGGATGCCGACCAGTTCGCGGTGGGCGGGGTCGTAGCGTTCCATCAGGAAGGCCGGGGTGCCGTTGTGCAGGCCGAGGAAGGCGTCGTGGTGGGGGTCGGCGGCGATCCGCGCGAACTCCTTCTCGACGGCGGCGAGGTCGCAGTCCTGCATCAGCCAGAAGACGGCCTTGGGGTGGGTGACCCAGGAGTGCAGGACGGCGGCGTCGGCGGCGGGGTCGACGGGCCGCAGGGAGAGCTCCCCCAGAGCGGGATCGGTGCGGGTGAAGACGGGGGTACTCACGCGGGTATCTCCATGGGGTGGTGCGGGCCGGCCGGGGCGGCGAACTCCTGGAAGGCGATGGCCTTCTCGACCGGGTAGTACTCGCGGCCGAGCAGCTCGCGGACGAGGCACGAGTTGCGGTAGGCGGCCATGCCGAGGTCGGGGGTGACGAAGCCGTGGGTGTGCAGCTCGGCGTTCTGCACGAAGATGCCCTGGCCGGTGGTGTCGATGCTGTAGTTGCGGGCGACGGCGTAGCGGCCGGCGTCGTCCCAGGCGATCCGGTCGCGGACCGGTTCGAGGAAGTCCGGTACGCGGTAGCGGTAGCCGGTGGCGAGGACCAGGCCCTGGGTGTCGAGGGTGAAGTCGGTGCCCTGTTCCTCCTGGCGCAGGCCCAGGGTATAGGTGCCGGAGGTCTCGTCGTAGGAGGCCGTCCGGAGGGCGGTGTTGGTGAGCAGGCGGGTGCGGACCGGGCCGGCCAGGCTCTTCTGGTAGAGCAGGTCGAAGATCTCGTTGATCAGCTCGGAGTCGATGCCCTTGTAGAGGTGTTTCTGGGTGGCGTTGAGCCGGTCGCGGGTGGCCCGGGGGAGGGCGTGGAAGTAGTCCACGTACTCCGGTGAGGTCATCTCCAGCGTGAGCTTGGTGTATTCGAGGGGGAAGAAGCGCGGCGAGCGGGTGGCCCAGGTCAGGTGGTAGTCGTGGGCGTCGATGTCCGTGAGGAGGTCGTAGTAGATCTCGGCCGCGCTCTGGCCGCTGCCGATCAGGGTGATCGAGTCCTTGGCCTGGAGGGCGGGCTTGGCGTCCAGGTAGCCGGCGTTGTGCAGCAGGTCGCCGCCCAGGCCCTGGCACGCCTCGGGGAGGTGCGGCGGGGTGCCGGTGCCGAGGACGAGTTTGCGGGCGCGGAAGGTGCGGCGTTCGCCGGTGGGGAGGTGCTCGGCGTGGACGGTGTACAGCTCCTCGCGGGCGTCGTACTCGACGGTGGTGACGCGGTGTCCGAAGCGGAGGGTGTCGAGTTTGCCGGCCGCCCAGCGGCAGTAGTCGTTGAACTCGGCGCGCAGCGGATAGAAGCTCTCGCGGATGTAGAACGGGTAGATTCGCCCGGATTCCTTCAGGTAGTTGAGGAAGGAGAACGGGGAGGTCGGATCGGCGAGGGTGACCAGGTCGGCAAGGAACGGCACCTGGAGGTGGCTGCTTTCCAGCATCATGCCGGGGTGCCAGTCGAAGGACGGTTTGTCGTCCAGGAACAGGCCGTTGAGTCCGTCGATCGGCTCGGTCAGGCAGGCCAGGCCGAGGTTGAAGGGGCCGAGGCCGATGGCGAGGAAGTCGTAAGGGGCGGACACGGGGTCTCCGATGGGGGGTTCGGCTCGGGGAGGGTCAGCGCGCGCTGAGCGCCGGCCGGGGCTGCTCGGCGAGGAAGGCGCCGGCGTGCTCGGCGATCAGGTCGAGGACGGTGGCGATGTCCTCCAGGGTGGTTTCGGGGTTGAGCAGGGTGAACTTGAGGTAGTGGCGGCCGTCGACCTTGGTGCCGGCGACGATCGCGTCGCCGGAGGCGAACAGCGCTTCGCGGGCGTGCAGGTTGACCCGGTCGGCGAGCTCGGGGTCCGGGTCGGCGCTGGGGACGTAGCGGAAGACCAGGGTGCTCAGCCGGGGTTCGGTGACCACTTCGAAGCGGGGGTCGTCGTGGAGGAGTTTCCAGGCGTCGGCGGCGCGGTCGATGACCTCGTCGAAGAGTTCGCCGACGGCCCGGGCGCCCATGATGCGCAGGGTGAGCCAGAGTTTGAGGGCGTCGAAGCGGCGGGTGGTCTGGATCGACTTGTCGACCTGGTTGGGGATCCGGGCCTCGGCCATCCGGCGCGGGTTGAGGTAGTCCGCGTGGTAGGTGACGTGCCGCAGGGTGGCCCGGTCCCGTACCAGGACGGCGCTCGAACTGACCGGCTGGAAGAAGGACTTGTGGTAGTCGACGGTGACGGAGTCGGCGCGCTCGATGCCGTCGAGGAGTTCGCGGCGGCGGGAGACCAGCAGTCCGCATCCGTAGGCGGCGTCGACGTGCATCCAGGCGCCGTGGCGGGCGCACAGGTCGGCGATCTCCGGGAGCGGGTCGAGGGAGCCGAAGTCGGTGGTGCCGGCGGTGGCGACGACCGCCATGGGTATCAGGCCGTCGCGGTGGCAGCGGGCCAGTTCGTCGGCCAGCGCGTCGGTGCGCATCCGCTTTTCGGCGTCGACGGGGACGGTGATGACGGCCTCGGCGCCCATGCCCAGCAGGGTGGCGGACTTGCGGATGCTGAAGTGGCTGCAGGCGGAGGTGAGGATGCGCAGCCGGGGGAGGACGTCGGTGAGCCGGGTGTCCGGGGAGCCGTCCCGGGCCGGTTCGCGGCGGCAGGCCTCGTCGCGGGCGAGCAGCATGGCCTGGAGGTTGGACTGGCTGCCGCCGCTGGTGAAGATGCCGTCGGCCAGCTCGCCGAGGCCGATCCGGGCGGCGGTCCAGTCGATCAGCCGGCGTTCGATGAGCGTGCCGCCGGCGCTCTGGTCCCAGGTGTCCAGGGAGGAGTTGACGGCGGAGAGGACGGCCTCGCCGACCAGGGCGGGGATCACCACGGGGCAGTTGAGGTGCGCGAGGTAGCGCGGGTGGTGGAAGTAGACCGCGTCGCGGAGGTAGACCTCTTCGAGTTCGTCGAGCGCGGCGGCCGTGTCGTGCAGCGGTGCGTCGAGGTCGACGCCGGCGATCGCGGGGGCGAGGCGGTCGACGGAGATGCCGGTGAACGGGCGGGCGGTACCGGCGATTTTGGCGCTGATCCGTGTGACGCTCTCGGTGACCGCGCTGTGGTAGCGGTGGGCCGTCCCGTTGTTGAGCAGATACGTCCGGCTGTCGGCCGGGTCCTCGGCGGAGTGCGCGAGGAGACTCATGAAGGTGTCCTCCCTGGTGCGGAGTTGACCACGTCCTGCGCAGGGTGGGGTGTGCGCAGGGGCAGGGAGGCCCGCCCGGTGACGTAGTGAGGTAAGCCTAACCTAACTACATCCCAGGTGGGGAGACGGGGCCCGGACCGGACCCCGTCCGCGGCTCAGTTGTCGTCCTCCAGCGTCCGAAGCACCAGCCCCGTGGCGGGCTTGGGCCCGAACGACGTGGACTTGCGGGGCATCGTCACACCGCACTCGGCGAGTTGACGGACGGTCTCCTCGGACGTGGCGCGCATCAGCAGGGCCGATCCGCCGTGCCGGGCGGCGTGGGCCACGGCGGCCTCGGCGTGGTGCAGATAGCCGATGTCCGACGGGTGGTCAGGGATGTGCCAGACCTCGTCCAGCAGGACGGAGTGCAGCACGGTGGCGTCCAGCCGCCGCCACGCCTCGGGCCGGTCCCGGCGGATCGTACGGTCCAGCAGCTCGGGATCCGGGCGGTCCAGGAGGTGGAAGGTGTCCGGTCCGCCGCTGAGGACGAAGGCCGTACCGGGCGTCTCCTCCAGGGCCCGCAGGGCGTCCGGCAGCTCGCCCGCGAGCGGACGGGTGCGGAAGGCACCGGCCAGCTCCGCCAGCGCCTTGGCGGGCGGCAGATGCGGCAGTACGCGGTGGATGGCGCGGACCTGGAGCGGGTAGCGGGCGGTGTCGACGAGCAGGACCAGGCCGGACGCCCAGGGGGAGGCGGCGGTGGCGCCCGGCTGCTGCTCGTACAGCCGCTGGTAGGTCGCCCAGCGGTGGTGGCCGTCGGCGATCAGCGCCTGCCGGCGGGCGAGGTCCGCGTCGATGGTGGCGAGGTCGGCGGGGGCGGTGACCGCCCACAGGCGGTGGGTGAAACCGTCCTCCGTGGTGGTGGACAGCAGCGGGGTGCCCTCCACCACGCGCTCGATCACCGCGGTGGCGCCGTTCGCCGGATTGCCGCCGCGGTACGACAGCAGCAACGGCTCGAAATTGGCGGCCGCGGCGCGCATCAGCGCGGCCCGGTCCGCCACGACCTCGGGGATCACGTCCTCGTGCGGCAGCACCGGGCCGTCCAGGCGCAGCGCACCGATCAGCCCGCGCTGGAGCACCTCGCCGGAGCGCTGCTCGTACACGTACAGTGCGGGGTCGGGGTCCTGCGCCAGCACGCCCTCGGCGCGCCAGCGGCGCAGGGTGTCGGCGGCCTGGCGGTGCCGGGCGGCCGGGTCCGCGGCGTGCGGCAGGATCAGCCGGACGATGTTGTACGGATCGGCGGTCTCCAGATGGCGCACCCCCTCCGGCCGGACCACCACGTCGTACGGCGGCGAGGTCACGGCGGTGAGGCTGCTGATCCGGTCCGGGGCGTAGCGCAGTCCGCGGAACGGGAGGAGGCGGAGGCCGTCGGTATCGGTCATTGAAGAATGCTATGCCGCGGGCGCGATGAGGGAAGATCGGGGGACAGTCCGGATGTGGCTGGAAATACCGGTAGGTGCGAGGAGCAGGACGGCATGAACGAGCAGGTTCGCAGGCAGCCCGACGGGAGCCGGCGCGCGCTGAGCGCGGCGTACGACACGGCGCTGCTGGATCTGGACGGGGTCGTCTACGCCGGTGGCCGGGCGATCGCGCACGCCGTTGCGTCGCTGACCTGCGCCCGGGACGGCGGGATGCACCTGGCGTACGTGACCAACAACGCGGCCCGCACCCCGCAGGCCGTCGCCGACCAGCTGTCCGGATTTGGGCTGCCCACGGGTCCCGAGGACGTGATCACCTCGGCGCAGGCGGTGGCCCGGCTGATCGCCGAGCAGGTGCCGGCGGGTGCCCGGGTGCTGGCGATCGGCGGCGAGGGGCTGCTGGTGGCGCTGCGCGAGCGCGGCCTTGAGCCGGTGTTCTCCGCGGACGACGACCCGGCGGCCGTGGTGCAGGGCTACGACCCGTCCCTGGACTGGGAACGGCTGGCGGAGGCCGCGTACGCGGTGCAGCGCGGGGTGCCGTGGTTCGCGTCCAACACCGACCTGACGATCCCCAAGGAGCGCGGGATCGCGCCCGGCAACGGCGCGTTGGTGGAGGTCGTCCGGATCGCGGCGGGCGGGGCGCCCCAGGTGGCGGGCAAGCCGCAGCCGCCGATGCACCGCGAGACGGTGCTGCGGACCGGCGCCCGGCGGCCGCTGGTGATCGGCGACCGGCTGGACACCGACATCGAGGGCGCCCACAACGGCGCGGTGGATTCCCTGCTGGTGCTCACCGGCGTGACCACCCCCGCCGAACTGCTCGCCGCCCCGCCGGAGCATCGCCCCTCCTACGTGGACGCGGACCTGCGCGGGCTGCTCGCGCCGCAGCCGGAGGTGACCGCGGACGGCGGTGGCTTCCGGTGCGGTGGCTGGCGGGCCGAGGCCGCCGGCGGCGTGCTCGCCGTGGCGGGCGAGGGGGAGCCGCTGGACGGGCTGCGGGCGCTGTGCGCGGCGGCCTGGACGCAGGCGGGGAACGGCAGTTGCCGGGCCGACGCGGACAAGGCGCTGGCCCGCATCGGGATGTGAGGACGGCGCCCCGGGGCCCGGCGTGCGGCGGGGCCCCGGCGCTCGGCGGCCGATGGCTCAGTCCCGCTCGGCCGCCGCGGTACCCGCCGACAGCTCGGCGAGCAGGTCCTCCTCGGAGGCGCCGCGCCGCCAGTAGCCGGTGAACTTGACCGCGCGGCGGTCGAAACCGCGCTCGCGGACCAGATGACGGCGCACCGCCTTGACGGTGCCGGACTCCCCGGCGACCCAGGCGTACGGCGTGCCGGCGGGCAGCGCGGCGGTGCGCAGCGCGTCGAGCACCGGCTCGTGGTGCGCCGCGGTGGCCGGGTCCCGGACGAGCCAGGTGACGTCGGCGTCCGCGAAGGTCGGCAGCGGCTGCCGGTCGTCCTCGTGCCCGATCTCCAGGAAGACCTTGGCCTGGGTGCCGGGGGAGAGCCAGGAGAGGATGCCGGCGATCGCGGGCAGCGCCGTCTCGTCGCCGGTGAGCAGGATCCAGTCGGTGCCGGCCGGCGGGCGGAAGTCGACGCCGCCGTTGTCCTCCACGGCCGGGGCGAGGACGGTGAGCCGGTCGCCGGGCCGGGCGGCGGCGGCCCAGCGGGAGGCCGGCCCGCCCTTCGTCGCGGAGGCGCCCGGCTCCGCGCCGTGCAGCGCGAAGTCCACGTCGAACTCCCCGGAGTCCGGGCGCTGTTCACGGATGGTGTACGAGCGCATCACCGCACGCTCGGCCGGGTCCTGGGCCCGCCAGGCGGTGTACCAGCCCTCGCCCAGGTCGTCGAGGACCGGGCGGTCCTGGTGGGGTTGCGGGAGGAAGAGCTTGAAGCGCTGGTCACGGCCGCCGGAGGCCAGTTCGTCCAGCCGCTCGCCGCCGAAGGTGACCCGCAGCATGGCGGGGCCGAGCCGCCGGGAGCGGACGACGTGCACGTCGAAGAAGCGGAACGGGGTGGTGGCGGGGGCGGCGGTCGTGGTCATGCGGGAACCTCCCGGACGGTGGTGGGGGTGGGGGCGGCCGTGGGGACGCGCGGGTGCGGGCGGGCGGTCCGTCGCGGCCGGCGGACGTGCGGTGCGGACGGCCCGGGGCCGGTCCGCGCGGCACGGCGGTGTGTCAGCTGACCTTCTTGGCGCTCTCGACGTCCTTGGCCAGCGTCTCGATGAGCGGTGCGGAGCCCGCGTAGGAGAAGCGCGGCTCGCTCGACCACGGGGTGATCTGGCCGGCCTTGACGGCGGGCAGCTTCGCCCAGGAGGGCTTCGCCGCCAGGTCCTTGGGCTGGAGGGTGGCGGTCCGGTTGTCCAGCAGGAGCACGTCCGCCTTGTACTTGTCGGCGTTCTCCCAGCTCAGGCTCTCGAAGTAGCCGCCCTTGTCCAGGTGGTCGGGGACGATCAGGTCGACGCCGAGGGACTTGTAGTACATCAGGTCGGCGTTGATGCCGGGGTTGGAGGCGTAGAACAGGCCGGGGCTGCCGGAGCAGGCGAGCACCTTGACCGGGTTCGACCTGGCGGCCTTGCGCAGCTTCTCGGCGGCCTTCTCGAAGCGGGACTTGGCGTCGGTGACCTTCTTGGCCTTGAGGTCGGCGCCGAGCGATCCGGCCAGTTCGGCGTAGCGCTCGATGATTTTGACGAGCGGGACGCGGGAGGAGGTGAGGGCCACGGACCTGGCCAGCTTGGTGATCTTGTCCTTGCTGTCGTCCGGGACGAACCACAGCGCACCCGGCTCGTACATGTTGGTGACCAGCAGATCCGGCCGCAGCCCCGCGAACTTCTCGACGTTGAACTGGCCGTAGGCGTTGCCGATGATGGTGACCTTGTCGACGTCGAGGTCGCCGGCCTGCGGGTCGGGCTTGCCGTCCTTGAGCTTGGTGGGGCCGAAGACGCCGACGATCTGGTCGTCGATCCCGAAGTCGTGCAGGGCGGCCGCGGTGCCGGTGAAGGCGACGATCCGCTGCGGGGTGCCCTTGAGGGAGACCTTCTGCTTGCGGTCGTCGGTGAAGCTCCAAGGGCCGCCCTGGGCACCGCCGTTGGCGTCCGCCGCCCCCTTGCCGCCGCCGCACGCGGCCAGCAGGGCGCCGATGCCGACGGCGCCGCCCGCGGCCAGGACGCCGCGGCGGGACAGGGATACGCTTCGGGAAGTGCTCATGGTGGCTGCGCTTCTCTCTGGGAGGGCCTGCAAGTCGAATGTGAGGGTAGGCTAACCTAACTACCGTGTTGGTCGACAGTCCCCCCGAAGCATCAACGGCCCCGGCCCCCACGGCACCCCGGAGGCGGCACGCCCTGCGCTCCGCGGGACTGCTCGGCTCCGTGGCCGTCCTCGCCGCCGTCGTCGTCCTCGGCATCGCCGTCGGCGCCAAACCGATCCCGCTCGACCAGGTGTGGCACGGGGTGTTCCACTACTCCGGCACCGACACCGACGTGGTCGTCCACGACGTGCGCATCCCCCGCACCCTGCTCGGCCTGTTGGCCGGCGCCGCCCTCGGCCTGGCCGGCACCGTCATGCAGGCACTGACCCGAAATCCCCTGGCGGACCCCGGAGTTCTCGGTATCAACGCCGGCGCCTCGGCCGCCGTCGTCTCCGCCATCAGCTTCTTCGGCATCACCTCCCTCACCGGCTATGTGTGGTTCGCGTTCGCCGGTGCCGCGGTCGTCTCGGTCGCCGTCTACGTCCTCGGCGGCACCCGCAACGCCACCCCCGTACGGCTCGCGCTGGCCGGCACCGCACTGACCGCCGTCCTCGTCGGCTACATCAACGCCGTCAACCTCACGGACACCGCGGCGCTCGACAAGATGCGCTTCTGGACGGTGGGTTCACTGGCCGCCGCCACCGCGCCGACGGTCACCCACGTCGCCCCCTTCCTGGCCGTCGGCGGGGTCCTCGCGCTGCTGCTCGCCCGCCCGCTCAACGCCATCGCGCTCGGCGACGACCAGGCGCGGGCACTGGGCACCCGGCTCACCCGCACCCGGGTCCTGGCGATGGTCGCGGTCACCCTGCTGTGCGGCGGCGCCACCGCCGCCTGCGGCCCGATCGTCTACGTCGGCCTGATGGTTCCGCACGTCGTACGGGCCCTCACCGGCCCCGACCTGCGCTGGATCCTGCCGTACTCCGCGGTGCTCTCACCGGTCCTGCTGCTCGGCGCGGATGTCCTCGGACGGGTGGCGGCCCGCCCCGGCGAACTCCAGGTCGGCATCGTCACCGCCCTCATCGGCGGACCGGTCTTCATCTATCTCGTACGACGGCGGAGGATGGCTCAGCTGTGAGCGTCACTGTGAAGTCCGGGCGCACGAAGCCCGCGCACGGCACGAAGCGCGCGGCGACGCTGCGCACCAAAGGCGGGGCCCAGGGCGGGCTCTCGCTGCGCCTGGACGTCCGCGCCGTGGTCGTCGGACTGGTGCTGCTGGTCCTCGCGCTGGCCGCCGGCATCGCGCTGATCGGCTCCGGCGACTACCCGATGACGCCGGGCGAGGTGGTCGCCACGCTGACCGGCGGCGGCGACCCCGGCGCACAGTTCATCGTGCAGGACCTGCGGCTGCCCCGGGTGCTGGTGGGGCTGCTGGTCGGCGCCGCGTTCGGGATCGCCGGGGCGGTGTTCCAGACCGTCTCGCGCAATCCGCTCGGCAGCCCGGACGTCCTCGGCTTCGCCCAGGGCTCGTCGGTCGGCGCGCTGACCGCCATCGTCTACTTCCAGGCCGGGACCTTCGCGGTCGCCGCCGGAGCGGTCGTCGGCGGCGTGGCCACCGGAGTCGCCGTCTTCCTGCTCGCCTGGAAGCGCGGCATCCACGGCTACCGCTTCGTGCTCGTCGGCATCGGGGCCGGCGCCATGCTCTACGCGATGGTCCTCTACCTGATGACCAAGGCCAACATCGTCGAGGCGACCCGCGCCACCACCTGGATGACCGGTTCCCTCAACGGCCGCGACTGGGACCAGGTGGGGCCGCTCGCCGCCGTCTGCGCCGTCCTGATCCCGCTGGTCCTCCTCTACGGGCGGCCGCTGCGGATGCTGGAGATGGGCGACGACGCGGCGTACGCACTGGGCGTACGCGTCGACCGGGTGCGCATCGTCGTGCTGCTGGCAGCCGTCGTTCTGGTCGCCGCGGCCACCGCGGCGGCCGGGCCGATCTCCTTCGTGGCGCTCACCGCACCTCAGCTCGCCCGGCGGCTGACCCGCGCGCCCGGCCCCAACCTGCTGCCCGCCGCCCTGATGGGTGCCGTACTGCTCGTCGCCGCCGACTGGGCCTCCCAGCGGCTCTTCGGCGCCGACCAGCTGCCGGTGGGCGTGCTGACCGGTGTCCTCGGCGGCGGATACCTGCTGTGGCTGCTGGCCGTCGAGCGGAAGGCCGGGCGGGTATGAGCCCCGGGCCACCCGGGCCACCGCGACGACCGCAGCGCGACCACGTCCCCACCACCCCAGGAGCTTTCGAAGTGAGCCGTCTCACGGCCGAGAACGTCACCCTCGCCTACGACCGGCGGGTCATCGCCGAGAACCTCTCGGTCGCCATTCCCGACCGGTCCTTCACGGTCATCGTCGGCCCGAACGCCTGCGGCAAGTCCACGCTGCTGCGCGCCCTCTCCCGGATGCTCAGGCCGAGCGCCGGATCGGTGCTGCTGGACGGCGCGGCGATCTCGTCCCTCCCGGCCAAGAAGGTCGCCAGGACGCTCGGTCTGCTGCCCCAGTCCTCGGTCGCCCCGGACGGCATCACCGTCGTGGACCTCGTGGCGCGCGGCCGCTACCCGCACCAGGGGCTGTTGCGGCAGTGGTCGGGCGAGGACGAGCGGATCGTGACGGAGTCCATGGCGGCCACCGGCGTCGACGGGCTCGCCGACCGCTACGTCGACGAACTGTCCGGCGGCCAGCGCCAGCGGGTCTGGATCGCCATGGCGCTCGCCCAGCAGACCCCGCTCTTCCTCCTCGACGAGCCCACGACCTACCTGGACATCCAGCACCAGATCGAGGTCCTGGACCTGTGCGCCGAGCTGCACGAGGAGCAGGGGCGGACGCTGGTCGCCGTGCTGCACGACCTCAACCACGCCGCCCGCTACGCGACCCACCTCATCGCCATGAAGGACGGCGAGATCGTCGCCCAGGGCCCGCCCGCCGACATCGTCACCGCGGACCTGGTCGCCCGGGTCTTCGGCATCAGCTGCCAGGTCATCGACGACCCGGAGACCGGCACACCGCTGGTCGTGCCCGCTGCGCGGCAGCCGCGCGGCGGCCGGGCGGCACGGCAGGCGGCCGACGAGACGGTGGGGACCGCTACAGCAGGGTCCTGAGGCGCAGCAGATCGCGCAGTCCGGCCTCCAGCTTGACCCGGCCGCTGCCCCAGGCCCGGGCGAAGTTCAGCCGGCCGTCCACCAGCGCGACCAGATCGTCGCCCGCCATGGACAGCCGGATCTCGGCCTTGTCCGGGGGCGGGCCGGGCACGCAGGTCACGTCCTGGATGCTGCCCTGGGCCAGCCGCCCGAGGAACGTGACCTCCAGGTCGGTGATGCGACAGCTGAGCGAACGGTCGAGCGCGGCGGCGCCACGGACCTTGCCGTCAGCCGAGGACAGGTTCTGGGCCAGCCGGTCGAGCGCGGCACGGCACTGGTCGAGGGTTGCCATCCCGATCGACGATACGCCAGGTCGCCGGACCGCCGGTCCGCCCCGGGCACCCGCCCGCCGAGGTAGCGTCGGGGGCATGGAACAGTCCACGCCCGGCCCAAAGCCGGAGGCAGCCGGCGGCACGGAGCAGGCCGGACCCGCGCGGCCGGCCACAAGCGCCGGGGAGGCGGCGACCGGCGGGCAGGCCGCGGCCACCGAGGCGGCCGGGCCCGAGCCGCTCGGCGTCGCCGTCACCCCCACCGGCCAGGCCGCGGTCGACGCCGGACTGCGGCGTCTCGCCGATGCCGACCACCTGCCGGTGGGCGGACACCTGAAGGTGTACGAGGATGTGCACCGCGGGCTCCGCGACGTACTGGCCGGTCTCGACCAGCACCCCGGGCCGCCCGCACCGTCCTCCACGACGCACGACAACAGGAGCTGAACCACAGGTGGCAGGAGTGGCACGACGCCGACTCGACGCGGAGCTGGTGCGCCGCAAGCTGGCCCGCTCGCGCGAGCACGCCAGCCAGCTGATCGCCGCGGGCCGGGTGACCGTCGGCGGTACCACCGCGAGCAAACCGGCCACCCAGGTGGAGACCAGCGCGGCCGTGGTCGTCCGCGCCGACGACAGCGACCCGGACTACGTCTCGCGCGGCGGTCACAAGCTCGCCGGGGCCCTCGCCGCCTTCGCCCCGCACGGCCTGAAGATCGAGGGGCGCCGGGCGCTGGACGCCGGCGCCTCCACCGGCGGCTTCACCGACGTCCTGCTGCGGGCCGGCGCCGGCCATGTCGTCGCCGTCGACGTCGGATACGGCCAGCTCGCCTGGTCCCTGCAGAGCGACGAGCGGGTCACCGTGAAGGACCGCACCAACGTGCGCGAGTTGACGCTCGATCAGATCGACGACCGGCCCGTCGACCTCGTCGTGGGTGACCTCTCCTTCATCCCGCTGGGGCTCGTGCTGCCCGCGCTGGTCGGCTGCGCGGCGCCGGACGCCGACCTGGTGCTGATGGTCAAGCCGCAGTTCGAGGTCGGCAAGGAGCGCCTCGGCAGCGGCGGGGTCGTGCGCAGCGCCGCGCTGCGGGCCGAGGCCGTCACGGCCGTCGCGACCCGGGCGGCGGAGCTGGGACTTGGCGTACTTGGAGTAGTTGCGAGCCCGCTGCCCGGACCTTCCGGGAATGTCGAGTACTTTCTGTGGCTGCGCGCCGGGGCGCCTGCACTCGACCCGGCGGATGTCGACCGTGCAGTGGCGGAGGGGCCTCGTTGACCACAACCCAGGCAGTTGAAGGCAGCGCAGCACACGAGAACACCGGAGCCGGGCGGACGGTGTTCCTGCTCGCACACACCGGCCGCCCCGCGGCCGTCCGCAGCGCCGAACTCGTCGTCCAGGGGCTGCTGCGCAGCGGCATCGGGGTGCGGGTGCTGGCCGAGGAGGCCGCGGACCTGCCGCTGCCGCCCTCGGTCGAACGCGTCGAACTGGAGCAGTGCGCGGCCGAGGGCTGCGAACTGATCGTGGTCCTGGGCGGGGACGGGACGCTGCTGCGCGGCGCGGACTTCGCCCGGACGTCCGGCGTCCCGATGCTCGGCGTCAACCTCGGCCGGGTCGGCTTCCTCGCCGAGGCCGAACGCGACGACCTCGACAAGGTCGTCGACCGGGTCGTCACCCGCGCCTACGAGGTCGAGGAGCGCATGACCCTCGACATCCTCGTCCGCAACAACGGCAACATCGTGCACACCGACTGGGCGCTCAACGAGGCGTCGGTGGAGAAGGCCGCGCGCGAGCGGATGCTGGAGGTCGTGACCGAGGTCGACGGCCGGCCGGTCTCCCGCTTCGGCGGCGACGGCGTGGTCTGCGCGACCCCCACCGGCTCGACCGCCTACGCCTTCTCGGCCGGCGGCCCGGTGGTCTGGCCCGAGGTCGAGGCGCTGCTGATGGTCCCCATCAGCGCCCACGCCCTCTTCGCCAAGCCGCTGGTCACCTCGCCGCACTCGGTCCTCGCCGTCGAGGTCCAGCCCAAGACGCCGCACGGCGTGCTGTGGTGCGACGGCCGCCGCACCGTCGAACTCCCCGCCGGCGCCCGCGTCGAGGTCCGCCGCGGCGCCGTACCGGTCCGCCTGGCCCGGCTGCACCACGCCTCCTTCACCGACCGCCTGGTCGCCAAGTTCGCCCTCCCGGTGGCGGGCTGGCGGGGAGCGCCCCACTAGCGGCCGCTCACGACGACCCTGCGAGGAGTGCCCTGGCACGGGCCAGACCCGGGTCCCGGTGCGCGGCGAGGTCCTCGTCGGCGAAGACCGGGACCGGTACGGCCGGAGGGATGCCGGCGCCGTCGAAGGTCCGGCCGCCGGCGGTCAGGAACTCCTCGTCGGGCAGACCGAAGCGCCAGCCGTTCGGCAGGCCGCGGTCCAGGACGTCGGAGAAGACGCCCTGGGTGGGCTCCCCGATCCGGGTGGGGGCGGGGGAGCGGCCCATCAGGGACTGGGTGAAGGTCTCGCCCGCACTGATGGTGAGGCGGCCGGTGAGCACCGCCACCGGGCCGGTGTAGACCGGGCCGTGGTACGGCCGGACCCGCACCGGCACCGGTGTGGTGAACCGCGCCGGATCCCGCGGGTCGTTGCGGGCCCGCTTGCGGTAGGCGAGATAGCCGCGGTCGGTGAGCCGGGAGGCGATGCGCAGGCCCAGCGGATCGGCGCCGCCGCCGTTCAGCCGGACGTCGACGATCAGGCCGCGCAGCGCCCCCGGCCCCCGCGTACGGCCCTTCGTGAACACCGCGTCCAGGGCCCGGTCGAGCTCGGCGGCGTCCCCCGCGTAATCGCCCTTCTTCGTGTACCGGGCGAACTGGGTGACGCGGAAGTACCCGATCCGGCCGGGCAGATCGGCGTAGGACAGCCTGCCCTGCGCCCACTCGCGCCGGTGGACGCCGGGACCGAGGCCGGCGGCCATCGCCGCCTCGACACGGGCGGTGAAGGCCGGGGTGGGCAGGACCGTGCCGGGGCGTTTCCCCGCGAACCACCGGTCCGGGCCGGCGACGACCCGGGTGTGCGCGTCGTGCAGCGGCTCGATCATCGCGCGCAGCACCGCGAAGAGTTCGGCATCGGTGGTCCGGGCCGTGATCCGCGGGCGGTAACGGTCGCGGACCGCCGCCCAGTCGACCTTCTTCGCCCGGAAGAACGGGTAGTTCTCGGCATACGTCCGCCAGAACACGTCGAAGGCCGCCCGGGGATCGCGGGGCGGGCGCTCGGCGCACCGGGCCGGCAGCGCGGCGATCCGGTGCAGGGTCCGCCGGCCCGCGGTGTCCGGACTCGTCCACCGGGCGCCGCCGGCCCCCTCCGGGGTCAGCGTGAGCGGCGCCGAGTCCGGGACCGTGAACCGGCTTTGGCCCCGCGCGTCGGGCGCCCCCGCCCGGGTGCCCGTGACGGCCCCCGGCAGACAGCTGACCGCGGTGGTCTCGTACGTCCGCAGGCTGCGGCCCTTGATGGTGACGAGGGTCCCGTAGCCGTCCGTCCGCCAGACGCCCTCCAGGGACGCGCGGGCGGCGGACGCCGGCCGGGAAGCGGCGGGATCCGGTCCGGCGGCCGGGCCGCCGGCGCAGGCGGTGGTGGCGGTCAGCGCGGTCACGGCCGTCACGGCGGCGAACAGCGCGAGCGTGCCGCGGGAGCGGCGGGAGCGGCCGGGGCCGCAGCGGTCGTTCATCGATACCTCGTGAGGGGGTCAGGCCGCGGCCAGGGTGTCCGTGGCGCGGCGGCGCAGGGTCAGATGGACCGGCACACCGGTCGCGAGCAGGGCGAGCAGCAGGGTGCCGCCGGCGATCGCGGCGGCCGTCGTCCAGGGCACATACGGCAGCGCGTCCCCGAACATCCGCCGGAGCACCGGGGCGAGCGTGAGCAGGGCGATGGCCGTGCCGAGGACCAGGGCGGTGCCCGCGACGACGGCCGCCTCCCAGGCCGCCATCGCCCGCACCTGCCGGGGATACGTACCGATCAGCCGCAGCAGCGCCAGCTCACGGCGGCGCTCGGCGGTGATCACCGCGAGGGTGTTGGCGGCGGCGATGGCGGCGAACCCCGCGTACAGCCCGGTACCGACCTGGTCCAGCCACACCTCGTCGGGCGGGCCGGCGGAACCGGTCCGGTGCTGCGCGGTGGTGTGCAGCGCGATCTTCGTGGTGCCGAACGCCACCACCAGGACCAGCGGGACCACCGCCGCGGAGAACCGGCGGGACTGCGCCGTGACGTTCCGCATCGCCAGCCCGGCCGCCCCGCCGAACCGGCCGGCAGCCAGCCGGGACACCAGCCACGTCGCCGGGCCCACCAGCCGCGGCCCCAGCAGCGCCACCCCGGCACAGAACAGCAGCAGGACGAGGAACGCGCCCTGACCGGCCTTCTCGGCGGGCTGGTCGGCCAGCAGCCGGGAGAGCAGCACCCCGCCCGCCGTCGCCAGCAGCCCCAGCGGCAGCCGCAGCGGCCCCAGCCGCCGGCGCCCGGCCGCCGCCTCCGCAAGCGCCCGCGCGGGCCGCAGCCCCGCGAACCGGGCGGCCGCGAGCAGCCCGGCCACCGCCGACGTCACCACCGCGACCGCCAGGCACACCGGCAGCGCCACCCAGCTGAACCGGAAGGCCACCTCGCCGGGAATCAGGCCGCGGGCCACCATGCCGTCGAACCACCAGCGCGCCAGCACCGCGCCCAGCCCACATCCGGCGAGCGCCGCCGGCACGGCCGCCAGCACCGCCTGCGCGGCGACCGCCCGCCGGATCTGCCACGGACGCGCACCGACCGCCCGCAGCATCGCGAACTCGCGGTGCTGCTGGGCGACGGCCGTACCCATCGTCGAGGCGATCACGAAGACCGACAGATAGACCGAGCCGAGGAGCAGGACCAGCGCCATCTCCCCGACGCCGTGGGCCACCATCGTCCGCCGCGCCGCGGCCGGCACGCCGTCCGCACCGGTCACCGCGAGCATCGTCACCGACGCCCCGACGACCGCGGCGGCGAACAGCGCCGCCACCGCCGTCCCCGCGAACGCCGGCCGGTGACCGCGCAACGCCGCGCGCGCCAATCCGCTGGGCATGAACGCACCTTTCGTTTCGCAACCGTGATCAGGGCGGTCGAGCCCGCACGTGAGCGGCCCGGCCACCCCGGGCGTGACCTGCGGGGTCGCCCCCGAAGCCCGCGCGGGCGTCGTACCGGCCCCGAGATCAGGGTCGCGGCCCGGTGGTACCGGGCACCATGCGGAAACCCTCCGCTTTCGGGTGGGGTTTTCCGCAGTACCGGGCGCACGGGGGAGGGGAGGCCGTCGCGGGGCGCCCCCAGGACCTCGTAAGGTCGTGTCCGTGTTGGAGGAGATGCGGATCCGGTCCCTGGGCGTCATTGACGACGCCGTAGTCGAGCTGTCCCCGGGCTTCACGGCGGTGACGGGCGAGACGGGCGCCGGCAAGACCATGGTCGTCACCAGCCTCGGCCTGCTGCTCGGCGGGCGCGCCGACCCCGCCCTGGTGCGCATCGGCGCCAAGTCGGCCGTCGTCGAGGGCAGGATCAGCGTCGGCCCCGAGACCCCGGCCGCGGTACGCGCCGAGGAGGCCGGCGCCGAGCTCGACGACGGCGCCCTGCTGATCAGCCGCACCCTGTCCGCCGAGGGCCGCTCGCGGGCCCACGTCGGCGGCCGCTCCGTACCCGTCGGACTGCTCGGCGAGTTGGCCGACGACCTGGTCGCCGTGCACGGCCAGACCGACCAGCAGGGCCTGCTGCGCCCCGCCCGGCAGCGCCAGGCCCTGGACCGCTACGCCGGCGACGCGGTCGCCGTCCCGCTCGCCAAATACACCGCCGCGCACCGCCGGCTGCGCGCCGTCACCACCGAACTGGACGAGCTGACCACCCGCGCCCGGGAACGCGCCCAGGAAGCCGATCTGCTGCGCTTCGGCCTCGACGAGATCGCCGCCGTCGAACCCCAGCCCGGTGAGGACACCGAACTCGCCGCCGAGGCCGAACGGCTCGGCCACGCCGAGGCACTCGCCTCCGCCGCCACCGCCGCCCACGCCGCGCTGGCCGGCAACCCCGAGGACCCCGAAGGCGTCGAGGCCACCACGCTCGTCGCCGGCGCGCACCGCGCCCTCGAAGCCGTACGCAGCCACGACCCGGAGCTCGCCGGCCTCGCCGACCGCCTCGGGGAGATCGGCATCCTGATGGCCGACGTGGCGGGCGAGCTCGCCGGCTACGCCGACAACCTCGACGCCGACCCGCTGCGGCTCGCCGCGGTCGAGGAGCGCCGCGCCGCCCTGACCCACCTGACCCGCAAATACGGCGAGGACATCGCCGAGGTGCTGGCCTGGGCGGAGAAGAGCGCCGCCCGGCTCGCCGAACTGGACGGCGACGACGACCGGATCGGCGAGCTCACCGCCGAACGCGACGCACTCCGGGCCGAACTGGGCGAACTCGCCCAGACGTTGACCGATGCCCGCACCGCGTCCTCGATGCGCTTCGCGGACGCCGTGACCGCCGAACTCGCCGAGCTGGCCATGCCGCACGCCCGGGTGACCGTCGAGATCCGGCAGACCGAGGTGCCCGAGGACGCCGACGGCATCGTGGTCGGCGGCCGCACCGTCGCCTACGGGCCGGCCGGCGCCGACGAGGTCGAACTCCTCCTGGCCCCGCACCCGGGCGCCCCGCCCCGGCCGATCGCCAAGGGGGCGTCCGGCGGTGAACTCTCCCGGGTGATGCTCGCCGTCGAGGTGGTCTTCGCCGGCTCCGACCCCGTACCGACCTACCTCTTCGACGAGGTCGACGCGGGCGTCGGCGGCAAGGCGGCCGTCGAGGTCGGCCGGCGGCTGGCCCGGCTCGCCAAATCGGCCCAGGTCGTGGTCGTCACCCACCTCCCGCAGGTCGCCGCGTTCGCCGACCGCCAGCTCCTGGTGGCGAAGACCAACGACGGCTCGGTCACCAGGAGCGGCGTCAAGGTCCTGGAGGGCGAGGAGCGGGTCCGCGAACTCTCCCGCATGCTCGCCGGCCAGGAAGACTCCGAAACGGCCCGCGCCCACGCCGAGGAACTCCTCGAAACGGCCCGCACAAGCCGCTAGGTGCGGCACCCCGCCCCGCGGTGATCCCCGAGGCCGGCCGGCCCACGCCCGCCCCCTAGGGTGACCGGAGTGCGAGCCGGCAGGGTGCCGGCCGAGGGGAGCGACATGGTGGCGGCTCGCGGCAAGGTGCTCACACGGGTCTCGGCGCTGCTGGGGGCGGCCGGGGCGACCCGGGCCGCCTACGGGGCACTCAGGACCCGGCCGCCGGGCGGCGCCGTCCTGTGGGAGCGCAAGAACCACGCCGGCCGCACCGTCCATCTGCACGCCGGACTCGCCACGGCCACCGGCACGGCCCTCGCCGCGGCCACCGCACCGGGCCTGCCGGCCCGCACCCGGGCGGCATCCGCGCTGGCCGTACTGGCGGCCGGGGCCTGCGGGGCGTACGACGACGTCTTCGGCGCCGGTGACCCCCGCCGCGGCTTCCGGGCCCACCTCTCGGCGCTGCGGAACCGTGAGGTCACCAGTGGGGCGGTGAAGCTGTTCGGCATCGGCGCCGCCGGTCTCGCGGCGGGCGCCCTGCTGAAGGAACGCCCGGTCGACAAGCTCCTGGCGGGCGTGGTCATCGCGGGCTCGGCACACCTGGTGAACCTCCTGGACGTCCGCCCCGGCCGCGCAGCCGGCGCCGTACTGGCCCTCGGCGCGCCCGGCCTCCTCCGACGCGGCCCGGCGGGACCGCTGTCCGCCGCACCCATGGGGGCCGTGGCCGCGATCGCCCGCGACGACCTGGCGGAACGCACCATGCTCGGCGACGCCGGCGCCCACGCCCTCGGCGCCGCCCTCGGCCTCGCCATCGCCACCGGCACCACCCGCCCCGGCCTGACCGCCCACGCCGCGGCCCTCGTCGCCGCAACGATCGCGGGGGAACGCGTGAGCCGGTGGGCGGGGGCGGGGGCCGCGTGAGCCGGTGAGAGGGGGCGGGGGCTGCGTGAGCTGGCGGGCGGGGCGGCGGGCGAGAGCTGAGGAGGCCGAGGCTTCCCCCGCCCCCTCCCCCTCTCCCCCTTCGGGGGAGGGGGCGGGGGGTGGGTTCGGGGGTGGGGGGATGGGACGGCCGTTCGCGGCGCCACAACAGGGGGGCGGTCGCGGCGGCAGGGGCCGCCCACCCGGCAGTGGGCCACGCACCCCCGCAGTGGGCCACGCACCCCGGCAGTGGGCCGGGCCGCCGCGGCAGTGGCCGGGCGTAGCGGCAGTCAACCGGTGCTGCGGCCCCGGAGACGGCAGAAGCCGCGAGCGGCCGGCTGCCGGGCCCAAGAGGCGGACCCCGCGGACAGGGCACGCGCCCCCGGGCCGTAACCCCTCAGGCAAACGGCGCGTAGGGGCTGGGCTGCGGAGCGAGCGCGTCGTGCGCGCCGCCCGGTGGGGCAGATGGCGCGCTCCGGTGGGCGGCTCACCCGTACGTACCGTCGACCCGCGCGGGCGGATTGTCATCCGTGTGGGTGATCTCAAGGGCGCTGGGGTGAGACTTCCCACCGGAACGGCGGGCGGACGATGCCGAATTGACGCCGCCGGACTGGCATCCTGGGCCCGGTGCGCGGTTCCGGGTGCGCTCGCTGCGTCCTGCCGTCGTCCGGTGGGCCGACCCGCCCGGTGGCGCGCCGCGCAGCGTCCGCACCCAGCGGACCGACCTACCGGTACGGCCCGTTCCGCCTCGACCCAGGAGTCCCGCACACGTGAGTACCCCGACCTCGACGCACGGGCTGTCACCGCTGCGCACGGTCCAGGTGCTGGGGTACGGCGGCGCCGGCAGCGCCGCCCATGTCCGCTCGCTGGCCGAGGGGCTGGTGGCGCGCGGCGTCCGGGTCACCGTCTGTGCCACACCGGAATCCGAGGAGGCGTACGACTTCACCGGTACCGGCGCGCGGTTCGTCCACGTTCCTCCGCGGATGGACCCGGTGAGCGTGGCGACGCTGCGCAGCGCCTGCTGGGACGCCGATCTGGTCCATGCGCACGGCCTGCGGGCCGGGCTGCGCGCCTCGATGGCGCTGCGCGGACTGCGCGGCCCCAGGGGAGGACGGCGGGTCCCGCTGGTCATCACCTGGCACACGAGTCCGCACACGGAGGGCCCGCGGGCCGGCGTGGTGCACCTGATGGAACGTCGGGTGGCCCGGGCCGCCGCCGTGGTGCTGGGCGCCTGCTCCGACCTCGTGGACCGGGCACGCGAGCGGGGTGCGCGCGACGCCCGGCTCGCTCCGGTCGCCATTCCGCGGCCCCGTTCCGGCGGGGCGCCCGCCGAGCCCGAGGAACGCGACCGGATGCGCCACAAGGAGCGGGCCGAACTGGGCGCGACCGGCCGCCCCTTGCTGCTCGCGGTCGGCCGTCTCGACCCCGGCCAGGGCCACGATCTGCTGCTGGACGCCGCACACGCCTGGTGTGCGCTCGACCCCCAGCCGCTGCTCGCCATCGCGGGAGAGGGCGACCAACGGGCCGCGCTGCAGCGCCGGATCGACCAGGAGGAACTGCCCGTCCAGCTGCTCGGCCGTCGCGACGACGTACCCGAACTCCTCGGCGCCGCCGACCTCGTCGTACTCCCCAGCAGGTGGGAGGCGCGCTCGCTGATCGCGCAGGAGGCGCTGCGCGCCGGGGTCCCGCTGGTCGCGACCGACACCGGCGGCACCCGCGAACTGGTCGGCCCCGCCGCGGAACTGGTCCCTTACGGAGACGCCGCCGCCCTGGCCCGTAGCGTGCTCGCCCTGCTCGCCGACCCCTCGCGCCGGGACGCACTCGCCGAGGCCGGCCGCATCCAGGCGTCCGGCTGGCCGACCGAGAACGACACCGTGGCCCAAGTCCTCAGTGTCTACGACGAGTTGACGCAGCCGCTGCCGTCGCCGCACTAGCTTGTGGGACGGGTACGGACTGTGTGACAGGTACTGGCTGTGTCACGGGTACAGGCAGCGGCCACAAGGCCCCGGGCCGAGGAGACGCTCGCGAGGACACGTACGCGAGGACATGTGCGCGAGGACACGTAGGCAAGGAGGCGCACGTGAGGACACATACGGCGGATCGCCGGACTTGCCGGAAGGCCGGGCCGGTCTCCCCGGGGTGGGGTTACGGCCGGTCGGTGTGGCGTCTGGCGCGCAGGGCCAGGCGCAGGCCCAGTACGGTCTGCGGATCGTCCAGATCGGTGCCGAGCAGCTGGGCGATGCGGGCCAGCCGGTCGTAGAGGGTCTGGCGGTTGACGTTCAGATCGCGGGCCGTCTCGGCCTTGCGCCCGGCGCTGGCCAGATAGGCCTCCAGAGTGGGCAGCAACGGCTGCCGGGCGCCCCGGTCGTGGGCGAGCAGCGGGCCGATGGCACGTTCCACGAAATCGCTGAGCACGCCCTGTTCGCCGTGTTCGCGCATCCGCCACAGCAGCAGCTCGATGTCCAGCCGCCGTGCGTCGTACCAGGGCTGTTCCGGCAGGCCCTGAGCGGCCGCCGCGGCCTCCGCGGCGTGGCGCAGGCCGGGGCCGGCCGCCGCCCAGTCGCCCGCGGCTCCGACGACGACCACCGGGCGGTGCGCCGTCGGACGGTCCAGCCCCGCGCGGACCACCCCGGCGCGCAGCGCCTCGGCGACGCGGTCGGCGAGTGCCTCGCGCGGCTGGCCGGCGCGCAGCGCCACGAGCATCGGCACCCGGCCCTCCACGGGGCGTACGCCGAGGAGCACCGGCGCGCCGAGGGCGGCGAGTTCCTCGCGCAGCGTCTGGGCGAGCAACGCCCAGCTGTTGGGGGTGGGGAGGCCGGCCGGTAGCCGCATGACCACCGGAAGGACAGGTTCCGGGCCGGGGCGGAAGCCGAGCAGCCGGGCCTGTGCGGGCGCCTCGGCCGCGGAGATCCGGCCCTCCGCCAGATCGGCGAGGAAGTCGCCGCGGCCGCGGGCGGCCAGCACTTCCTCCTGGCGGGACTGGAGCATCACGACGGCGAGCAGGTCGGCGGCGCGTTCCGCGGCGATCCGGTGCACAGGTGCCACGGGGGTGTTGGCCGGCAGCAGTACGAGGCGGGCGCGGACCGCGTCGGGGCCGTGCCCGCCACCGGGGACGTCGATCCGGACGCCCGAATCGCGCAGGCCCTCCCAGGCCAGCAGCGGATCGGCGTCGGCGGACCCGTCCTCGTCGCCGGCGTCCGGGCCCGCGGCGTACAGCGGGCTGCCGTCGGGGGCCTCCAGGCACAGAGGGTTGCCGGTGAAGACAGCGAGCAGCCGCAGCACCTCGGGCGCACCCCCGCCGCGCAGGAGGACGTCGGTACACCGGCGCAGGATCTGGTCGGCGCGGCGCAGCAGCGCGTAGTGGCTGTTGATGATCTCCGTATGGATGGCCTCGGTGACCGTGACGTACGGGACCTCGCGGTGCAGCTGGATCAACGGCAGACCGCTGTCCCGCGCGGCGTCCACCAGCGCCGGGGGCAGCGATTCGAAACGAGAGCCCAGCTCCACGACGAGAGCAGCGATCTCGCGGTCCGCGAGCTTACGGATGAAGGCCCGCTGCTCGGACGGCCGGGTGCCCAGTCCGAGACCGGTGGTCAGCAGCAGCTCGCCGCCCTTGAGCAGCGAGGCGATGTGCGGAACCTCGCCCGCGTGCACCCAGCGCACCGCGCGGTCCAGCCGGTCCCCGCCGGCCAGCACCTCCGGCAGCCCGCGCCGCAGCGCGGGCAGCTCCAGCGCCCTGCGTACCGTGATCTCGGCTTCGATTTTTGCTTCCGGCCCCATGCCGACGAACGGTACCCGCAGTCCGCTATCCGGAGCCTCCCCGTCCGGGAGGCTCCGGGGCCGAGGCCGAGGTCGAGGCTGAGGGCGGGGCTGGGGCCGGGAGCAGGGGTGGGGTCCGGGTCCGCGTCCGGGGGCCGGGTCCGGGAGCGGTGCTTGCGTACGAGAGCGGTGGTCGGTCCCGAGGTCGGTGGTTCCGTCCGAGAGCGCTGGTCGGGGCCGAGGGCGGCGGTTCTGCCTGAGAGCGGTGGTCGGGTCCGAGTGCTCCGGCCGCGTCCGAGAGCGCTGCTCTGGTGCGAGAGCGGCGGCCCACCCTCCCCGAGAGCGGTATCGCGCTGCCGCACCGGGAAGCCGGGCTAGGTTCCGGCTGGAGGGCGCCCCACCCCCGTCGTGGCCTCTGGTCGTGGCCCGCCCCTGGTCGTGGTCCGCTCCGTCGTCGTACACCCCCCAGTCACGGCCCGTGCCGGCCACGGCCCATCCCGGCCATGGCCGAAGATCAAGCCCGTCCGGGTCCGTGCCTCGCACCGGGACGGTTCCCTCACGTCGACTCCCGCACCACCAACCGCGCCTCCGTGATCACCGGCGCCAGCTCCGGCGCAGCCGCGACGCCACCCAACCCGGCCCCGAGATCCGCCTCGCCCCCACGATCCGTTCCGCTACCCGCCCGCCGCGTATCCAGCAGCCGGAGCAGCAGCCGGGCCATCAGTCGGCCCATCTCCTCCACGTCCTGCCGCACCGTGGTCAGGGGCGGGTCCGCCCAGGCCGCCGGTTCCAGGTCGTCGTAGCCGACCACCGCCACGTCGTCCGGGACCCGCCGCCCCCGTGCCCGTAGGGTCCGCAGGGCGCCGTTCGCCATCAGGTCGGAGCACGCGAAGACGGCGTCCAGGTCCGGCGCGGCATCCAGGAGCGTGGCCATGGCGCGCTCGCCGCCCTCTGCCGTGAAGCCGCCGTCCGCGATCAGCGACGGATCGGGCTCGCTCCTGCCCAGCGTCTCCAGATAGCCGTCGAGCCGGTCCAGCGCCGACGTCTGGTCGAGCGGACCGGTGATCACCGCGATCCGCCGGCGGCCGCGGTCGAGGAGATGGCGTACGGCCTGACGGGCGCCGTCGCGGTTGTCCGTGTCGACGTACAGCGGCCGCGGCGCGCGGTCGGCGCCCGCCCAGCCGGGCCGGCCGCCGTACACGGTGGGCAGCCCGGCGCGCTCGGCCATGGCGGGCAGCGGGTCGTCGCGGTGCAGCGAGAACATCAGCGCGCCGTCGACATGGCCCCCCGCCAGATAGCGGCCGATGCGGTCGTAGTCGGCGCGGTGCTCGACGAACATCAGCAGGAGCTGGGTGTCGGCGGCGGCCAGTTCCCGGCTGATGCCCCGTAGTTGACGGCCGAAGAAGGGGTCGGTGAAGACCCGGGCCTCCGGTTCCGCGATGACCACGGCGACCGCTCCGGTGCGGCGGGTGACCAGGGTGCGGGCCGCGCTGTTCGGTACGTAACCCAGCTCGTGCACCGCCCGGCGGACCCGTTCCTGGACCGCTTCCCGTACGCCCGCACCGCCGTTGACCACGCGGGACACCGTGGCGCGGGAGACGCCGGCATGCGCCGCGACCGCCTCCAGCGTGGGCCGCCCACCGTTCGGCTCAGGCACGATGCAACTCCTTTTTCCGCTCGTTGACTTGACGGTGTGCCGTCGAGTCGGCAGGGTGCACTGAGGACGTCATGAGAGCGCTCTCAAGCGTGATGTCCTCACGGATACCCCCCAGAACTCCTCACTACCCCCCACTGTTACCGAGGAGAGAATGTCATGAGCATGAGGAAAAGAGCGGTGCTCTTCACGATGAGCACCGCACTCGTCGGCACCTGCTCCCTCGCCCTCCCCAGCGCCTCCGCCGGGGAAGCGGCACCTACGGCCGGCACCGCGCCGCCGCCGAGCACCGCCCGTACCGCGAACGCCGCCCGCACCACAAGCACCGCCCGTACCGCGAACGCCGCCCGTACCGCGAACGCCGCCCGTACCGCGAACGCCTTCCAGGAAGTGTGGCGTACGGACTTCAACGGCGCTGCCGGATCACGCCCGAGCGGCGACGACTGGATCATCGACACCGGTACCGGCTACCCCGGCGGCCCCGGCAACTGGGGCACCGGCGAACGCGAGACGTACACGGACAAGCCCGAGAACCTCCAGCTCGACGGTGCCGGCCACCTCAAAATCACCGCACTGAAGGACGGCGCCACCTGGACCTCGGCCCGCATCGAGACCCGGCGCACCGACTTCGCCGCGCCGGCCGGCGGCAAGCTCCGCATCGAGGCGAGCATCCGGATGCCCGACGTCACCGGTGACGCCGCGCTCGGCTACTGGCCCGCCTTCTGGACGCTGGGCGCCGACTACCGCGGCAACTACCAGAATTGGCCGGGCATCGGTGAGTTCGACCTCATGGAGAACGTCAACGGCGTCAACAAGGTCTGGGGCACGCTGCACTGCGGCGTCAATCCAGGCGGGCCGTGCAACGAGACGCAGGGCAAGGGCAACTCCCGCGAGTGCCCCGGCAGCGCCTGCCAGGCCGGCTTCCACACGTACGCACTGGAGTTGGACCGCACCAACGGCGCCGCGGAGTCGCTGAACTGGTATGTCGACGGGCAGAAGTTCCACACCGTCACGTCGGCCGAGATGGACGCCGACACCTGGGCGAAGGCCACCCACCACGGCCATTTCCTGCTGCTGAACCTCGCGATGGGCGGGGCGTTCCCGGACGGCGTCGCGGGCCGGACGACCCCCACCGACGCCACCCGCCCCGGCGGCTCACTCCTCGTGGACCACATCGCGGTCTCCGTACAGCAGTCCGCCACAGCGTCCGCCCGCACGAACGCCGCCCCCGGAGCAGCCGCCCGTACGGCCCACGAGCCCGCCACCACCGCCGCTGCCACCGACAAAACCCGCGCCGCTGCCACCGACCGGACCCCTGCCGCTGCCACCGACCAGCACCGCACCGCCCCGCAAGGAGCCACCCCGTGATCACTCGACGTACCCTGCTCGGCGGCCTCGCCGCCGGCGCCGCCACCGCCTCCGGCATCACCCTGGCCGGCCGCGCCCTCGGGTCCCCTCTGGAGGCTCGTACGGGCTCGGGGCAAAAACGGGCGGCGGGGGCGGTCCCCCTGCGTATCCTCAACAACACCGGGGCGTACCGGAATTCCTCGGTGTGGGTGTATGTCGTCGGGAATGACGGGGCGCAGCAGGTGTGGGTCGGGCCGGACGGGGTGCTCAAGCCCGTGGCGCTCGGTGACAACGGGCCGGACGGGTATACCGATTACGCCATTCCGCTCGCCGCGAGCGGCGCGACCACCGTCCCACTGCCCCAGATGTCCGGCCGGATCTACGTCGCGCTGGGCAGCAAGCTCAAGTTCAAGGCCGTCAAGGACGGCAACGGCAAACCCGCGCTCGCCTACCCGGCGGGCTGGGTCTCGGGCGACCCCAACTACGACGTCCTCCACGACTGCGCCGAGTTCACCCACAACTCCGGCGGGCTGTACTGCAACACCACCATGGTCGACATGTTCAGCGTGCCGCTCGCCATCAAGCTCTCCGGCGCCAAGGAGCAGACCACCGGGACGCTCAAGGACGGCGCCCGCGACCGGATCTTCGCCGACGTCAAGGCCGCCGAGGGCTTCGACCGACTGGTCATCGGCGACAAGCGGGTCATCGCCCCCGGCCACGGCCTCGACAGCGGACTGTTCGCCAAGGACTACCTCGCCCCCGCCATCGACGAGGCCTGGTCCGCCTACGCGAGCAAGGACCTGACCGTCACCACCGACGCCGGCAACTTCACCGGCCGGGTCACCGGCGGCAAACTCACCTTCCAGGGGCCCGGCACGGTCTCCTTCGACAAGCCCTCCACCCGTGACGTCCTCTTCTGCGACGGCACCCTCGCCGCCCCCAACGACGGCACCCTCGGCCCGGTGGCGGCCGTCCTGGGCGCGGCCCTCAACCGCTCCACCCTGGCCTCCCAGGCGCACCAGCCCACCACCGACCCCGCCGCCTTCTACCGGCAGCGGCTGACCAACCACTACGCCAAGGCCATGCACGCCGCCACCCAGGACGGCCGGGCCTACGGCTTCGCCTTCGACGACGTCGCCGGCTTCGCCTCGTACATCGAGGACAGTGCCCCGAAGGAGATCACCCTCACCCTGACCCCCTTCTGACGCACCGACCGCCGGTCTCGCGACCTACACGACCAACACGACCCACACGACCCACACGCCGCGGCCGCCCCCGGAACACTCCCGGGGGCGGCCGCGGCGTACGCCACCGGCGGGCTCAGCCGCCGTACGCCCCGCTCGCCGTCAGGCGCAGCGCGGTGTCGATCAGCGGAACGTGGCTGAACGCCTGCGGGAAGTTGCCCACCTGGCGCTGGCCCTTGGGGTCCCACTCCTCCGCGAGCAGGCCGAGGTCGTTGCGGAGCGAGAGCAGCCGCTCGAAGAGCTGGCGGGCCTCGTCCACCCGGCCGATCATCGCCAGGTCGTCCGCGAGCCAGAACGAGCAGGCCAGGAAGGCACCCTCCTCGCCCTCCAGACCGTCCACGCCCAGTTCGCCCTGACCGGCCGTCGGGTAGCGCAGCACGAAGCCGTCCTCGGTGGTCAGCTCCCGCTGGATCGCCTCGATCGTGCCGATGACGCGCTTGTCGTCCGGCGGCAGGAAGCCGACCTGCGGGATCAGCAGCAGCGAGGCGTCCAGCTCCTGCGAGCCGTAGGACTGGGTGAAGGTGTTGCGCTCCTTGTCGTAACCCTTCTCACAGACGTCCCGGTGGATCGTCTCGCGCAGGTCCTTCCACCGCTCCAGCGGGCCGTCGACGTCCCCGGACTCGATCAGCTTGACCGTGCGGTCCACCGCGACCCAGGTCATCACCTTGGAGTGCACGAAGTGCCGGCGCGGCCCGCGGACCTCCCAGATGCCCTCGTCCGGCTCGTCCCAGTGCTTCTCCACCCACTGGATCAGCTTGATCTGCAGCAGCGAGGCGTAGTCGTTGCGGGCCAGGCCGGTCATGTGCGCCAGGTGCAGGGCCTCGGTGACCTCGCCGTAGACATCGAGCTGGAGCTGGCCCGCGGCGCCGTTGCCGACCCGCACCGGACGCGAATTCTCGTACCCGGGAAGCCAGTTGAGCTCGTTCTCGCCGAGCTCGCGCTCACCGGCGATGCCGTACATGATCTGCAAGTTGTCCGGGTCGCCGGCCACCGCCCGCAGCAGCCACTCCCGCCACGCCCGGGCCTCTTCGCGGTAGCCGGTGCGCAGCAGCGAGGAGAGGGTGATCGCGGCGTCCCGGAGCCAGGTGAAGCGGTAGTCCCAGTTGCGGACGCCGCCGATGCACTCGGGCAGGGAGGTGGTCGGCGCGGCGACGATCCCGCCGGTCGGCGCGTACGTCAGCGCCTTCAGCGTGATCAGCGAGCGGACCACGGCGTCGCGGTAGGGGCCGTGGTACGTGCAGTGCTCGACCCACTCGCGCCAGAACTCCTCGGTGGCCTCCAGCGACCCCTCCGGGTCCGCCACGGCCGGCGGCTGGTGGTGCGAGGGCTGCCAGCTGATCGTGAAGGCGATCCGCTCACCCGGCGAGACGGTGAAGTCGGAGAAGGTCGTCAGGTCCTTCCCGTACGTCTCGACCTCGGTGTCCAGCCATACGGAGTCCGGGCCGGCGACCGCGACGGTCCGCTCGTCGATCTTGTGCACCCACGGCACCACCCAGCCGTACGCGAACCGCATCCGCAGCTCCGAACGCATCGGGACCCGGCCGCTGACGCCCTCAACGATGCGGATCACCTGCGGCGCGCCGTCCCGCGGCGGCATGAAGTCGATCACCCGGACGGTACCGCGCGGGGTGTCCCACTCGGATTCCAGCACGAGTGAATCGCCCCGGTAGCGGCGACGGTCGGCGGGCGGCGGCCCGTCCTCGGAACCGCTCACCGGCCCCATCCGCCAGTAACCGTTCTCCTCTGTGCCCAGCAGCCCTGCGAAGACCGCCGGCGAGTCGAAGCGGGGCAGGCACAGCCAATCGACCGTCCCGTCCCTGCACACTAGAGCGGCGGTCTGCATATCGCCGATAAGTGCGTAGTCCTCGATGCGCCCGGCCACGTGCATCTCCCGTCGAACTGGAGTCACGCCCCCCATGGGACGTTGTGATCTGTCCGTCCTGCCCATGAAACGTCGCCGAGCAGCTGGACCGGAAATCGGGCTGGGGGCCCCGTCCAGCGGTAGCTGGGGGAGGGGGGTGCCTTCCCGGCGGCTCGTTGCGAGTGTCCGAGCAGGATACGACGCAGGCGGGTGATCCGCGCGACGCTCGCGACGAGTGAAGTGCTCCGAACGGGTGGCCTCCGTCACGTGACAGCGTCAACCCCTCCCCGTCACGCATCGTGACGGGGAGGGGTCGCACGAGGTTCCGGTGCGTGGCCGGGCGCGACCATGGCCGGGCGCTGATAGCCTGGTACCCCGTGGACCGGTGGGCCCCGGCAACATGTCAACGGCACCCCGACCGCAGCGACGGCACCCCCTCACAGACGCGGGACGCGCCGCTTCGCACCTCTCCACCTCGCGACCACGGGAGCTCCCTCTTGGCCATGCCAGCCAAATCCACGACGACCAAGCACCTCTTCGTCACCGGGGGCGTCGCCTCCTCGCTCGGCAAGGGGCTCACGGCCTCCAGCCTGGGTGCTCTCCTCAAGGCGCGGGGCCTGCGGGTCACCATGCAGAAGCTCGACCCGTACCTGAACGTCGACCCCGGAACGATGAACCCGTTCCAGCACGGCGAGGTCTTCGTCACCAACGACGGCGCCGAGACCGACCTGGACATCGGCCACTACGAGCGGTTCCTCGACGTCGACCTCGACGGCTCGGCGAACGTGACCACCGGCCAGGTCTACAACACCGTGATCGCCAAGGAGCGCCGCGGCGAGTACCTCGGCGACACCGTGCAGGTCATCCCGCACATCACCAACGAGATCAAGCACCGCATCCGGCGGATGGCGACCGACGACGTCGACGTCGTGATCACCGAGGTCGGCGGCACCGTCGGTGACATCGAGTCGCTGCCGTTCCTGGAGACCGTCCGCCAGGTCCGCCACGAGGTCGGCCGGGACAACGTCTTCGTCGTGCACATCTCGCTGCTGCCGTACATCGGCCCGTCCGGTGAGCTCAAGACCAAGCCGACCCAGCACTCGGTCGCGGCGCTGCGCAACATCGGTATCCAGCCCGACGCGATCGTGCTGCGCGCCGACCGCGAGGTGCCCACCGCCATCAAGCGCAAGATCTCGCTGATGTGCGACGTCGACGAGGCCGCGGTGGTCGCCGCGATCGACGCCCCGTCGATCTACGACATCCCCAAGGTCCTGCACGCCGAGGGCCTGGACGCCTACGTCGTGCGCAAGCTCGACCTGCCGTTCCGCGACGTGGACTGGACCCAGTGGGCCGATCTGCTGGAGCGCGTCCACAACCCCGACCACGAGGTCAACGTCGCGCTGGTCGGCAAGTACATCGACCTGCCGGACGCCTACCTCTCGGTCACCGAGGCGCTGCGGGCCGGCGGCTTCGCCAACAAGGCCCGCGTCAAGATCAAGTGGGTCACCTCGGACGACTGCAGGACCCCGGCCGGTGCCGCGGCGCAGCTCTCCGACTGCGACGCGATCTGCATCCCCGGCGGCTTCGGCGACCGCGGTGTGGACGGCAAGGTCGGCGCGATCACCTACGCCCGCGAGAACAAGCTGCCGCTGCTCGGCCTGTGCCTGGGCCTGCAGTGCGTGGTCATCGAGGCGGCCCGCAACCTCGCCGGCATCGAGGGCGCCAACTCCACCGAGTTCGACCCGGCGACCGCCCACCCGGTCATCTCCACCATGGCCGAGCAGCTGGACATCGTCGCAGGTGAGGGCGATATGGGCGGCACGATGCGGCTGGGCATGTACCCGGCCAAGCTCGCCGAGGGCTCCATCGTCCGCGAGGTCTACGGCGACCAGGGGTACGTCGAGGAGCGCCACCGCCACCGCTACGAGGTCAACAATGCCTACCGCGGTGAGCTGGAGAAGAAGGCCGGGCTGCAGTTCTCCGGCACCTCCCCGGACAACAAGCTCGTCGAGTACGTCGAGTACCCCCGCGAGGTGCACCCCTACCTCGTCGCCACCCAGGCGCACCCCGAGCTCCGCTCCCGCCCGACCCGCCCGCACCCGCTCTTCGCCGGGCTGGTGAAGGCCGCGGTCGCGCGCAGGACGGGCGCCGCGAAGTAGCACCCACCGCGCCGGTTACGGTTGCCGGGGTACGGCCTCTTCGACGAGGTCGTGCCCCGGTTTCCGCGTTGTTGCAGGCTCACACAGGAGGACGCGCCATGGCGATCAAGGACACCCCGGAGGAATGGACGGTCACCGCCTCCACCACGCCGTTCACCGGGAACAAGACCAGCGTCCGCACCGACGAGGTCGTGATGCCGGACGGCGCCAAGGTCACCCGCGACTACCAGGTCCACCCCGGCTCGGTGGCCGTCCTCGCCCTCGACGACGAGGACCGGGTGCTGGTGCTGAAGCAGTACCGCCACCCCGTGCGCATGAAGCTGTGGGAGATCCCCGCCGGGCTGCTCGACGTCCCCGGGGAGAACCCGCTGCGCGCCGCCCAGCGCGAGCTGTACGAGGAGGCCCACGTCAAGGCCGAGGACTGGCGGGTGCTGACCGACGTCTACACCACGCCCGGCGGCTGCGACGAGGCCGTGCGGATCTTCCTCGCCCGGGACCTGTCCGAGGCCGAGGGGGAGCGCTTCGAGGTCGCCGAGGAGGAGGCCGACATGGAGCTGGCGCGGGTACCGCAGGAGGAGCTGGTGCGCGGGGTGCTCGCCGGTGAGCTGCACAACAACTGCCTGGTCGTGGGCGTGCTGGCACTCACCGCGGCGCAGCGCGGCGCGGGCCTGGACGCGCTGCGGCCGGCCGATGCGCCCTGGCCGGCCCGCCCGTTCGAGGACTGACCGCACCCCCTGCCGCGGTCCGCCGGCGGCCGGTCCCGATCCGGTCGGGTGACCCAACCGCCCTGCTCCGCACGGCACGTGACGCCCCGTGAACTACGCTCGTAAGGGTTCCCGCCCGCGCCTGCGGCGGGGGCGTACGCGCAGGTGGACGGGAGCGTGACCGGTGACGGACCAGGCGGTGGGCACAGGCCGGCTCGCGCCTAAGACGGCGACGGCCCCCGCCGCCGCGGGCCCCACCCCCGCGACCGGCTTCACCGGGCGCCGCCGTGAGCTCAAGGCGCTGCACGCCGACATCGCCAGAGCCGGACTGGACACCCTCTCGGGGCGCAAGGGCGCCCGCAGCCGGGTGCTGCTGATCGCCGGCCGCCCCGGCTCGGGCCGTACCGCACTCGCCGAGCAACTGCTCGGCGAGCTGGCCGGCGATCACCCCGACGGGGTGCTGCGCGCCGCGCTGACCGGACCGGGCGGGGAGGTCGCCGACACCGGACGCACCGCCCGTGAGCTGCTGACCGCCCTCGGTGCGGACGCCCCGCCGGGCGCCGACGGGGACGAGCTGGCCGAGCGGCTGCGCGGGGCGCTCGCCGGCCGCCGCGCGCTGCTCTTCCTCGACGACGCACCGGGCGCCGACGCCGTCGAACCGCTGCTCCCGGACGCCCCGGACTGCCTGGTCGTGGTCGTCTCCCAGGGCCCGCTGACCGGCATCCCGGACGTCCGCCCGTGCACCCTGGGCGGGCTGGACGGCGCGGCCTGCGTGGACATCCTGGAGCGGTACGCAGGTCCGACCCGGATCACCGTCGACCCGCGGACCGCCGACAGCGTCGCCGAGGAGTGCGGCGGCCAGCCCGCCGCGCTGGTCCTGGCCGGCGCCTGGCTCGCCGCCCGCCCCAAGTCGTCGGTGGCCGATCTGCACCAGGCGCTGCGGGCGGTCCCGGTGCCGCCGGACCTGCCCAGCGGCGCCCGCCCCCTCTACCGGGCCTTCCGGCTCTCCTACGAGGCGCTGCCGGCGACCGCCGCCCGGATATTGCGGCTGCTCACCCTCGCCCCGGCCGGCCTCGTGGATGCGCACACCGCCTCCGCGCTGGCCGGCTGCTCGATGCCGACGGCCGCCGCCGCACTCGCGGACTTCGCCGCGCTCGGCCTGCTGCGGCCGGTCGCGGCGGACCCTGACGCCCCGCCCGCCGGCACCGGGACCGCGGACGCCGCGCGGCACCCGCAGTACCGCGTCCCCGGCTGCCTCGACCCGCTGCTGCGCGAGCTGCTCGGGGAGCACGAGCGGCCGGCCGAGCTCCAGCTGGCCCGCGCCCGGGTGCTGGAGCGGACCGTACGGCTGCTGCAGTCGTGCCGGGCGATGACCGAGCCGGCCGGATCCACCGCCCGGCAGAAGGCCGCCGGACTGCCCCGGTCGCTGCGCTTCAGCTCCCGGGGCACCGCGGCGCACTGGCTGCGCAGCCGCCGCCCGGCGCTGCTCGCCGCCGCCCGCGCGGCCGCCGCGGACGGCCAACTCGACACCCTGGACCGGCGGTTGATGGCCGCGCTGACCCGTACCCTGCTCGCGCACCAGGGCGCCGAGGCGGCCGCGCCGGACCTCTATACGGTGCACGGCCTCGTGCTGCGGGCCGCCGAGCGGCGCGGGCTGGCGCGCGAGCGGGCCGCCGCGCTGCTGAACCTCGCGGACCTGGACAGCGGTGCGGGGCGGACGGCCCAGGCGCTCGGCCGTTACCGGGGTGCACTGGAGGCGGCACGGTCGGTGGCGGACCCGGTGGCCACCGTCCGGGCCATGGAGTCGCTGGGCGGTACCTACGCCGAGCTGGGGGACGGGGTGCGGGCCGCCGACTGGTACGGGCGGGCGCTGGAGCTGCGGCTGGCGCGCGGCGAGGCGGCGGACGCGGCGCGGGTGCACGGACGGATCGGCGGGGCGCTGATGGCGTCCGGCCGGTGGGCGGAGGCGCTCAAGCAGTGGCGGGCGGCTGCCCGGACGTACCGCAGGCTGGGCGATCTCGCCGGCCAGGCGCGGGCGACCGGGGAGGCGGCACGGGTCCAGGAGTACGCCGGACGCCCCGAGGAGGCGCTGCGGACCTGTCTGGAGGCCCTGGAACTGGTCCGGAAGACGGACGACGGACGGCTCCAGGCGGCCCTCCAGCTGCGGATCGCGGACACCCTCGAACGGCTCGGGGACCCAAGCGCGGCAGGGCTCCACCGCGCCGCCGGGGAGCGACTCCTGGAAGATCACCCGGAGTGACCTACGAAATCGGTGGTACCTCTCTCAAGATTTAATGCTTTGCAAGGCTAGACAACGGGAGCTCCTTCAATAGACTGGCTGGGCCGCGTACGGCGCGGTCAGTTCCGTCATGCATCGCATGAGGGGATAATTCCTCCTGCACCCTCTCTTTCAAGGACCGTGATCGACGTGAAGGTCGGCATCCCCCGCGAGGTCAAGAACAACGAGTTCCGCGTGGCCATCACGCCCGCCGGAGTCAACGAACTCGTCCGCCACGGCCACCAGGTCTTCATCGAGAAGGACGCCGGCCTCGGCTCCTCCATCACCAATGAGGAGTACGTCTCCGCCGGTGCCACCATCCTGGACACCGCTGACGAGGTCTGGGGCACCGCTGACCTGCTGCTGAAGGTCAAGGAGCCGATCGCGGAGGAGTACCACCGCCTCCGTAAGGACCAGACCCTCTTCACCTACCTGCACCTGGCCGCCTCTCGTGAGTGCACGGACGCCCTCCTGGAGTCCGGCACCACCGCCATCGCCTACGAGACCGTCGAGACGGCCGGCCGCCAGCTGCCGCTGCTCGCCCCGATGTCCGAGGTCGCGGGCCGGATCGCCCCGCAGGTCGGCGCCTACCACCTGATGCGCCAGGCCGGCGGCCGCGGTGTGCTGCCCGGTGGTGTCCCCGGTGTCGCCGCGGGCAAGGCCGTCGTCATCGGCGGTGGCGTCTCCGGCTGGAACGCGGTGCAGATCGCCGTGGGCCTCGGCTTCCACGTCACCCTGCTCGACAAGGACATCAACAAGCTCCGCGAGGCCGACAAGATCTTCGGCACCAAGGTGCAGACGATCGTCTCCAACGCCTACGAGCTGGAGAAGGCCGTCGTCGAGGCCGACCTCGTCGTCGGTGCCGTCCTGATCCCGGGCGCCAAGGCCCCCAAGCTCGTCACCAACGAGCTCGTCGCCAAGATGAAGCCGGGCAGTGTCCTTGTCGACATCGCGATCGACCAGGGCGGCTGCTTCGAGGACTCCCGTCCCACCACGCACGCCGAGCCGACCTTCGAGGTGCACAACTCGGTCTTCTACTGCGTCGCCAACATGCCGGGCGCGGTGCCGAACACCTCCACCTACGCGCTCACCAACGCCACGCTGCCCTACATCGTGGAGCTGGCGAACCGCGGCTGGGTCGAGGCGCTGCGCCGTGACCCGGCGCTGGCCAAGGGCCTGAACACCCACGACGGCAAGGTCGTTTACGGCCCGGTCGCCGAGGCCCACGGTCTCGAGTGCACCGAACTGCGCACCCTCCTGGGCTGAGACGTCAACGAAGCGCGTCAACGCTGAGCATCCGGCCGGGCCTTGTCGACAGGGCCCGGCCGGTGGCGTGTGTGACGCACGGTGCACGCCGTTCCGGAACGTCGTCTCTCAACTCGCCGTGAACGTAACCCTTTAACCGATTCGCGCACCCCCGAAACATCGGTCCGATCCCGCTTGCGCCCTTGACATCAAGGGGTCCGGTTACCGACACATCGTGCCGGGTCCGGTGGATTGTGTTGCTGCGGACGCCCGACACGCCATAGAGTCGCCAACCGTCGGCATGGTGCCACGCTGACCTATCGATAAAGTTTCCTGGTCACGTCCAAGGAGGTAAGACGACTTGTGAATGAGTCGACATTTACTCCCGGGGGTGGTCAACCAGGAGCGGTTGCACGGGGCCAGGGTCCCTCGGGGTTCGAGGCTGTCGGCTCCGTCGCGATCCACACCTTCGCGGCCCATCAGAGCATTTCCACGACAGCCCACCAGAGCATGGACGGCCATCACGTGAACGCCATGGCCGGCGACCGGGGCAGTGGAGAACCCGCCCGTTTCGCCGACTACGACGACCTGCCCGAGGGGCACTTCTACGATCCGGACGCGGAGTACGAGCCGGACCCCGAATACGCCGCGACGCTCGCGCCGGACGCCGCGCGCCAGCGCCGTGAACGCGTCGGCCCGACCGGACGCCCGCTCCCTTACTTCCCCATCCCGGGACCGCTGTCGGACCACGGCCCGGCCAAGATCATCGCGATGTGCAACCAGAAGGGCGGGGTCGGCAAGACCACCTCGACCATCAACCTGGGCGCCGCACTCGCCGAATACGGACGACGGGTGCTGCTCGTCGACTTCGACCCGCAGGGCGCCCTGTCGGTCGGCCTCGGCGTCAACCCGATGGAACTCGACCTGACGGTCTACAACCTGCTCATGGAGCGGGGCATGTCGGCCGACGAGGTCCTGCTGAAGACCGCGGTCCCCAACATGGACCTGCTGCCCAGCAATATCGATTTGTCAGCGGCAGAAGTGCAGTTGGTCAGCGAGGTCGCCCGCGAGTCGACCCTCCAGCGCGCCCTCAAGCCGCTGCTGGCCGACTACGACTACATCGTCATCGACTGCCAGCCCTCGCTCGGCCTGCTCACCGTCAACGCCCTGACGGCGGCTCACAAGGTCATCGTGCCGCTGGAGTGCGAGTTCTTCGCGCTGCGCGGTGTCGCGCTGCTCACCGAGACCATCGAGAAGGTCCAGGAGCGGCTCAACCCGGAGCTGGAGCTCGACGGCATCCTCGCGACGATGTACGACTCCCGCACCGTGCACAGCCGCGAGGTCCTCGCGCGTGTCGTCGAGGCCTTCGACGACCACGTCTACCACACCGTCATCGGCCGTACGGTCCGCTTCCCCGAGACCACCGTCGCGGGCGAGCCGATCACCACGTACGCCTCCAACTCCGTCGGTGCCGCCGCCTATCGCCAGCTCGCCAGGGAGGTGCTCGCCCGGTGTCACGCCGAGTGAGTCTGCCGGGAGCCGACGAACTGTTCCGCACCACCGGGGGAGTGGCACTGCAGCCCTCCACCCCCCGCCGTACGCCGGGGGGTTCGGCGGCCGCGGCCAACGGCGAGGCACCCCGGGTGCCGGCGCCGGCCGGCGAGCCGGACCCGGCCGCGGAGGGGCCGGAGGCGGCCCCCGCACGCCGGCGACGCACGGAGAACGACGGTACGGACGCACCGGCCACGGCCGGTGACGGCGGACCGGCCACCCCGCCCCCGGTGCCCCCGGTCGCCCCCGCGGCCGGGCACAGCGGCCGCGAGGCGGACGGCGCCGGCGGCGCGTCCCACCGCACCCGCGCCTCCCGGCAGGGCGCTCCGGAGGCCGGCGGCGCAGCCACCGCACCGGCCACCGGCCGCCGGGGCACCCGGGGCGCCAACCGCCGCCCCAGCGGCCGGGAACGGCACGACGAGAAGATCACCGTCTATGTCTCCGCCGAGGAGCTCATGGACCTCGAACACGCGCGGCTGGTGCTGCGCGGCGAGCACGGCCTCGCCGTCGACCGCGGCCGGATCGTCCGCGAGGCGGTCGCCGTGGTCCTCGCCGACCTGGAGTCGCGCGGCGACGCCAGCATCCTGGTGCGGCGGCTGCGCGGCCGCTGAGGACCACCGGCTCCGCCGCGCGGCGCGTCCGCCGCGGTGCTGAAACGTCACACCACTCGGCGCGGGATAGCCTGCCACCGCGATGCCGAACCATGACGAAACCCCTGCCCCCCGCGCCCGCCGACGACTCGGGCGCGGGCCGGGCGGGGAGCAGACACCTGCGGGGCCGGCGCCCGCGGTGCAGGCGCCCGCGGTGCAGGTGCCCGCGGTGCCGGTGGGGTCTCCCGAGCAGCTTGCGGCCGACGATCCTGCTGGGCCCGACGGGGGACCGCCGGTCGGCGGCCGGGACGGGCTTACCGAGGGGACCGGTGACGGGTCTGGTGGCGGAACCGCTGGCGGGACCTCCGTAGAGGCGGCCGAGGAGACTCCCGGCCGTACGTCCGTAGAAGCCGAGGTCGGAGCCGGAGCCGGGGCCGGCAGAGAGGCCGGCGGTGACGGGAAGTTCACGCTCCGGCTCGACAACTTCGAGGGGCCCTTCGATCTGCTGCTCCAGCTGATCTCCAAGCACAAGCTGGACGTCACCGAGGTCGCGCTGTCCAAGGTGACCGATGAATTCATGGCGCACATCCGAGCCATGGGACCGGACTGGGACCTCGACCAGACCACCGAATTCCTGGTCGTCGCCGCGACCCTGCTCGACCTGAAGGCGGCCCGGCTGCTGCCCGCCGCCGAGGTGGAGGACGAGGCGGACCTCGCGCTCCTGGAGGCCCGCGACCTGCTCTTCGCCCGGCTGCTCCAGTACCGCGCGTACAAACGGATCGCCGACATCTTCAGCGACCGGCTGGCCGTCGAGGCGCGGCGCTACCCGCGCACCGTCGGGCTGGAACCGCAGCACGCGGAACTGCTCCCCGAGGTCGTGATCAGCATCGGCGCCGAGGGGTTCGCCAAGCTCGCGGTGAAGGCGATGCAGCCCAAGGCCAAGCCACAGGTCTACGTCGACCACATCCACGCGCCCCTGGTGAGCGTGCGGGAGCAGGCCGAGGTGCTGCTGGCGCGGCTGCGGGAGGCCGGCGGGGCCAGCTTCCAGCAGCTGGTCGCGGACGCCCCCGACACCCTCACGGTCGTCGCGCGTTTCCTGGCCCTTCTGGAGCTCTACCGCGAGCGGGTGGTGGCATTGGACCAGGAGGAGGCGCTCGGGGCGCTCACGGTGCGCTGGACGGGCGCGGAGGGGGCCGTACCGGTCGTCACCGACGAGTTCGACCAGGAACCGGGCCAGCGGGAACCAGGTCGACACGAATCGGGACAGCAGGAACCAGGCCGGCCCGAAGCGGACCGGCAGGAACGGCAACCGGAGCGGCAGCAGGTACCCGGGCGGGCCGGGCGAGCGGAAGAGGAGCAGGCATGAGCGGCGTGGCCGAGGGCGACGCGTACGGCGTGGAGGCGTACGACGTCGAGGCGCACAACGTCGACGCGTACGACGTCACGGAGGCCGGGGCGGACGGCGAGGGGCCGGCGGAGCGCCCGGGGCCGCCGGCCGGGGCGCTGGGCGTCGCCGAGCTGGAGCTCAAGCCGGCGTTGGAGGCGGTCCTCATGGTCGTCGACGAGCCGGCTACCGAGGAGCACCTGGCCAGGGTCCTGCAGCGGCCCCGCCGCGCGGTCGCGCTGGCGCTGCGCGAGCTGTCCGACGACTACGCCCGCGAGGGCCGCGGATTCGATCTCCGGCTGGTCGCCGGCGGCTGGCGGTTCTACTCCCGGGCCGAGTACGCGGACGCCGTGGAGAGCTTCGTCCTGGACGGCCAGCAGGCCCGGCTCACCCAGGCCGCCTTGGAGACACTGGCGGTGGTCGCGTACCGTCAGCCGGTCAGCCGTTCCCGCGTCTCGGCCGTACGCGGCGTGAACTGTGACGGTGTGATGCGCACGCTCCTCCAGCGCGGCCTGGTGGAGGAGGCGGGGACGGAACCTGAAACAGGTGCGATCCTGTACAGGACGACGAACTACTTTTTGGAGCGGATGGGCCTGCGCGGCCTGGACGAGCTCCCTGAGCTCGCACCGTTCCTCCCGGAGGCGGACGCGGTCGAGGGCGACTCCCCGGAAGGTATCCCGTCGTTCGACGTAGACGACAGCGGCGACTCTCAGACGGATCATTGATGCGAAGCAGCGGCAGGAACAGCAGGGACAGCGGACGCGGCAACTACCGCGGCGCGGGTGGGGGCGGCTCCCAGCCGAAGGCCGGGGGAAAGAGGGACGACAAGCAGCAGCGCGCCGGCCGACCCCGTCCCGAGGAGCGCCGCTACGACGTGGGCGGATCCGGGAGCGCGGGCGGCTCCAAGGACGAGCGCCGGAGCGGTGGCCCCAAGGCGGGCGGCAGCCGGGGCGCGGCGGCCCGGGGCGGCGCCAAGGGCGGCCCGCGGACCGGTGCGGCCCCCAAGACGGGGCGCCCCGGTGCCAAGGGCGGCCCCCAGCGCGGCCGCGGCCAGGCGCCCGCACGGCCGCGGGAGTACGACGCCCAGGTCGAGGAGCGCAACCGCGCCCGGCACGACAAGCCGCAGATCAAGACCCCCAAGACGTTCGGCGAGCAGGAGGGCGAGCGGCTCCAGAAGGTGCTGGCCCGGGCCGGCATGGGCTCGCGGCGGGCCTGCGAGGAGCTGATCGACCAGGCACGGGTCGAGGTCAACGGCAAGATCGTCACGGAGCAGGGCCTCCGGGTCGACCCGGAGAAGGACGAGATCAAGGTCGACGGCCTGACGGTCGCCACCCAGTCCTACCTGTTCTTCGCGCTCAACAAGCCGGCCGGTGTCGTCTCCACGATGGAGGACCCCGACGGCCGCCAGTGCCTGGGTGACTACGTCACCAACCGCGAGACCCGGCTCTTCCACGTCGGCCGTCTCGACACCGAGACCGAGGGCATCATCCTGCTCACCAACCACGGCGAGCTGGCCCACCGCCTGACCCACCCGCGCTACGGCGTCAAGAAGACCTACCTGGCGGCCATCCAGGGCCCCCTCCCGCGCGACCTGGGCAAGCAGCTCAAGGACGGCATCCAGCTGGAGGACGGCTACGCCCGCGCCGACCACTTCCGGGTCGTCCAGCAGACCGGCAAGAACTACCTCGTCGAGGTGACCCTCCACGAGGGCCGCAAGCACATCGTGCGCCGCATGCTGGCCGAGGCCGGCTTCCCGGTCGACAAGCTGGTACGTACGGCCTTCGGCCCGATCTCCCTGGGCGACCAGAAGTCGGGCTGGCTGCGCCGCATGACCAACACGGAGGTCGGCATGCTGATGCGCGAGGTCGAGCTCTGACCCACCCACGGCCCACCGGGCCCGCCCGCCTCCAAGGCGGGTCGGGCCCGTTCTCGGTTTTCGGGGCGGTCGGGCCCCTGCCTGGGGTGGGGGGTGTGCCTGGGTTTCGCGGCGGAGTGCCGGCATCGGATGCACGCGGGTCAGCGAAGGAACGCCCCTCACCAGGGGCGCCGAGCGCGCCAACTGGCTTGCTATGTCGGCCCACCACCCCTTAACGTCATCATGACGATTAAGGGGTGGTTTTTTCCATGGGGAACATGAGCTCCACAAGCTCGGCATCCGGCAAGGGCACGGGCAAGGGCGCGGCCACCGGCGCGCTGGTCGGGCTGGCGCTCGGCGATGCGCTGGGCCTGCCGACCGAGTTCCACGACGTACCGGCGATCGAGGCCACATGCGGCCCCTGGCGGCAAATGGCACTGCCCGACCCCGCCTTCGTCACCGACGACACCCAGATGACGCTGGCACTGGGACGCGGCCTCCGCGCGGCCATGGACGCCGGCGAGCTGACGCCGGAGCGGCTCGTCGGCCCGGTGCGCACCGAGTACGTCGCCTGGTGGCGCTCACCCGACAACAACCGCGCACCCGGCAACACCTGCCTGCGCGCCTGTCAGCTGCTCAGCGACGAGGACCGCCACTGGGCCGAGGCGAGCCAGATCGGCTCCAAGGGGTGCGGCGCCAACATGCGGGTCGCGCCCATCGGGCTCGCCCCGGGACTGAGCCAGCACCAGCGTTCCGGCGCCGCCCAGCTCCAGTCCGCGCTGACCCACGGCCACCCGACCGCACTCGCCGCGAGCGACCTCACCGCGTACGCCGTGCGCGCCCTCGCCGACGGTGCGACCCCCGCGGAGCTGCCCGCCCTGCTCCGTACGTACGCGCACGACCGGCGGACCGTCTATCGGGAGGACTGGCTCGGGGACCTGTGGCAGCGCGGCCAGGACGCCTCCGCGGTCGCGTTCATCGCCCGCGGCTGGGACGACTGCCTCGGCGTCCTGGACCGACTGGACGCGGCACTCGCCGCCCCGGACCGGGAGGCCGACCCCTGCCTGGCCACCGGCGCCGGCTGGATCGCCGAGGAAGCGCTGGCCACCGGCCTGCTCTGCTTCCTGCTCTTCCCCACCGAACCGCTCACCGCCCTGCGCCGGGCCGCCTGCACCTCGGGCGACTCCGACTCGATCGCCTGCCTCACCGGTGCGTTCGCCGGCGCCCATCTGGGCGCCGACGCCTGGCCCGCGGACTGGTCCGCCCGCATCGAGTACCGCAGCGAACTCCTTTCCCTCGCGGAGGGGTTCTGACCCCACGTACCCGTCTGTCCCGCCGCGGGGCTTGCTCGCCGTTGCGCGCTTGGCGGCGCCTCCCACGTACCCGTCCGTCCCGCCGCGGGGCTCGCTCGCCGTTGCGCCTGCGGCGGGCTGGGTGGGTGTCGGGTGCGGTGACGGGCCTCCGGGGCCGGTTGTGTGGACTGCTGACGCTTTACGTCCACACAACCGGCCCCTCCGGCCCGTCCCCTCCCGTTGGGGAGGAAGTTAAGGCCGGTGGGGGTGCGGGTGATGCCCACGTGCGCGCGGGCAACGGATGACGCCCGCCCCCAACCAGCTCTCACCACCCCCTCACGGGAGGGGCTGGACCGGAGGACGAAGTCTGGAGGGCCGGCACCGCACCCGACACACAAACGCCCGCCGCCAGGCGCAACGGCGAGACGACCCGCGGCGCCGCAGACAGCCACGTGCGGGGGCGCCGCAAAGCGCAACGGCGAGAAACCACCACGGCGGGACGGCCAAGTACGTGGGAGGCTCCTCCAAAGCCTCACCCAAGCGCTGAGGAACGACGAGCCCGGAACAAGAAGTCCGCCACCCGGGCCCGGTCCGGTTCCGGTGGGAGAGGGGAACCGGACACCGCCGCGTCGGCCTCCTCGGCCAGGCGGGCCATCCGTCGTTCGACCGCCTCCCAGGTCAGCTCGCCCCGCCGGACCGCCAGCAGCTCGGTGCGGTGGTCACCGACGTCCAGCGTGAGCGCGCCCGTACGCAGCAGATCGCGGGCGCTCGCCAGCAGGCGCAGCAGATGCATGGCGTGCTTCCAACGGGGCGCTCCGTGGCGTCGGAGGTCCGCCCGCAGTTGCTTGAGCTGGCCGGTGGCGTAGCCCGTGAACGTGCGGTGGACCTGGCGGGAGAGGAACGCCGCGCGCAGCGACAGCAGCTCGTGGCCGGTGGCGTCGATGCGCTCCACGAAGGGGGAGTGCAGGCACTCCAGGGCGGTGGGGTTGGCCCGCAGCGCCAGTTGGCAGAAGCGTTCCAGCTCCCAGGAGAACTCCTCCTCGCGCGGCCCCTCCACATGGGTCGGCGGCTTCTCGAAGCCCCAGAACAGGCGGGTGGGGGCGAGAAACACCCCGCGCCGGTCGGTGTCGCTGCTCCCGGTCGCCAGCCCGAAGGCCCGCGAGCCCATCACGCAGGCGTAGACGGTGTGCTCGGTGACCAGGGCGTGGTCTGCGGCGGCTGCGGACATGGCGGCGATTGTGGCTGGTGGGAGGGGGAATGTCACCAGGTTTGCGGCGGACGGCCGGGACCGGGCCGGTGCGTTCCGGCCGGGTCCGCCGCGGGCGTGGGCGGGCGGACGGCCGTCGCGTACGCGATGTCGGTGCGGCTGGTTACGCTGAGCAGTGAAGCGCACGGATGTGTGGCGTGGCCTGAGGACACAGGGGAGCAGTGACGTGGCGGTACGAGCGGTCCGCGGGGCCGTCCAGCTGGAGCGGGACGACGCGGAGCACATGCAGGAGCAGGTCGGTGAGCTGCTCACCGCCCTCCTGGAGCGCAACGGACTGCTCGCGGACGACCTGATCAGCGTGTGGTTCACGGCCACCCCGGATCTGCACAGCGACTTCCCGGCCGCCGCCGCGCGCGCCCTGGGCATCACGGACGTCCCCCTGATCTGCGCACAGGAGCTCGACGTCGACGGCGCCATGGAGCGCGTGGTGCGGGTGCTCGCCCATGTGGAGACCGAGCTGTCCAAGGCCGGCATCGCCCACGTCTACCTCGGCGCCGCCGGGGCGCTGCGAAAGGACATCGCGCAGTGAGGACCGCACTCGTCATCGGAACCGGCCTGATCGGCACCTCGGCCGCGCTCGCCCTCGGCGCGCGCGGCGTGCAGGTCTACCTGGAGGACCACGACCAGGCCCAGGCCCTGACCGCCGCCGCGCTCGGCGCGGGCACCGCCGAGGCGCCCCCGGGGCCGGTCGATCTGGCCGTGGTGGCCGTGCCGCCGGCCCATGTGGCGTCGGCGCTCGCCGATGCCGTACGGCGCGGGGTGGCCCGCGGGTACATCGACGTGGCCAGCGTCAAGGGCGGCCCGCGCCGTGAGCTGGAGGCGATGGGCTGCGACCTGAGCGCCTACCTCGGCACGCACCCGATGGCCGGCAAGGAGCGCTCCGGCCCGCTGGCCGCCACCGCCGACCTCTTCGAGGGCCGCCCCTGGGTGCTCACCCCGGCCCCCGGCGGCGACACCGAGGTGCTCAACCTCGCCCTGGAGCTGGTAGCGCTCTGCCGGGCCGTCCCGGTCGTGATGGACGCGGACGCCCACGACCGCGCCGTCGCCCTGGTCTCGCACACCCCCCAGCTGCTCTCCAGCCTGGTCGCCGCCCGCCTCAAGGGCGCCGACGAGACCGCCGTCCGGCTCTGTGGCCAGGGCATCCGGGACGTGACCCGGATCGCGGCCTCCGACCCGGCGATGTGGATCGACATCCTCTCCGCGAACCCGGGCCCGGTCGCGGACGTGCTCGCCGAGATCGCCGCCGACCTGGACGAGACCGTCCGGTCCCTGCGCTCCCTGGAGTCCGCCGACGAGGAGAAGCGCGGCGGCGGCGCCAGCGGCATCGAGGACGTCCTGCGGCGCGGCAACGCCGGCCGCGAGCGGGTCCCCGGCAAGCACGGCGCCGCCCCGGCCGCGTACGAGATCGTCGCCGTGTACATCGGCGACCAGCCCGGCGAGCTGGCCCGGATCTTCGCCGACGCCGGCCGTGCCGGGGTCAACATCGAGGACGTCCGCATCGAGCACGCCACCGGTCAGCAGGCCGGTTTCATCCAGCTGATGGTCGAGCCGAAGGCGGTTCCGGTGCTGACCGCCGAGCTGCGGGAGCGGGGCTGGTCCATCCGGCAGTGACGTCCCGGGTCCGCCCGGCCGGGACGCGGTGGACGGTGCCGTCCGGGTGAGCCAGTAACCTTGGGCGAGGCCCTTATGGCCCTTGGACCCCGCCCCGTGTACCAGAAAGGTGTTCGTCACCGTGGAAACCGCCGCCCGGACCGCCCCGGCTGCAGTGATTGTCGCCATCGACGGCCCCGCAGGCACGGGCAAGTCCAGCACGTCCAAGGCCGTCGCCGCCAAGCTGGGCCTCGGCTACCTCGACACCGGCGCCCAGTACCGCGCGATCACGTGGTGGATGCTCAACAACGGCATCGACGTGAACGACGCCACGGCGGTGGCCGACGCCGCCGTCAAGCCCGTGATCGTCTCCGGTACGGACCCGGCCGCCCCGACCATCACGGTCGACGGCCTGGACGCCGCCGGCCCGATCCGTACCCAGGAGGTCACCGCCGCGGTCAGCGCCGTCAGCGCGGTCCCCGAGGTGCGGGCCCTGATCACCGACCTGCAGCGCTCCATCGCCACCACGGCCCCGAACGGCATCGTCGTCGAGGGCCGGGACATCGGCATCACGGTCCTGCCGGACGCCGACCTCAAGGTCTTCCTCACCGCCTCGCCCGAGGCCCGGGCGGCCCGCCGCAGCGGCGAGCTCAAGGGCAAGGAGGCCGCGGACCTGGCGGCCACCCGCGAGGCGCTGATCAAGCGGGACGCCGCGGACTCCTCCCGTAAGACCTCGCCGCTGGCCAAGGCGGACGACGCGGTCGAGGTGGACACCACCGAGCTCACCCTCGACCAGGTCATCGAGTGCGTGGTCACCCTCATCGAGGGCGCCGGCGCCGAAAAGGCGGGACTCGCCCGGTGACCGACACGGGGGCGCCGAGCCCCACCGGCGCCGGGGCCGGGGCCGGCCAGCCGTCCGGAGTCCCGAGCGCCTCCGGTGCCGCGGTCGGCCGGCGGATCGGCATCGGCCTGATGTACGGCCTGTGGCGGCCCCGGGTGCTGGGCGCCTGGCGGGTGCCGTCCACCGGCCCGGTGATCCTCGCCGTCAACCACTCGCACGGCATCGACGGCCCGATGCTGATGGGCACCGCGCCGCGGCCGGTGCACTTCCTGATCAAGAAGGAAGCCTTCGTCGGCCCGCTGGACCCGTTCCTGCGGGGCATCGGGCAGCTGAAGGTGGACCGCAGCACCGCCGACCGCAAGGCGATCACCGACGCGCTCGCGGTGCTGGCGCACGGCGGGGTGCTGGGGATCTTCCCGGAGGGCACCCGCGGCGCGGGCGACTTCGCGTCCCTGCGGGCGGGCCTGGCGTACTTCGCGGTGCGCTCCGGCGCCCCCGTCGTGCCGGTGGCGGTGCTCGGCGGCGCGGAGCGCCGCAGCCGGCTGACACCGGCCGTGCCGCCGCTGCGCAGCCGCGTCGACGTCGTCTTCGGCGACGCCTTCGAAGCGGGCGACGGCAGCGGCCGGCGCACCCGTAAGGCGCTCGACGAGGCGACCGTACGGATCCAGGAGCGGCTGACCGCCCACCTGGCAGCGGCCAGGCGCCTGACCGGGCGCTGACCGAAACTTGAGTAGTGGGCCGCGGACGAGCGGCCCACCGATCACGATGATGAACGAGGAACGGACTTCATGAACGACCAGATCCCCACCGGCGACGAGCACGGTGCGCTTGGCGACGCCGAGTACGCGGAGTTCATGGAGCTCGCCGCGCAGGAGGGCTTCGACCTCGAGGAGGTCGAGGGCGACATCGCCGCGGCCGGCCACGGCCCGCTGCCCGTCCTCGCCGTCATCGGCCGCCCCAACGTCGGTAAGTCGACACTGGTGAACCGCATCATCGGCCGCCGCGAGGCGGTCGTCGAGGACAAGCCGGGCGTCACCCGCGACCGGGTCACCTACGAGGCCGACTGGAACGGCCGCCGCTTCAAGGTCGTCGACACCGGCGGCTGGGAGCAGGACGTCCTCGGCATCGACGCGTCCGTGGCCATGCAGGCCGAGTTCGCCATCGAGGCCGCCGACGCGGTGGTCTTCGTCGTCGACGCCAAGGTCGGCGCGACCGACACCGACGAGGCCGTCGTCAAGCTGCTGCGCCGCGCCGGCAAGCCGGTCGTGCTGGTCGCCAACAAGGTCGACGGCCCGTCCGGCGAGGCCGATGCGGCCATGCTGTGGTCGCTGGGCCTCGGCGAGCCGCACCCGGTCTCCGCGCTGCACGGCCGGGGCACCGGCGACATGCTCGACGCGGCGCTGGAGGCGCTGCCCGAGGCGCCCGCGCAGACCTTCGGCCAGGCCGTCGGCGGGCCGCGCCGGGTCGCGCTGATCGGCCGTCCGAACGTGGGCAAGTCCTCGCTGCTGAACAAGGTCGCCGGCGAGGAGCGGGTGGTCGTCAACGAACTGGCCGGCACCACCCGCGACCCGGTCGACGAGCTGATCCAACTCGGCGGCAAGACCTGGAAGTTCGTGGACACCGCCGGTATCCGCCGCCGGGTGCACCTCCAGGAGGGCGCGGACTACTACGCCTCGCTGCGCACCGCCGCGGCCGTGGAGAAGGCCGAGGTCGCGGTCGTCCTGATCGACGCGGGCGAGTCCATCAGCGTCCAGGACCAGCGGATCATCACGATGGCCGTGGAGGCCGGCCGGGCCCTGGTCATCGCCTACAACAAGTGGGACAACCTCGACGAGGAGCGCCGCTTCTACCTGGAGCGGGAGATCGAGCGGGACCTCGTCCAGGTCCCGTGGGCGATGCGGGTGAACGTCTCCGCGCGCACCGGCCGCCACATGGAGAAGCTGGTCCCGGCCATCGAGACCGCGCTGGCCGGCTGGGAGACCCGTATCCCCACCGGCCGCCTGAACGCCTTCCTCGGCGAGATCGTCGCCTCCCACCCGCACCCGATCCGCGGCGGCAAGCAGCCCCGCATCCTCTTCGGCACCCAGGCCGGCACCAAGCCGCCCCGCTTCGTCCTCTTCGCCTCCGGCTTCCTCGAGGCCGGCTACCGCCGCTTCATCGAGCGCCGCCTCCGTGAGGAGTTCGGTTTCGAGGGCACCCCGATCCACATCTCGGTGCGGGTCCGTGAGAAGCGCAGCAAGAAGAAGTAGCGGCTGTTGCGGTTGTCCCGTGGGGAGGTGTGGTCCCGGCTGCGTGGGGGTGGCTGGGGGGCCGGGGGTTATCCCCCGGGGTGGTGCAGTATCGAGCGCCGCCTCCGTGAGGAGTTCGGTTTCGAGGGCACCCCGATCCACATCTCGGTGCGGGTCCGGGAGAAGCGCAGCAAGAAGAAGTAGCGGCTGCGGGGCCCCGGGCCCTCAGGGGTGGCGGGGGTGGGCGTCCCGGGGGCTCGGGGGGAGGGCCGGGAGGTGGCTGCGGTACGGCTGGCGGCCGACGACCTCCCAGTGGCCCGTGGACGCCGACGCACGGCTCCAATTCCCGGTGCCGCCCAGCACTTCCGAGGTCTCCGGCTCGTCCGTGCGGTCCCCGGGCAGGGCCCGGAAGGAGCGGCGGTACTCGGCGTACAACGCGTCGTAGATCGGCGTGACGGAACCACGGTCGGCCGGGCGCGTCGTCCCGTGCTCGTGCGACGGGCGCATGCCGGGGATCGGGTGGGCGTACGGGACGCGGGAGGAGGGGTCGTATGCGTGCACGTATGTGCCAACGACCCCGATGGCCGCGGGATGCGGCCTGCGCGCGGAAATGGCTGATCGCGGGGGCAGGACCGGCCGAAACGACGGTCCTGCCCCCGCGATCGGGTGCCGGGTCGGTCAGGTGCCGGCCAGCGGCATGGCCGCGGCGACCAGCTTGCCCTGCGCGGCGGCCTGCTCCAGCGCCTGCCGCATGAGGTCCTCGCGCGGCTGGTGACCGATGGTGCCCGCGGGCGCGGCGTACATCAGCACGGTCTGGGCCTTGTTGGCCGCGGTGCGCCAGCCGTCCGACACGGCCAGCGGCTGGTGAGCCTGCCACCAGGCGGCCTGGCTGCCGCCGCTGCCCGGCTGCAGCACGGCGTGCAGCTTGCCCATCGCCAGCAGGGCGGACCAGCCCGGAATGGCGGCGGGGAGCGTGTTCATGTCCGACACCGGCTGGAAGCCCTGCTCCAGGAGCAGCGGCAGGAAGTCGTCGTCCAGGCCGACCGAGCCGGGGCGGGCGATCGGGCCGTCCGGTTCGACGACCAGGGCCGGGCGCAGATCGTCCTCGACGAGTACCAGACCGCAGGTGATCCCGAGGGTGGCCTGGCGTTCGCTCGTGGGGATCGGCGCGGCCGGCGCGGTCTGCGCTCCGGGGTGGGGGGCGGCGTCCTCTCCGGTGATGGAGCGCACGGCTCCCTGGAGCTGCTCCTCCGATACCGGGACGACCTGCGAGGGGATGCAGGTGGCATGGGCGAACGCGAGCACCGCGGTCTCCTCGCCCACGAACAGGACGGTGCTGGTGCGCTCCTGCTCGCTGTCTCCGGGGGTCCGGCAGGAGGTGCAGTCGTAGCTGCCGGGGGCGTCGCCACCGGCCAGCAGGCGGTCGGCTTCTTCGTCGCCGATCTCGGCGCGAACGTCGTCGCTGACGTCGAGCATGCGCGGCACGGGTGGCTCCTCGATCTCTGTGCGTCTGCCGGGCGGTCTCCCGGCTCGTACAAGGACAACGGGCGACCTGCGGCAGGGGTCACGCGACGACGGGAACAGAATCGAACCATTCCCCGCACAGAGGAGAACTACGGAAAGTCACCCGTTGGGCGATCACGTACGGACATGTTCTGGGCAACGCATGGCGCAGTCGGGCGCCTTCCGTACACCGGAGCGGGTGGGAGCGGGACCTCGCGGGCGCGGCGCGCGAGCCGGCCGGGGGTGCCTGCTTACCGTCACCGGCTATGTCGGACAACTCTTCGGCCGCACGGCGTGTCGTGGGAACCGTCGGGTCGCTCACCGCGGCGGCCGCCGCTCTCGTCCTCGGTCTGTGCCCGCCCGGCGCCGCCGCCGAGCTCCCGTACGACGGCGGCGGCGCGCCCGCGCCGGTGCGGGCCCGGCACGCCTGCGCCGGCAACGACTGGCCATGGGGCTGCCTCGCCGAGTGCGAGAGCAGCGGCGACTGGCACATCAACACCGGCAACACCTTCTACGGCGGCCTGCAGTTCTGGCAGCCCACCTGGGAGGCGTTCGGCGGGCTGGCCTTCGCGCGGCGGGCCGACCTCGCGACCCGTAAGGAGCAGATCCAGGTCGCGAAGAAGGTGCAGGCCGCGCAGGGCTGGGGCGCCTGGCCGGTCTGCGCCAGGCGCTACGGGCTGATCAGCGAGGACCGGACCTATGTCGTCCGGCGCGGCGACACGCTGGGCACGATCGCCCGCAGCCTGCACGTCAAGGGCGGCTGGCGGGCGCTCTACAAGGCCAACCGCGAGGTCCTCGGCGGCGATCCGCACCGGCTGAAGGCCGGCCTCACGCTCCGGATCCCGGGAACGCCGGAGCCTCCGGAAACCGTTCCGGCCCGCCAGCCCACCGACCCAGCCCCGGTGACACCGAGCCGGAACGAGAACGGTGTGGTGCCGCCGGTGGCCAAGGCGGTTGACGTGGTGCCCCCGGTGGCTGAAACGGTCGACCTGGTGCCACCGCTGACCAAGATGGTCGACGCCGTGTCGCCCGGGAGCCCGACGGGCGGTCCGCCGCCTCAAGGGGACCGGTCCGGCGGTGTGGCGCCATCAGGGCTCCCGACGGGCGGTGCGGTGCCGTCGGAGAGCACGACGGCCGGTTCGGCGTCTCAGCAAGTCCCGGTGAGCGGTGCGGCGCCGTCGGAGGCCCCGGCAAGCGGCCCACCGCCTCGGGGCGACGCCCGGGCTGCCGGTCCGCCGTCTCAGGGAGACGTCCGGCCCGCCGGTCCGTCGTCTCAGGGCGACGTCCGGCCCGCCGGTCCGCCGTCTCAGGGCAGCCAGACCGTCAAGTCGGTCGTGAAGACTCCGGAGTCGCAGGAGTAGGCGGGCCAGTGGCCCTGGCGGCGGCCGGCCTCGCCGGTGGCGCGGCATTCGGTCCGGCCGGCGAGGGAGTTGGAGTAGGTGTCGTACCGGGCCCAGTGGCCCGAGGGGGGCCGGGGTGCCGGTGCGCCGCCGTCCTGGTCGGCCGCGCTCGCCGGGCCGGCCACCACGAGGCCGCCGACCGCCAGTAACGCGGCCGCCACCGCGGTGCCCCATCGTCCGATCCTCACCGGTACCTCCTCGGCGGCCCGGCACCTCCCCCGGTGCGGGCCGGACCGTCGCGGTTCGGCTGCTCCCCCGTTCGAGCAGACGAAGTGCCCCACCGTGCCCCGGCGTCGGACGCCGGGCGCCGCAACGGCCCCGTACAGGCTTCCGGTTGGGGCGGGGCCCCGGCAAGGCGGAGCCCGGGCCGGATCCGGACAGAATCGGGGGGCGGCCGCGGCGGAGAATGACCGACACGCAGGGGGCGGAGTGCGGCCGTCCGCCGCCGCCACGCCGTATGCGCCAACGCGGCGGGGGGCGACGGGGTTTGCGGCGGTGAGGTTCCGTTTCGCCGCTACCGATGGCCTAACTGTTTCGGCACATCTTGGCGAAACTCCCCAACCCGGAACCAGCTTGTGCGGTCTTCGCGTTCAGAAAAGGGATGCCTTGCGCGGGGGAGGGGTGCGCGCGGCGACCGCAGGGAGAGCGGGACGACCGGAAGACCATGGGGACACAGGGACGATGCACATCTCCTTCCTGATTCACAACGCCTACGGCATCGGGGGGACGATCCGTACGACGTGCACGCTGGCGCGTACGCTCGCCGAGCAGCACGACGTCGAGATCGTGTCCGCCCTGCGCCACCGCGACACCCCCGTCTTCGACCCCGGGCCGCGGGTCGCGCTGCGGCACCTCGTCGACCTCAGGGAATCCGGCCCCCGCTACGACGGCGGCGACCCGGCGCACGCCCGGCCCGCCAAGGTCTTCCCGGCCGCGGAGCGCCGCTACGACCAGTACAGCGAGCTCACCGACCGGCGAATAGCCCAGCATCTGCGCCGGATCGAGGCCGACGTGGTGGTCGGCACCCGGCCCGGACTGAACGTGCACCTCGCCCGGCAGACGCGGCGCGGCCCGGTCCGTATCGGCCAGGAACATCTGACCCTCGACACCCACAGCCGGGCGCTCAAACTGGCGCTGCGCGGTGCCTATCCGCGGCTGGACGCGGTCACCACCGTCACGGAGGCCGATGCCCGCGCCTACCGCAGCGGGCTGCGGCTGCCGGGCGTCCGCGTCGAGGCGGTGCCCAACGGCGTGCCCGCGCCCGCGCTGCCGCCCGCCGACGGCACCGGGAAGATCGTCGTCGCGGCCGGCCGGCTCGCCCCCGTCAAGCGGTACGACGTCCTGGTCCGGGCCTTCGCCCGGGTCGTCGCCGAGCGCCCGGACTGGCGGCTGAGGATCTACGGCGGCGGGGCCGAGAAGGCCGCGCTGCGGTCGCTGATCGACGAGCTCGGGCTGTACAACCACGTCTTCCTGATGGGCCCGGCCCACCCGCTGGAGGCCGAGTGGGCCAAGGGCTCGATCGCCGCGGTCTCCTCCAGCATGGAGGCGTTCGGCATGACGATCGTCGAGGCCATGCGGTGCGGACTGCCCGTCGTCGCCACCAACTGCCCGCACGGCCCCGGCGAGATCATCAGCGACGGGGTGGACGGCCGCCTGGTGCCGGTCGGTGACCCGGAGGCGATGGCCGGCGCGCTGCTGACGCTGATCGGCGACGACGACGCCCGCCGCCGGATGGGCGCCGCCGCCCTCGCCGCCTCCGCCCGCTTCGACCCTGCCCGGATCGCCGCGCGCCATGAGGCGCTCTTCGGCGAACTGCTGGCGCGCCGACGCGCCAGCTGGCTGCACGGCGGTCTGCACCGCGCCCGGGGAGCGCTGCTCAGCGGCGCCTACGCGACCAAGGACGCGGCCCGCGCCGCACTGAGAGGGGTGCGCACGGCATGACCGCGTCGCGCCAGTTGACCTGGACACCGGACGAGACGAAGGAGTCGGCCGCCATCGATCAGGAAGCCACGGCCGGGAGAGGCGGGGCACCCGACGGACGCGAACGGCGGGCCGGGCGGCGGAAGCGGGCGGACGGCACGGCCGCGCCCGCCGAGCTGCGGGCCGACTGCATCGCGGACTCCGCGGGCGGCCTCACCTTCGACCTGACCGCCCCGCAGGGCACCGCGCCCGCCTGGAGCGCGGCGTTGGTGCTGCGGCGGCGCGGCGACGGCGCGGACGACGAGGTCCGGCTGCCGCTCGGCCCGAACGGCGCCGGCCGGCTGCGGGCCGTGCTGCCCAGCACCGTCGCGCTCGCCGAGGGCCGCTGGAACGCCTACGCGGACCTCGGCGAGGGCGACGCGCTGCGGCGCCTGCAGCCCGGCGTCAACGACCTGCGGTCGCTGGTGGACCGCCGTCCGCTGGCCGGTATCGGCCGGCTCGGGGTCCGCATCCCGTACGCGACCAAGCTCGGCAACCTCGCGCTGCGCAGCTGGCTGCGCGGGCCGCACGCGGAGGCCGGGGACATCCTCGTCACGCCGGACGGCATGACGGTCTCCGGGCGGCTCTACGGCGCGGCCCCGGCCGCCGGTGCCCTGGCGGAGGCACGTGCCCGGCGCGCTGCCGGCTCCCCGGAGACGGCTTCGGCGCCGGTCACCGTCCCGCTGACCGTCGACGGCCCGGAGTTCTGCTTCACGCTGCCCTACGAGGAGCTGGCCGCCCGCTGGGAGCTCGGCACCGAGCCCTGGGACCTGTGGCTGCGTCCCGCGGAGGGCGCCCACCCGGTCCGGATCGCCCGGCTCCTCGACGACGTCGCGGACAAGAAGCAGGTGTTCAGCTACCCGGCGCTGGCGGTGTCCGCCGGCGCGGCGCAGCTCCGCATCGGCCCGTATTACACGCTCGACAACGACCTGGCCGTCCGGGTCGCGGGTCCGGACGCGGGCTGAGCCGGACGCGCACCGGGGCGGGGCCACGGAAGCCCGGCCGGCAGGACGCCGGCCGGGCTTCCGCACGTCCGCACACGCCCGTCAGGCCCGTCCGCCGGCACCGCACTGCCCCGCCGCCCGGCCGGGCGATGTGCGGGAAATGTGTATGGAGTGTGGTGCGGGCGCCAAATTCCCGGCGGCCGGGAATGGGCGTCCGATAAGGGGGAATCCGGTGCCGCGGCGGATTAATTTTCGGCCGGTGTTGCCCGGTGTCCGGAGCGGCCGTGTCCGTTTCGTATCCGATCACGGCGGAATTCCGCCGGTTTTATTTTTCCACCCGGTTGCGCCGTCACCCGGCGCGTACGGGTGACGGAAGTTCCGGCAAACGCCACAACGGCGGCTGTGACACAAGTGTGACCAATGACGGACCGGGAAGTCACCGGGATGTGCGCCGGACGGGCCTTCCACGGGCCCGGTACGGGCGCCTACGGTGGCTGTCATGAGTGACGTACCCGACTTTCCGACCAACCCCGAGGACGACGTCCGGACCTATGTCGGTCTGGCGCAGCAGGACGCCGAGGAGCGGGCCCGAGGGCGCGGCTGGAGCACCGTCCGCGCGCTGCCGCCCGGCACGGTGATCACCATGGAGTACGTCGCAGGCCGGCTCAACTTCGAGGTCAAGGACAACGTGGTGCACCGCTGCTGGCCGGGCTGAGCGCCGGCGGCACGACGCACCCGGAACGACGGCGGAACGACGACACAACGACGCAGGCCCCGGCCGCTCGAAGGGAGCGGCCGGGGCCTGCGCTGCGGGGTGGGGTGTGCGTACCGGGCCCCGCGGCTGGTGGGGCGGTCAGCCGCCGGTGTTGCGGCCGCGCACGGACGTGGGGCCGACCGGGGTCGTGCGCGGGACGCGGTCCGCGTGCGGTGGCCGCCGGCTGCCCGCGGGAGTGACCGGGGTGCGCTCCGACCGGATGGTGTACGGGCGCGACGCGTGATGCGGCCAGCCGTCCGGGGTGCGGGTGGCCGGGCGGCCGCCCGTGGTGGCGCCGATGGTCTCGCGGACCAGCACCTCGCCGTCCGGGGCGAGGCGCTGCCGGGAGAGGCCGGGGGCCAGCGAGCCGGCCGGCAGCGGGCCGCGCAGCGAATCGGGGCGCAGCCGCAGCCACAGCCGCAGCAGGATGCCCATGAGGCGGTCCTCGAACCAGGTGACCCCGGGCTCCAGCCAGGGCATGGTCAGCAGCACCAGCAGGCCGGCGGCCCAGCCGAGCAGCACGTCACTGACCCAGTGGGTGCCGAGATAGACGGTCGTCATGCCGACGCCCAGTGCGCCCAGCGCGGCGATCACCGACAGCGTGCGGCGGCGCAGCGGGGTGGTCGCCAGGTAGGCCAGCACGCCCCAGGTGACCACGGCGTTCGCGGTGTGACCCGAGGGGAATATGTCGCCGCCCAGCCACATCTCGTTGGCGCCGACCGTCGTCGCGTAGTGCGGACCGAGCCGCCCCATGCCCAGCTTCGCGGCGCCCACCGTGATGTTCAGCAGCAGCAGTGAGGCGCCGAGCACCAGCAGCGGGTGGAGGTTGCGCTGGCGCCAGCAGCGCCAGCCCAGCCAGGCCGCCACCGCCACCGCGGTCGGGCCGCGCTGGCCGAGCACCACGAAGTAGTCGAGGAAGGCGTGGATCGCAGGCCATTGCTTGTACGGCCTGAAGAACATGACCTGCCAGTCGAAGGTGATCAGCCAGGAAGTGGTCAGCACTCCGACCACGATCGCCACGTACACCGCCAGGGTGCCGCCGAACAGCCACAGGCGGGTCCGGGTCATCTGGGGTGGCCGGGCGCGATCGGTCGGGCGCTCCTCCATCTGGTCGAGCTTCTTCTCATCGGTACGCACTCAATCGACGTTACCGCCTGTGATGTAGGCGCTTGGTCAAACTGTGCGCTTTGTAATGACGATGTGATGTGGAATGGGTCTCAATCGGGGCTTCGGCGGCGGGATTTGGAAGGGAATTCCGTGGGATTCTCAATCCCTTCCGGACGTCCGCGTGTCGGTCCGTCGAGCGCCTTATCTGCTTTTCTCCCGAGGGAGTTTATCGGCTATTTGCCGGGGCGTTGGGCGATGTTTCCTCGCCGCCGGGATCGCGGAAGAGGATCATCCGGCTGCCGGCCGGAAGAAGTTGATCTTTGTGGTCGCGGCCGGATCACGGCGGGCCCGATCCGTTCAGCCAGAACGCCCCGTAGACCGCGGAGCCCGCCGCCACGGCCCCGACGACCAGCCAGGACCAGGCCGGCCGCGACCGGGCCAGTGCCGCCGCCGGCGGCAGCAGCAACGGGTAGGCCGGCATCATCAGCCGCGGCTTGGAGCCGAAGTAGCCCTTGGCGGTCAGGGCCAGCAGCAGCACCAGCCCGCCGTAGACCGCCAGCGGCAGCGGCTGGCCGCGCCGCACCCCGTGGACGTACAGCCAGATCACCAGTCCGACGCCGGCCAGTAGCCCGAGACCGGCCGCGAGGGACGGGCCGGTGAGCTGCTGACCGATGAACTCCGCGAACGCGACGCCGCCGTCGAAGCCGTTGCCCCAGCCGCCCTGGACGTCCAGATAGCCGGTGGCCGAGCCCTGCCGGATTCCCACCCATACGAAGTAGCCGCACCAGCCGAGCGGCGCGAGCAGCACCCCGGCCGCCATACCGGGGTGGGAGCGGAGCGCCGCGCGCAGCCGGACGCCCGCCGCCCGCTCGCGCCACAGGGTCACCGCCGCGGTGATCCACACCGCCGCGACCACCGCCGCGCCCACCGGCCGGGTCAGCCCGGCCAGCGACGCCAGCACGCCCGCCGTCACCCAGCGCCCGGTCAGCACGGCGTGGACGCCCCAGGCCGCGAGCGCGGTGAACAGCGCCTCCGAGTACGCCATCGACTGCACGATCCCGACCGGCAGCGCGGCCCACAGCGCCGCCAGCGCGATCCCGGCCCGCGGCCCGTGCAGCCGCTCACCAGTGGCGTACAGCGCCCAGGCCGCGGCCAGCGACGCCGACCAGGCCACCGCCATCCCGGCGTCCGCGGCCGACAGCGGCGTGAGCGCCGACAGGCCGCGCTCCAGCCACGGGAGCAGCGGGAAGAACGCCAGGTTGGAGTGCAGATCGCCGTTGGCCAGCCGGACGCTGTAGCCGTAGCCCTGCTCGGCGACCCGGGTGTACCAGAGCGAGTCCCAGCGGGCGGTGAGCAGGGTGTGCCAGTCCTTGCCGTTCGCGGCCGACCAGATGCCGAGCACCAGCAGCCCGAGCAGCCGGACCGCGGCGTACGCCGCCAGCGCGGGCGCGGCCCGGCGCAGTGCGGCGACCACGGCGGCGCCGTCCCGTGCGGTCCGGCCGGGAACCGCGGCCGAGGCAAGATCGTTCATCTGGACGATTATCCAGGTCTCCGGAAATGCCGGACGACGGGCGGAGGGGGAACGTCCGGCACTGCGATGCGCGTCTCATCGTGAGGTGAGCCACGCGGCACTCTCGGGGACTCGCGTAGTCTGACGTCCTTACTCGCCCGTGCCGCCGGTTCCCCCGGGGCGTTTTCGCGCCCTGATCCGTGGCCGCGAGAGCATGACTGGAGGTGCTGCATGTCCGGGACGACCACGTCCGGCAAGGGACGGACGGCTGGTGTTCCCCGGCTTCCAGGCGGCGGTGTGAACCGCTGGACCGTGCTGATCGTGCTCTGCGTGAGTCTGCTCTTCGTCGCGCTGGACACCACGATCCTCTACGTCGCCGTGCCCTCGGTCACCGAGGACCTGCGGCCGGGACCGGTCGAGCTGCTCTGGATCGTCGACATCTACCCGCTGATCGCGGCCTCGTTGCTGATCCTCTTCGGCACGCTCGGCGACCGCGTCGGCCGCCGCCGCGTCCTCCTGCTCGGTTACGGCCTGTTCGGCCTGGCCTCGGCCGTCGCCGCGCTCGCCCCCAATCCGCAGATCCTGATGACGGCGCGCGCCCTGCTCGGCATCGGCGGCGCGATGATCATGCCCGCGACGCTGTCGATCCTCCGGCAGGTCTTCCCCGACCGGCGGGAGCGCGCGGTCGCCATCGGCGTGTGGAGCGCGGTGGCCGCGGTCGGCGCCGCGGTCGGCCCGGTCCTCGGCGGCTTCCTCGTCGAGAACTTCTGGTGGGGCTCGGTCTTCCTGATCAACATCCCGATGATGTCGGCGATGCTCCTGATAGGGCGGTGGCTGCTGCCGGAGTCGCGCGGCGAGCGCAACGGCCCCTGGGACGTGATCGGCGCGGTCGTCGCGGCGCTCGGCGTGCTGGGCGTCGTGCTCGGCGTCAAGCGGATCGGCAGCGGCGCGGCCCTCGTGGGGCCGACCACGCTGTTGCCCATCGCGCTCGGCGTCGCCCTGCTGCTGCTCTTCGTACGGCGCCAGCGCCGGCGCACGCACCCGCTGATCGACATGCGGCTGTTCGCCCGGCCGGCGTTCGGCACCTCCGTCGGCTGCATCGTGCTGGCCATGCTCGCCCTGGTCGGCCTCCAGCTGATCGCCGTCCAGTACCTCCAGCTCGTCCTGGGGCTGAGCCCCCTGGAGACCGGGCTGCGGATGCTGCCCCTGGTCTTCGCCGCGATGGCCGCCGGCCTCACCGGCTCGAAGCTGCTGCAGGCCCTCGGCCCGCGGGCGATGGTCTCGCTCGGTTTCGTGCTCACCGCCGCCGCGGTGCTCTGCCTGACCGCGATGACCAGCCACGACCGCCCGTGGCTGCTGGCCGGCGGCTTCGTGCTGCTCGGCTTCGGCTTCCAGTCCACGCTGTTCGGCGCCTACGAGTCGATGCTCAGCGAGGCCCCGGCCGAGCAGTCGGGCGGCGCCGCGGCCCTCGGCGAGACCTCCTACCAGCTCGGTGCCGGCATCGGCGTCGCGCTGCTCGGCAGCGTCATGAACGCCGCCTACGCCCCCGGCCTGACGCACGTCGACGGCGTTCCCGCGAAGACGTCCGCGTCCGCCGCGCACTCCCTGGGCGAGGCGTACAAGGTCGCCGCGGGCCTGGGCGAGAGCGCCAAGGAGGCGCTGCGGATCGCGGCCCGCGACTCCTTCGTCCGCGGGCTGCACATCACCCTGGTCGCCAGCGCCGTGCTGCTGCTGGTCGGTGCGGGCATCGCACTGCGGCTGCCGCGCCGGGCCGCGGAGTCCACCGAGCGGGCCGAGGGCGACACCGGCACCGCGGAGGGTGCCCCGGCGGGCGCCGGGCGCGGCACCGGCAAACCCGCCCCGGCCGCCGGCCGCTGAGCCTTCGGCCCCTCCCGCTTTCCGTCCCGCCGCGCGGCTCGGGCCCTTGCCGCGCGGCACCGCGGGCCGTACCGTCGGACGCGCTGCATAACTACCACTGCTAGTTTTATTCGCGCGCGCTGCACCGCCGGAGGCCCGCCATGTCAGCCAAGCCGCCCTCAGCTTCTTCGCCAGTCCCGCCGTTCGACCCCGGCGACCCGCTGGGCATCGACGACCTGCTCACCGACGAGGACCGCGCGGTCCGCGGCACCGTCCGCCGGTGGGCCGCCGACCGGGTCCTGCCGCACATCGCGGAGTGGTACGAGGCGGGCGAACTCCCCGGCATCCGCGAACTGGCCCGGGAACTCGGCGCGATCGGCGCCCTCGGCATGTCCCTGACCGGCTACGGCTGCGCCGGCGCCTCCGCCGTCCAGTACGGCCTGGCCTGCCTGGAACTGGAGGCCGCCGACTCCGGCATCCGCTCGCTGGTCTCCGTACAGGGCTCGCTCGCCATGTACGCCATCTGGCGCTTCGGCTCCGAGGAGCAGAAGCAGCAGTGGCTGCCGGGGATGGCGGCCGGCGAGACCATCGGCTGCTTCGGCCTGACCGAGCCGGACCACGGCTCCGACCCGGCCGCGATGCGGACGTACGCCAAGCGCGACGGCTCGGACTGGGTCCTCAACGGCCGCAAGATGTGGATCACCAACGGCTCGGTGGCCGGCGTCGCGGTGGTGTGGGCCCGGACCGACGACGGCATCCGCGGCTTCGTCGTACCCACCGACGCACCGGGCTTCTCGGCCCCCGAGATCAAGCACAAGTGGTCCCTGCGCGCCTCGGTGACCAGCGAACTCGTCCTGGACGAGGTGCGGTTGCCGGCGGACGCGGTGCTCCCCGGCGTCACCGGTCTGCGCGGCCCGCTCGGCTGCCTGAGCCACGCCCGCTACGGCATCGTCTGGGGCTCCATGGGCGCGGCCCGCGCCAGCTTCGAGGCGGCGCTCGACTACGCCCGCACCCGGGAGCAGTTCGGCAAGCCGATCGGTGGCTTCCAGCTGACCCAGGCCAAGCTCGCCGACATGGCCGTCGAACTGCACAAGGGGATCCTGCTGGCCCACCACCTGGGGCTGCGGATGGACGCCGGGCGGCTGCGCCCCGAGCAGATCAGCTTCGGCAAGCTGAACAACGTCCGGGAGGCGATCGAGATCTGCCGCACGGCCCGGACGATCCTCGGCGCCAACGGGATCTCGCTGGAGTACCCCGTCATGCGGCATGCCACCAACCTCGAATCGGTGCTCACCTACGAGGGCACCGTCGAGATGCACCAGCTGGTGCTGGGCAAGGCGCTCACCGGGCTGGATGCCTTCCGGTGAGCGGCCCGCAGGCGCCGGCACCGTCCGTCCGGTGACCGGCCCTGCACTCAACAACTCCGGTGGCCCCCGGCCGGGAGCGCCGGGCGTAGCTCAACTCTGGTTGAAGAAGCCGCCGTTGCGGTGGTCGCGGTTCTCGCCGCTGAGCACCCGGTAGTCGGCGGGGGTGAGCAGGAAGACCCGGGTGGCGACCCGCTCGATCGAACCGCGCAGGCCGAAGGTGAGGCCGGCCGCGAAGTCCACGACCCGCTTGGCGTCGGCGGGCTCCATGGACGTCAGGTTGACGATCACCGGGACGCCCTCCCGGAACAGCTCGCCGATGCCACGGGCGTCCCGGAAGCTCTCCGGGGTGACCGTCGCGATGCGGGTGCCCTGGTCCTGAGCGGCCTCGTCGGCCACCTGGACCCGGGGGTCGGTCACCCAGGGGTTGCCACCCGGGCCGGCGGCATCGGGTCCCTCGGCGTAGTCGTCGTCGTAGTAGCGCTCGTCATCATTGTCGTCGACGAGGCCAAGCCAGGCACTCGCCTTGCGCACCGATCCCATTGACGCCTCCTCTCACCCGTGGTCTGCGTGTGTTCCTGCCCCTATCGTCGTCCATCAGGCCGACAGAGTGCCAAGTGGATAGCGGCCGCACGGGGGGTTCGTGACACATCTGGTGCAAAGAGGGTGGCGCGCCATCAGCTTCCGCGCCCTACAACGGAACTGACTGTATGAAGAGCATAACGATCGGTATCCGACCGAGTGGTGACGTCAAGTGGCCGGGCCGGGCCGGGGCCCGACCCGCCCGGTCTACTTGATCTCCGGCGGGCTGATCTGCGACGTCTTGATCGCCGAGGCCCCGGTGCCCCACTTCTTCAGGATCCGGTCGTAGGTGCCGTCCTTCTTCAGATGGTTGACCGCGGCCCGGAAGGCCGGCGCCAGCGGGGTGCCCTTCTTGAACGCGAAGCCGACGTCGAGCCGTTTGAACTCATTGAGGAACTTCAGACCGGGCTGCTGTTCGACGGCGTACCGCAGCCCGTTGATGGTGCTCATCACCACGTCGCTGCGGCCCTGCTGGAGGGAGATCCACAGCGCCCCCTGCTCGGCGAAGGTCCTGACGTCGTACGGCTTCTTGCCGGCCTCCGTGCACAGGTGCCGGTTCTGCTCCAGCGTCGCCTCGAAGGTGGTGCCCGCGCCGGTGGCGACGGTCAGTCCGCACAGCTGCTTCAGCGAGGTGACCTTCTTCAGCGGGCTGTCCTTGCGGGCCGCGAAGCCCTGGCCGTCGTTGACGTACGTGACGAAGTCGAGGGTCCTGCGGCGCTCGTCGGTGACGCCGAAATTGCCGGTGCCCACGTCGTACTTGCCGCTGCCGAGGGCCGGCAGGATCGCCTCGAAGCTCGCCACCTCGCGGTGGATCCGCAGCCCGAGGGCCTTGCCGACCGCGTCCGCGAAGTCGATGTCCTGGCCGGCCAGGGTGGTGCCGTCGGGCAGGTAGGTGGCGCCGGGCGGGGTGCCGACACTGGCGGCGAGCGCGAGGGTGCCGCGCTTGCGGACCTCGGCGGGCAGCAGTTTCGCCGCGGCCGGGTCCTCGGTGACGCCGGAGACCACGTCGGTGGTGGGGATCCTGGCGTGCGCGGCGGCCGGCCCGGTGGCGCCGGTGCCGTCCGACGGGTCGCCCGAGCCGCAGGCGGTGAGCGCCAGGACCGCGGTGGCCAGCAGGGCCGTGGCGCGCAGTGCGGTGGTGCGGGGCGTGGTGGGGGTCATGGGCGCGGGGTCTCCAGGTGCTTCTCGAACGGCAGCGGGCCGATCGACTCCGGGTCGGCGGACAGGTCGAACAGCGGCCGGTAGCCCGCGGCGAGGTAGAGGCCCTTGGCCTCGGGCTGGCGCGGACCGGTGGTCAGGTGGATGCGGGTGTAGCCGCGGGCCGCGGCGTGCTGCTCCAGGGCGGCGAGGACCTTCCGGCCCAGTCCGCGCCGGCGGTGCGCGGAGTGCGTCCAGATCCGTTTGAGTTCGGCGGTCCGGGCGTCGAGGCGGCGGTACGCGCCGCCGGCCACCGGCTCGCCGTCCGCGAGCAGCAGCAGGAACGCGCCGCCGGGCGGGGCGAACTCCTCCGCCGGGTACTCCAGGCCGAGGTCGACCGGCTTCTCGTAGCGCGTGCGGTATTCGTGGGTCAGCTCGTCCAGCAGCGGGCGGGCCAGGGGATCGGTGACGGTGGTGTGCCGCACCGTCAGGCGGCCGTGCTCCAGGGGCCGGGGCGTGGTGGTCATCGGGCCGCCTCCGTGGCCGGCTCCGGTGCCGCGGCGGGCGCGGGCGACGGCCAGGGCAGCGGGTCGGGCAGCTCGTGGCGCAGTTGCGGCAGCACCTCGGCGGCGGTCAGCCGCAGCACCTCGGCCTTGCGGGCGAACGGCAGCCCGGCGCTGTCCACGGAGAAGAACTGCAGCGCATGGCCGTAGGCGAGGTGCTGCGACAGGATCTTGTCGACGATCCGCGCGGGCGAACCGACCAGCGCAGGCCCGTGGTCGGCGGCCTCGTCCAGGGTGCGGAACGGGGTGTTGTTGCCCGGCACGTCGCGCGCGGCGACCGCCGTCTCGTAGTACGGCGCGAACTCCCGGCGGGCGGTGCGGTCGTCGGCCGCCGCGTAGAGCGTGCCGCCCGAGCCGACCAGCGCGGCCGCCGGATCGTGCCCGTAGTCCGCCCAGCGGGCCCGGTAGTGGTCGATCAGCTTGGCGTAATTGGCCACCGGCTGGATGACGTTGGCCGCGAGGACCGGATCGCCCCAGAGCGCCGCCAGCTCCACCGAACGCTCGCTGGTGGCGCTGCCGTGCCAGATGGTGGGCGGCCGCCGGAACGGGCGGGGCAGCACCGTGGCGTCCTTCAGCGGCGGCCGGAACCGGCCCGACCAGGTGACGTGCTCCTCGCTCCACAGCCGGCGCAGCAGTTCGTAGTTCTCCTCCTGGAGCGCGTACTGGTCGTCCGGATCGCGGTGGAAGAGGTGCCAGGGCTCGGGCGCGTTGCCCTTGCCGATGGTCAGCTCCAGCCGGCCGCCGGAGAGCTGGTCGACGGTGGCGTAGTCCTCCGCGACGCGTACCGGGTCGAGGGTGGACAGCACGGTGACGGTGGTGAACAGCCGGATCCGGTGGGTCCGGGCGGCGATCGCGCCCAGCACCGCGGGCGGAGAGCTGGACAGGAACGGCGCACCGTGCCGCTCCCCGACGCCGAACGCGTCGAACCCCAACTCCTCGGCCAGCACCGCAAGTTCGACGACCTCGCGGAGCCGGTCGTGGGGGGAGAGGAGGCGTCCGGACAGCGCGTCCGGGACGTTGTCGATCAAAGTCATGACGCCGAAGCGCATACCGCGCCCTTCTGCGAGCGGGACGGAGGGAGGAAGGAAAGGGAGGAAGGAAAGGGAGGAAGGAAGGGAGAAGAAAGGAAGCAGGAAAGGAAGCAGGGGCCCCGGGTGGGGAGGAAAGCGTGGCGAAGCGGGTGGAGCGAGGGGAGGGGTCGCCGGAGAAGCGGCGTGGCGTGTGAAGGCGCGCGGCGGAAGGAGAAGCAGAACCGCGGAAGGGGCCCGGCCTTATCGGCGACGGGCCGCAGGGCAGGGGGTCAGCTCAACAGGACGACGACCACACACGACCGAAGTCGATGTGGTCGCGGGTGACCAGCCGATGCCATGCGTACATGCCGACAAGTGGAACAGGCATCCGTTTCCACGTCAACCACGGCGTGATCCCTCGCTCACAGTGCGGACAGGCTTGACAACCAGACGCATTGACCCCATAGCCTCAAGGGCCGGTCGTGCTGAGGGGCGCGGCCCGCTCGTTCGTGTGAAGGCGCCGGAGCCCGTGCTCGCTCTCGGCATCCACGGAGCCTTCGCCATGCCCTTGGTCGACCCCGTTTCCGACACCCTCGACGCCCCGGCCGCCCCCGCCGCGGTACCCCCCGACACCCCCGACTCCCCGGACCCCGCCGCGCTGCGCATCGTGCCGCGCCGGCGCACCGGCCGGCGGGCCGCGGCCGCCGTCGTCCTCGTCCTGCTGGCGCTGGCCCTCGTCTCCGTCGTCCGCAACGACGCCTTCCAATGGGACGTGGTCGCCGACTACTTCCTGACCACCGCCGTCCTGCGCGGCCTGGGGCTGACGCTCTGGCTGACCGTGGCCGTCATGGTGCTGGGCTTCGCGCTGGGCACCCTGCTCGCGGCCATGCGGCTGTCGGACAACCCCGTGCTGCGCGGCGTCAGTTGGGGCTACGTCTGGCTCTTCCGGTCGATGCCGATCCTGGTGCAGCTGCTGTTCTGGTTCAACATCGGGGCGCTCTACCCGACGATCCTCGGCGTGCGGACCGTCAACCTGCTCGGCCCGGTCAGCATCGCGGTCATCGGGCTGACCCTGCACGAGGCCGCCTACGCCGCCGAAGTGGTCCGCGGCGGCATCCTGTCGGTCGACAAGGGACAGCTGGAGGCCGCCCAGTCGCTGGGGCTGGGCGCCTGGCGGCGGCTGCGCCGGATCGTGCTGCCGCAGGCCATGCGGGCGATCGTGCCACCGGCCGGCAACATGCTGATCGGCACCCTCAAGGGCACCTCCATCGTCAGCGTCATCGCCGTCCAGGACCTGCTCTACTCCGTGCAGCTGGTCTACCACCGCACCTACCAGGTCGTCCCGCTGCTGCTGGTCGCCACCCTCTGGTACATCGTGGTCACCTCCGTGCTCAGCGCCGGCCAGTTCTTCGTCGAGCGGCACTACGCCCGCGGTACGGCCGGTGCCCGGTGAACGCCTCGCTCGTCCTCGTCGGGGCCGGCCCGCGCGGAACCGGCGTCCTGGAACGGCTGGCCGCCAACCTCCCTGAGCTGTACGGCGACCGGCCCCTGGACATCCACCTCGTCGATCCGCACCCGCCCGGCGGCGGCCGCATCTGGCGCCACGACCAGTCCCCGCTGCTGTGGATGAACTCCATGGCCGAGGACGTCACGATGTTCACCGACGGGACGGTGGAGCAGGCCGGCCCGGTGCGGCCGGGGCCCACGCTCGCCGAGTGGACCGGGGCCGACGGGCAGGCGTTCCTGAGCCGGCAGCGGCAGGGCGCGTATCTGCGCTGGGTGTACGAGCGGTCGGTGGCCGCGCTGCCGCCCACCGTCACCGTCCATGAGCACCGGGACACCGCGGTACGGGTCTCCGGCTCGCGCGACGGCCGGCAGCAGGTGTGGCTGGCCGGCCGCCCGGCCCCGCTCCTGGCCGACCTCGTCGTCCTCACGCTCGGCCACCTCGACGCCGAACTCCCGCCGGAACAGGCGGAGTTGGCGGAATTCGCGGTCCGGAACGGGCTCACCTACCTGCCACCCGCCTTCACCGCCGACAGCGATCTGCGCGCCCTCCGGCCCGGCGAACGGGTGCTGGTGCGCGGTTTCGGGCTGGCCTTCATCGACCTGATGGTGCTGCTGACCGAGGGCCGCGGCGGCACGTACACCACCGGCGCGGACGGGCGGCTGACCTACCGGCCCTCGGGCCGCGAGCCCGTCCTGCACGTCGGTTCGCGGCGCGGCGTCCCGTACCACTCCAAGATCGGCTATCCGCCGAGCGGTGAACGGCCGCCGCTGCCCCGGTTCTTCGGGCCCGCCGAGGTGGACGAACTCCTCGCCCGGCCCGGCGGGATCAGCTTCCGGCGCGACGTCTGGCCGCTGATCGACAAGGAGCTGGGCTTCGCCCACTACCACCGGCTGTTCACCGCGCACGCCGACCGCACCCGGATGGCCTGGGCCGACTTCGAGGAGAAGTACGCCGCCGTCGACCCGGGCAGCGCCGCCCTCCAGGCCCTGGTCGGCGCGGCCGTCCCGGATCCCGCCGACCGGCTGGACCTGGCGGCGCTGGACCGTCCGCTGGACGGCCTGCGCCACCCCGACGCCGAGGCGCTGCAGGAGGGGCTGCGCGGCTACATCGAGGCCGACCTCGCCCGCCGCCACGACCCCGCGCACAGCCCCGACCTCGCGGTCTTCCTCGCACTGCTGTCGGTCTACGGCCAGCTGGTCCGGCTCGGCGACCTCGGCACCTGGTGGCACGGCTTCTTCAGCTACCTCGCCTCCGGCCCGCCGGGACCGCGGCTGCGGCAACTGCTCGCCCTCTCCCGGGCCGGTGTGGTGCGCTTCCTCGGCGCGGACACCACCGTCACCGCCGACCCGCGGCGCGGGCTGTTCCGCGCCGAAAGCCCCAGCGTGCCGGGGGAGTCGGTGACGGCCCGGGCGCTGGTCGAGGCCCGGCTGCCGGAGCCCACCGTGGCGCACACCCGCGACGCCCTGCTCCGCTCCCTGTACGCCGAGGGCGCGGCCGCGACCCCGGCCGGACTGCTGGCGGTCGACCCCGCCGACGGCCGGATCCTGGACCGGGCCGGCGTCCCGCATCCGCGCCGCTTCGCCCTCGGCCCGCACACCGACGCCCGGGCCGGCGGCGCGTTCTCCCGTCCCGGTACCAACGCCCCCGCCTTCCGGCAGAACGACGCCACCGCGCGGGTACTGCTCACCTTCCTCCGCGACCGGGCCGCCCGGCCCGCCCCCGTCCCCACTCCCCGTACCGCACCCACCCCCGAGGACACCCATGCCGCTGACCACTGAACCACCCGCCCCACGGACGGCCCCCGAGCGGGCCGGACCACCGGCCGCCGACGATCCGGCCGCCCTGAAGGTCGTCCCCGTACGCCACCCCTGGCGGTGGGCCGCGATCGCGGTGACCGCCGTGCTGATCGCGCAGTTCGTGCACGGACTGGTCACCAACCCGGCCTGGGAATGGCCGGTGTTCGCCCAGTTCTTCACCGCGGAGACGGTCCTCAAGGCGGTCTGGATCACCCTTCAGCTGACCGTCTACGGCACCGCCCTCGGCTTCGCCCTGGGCATCGTGCTGGCCTTCATGCGGCTGTCCGCCAGCCCCTTCCTGCGCTGGGTCGCCTTCGGCTACATCTGGGCCTTCCGCTCCATCCCGCTCATCGTCCAGCTGCTGTTCTGGTTCAACCTCGCCTACCTCTACAAGCGGCTGGACTTCGGCATCCCCTTCGGGCCAGGCTTCTTCCACTTCGACACCATGGGGCTGGTCGGGGCGATGGGCGCGGCGGTGCTGGGCCTGGCCCTGCACCAGGCCGCGTACGCCGCCGAGATCGTGCGCGGCGGGGTGCTCGCGGTGGACGGCGGACAGCTGGAGGCGGCCGCCGCGCTCGGCATCCCCCGGCTGCGCCAGCTGCGCCGCATCGTGCTGCCGCAGGCCGCACGGTCGATCCTGCCCAACGCCACCAACGAGGTCATCTCCCTCTTCAAGGGCACCTCGATCGTCTCCGTCATGGCGATCGGCGAACTCTTCTACCAGGTCCAGGTCATCTACGGACGGAACGGCAGGGTCGTGCCCCTGCTGATGGTCGCCACCGCCTGGTACGTCCTGCTCACCACCGTGCTCTCCGTCCTCCAGCACTACGTGGAACGCCACTTCGCCAAGGGAGCCACCCGATGAGCACGCAGACCGTGATGGTCGACGTCCGCTCGGTCCACAAGAGCTACGGCCCGCTCGACGTCCTCAAGGGGGTGGACCTGACGGTCCGGGCCGGAGAGGTCACCGTCGTCCTCGGCCCGTCCGGCTCCGGCAAATCCACCCTGCTGCGCACCATCAACCACCTGGAGAAGGTCGACGGCGGCTCGGTGAGCGTGGCCGGCGCGTTGGTCGGCTACCGCCGCTCCGGCAACAAGCTGCACGAGCTGCGGGAACGGGAGATCCTCAAGCAGCGCACCGGTATCGGCTTCGTCTTCCAGAACTTCCACCTCTTCCCGCACCTGACCGTGCTGGCGAACATCACCGAGGCCCCGGTCTCCGCGCTGCGCCGCCCGAAGAAGGAGGCCGAGGCGGCCGCCCGGGCGCTGCTCGACCGGGTCGGGCTCGCCGACAAGGCGGACGCCTACCCCCGGCAGCTCTCCGGCGGCCAGCAGCAGCGGGTGGCCATCGCCCGGGCGCTCGCCCTCGAACCGAAGCTGCTGCTCTTCGACGAGCCGACCTCCGCGCTCGACCCGGAGCTGGTCGGTGAAGTCCTCGACGTCATCAGGGACCTGGCCCGCGGGGGCACCACGATGATCATCGTCACCCATGAGATCGGCTTCGCCCGCGAGGTCGCCGACACCGTCGTCTTCATGGACGGCGGACGGATCGTCGAACAGGGCCCGCCCGGCCAGGTCCTCGACCACCCGCGCCACGAGCGCACCGCGTCCTTCCTTTCCAAGGTCCTGTGAACATGAGGAGACATCCGTTGCACCGCCGCACCCTGACCACCGCCCTCACCCTCGCCGCCGGCTCCGTACTGCTCACCGCCTGCGGCGGCGCGGCCGCGGGCAGCGGCGACGACGCCGGGAACGCCGTCACCGGCGCCCATGGCGTCAAGATCAACATCGGCCCGGACCAGCACCGGATCCACGGCGTCAAGGACCCGAAGATCGCCGCCCTGGTGCCCGCCCGGGTCCGCGGGACCGGTGAGCTGCGGATCGGCGTGAGCGCCGACGGCAGCCCCCCGCTGACCTTCCACGCCACCGACGACAAGACCCTCATCGGCGTCGAGGACGACATCGCCACCCTCGTCGCCGACACCCTCGGCCTCAAGCCCCGCTTCGAGCCGCTCTCGTGGGAGAACCTCTTCGTCGGCCTGGACAGCGGCAAGCTCGACGGGGTCTTCTCCAACGTCACCGTCACCGAGGAGCGCAAGGACAAGTACGACTTCGCCACCTACCGGCTCGACCAGCTGGCGATGGAGGCGAAGAAGGGCAGCGGCTGGAAGGTCCGCGGCCCCAAGGACGTCGCGGGCAGGACGATCGCGGTCGACTCCGGCACCAACCAGGAGAAGATCCTCGTCGACTGGAGCAGGCAGAACGAGAAGGCCGGCCGCAAGCCGGTCGACATCAAGTACTTCCACAAGCCCTCCGACACCTACCTCGCCCTCCAGTCCGGCCGGCTGGACGGCTTCTTCGGCCCGAACCCGACCGCCGCGTACCACGTCAACACCGCCGGCCAGACCGAGATCGTCGGCACCTTCTCCGGCGGCGGCAGCGTCCGGGGCGAGATCGCCGCCACCACGAAGAAGGGCAGCGGACTCGTCAGGGCCTATGCCGCGGCGCTGCAGAAGGTCATCGACGACGGCCGCTACGGAAAGGTGCTGGCCCGCTGGGGGCTCACCGGTGAGGCCCTCAAGTCCTCGCGGATCAACCCGCCCGGCCTGCCCAGGACCGCCAACTGACCGGCGCCGGACCGGAAAGGAACCCCATGTCCCACCCCCTGCACCTGGCCGTCGCGCTGGACACCCCGCAGCCGTCCGGCCGTGCCGCCCACGACACAGCCCACGACGCCGCCCACGTCGTCGCGCTCGCCCGGCTCGCCGAGCGCGGCGGCCTCACCTTCGTGACCCTCGGCGACGGCTTCGGCCGCCCCGGCCTCGACGCCCCGGCCGTGCTCGCCCGGGTCGCGCCCGCCACCGAACGCATCGGGCTGATCCCCACCGTCACCACCACCCACACCGAGCCGTTCCACGTCTCCACCACGGTCGCCACCCTGGACTGGGTCAGCCGCGGCCGGGCCGGCTGGGCCGTCGAGGTCTCCACCACCGAGGCCGACGCCGCGCTCTTCGGCCGCCGGCCGGCTGCCCCGCCCGCCGAGGTCTGGGCCGAGGCCGGCGAGGTCGCCGACGTCGCCGCCCGGCTGTGGGACAGCTGGGAGGACGACGCGGAGATCCGCGACCGCGCCACCGGCCGGTTCATCGACCGGGACAAGCTCCACCACGTCGACTTCACCGGCCGTACCTTCTCCGTCCGCGGCCCCTCGATCGTGCCCCGGCCCCCGCAGGGCCGCCCGGTCATCGCGGTGGATGCCACCGACGGGCCGGCGCGCGAGGTGGCCGCGGCCCACGCCGACCTCGCCCTGGTCCGCGTCGAGGACCCGGCCACCGCCCGGGCCGTCCGTGAGGAACTGCGCGACCGCGCCCGCGCGCACGGCCGCGACCCCGGCCAGCTGCTGGTCTTCGCCTCGCTGCCGGTCGAGCTCGACGACGCGGCCGACGGGGCCGGGCTCGCCGACCTGATCGCGGACTGGCGGGCGGCCGGCGCCGCCGACGGCTTCCACCTGCGCCCCGCCGATCCCGGCCGGGACCTCGCACGGCTCGTCGAGGCCACCGTCCCGGTCCTCCGGGCGCGCGGTCTGCTCGGGCACCCCGGCCACCCGGGCGCCACGCTGCGCGAGCACCTCGGCCTGCCCCGCCCGGCCAGCCGCTACGCCCTCGCCAGGGAGACCGCATGACCCCGACGACCCCCACGACCCCCACAGCCCCGCCCCCGCGCAAGCAGATCCGGCTCGCCGCCCACTTCCCGGGCGTCAACAACACCACCGTCTGGGCCGATCCGAGGTCCGGCAGCCAGATCGACTTCGCCTCCTTCGAGCATCTCGCCCGCACCGCCGAGCGCGGCCTGTTCGACTTCTTCTTCCTCGCCGAGGGGCTGCGGGTCCGCGAGCACAAGGGGCGGATCCACGACCTCGACGTGGTCGGCCGGCCCGAGTCGCTCACCGTGCTGGCCGCCCTGGCGGCGGTCACCGAGCACCTGGGACTGGCCGCCACGGTCAACACCACCTTCAACGAGCCGTACGAACTCGCCCGCCGGCTCGCCTCCCTCGACCACCTCAGTGGCGGCCGGGCGGCCTGGAACGTGGTCACCACCTCCGACGCCTTCACCGGCGAGAACTTCCGCCGCGGCGGCTACCTCGACCGCGCCGACCGGTACACCCGGGCGGCCGAATTCATCGCGGTGGCACGGGAGTTGTGGGATTCCTGGCCGGACGGGGAGGCGCCCCGGCCGGTCGACCACCGCGGCGAACACTTCACCGTCCGCGGCGGGTTCACCGTGCCGCGCAGCCCGCAGGGCCATCCCGTCATCATCCAGGCCGGCGACTCCTCCGAGGGCCGGGAGTTCGCCGCCGCCACCGCGGACGTCATCTTCACCCGGCACAGCGGCCTCGAAGCCGGCCGGGCCTTCTACGCCGACGTCAAGCGCCGGCTCGCGGCGTACGGCCGGCAGCCGGACCACCTCGCGATCATGCCGGGGGTCACCTTCGTCCTCGGCGACACCGCCGCCGAGGCCCAGGAACACGCCGCCGGGATCCGCCGGCAGCAGGTCTCCCCGCAGAACGCGCTGCTCGCGGCCGAGCAGATCTGGGGCGTGGACCTCTCCGGGTACGACCCCGACGGGCCGCTGCCGGACTTCGATCCGGACCCCGGCAGCGAGCTGGCCCAGGGCCGGGTCCGGATCGCCGACCCGAAGGCGATCGCCGACAAGTGGCGGGCGCTGTCCCGCGCCAAGGGGCTGTCGCTGCGCGAGACGGTCATCGAGACCACCGGCCGGCAGTCCTTCATCGGCACCCCGGAGGATGTCGCGGCGCAGATGGACACCTTCGTGCAGACCGGCGCCGCCGACGGGTTCATCCTGGTGCCGCATCTGACGCCGGGCGGTCTCGACCCGTTCGTCGACCGGGTGGTACCCCTCCTCCAGGAGCGCGGGGTCTTCCGCACGGAGTACACCGGTACGACGCTGCGCTCCCACCTGGGGCTGCCGCCGCAGCCCGGCCGCGCAGCAGGAAAGGGACCCACTGCATGAGCACCGACGCACGCGAGGAGTGGCAGGACTGGCGCGAGCGGCGCCGCGCCGCGATCAGCGGGCCGTACGGCCCGCTCGCCCTGGCCGGCACCCACTGGCTGGCGGACCGTCCCGACGGCCGGATCGAGGGGCTGCCGGGCCACTGGACCGCGCTGGACGACGCGGTCGTGCTGCGGGCCGGCCCGGACGACGGACTCACCGTCGACGGCAGGCCGGCCGCCGGTGAGATCCGGCTCGGCCCGGACACGGACCCCGTCTCGACGCGGGTGACGTCCGGCGAGCGGCATCTGCTGGTGCTGCGCCGCGACGGCGACTGGGCGGTACGCGACTTCGACCCGGAGTCGGCGGCCCGCCGGTCGTTCGCCGGCATCGACGTCTACGAATACGACGAGCGCTGGGTGCGGCCGGGTCTCTTCCGGCCGTACGCGCAGGGCCGCACGATCCAGGTGCGCCACGCCGACGGGCAGCGGCGGGGCCTGGGGCTCGCCGGGGAGCTCGCGTTCACCCTCGAAGGGGACGAGCACACCCTGCAGGTCGCGGTCGAGGGCGACGGCTCGCTGTGGGCGGTGCTCGCCGACGCCACCAGCGGCACCGACAGCTACCGCTTCCGGTTCCTACGGCCGCCCGCGCCCGCCGCGGACGGCACCGTCACGGTCGACCTCAACCGGATCCTGCTGCCGCCGTGCGCGTTCGCCGACCACTTCCTGTGCCCCTTCCCGCCGCCCGGCAACACCCTGCCGGTCGCCCTGCGCGCGGGGGAGCGGAATCCCGCCGTCCGCTGACCCGTCCCAGGACCGACCGAGGAGGTCACCCCGTGCCCCGGCAGCCGTCAACGCGGCCGCCGGGGCGCGGTGTTGAGGTGTCGGGCGCATTTCCGGCGCGAGACATGCGTGAAGCCCTCTTGCGCTCGACGGGTGGTGCGCCGGAGACTCCCGCTCAGCGCTTGTCAGGGGCACGCAAAAAATGAACGTGCGGATTCCGCGTGCCCTTCGGCTGCGCCTCACCGGGCTGCCCACCGGCGGCCCCCCGATCCCCTCGGAGGAATCAGTGAGGAACGAGCGCACCACCCCCCGCAGCGGCGCGGCGAGACGCACCCGGCTGATCGCCGTGGCGTCCGGACTGGTGGCCGCCTGCGCCATCGCCGTCCCGACCGCCCAGGCCCAGAACCCCGCCCCCGCACAGACGTTCAGCGCCGCCCGGCTCACCGCTGCCGGTGACGCGGTCCGCGCGGCGGACGTCGCCGGCACCGCCTGGCGGGTCGACCCCGCGACCCACACCCTGGTCGTCACCGCCGACCGCACCGTCTCCCGGGCGGAGATCGCGAAGATCCAGCGGGCCGCCGGCGCCAACGCCGGTGCGCTCCGCATCGAACGGACCGCCGGCACCTTCCGCAAGTTCCTCTCCGGCGGCGACGCCATCTACACACCGAGCTGGCGCTGCTCGCTGGGCTTCAACGTCCGCAGCGGCAGCACCTACTACTTCCTGACGGCCGGTCACTGCACCGAGGGCAAGCCGCCGTGGTACACCAGCTCCTCGGACACCACGAGCATCGGCCCGACGGCCGGCACCAGCTTCCCGGGCAACGACTACGGCATCGTGAAGTACACCAACACGTCCCTGTCGCACCCGGGCACCGTCGGCAGCCAGGACATCACCAGCGCCGGCACCCCGAGCGTCGGCCAGTCCGTCACCCGCCGCGGCTCCACCACCGGCATCCACAGCGGCAAGGTCACCGCCCTGAACGCCACCGTCAACTACGGCAGCGGCGACATCGTCTCCGGGCTCATCCAGACCACCGTCTGCGCCGAACCCGGTGACAGCGGCGGCCCGCTCTACTCCGGGACCAAGGCCCTGGGCCTGACCTCCGGCGGCAGCGGCGACTGCACGTCCGGTGGCACCACCTTCTTCCAGCCCGTCACCGAGGCGCTCAGCGCGTACGGCGTGAGCGTCTACTGACCGGACGGGACGTGTACGTCTCCTGACCGGACAGGACCGGCCGGGCCCCCGTCAGCCGGCGGACGGGGACCCGGCCGGCACCCCCTCGCCCGCGCCTCGACCGCCTTCCGGACCCGGGCATACCATGGAAAAGCAGCCCGAACACGGACGGCATACGGCACACCTCAGGGGGCCGTGATGGTCGAAGAACTGGTGACGGCCGGAGTGGGACTGGCATGCGCCGGCGCGGTGTATTTCATGGCGGCGGCACGGGTGGTCAGGCAGTACGAGCGCGGTGTGGTGCTCCGGCTGGGCAAGCTGACCTCCGCGGTCCGGCCCCCGGGCTTCACCATGATCATCCCGGGCATCGACCGGATGCGTAAGGTCAACATGCAGATCGTCACGATGCCGGTGCCCGCCCAGGAGGGCATCACCCGCGACAACGTCACGGTCCGGGTCGACGCGGTGGTCTACTTCAAGGTCGTGGACGCCGCCGATGCGGTCATCCGGGTCGAGGACTACCGCTTCGCGGTCTCCCAGATGGCCCAGACCTCCCTCCGGTCGATCATCGGCAAGAGCGAGCTGGACGACCTGCTGTCGAACCGCGAGAAGCTCAACCAGGGCCTGGAGCTGATGATGGACAGCCCGGCCATCGGCTGGGGCGTGACCGTCGACCGGGTGGAGATCAAGGACGTCTCGCTGCCGGAGACGATGAAGCGGTCGATGGCCCGCCAGGCGGAGGCCACCCGCGACCGGCGGGCCCGGGTGATCAACGCCGATGCCGAGCTGCAGGCGTCGAAGAAGCTGGCCGAGGCCGCGGCCGCGATGTCCGACCAGCCCGCCGCGCTGCAACTGCGGCTGCTGCAGACCGTGGTGGCGGTCGCCGCCGAGAAGAACTCCACCCTCGTCCTGCCGTTCCCCGTCGAGCTGCTGCGGTTCCTGGAGCGCTCCACGCAGCAGGGCCAGGTGCCGGCCGGCCCGCCGGAGGCCGCGGCCCGGCGGGAGCCGGCGCGCCGCCCGGACGGCGCGACCGCCGCGGAGGAGCCGCTGCCGGGCGAGGAGCGGCTGGAAGTGCTCCCGGACGCCGAGCACCCGGCCGACCTGCCCGTCGACCCGCCGGGCGACGGGCCGGTGAACCTCGCCGCCGACGTGCCGGTGGACCTCCCGGAAGACCTCCGCTGAGCCGGTCCGCCCGCCCCCTGCCCCCGCCGCTCCCCGGCGGGGGCGTTTTCCGGCCGGACCGAACCCTCACATACGCGCCCGCCCGGGGCGACGCGCACCCCGGTTGATGTCCGCACTCAGGAGCGCGGTCCGCGGATATCGGTGTGACGGCGATGTGGCGAAACCGTGAACTCCCGTACGGGAGACCGGAACTCGGTCTTGTGCACGACTGAGACGGGTGGGAATACTCGGCCCCGCACGTTGGCATGAACGCGACCCCCCGAGGCGCCGCGCCGCGGGGCGGCCCCGTTCGTGCCGATCTCACTCTCCGGGCCCGTGCGACTCCCCACAGTCCGGGCCCTTCCCCCCACGGGAGGCTCTGAGTTGAAGCACCGACGCATACCCAACCGGCGCGCCGTTCTGGCAGGTGCCGGAGCGCTCGCCCTCGCCGCCACCGCCACCGTCACCCTCGCCAACGCCCAGGCGTCCCCGGCCCCCACCACCCCCACGGTGGCCAGGCTCACGTCCGCCGCGGCCACCACCCTGGCGTCCCAGCTCAAGACCGGCACGGCCGGCGCGTACTACGACGCGCAGGCGAAGAAGCTGGTGGTCAACGTCGTCAGTGAGACGGCGGCCAAGGCCGTCCGGGCGAAGGGCGCCGAGGCCAGACTCGTCAAGCACACCCTCGCCCAGCTCGACGCGGCCCGGCAGACGCTGAAGTCCAGGGCCACCATCCCCGGCACGGCCTGGGGCATCGACCCGCGCAGCAACAAGGTCGTGGTGACCGCCGACCGCACGGTCACCGGCAGCAAGCTGGACCGGCTCACCGAGGTCACCCGCAGCCTCGGCGACAGGATCGAACTCCGGCGCAGCAAGGGTGAGTTCAAGCCCTTCATCGGTGCCGGTGACGCGATCTGGGGGAGCGGCGCCCGCTGCTCGCTCGGCTTCAACGTCGTCAAGGACGGCCAGCCCTACTTCCTCACGGCCGGCCACTGCGGCAACGCCGTCAAGAGCTGGTCGGACAAGCAGGGCGGCTCGGAGATCGCGACCACCGAGGACTCCAAGTTCCCCGGCGACGACTACTCCCTCGCCAAGTACACCGGGAACACCGAGCACCCGAGCGAGGTCGACCTCTACAACGGCAGCACCCAGAAGATCACCAAGGCCGCCGACGCCACCGTCGGTGAGAAGGTGCAGCGCAGCGGCAGCACCACCCAGGTCCACGACGGCACCGTCAAGGCCCTGAACGCCAGCGTCAACTACCAGGAGGGCACGGTCGAAGGGCTGATCCAGACCGACGTCTGCGCCGAGCCCGGCGACAGCGGCGGCGCGCTCTTCGACGGCGAGTCCGCGATCGGCCTCACCTCCGGCGGCAGCGGCGACTGCTCCGCCGGCGGCGAGACCTTCTTCCAGCCGGTCCCGGAGGCCCTGAAGGCCTACGGCGCGCAGATCGGCTGATCCGCGGCCGCAGTCCCGGATCCGTCCCGGCCTGCTCCCGGGGTGCCGGCCTCCGGACACGTCCGCCGTCCGGGGGCCGGCGCCCCGCGGGGTCAGCCCGCCGCCCGCCCGTCGCCCGGCCCGAACGCGGCCAGCGCCTCCTCGGCCGAAACCCGGGCCCGTACGTACGTATCCGCCCAGTCGGCCGCCGACGGGAAGCCCGAATCCCGGGCGATCCGGGCGCAGGCCGCGTCGTAGTCGAAGGGGGTGTGCCGCAGGGTGACCGCGCCGCCGCCGGGCCCCAGCAGCGCCCAGTGCGCACCGGCCCTGCCGTACGGCATGCCGACGCTGCCGGGGTTGACCACCAGCCGCCCGTGGGTGAGCCGGACGTACGGCATGTGGGTGTGTCCGCAGACCACGGTCCGTACCGCGTCGGGCAGCTCCGCCAGCACCTCGGCCCAGCGCTCGGGCCGCGAGTCGACGAGCACCATCTCCTCGTCGTCCCGGGGTGTGGCGTGGCAGAACAGGACCGGTCCGAGCCCGGGCACCTCCAGCGTGACGGAGGTGGGCAGCGACCGGAGGAACTCCCGTTCCTCCGGCCCGAGTCGGCCGGCCGCCCAGGCGCTGACCGGGTCCGCCGGGCCGTCTTCCCCGCGGCCCGGCGGATCGGCGGTCAGCTCCCGGTCGGCGTTGCCGCGGACCCACACCGCGCGCTCCCCGAGGGAACGCAGTGCGGCGAGGGTCTCGCGGGGCAGCGGCCCGGCGAGCAGATCGCCGGTCAGCACGATCCGCTCGGCGGCGCGGACGTCCGGCTCGGCGAGCACCGCTTCCAGCGCCGGCAGCACACCGTGGACGTCGGAGAGCACGGCGACCCCGGTCCCGTCCGAAGACCGTTGCGGGGGCCGGATGTTGATGTCGGTCATGGGCCGAGCCTATGCACCGGCGGTCCCCGCACGTGGCGGTCCCCGGGCACCACCCACCGGTGCCCGGGGACCTGGGTGCGGCGCTCAGAACTCGAAGACCGAGCTCAGGCCGGCGCGCATCACACAGGAGTTGGCGTAGGTGTAGGTGTACGACACCCGCTTGCCCTGCCACACGCCGTCGGCGGTGACGACGATCGGGGCCCACTCCTTGGTGCACAGCCGGTCCGACTTGGGGCTGGTGATGGTGTTGAAGTCACCGGCCGCGGCCCGCAGTTCGGCGCAGGCGGCCTTCGGCGCCGGGTGGCTGCCGGAGGCCACCGGCATACAGGTGAGCGACACCGCGCGCTGGACGGTGGCGTTCGCGCGGCTGTCGCCCTGGCCGACCGTCAGCACCAGTTCCGACGGCGCGTAGAGACCGCCGCTGCGCGCGGGCTGTGCTGGGGCGGCGACGGCTTGGGCGCTGGTGGCCAGCGTGCCGAGGACCAGCGCCGTACCGAGCGCTATCGCCCCAGTGGTGTACCGCATGACGAACACTCCTTTGCTCGAAGGTGCAGATACCGGACGGGAGTTTGGTCGAAACAGGTCCCGAAAGCACCTTGAGTGAGCCTCCGCCGATCGCTTTGAGTCGTTGGGTGAAAGCTGAGAGTAATGGCGCGAACCTGACGGGAGGGGTTCGGGGGAGCGTACGGGAAGCGCGGTGCGGCCAGCCGGGATGCCCCGTGCATCGTGCGGGGGGCAAGGGCCACGATGACCGGGAGGGAAGCAATCCGGCCGCCGACCGGTCGTTCGGGCGGGTTTTGATCTCCGTCGATTGGCCGAAGAGGGGGGCCGGAGGCTGCCTCCGTACGGCCTGAGCCGCGCTTCGAGGTAACAGGCGGACGGCGGCGGGCCGCCTTACCCGCCGCGTTTTCGTACGCAATCGGGGCGCGGGCGCCTCAATCCCGGGGCGCGGACCGCCCGTTCGGCGGCCCGTCCAGCTCCGGCAGTCCCGCCGTCAGCGCCCGCATGCCGCGGGCCACCAACTCGCCGGGCCCTAGCGGCCCGTCCATCGGCCCGTCCTTGGCCGCCCACTCCTCCACCGCGACCCGCAGCGCGGTGTTCGCCGCGGCCGCGGCCAGCCGGACCCCCAGCGCGTCCGCGCCCGTCATCCGCGCCAGGACCGGCCGCAACGCCTCCTCGGCGTCGTGGTGGACCCGGTGCCAGACCGCGCGCAGCGCCGGATCGCCGGGCATCGCCCGCAGCAGCCCGCGGGTCCGGCGCAGCGCCTCCCCGGCCGGCTCGTCGGCGGGGGTCAGTGCCCGGCGGGCGGCCCGCTCCAGCGCCTCGCGGACCGTGGGTGCTTCCGGCCCGGCAGGCGGTGCGGCCAGGTCGTCGATCCACTGCCGCACCCCGACGGAGAGCAGCGGCGCCACCGCGTCCTCCTTGGTGCGGAAGTAGCGGTAGAAGGTGCGCAGCGCGACGCCGGAGGCCCGGGCGATCTCCTCGGCGGTGACCGCGGCGCCGCGTTCGGCGAACAGGTCCGCCGCGCAACGGGCGATCTCCAGCTGGGTCGCGGCCTTGCGCCGCTCGGTGAGCGAGGGGCGGGCGGCGGCGGCCGCGGGACGGGGCTCGGTGGGCACGGACTCGGCGGGCATGGGCTCAGCTTACGAAGCGTGGCGGCAGATCGGCACATCGCGCGTGTTTGGCACACTGTGCCATTACGGCGTACCGTGCACGGCGATCGTCGCAGCGCCGATCGTCGCCATCGCGAAGGGAGCATCACCATGAACCGCTTCGAAGGACGCCGGGTCCTGATCACCGGGGCCGGCTCCGGTATCGGGCAGGCCACCGTCCACCGGATCCTCGCCGAGGGCGGCCGGGTGGTCGCGGCGGACGTCGACGCCGCGGGCCTGGCGGCCACCGCCGCCCGGGCCGCCGCGGACGGGGCCGCGGGCCGGCTGCGGACCGCGGTGCTGGACATAGCCGACGAGGCGGCGGTCCGCTCCGGCGTCGCCACCGCGGTGACCGGCCTCGGTGGCCTGGACGTGCTGGTCAACGCGGCCGGCATCCTGCGCTCCGCGCACACCCACGAGACCAGCCTGGCGCTCTTCAACCGGATCATCACGACCAACCTGACCGGCACGTTCCTGATGATCCGCGAGGCACTGCCCGCCCTCCTGGAGGGCACGTCCCCGGTCGTGGTCAACTTCAGCTCCACCTCGGCCTCGTTCGCGCACCCGTACATGGCGGCGTACGCGGCGAGCAAGGGCGGCATCCAGTCCATGACCCACGCGATCGCCGCCGAATACGGCAAGCAGGGGCTGCGCGCGGTGTGTGTCGCACCGGGCTCCATCGCCAGCGGGATGACCAGCGGCCGCGGCCCGGGTCTGCCCGAGGACGCCGACATGTCGCTGTTCACCAAGCTCGCTCCGGCCATCGGCGAGGGCTTCGCGGGCCCGGAGACGGTCGCCGGCGTCATCGCGATGCTCGCCTCGCAGGACGGCGCGTTCATCACCGGCACGGAGATCCGGATCGACGGCGGCACGCACATGTGACGTGTCCGGGCCGGTGCCCGGTGCCCGGTGTCGGTGGTTCAGGCCGGCAGTCGTTCCTCCTCTGGGGGCCGGCGCCTCGGGCGGTCCTTCTTCAGGAAGACCGACAGCAGCAGCGTGAGCACCGTGCCGCCCACCGCCCAGGCGACGAGCACCAGCAGCGGGCCGGTCACCGCGGCCCCGTCGAAGTAGGCGAGCGAGCGCGCCGCCCAGGTGCCCGCGCCCGGGGGGAGGGCCGGGCCGATGGCGCGCCAGAACGGGGGCAGCAGCGGATACGGGTAGGCACCGCCCGCGCTCGGATTGCCCAGGATGACGATCAGCAGGATCGCCAGGCCGATGCCGATGATGCCCAGCAGGGCCTGGCAGGCCAGCGTCGTGGCGCCCACCGCGAAGACCACCAGCGCGCCCAGCCCCCACAGCCCCGCGAAGGTGCCGGGCAGCGCGCCCAGGACCGGGCCGACGACGATCGCGCCGGCCAGCCCGGCGGCGATCGCGTACAGCGCGAGGGCGGCCAGCCGGATGACGGCCCGGTGCCCGTTGGACGGCCGCGCCCCGGCGCTGATCGCGAGGATCGCGGCGCACAGGTAGCCGCCGACGCACCAGCCGACGACCAGGTAGAAGGACGACAGGCTGCGGCTGTCGCCCGGGGCGGCGGGGGTGACGTCGACCGTCCGGACGGTGCGCCCCTGAGCCTTCTCGGCCGCCCGGACGACCAGTTCGACCGCCTGGGACAGTGAGGCGCCGCCGCCGCTGGCGACCAGCAGCCGGTCGGTGGTCCCGCGCGGAGTGACGATCAGCGCCCCGTCGATGGTCCGGTCGGCGAGCCGCTGCCGGGCCAGGCGCTCGGAGCGCAGCGCGCGCGGGTCCAGCGGGGAGCCGGGCAGCCGGTCCAGTCGCGTCACCACCTGCCGGGCGGCCGGCCCGGGAGCGACCACGCCGAGCGGTACGTCCGTCGGCCGGGGGTGGTGGAAGGCGCCGGTGTACGAGGTGATGAACGCGATCATCAGGCCCAGGACGCCGAGCACCAGCAGCGAGGCGTGCGGCGTCACGGCGCTCTTCACCTCGCCGAGGAAGGTGGTGCGGGTGCCGTCGTCCGTGGTGGCCATCCGTCACTCCTCGCCGCAGGTTCGCCCACCGGCATCCGGCCCACCGGAAGACGGCTTTTGCCCCCATATCTTGAGATCTACGACGGGTGGGTGCAGAACGGATGGGCTGAACGGCGGAGGGGGCGAAGACGATCTTCCGGGGTGCCCCGGCGTGTCGTTCGTACGAATGTTCGACAAGCGGGTTATGGTGGAGGTGAGGAACGAAGGACACAAGGTCAGCCGGGGGGCGGTGAGGTGCAGGAGGTGCGGATGCCCGGGTTCACGCATCTGCACACCGCTTCGGGGTTCTCCCTGCGCTACGGCGCGTCCCATCCGGAGCGGCTGGCCGAGCGCGCCGCCGAACGCGGGATGGACGCCCTCGCCCTGACCGACCGGGACGGCCTCTCCGGGGCCGTACGGTTCGCCCGGGCCGCCGCGGAGGCCGGCATCCGCCCGCTCTTCGGCGCGGAACTGGCCGTCGCGGAGCACACCCCGGACCCCCCGGCCGCCACCACCCGCCGGCGCACCCCGGTGCGCGGCGGCGCCTTCATCGACGAGTCCGCCGCCCGCGCCGTCTTCCTGGCCCGCGACGGAGCGGCCGGCTGGGCCGCCCTGTGCCGGCTGGTCTCGGCCGCCCACGCGGGCGGCGGCGACCGGCCCGTCCTCTCCTGGCCCGAGCTGGAATCCGCCGCGGACGGACTCACCGTGCTGCTCGGCCCGGACTCCGACATCGGCCGGGCGCTGGCCGCCGGCCGCCCCGACCGCGCCGCCCGGCTCGTCGCCCCCTGGCGCGAGCGGTACGGCGAGGCGCTGCGACTGGAGGTCGTCGACCACGCCCGGCCCGGCAGCGGCCCCGGCTCCACCCGGCTGGCCGCCCGCACCCTCGGCTTCGCCGTCGACCAGGGCATCCGCGCCGTCCTGACCAACGCGGTCCGCTACGCCGACCCCGGCCAGGGCCCGGTCGCCGACGTCCTGGACTCCGCCCGCCGCCTGGTGCCGGTCGACCCGCACCGCCCCGAGTCCTGGGACGGCGGCGAGCGCTGGCTCAAGGACGCCGCCGCGATGGGCCGCACCGCCGAGCGGGTCGCCGAGGCGGCCGGCTTCCGGCGCGGCCTGGCCCACCAGCTGCTCGCCATGACCGAGCAGACCGCGGGGGAGTGCCTCGTCGACCCCCAGGACGACATCGGGCTCGGCCGGATCCACTTCCCCGAACCCCACCTGGTCGGCGCGGAACGCCGCACCGCCGCCCGGGTGCTGCGCTCGCGCTGCGCCGCCGGCATGGTCCTGCGCGGCCACGACCGCGACCGGGTCCGCTGGGCCCGGCTGGAGGACGAGCTGCGCACGATAGAACAGCTCGGCTATCCCTCGTACTTCCTGACCGTCGCCCAGGTCGTCGACGACATCCGGCAGCGCGGCATCCGTGTCGCGGCCCGCGGGTCCGGCGCCGGTTCCCTGGTCAACCACCTCCTCGGCATCGCACACGCCGACCCGGTCGAGCACGGGCTGCTGATGGAGCGCTTCCTGTCGACGCGGCGGGCCGCGCTGCCGGACATCGACATCGACGTGGAGTCCGCCCGCCGGCTGGAGGTCTACCGCGCGATCTTCGACCGCTTCGGCGCCGAACGGGTCGCCACCGTCTCCATGCCCGAGACCTACCGCGTCCGGCACGCCGTACGGGACGTGGGTGCCGCGCTGGGCATGGACCCGGCGCGGGTCGACCGGCTCGCCAAGGCGTTCCCGCACATCCGCGCCCGCGACGCCCGGGCCGCGCTGACCGAGCTGCCGGAGCTGCGCGGGGTCCGGGAGGACGGCGGCGAACGGCTGTGGGAACTGGTCGAGGCGCTGGACGCCCTGCCGCGCGGTATCGCCATGCACCCGTGCGGGGTGCTGCTCTCCGACGCCACGCTGCTGGACCGCACGCCCGTCGTGCCGACCAGCGGCGAGGGCTTCGCGATGTCCCAGTTCGACAAGGACGACGTGGAGGAGATGGGGCTGCTCAAACTCGACGTGCTGGGCGTGCGCATGCAGTCCGCGATGGCGCACGCGGTCGCCGAGATCGGCCGGGCCACCGGCCGCCGGCTCGACCTCGACGACCCCGCGCAGGTCCCGGCCGGCGACCCGGCGACCTACGACCTGATCCGCTCCACCGAGACGCTCGGCTGCTTCCAGATCGAGTCGCCGGGCCAGCGCGATCTGATCGGCCGGCTGCAGCCCGCCACCTTCCACGACCTGGTGGTCGACATCTCACTGTTCCGCCCCGGCCCGGTCGCCGCCGACATGGTCCGGCCCTTCATCGCCGCCCGGCACGGCCGTGCACCGGTCCGTTACCCGCACCCGGACCTGGAGGGGCCGCTGCGCGAGACCTACGGCGTGGTGGTCTTCCACGAGCAGGTCATCGAGGTGCTGCGGATCATGACCGGCTGCGGCCGGGACGAGGCGGACGAGATGCGGCGCGCACTGTCCGAGCCGGAGCTGCAGGGCCGGGTGCGCGCCTGGTTCGCCCGGCGCGCCGAACGGCGCGGCTACGCACCCGAGGTGATCACGCGGACCTGGGAGATCGTCGAGGCCTTCGGCTCGTACGGCTTCTGCAAGGCGCACGCGGTGGCCTTCGCGGTGCCCACCTACCAGTCCGCCTGGCTCAAGGCCCACCACCCCGCGGCCTTCTACGCCGGGCTGCTCACCCACGAGCCGGGGATGTATCCCAAGCGGCTGCTGCTCGCGGACGCCCGGCGGCGCGGGGTGCCGGTGCTGCCGCTGGACGTGAACCGCTCGGCGGTCACCCACCGGATCGAACTGGTGTCCGGTCGGGAGGATGCCGGGGACGCCTGGGGGCTGCGGCTCGCGCTTTCCGACGTCCACGGCATGAGCGAGGCCGAGGCGCAGCGGATCGCGGCCGGGCAGCCCTACCACTCCCTCCAGGACCTGTGGCAGCGCGCCCGGCCGTCCCGCCCGATCGCCGAACGCCTCGCCCGGGTGGGCGCGTTGGACGCCTTCGGCGCGAACCGGCGGGACCTGCTGCTGTACGTCTCCGAGCTGCACCACCACGGACGGCAGGCGACCGGCGGTCAGCTGTCGCTGGACACGGACCTGGAGGAACGGCGGGCCGACCCCGTCGAGCCCGCGGGGCTGCCCGACCTCAGCGACGTCGAACGGCTCAGCGCCGAGCTCGGCGTCCTCGGCATGGACGCCTCCCGCCATCTGATGGCCGACCACCGGGAGTTCCTGACCGAACTGGGTGCCCTGCCGGCCCGGCTGCTGCGCAATGCCAGGAACGGCGAGACGGTGCTGGTCGCCGGGGCCAAGGCGGCCACCCAGACCCCGCCGGTCCGCTCCGGCCGCCGGGTCATCTTCACCACCCTCGACGACAGCACCGGCCTGGTCGACTGCGCCTTCTTCGACGACTCCCACGAAGCCTGCGCCCACACCGTCTTCCACTCCTGGCTGCTGCTGGTGCGCGGCACGGTCCAGCGGCGCGGGCCGCGCAGCCTCAGCGTGGTCGGCAGTGCCGCCTGGAACCTCGCCGAACTGGCCGAACTCCGCCGTGAGGGCGGCCTGGAGGCGGTCGCCGCCCGGCTCGCCGCGGAACCGGACCGGCCCGCGGCCGGGCAGGGCACAGCAGCCGGCCCGGGCGCCGGCGAAGAGCCCGGAGAGGGGCCCGGCGAAGGGGCGGAGCCCGAACCGGCCGGCGCCGGGCCGGGCCGCACCATCCGGCTGGAGACCGGCTACGAGCTGCACCCCTGGGCCGACCTCCAACCCCCGGGCGAACGCGCCGCCACCGGGCGGAAGTTGTGGCACGCCAGCCCCGGGAGCGCGGGATGACTCCGGCGACCCGGCCCCCCGGCACGCCGCCGCGGCCCACCGGCGCCGCGCGGCCGCCCGGCATGCTCCACGTCCGCTTCCGCAACGCCCACGACACCCCGGTGAGCGCCGGGCAGTTCGAGCAACTCCTCGGCCTGCTGGCGCAGTTCACACCGATGGTCGAGGCGCTGCCGCCGGACGCCGCACTGGCGGACGTCCGCGGTGCGCTGCGCTACTTCGACCGCGACGCGGCGGGCATCGCCGAGCTGATCCGGCTGCGCGCACTGGCCTGGCACGGCGTACGGTGCACCATCGGGATCGCCGCCAACCCGCTGCTCGCCCGGATGGCGGCGCAGGCCGCGGCGCCCGGCGAGATCCGGACCGTCCCCGCCGACGCCGAAGCCGTCACCGCCTTCCTCGACCGCCGGCCCGCCTCGGCGCTGCACGGCGTCGGACCGGCGACCGCCCGCGCGCTCTCCGCCTACGGACTCGACAGCGTCGGCCGGATCGCCGCCGCACCACCCGGGACCGTGCAGCGGATCCTCGGCGCCCGGACCGGCCGGGTCGTCCAGGACCGGGCCCGCGGCATCGATCCCACGCCGGTGGTCCCCAATGCCGTCGCCCGCTCGATGGGCGCGGAACACCGCTTCGCCCACGACGAGTTGGACCCGGACCGGCGCCGCCGGGCGCTGCTCTCGCTCGCCGACGACCTCGGCGCACGGCTGCGCACGACCGGGCAGGTGGCCCGCGCGCTCACCCTCACCGTCCGCTACGCCGACCGCTCCACGACGACCCGCACCCGCCGGCTCGCCGAACCGACCGCCCACGGCCCCGCGCTGACCGAGGCGGCCTATGCGCTGCACGCCGCGCTCGGACTGCAGCGGGCCCGGGTGCGGTCCGTGGCACTGCGGGCCGAGGACCTGTGCCGCGCCGAACTCGCCGCGCGGCAGCTGAGCTTCGACCCGTCCGACGACAAGGCCCACCGCATCGAGGCGGCCGTCGACCGGGCCCGGGCCCGCTTCGGCGCCGGCGCCGTACGCCCCGCGGCGACCCTCGGCCCGGCCGCCCGCCGCACACCCCCGCCCAGGCACGGCACCACCAAGCCCCCCGGCCCGGGCGCCGGCCAGCACTGAGCCCACCGGCCGGGAGCGGTCTAGCCGTAGAGCCGCTCCGCGTACCGCGGGCCGTAGTGCTCCTCCAGCTCCGCCAGCGACCGGTCCTGGGCCTCGACGCCCCTGACGATCCGCGCCCGCGAGGGCACCGCATCCGGCTCCCAGGTCTCCGGCCGCCACAACTCCGAGCGCAGGAACGCCTTGGAGCAGTGGTAGAAGACCTCCTCGACCTCCACCAGCAGCGCCAGCCGCGGGCGGTTGCCCTTGACGACCAGCCGGTCGAAGAACGGGGCGTCCCGCAGCAGCCGGGCGCGGCCGTTGATCCGCAGGGTGTCGCCGCGCCCCGGAAGGACGTAATTCAGCCCGATGTGCGGATTGGCGAGGACGTTCACGAAGCCGTCCATGCGCTTGTTGCCGGGGCGGTCGGGGATGACGAGGGTGGTGTCGTCCAGGACGAGGGTGAAACCCGCCGGGTCGCCCTTGGGTGAGACGTCGCACCGGCCCTCGGCGTCCGAGGTGGCTATCACGCAGAACGGTGAGCGGGCCAGCCACTGGCGGTCGAGGTCGTGCAGCCGGTGGCGGGTCTTGTTGGCGGCATGGGAATTCGGATGGCCCATCAGCTCGCGCAGCTCCGCCTCCGACGAGACCTCCACGATGCCCGTCAGATCCACCGTCCCCGGATGCTCCGCCGTTCCCGGATGCTCCGCCGTTCCCGCATGCCCCGCCGTTCCCGTGCCGTCCGCCGTCGTCTCCATCGGTGTCTCCCCTCCGTCACCTGCCTGGTCAACGCGGTATCGACGGTACGCGACGGGTCTGACAACCGGTCCGTCCGGAACATCTGAGTGAGGTATACGACACGGCGGGCACGGCTGCACGGAACGGGAGGTTCGACCCCCGTGCGTCCGGTGGAGGTTGTGTGCGCTTTCCTTCACCGTCACACGACTGGTCCTTCTTGCTTACCCAGCCGTAACTTACTTGCCAGTCAACTGCGTTGGCCCTTGCGATCCGGATCGCAGGTGATCGGCTCACCGAGCACCTCGGAATCCCCTCACCCCTCACACCCCCTCGCAAGGAGCACCGTATGAAGCTGCGCTGGTCCCGAACGCTCACCCTGCTGCCCACCCTCGCCCTCGCCCTGGGCTTCGCCACCGCTCCCGCTTCAGCCGACGCCCCCACCGTCCGCAGCGGCTGGAACGACTTCTCGTGCAAGCCCTCCACCGCCCACCCGCGGCCGGTGGTCCTGGTACACGGCACCCTCGGCAACTCCGTGGACAACTGGCTCGGTCTCGCGCCCTACTTGGTGGCCCGCGGCTACTGCGTCTTCTCCCTGGACTACGGCCAGCTCCCCGGCGTACCGCTCTTCTACGGCCTGGGCCCAGTCGACGCCTCCGCCGGGCAGCTCGCCACCTACGTCGACCGGGTGCTCGCCGCCACCGGGACGCGCAAGGCCGACCTCGTCGGCCACTCCCAGGGCGGCATGATGGCGCGCGTCTACCTGAAGTTCCACGGCGGCGCGGACAAGGTGAACGCGCTGGTCGGGCTGGCCCCCGACAACCACGGCACCGATCTGGACGGGCTGACCCGCCTGCTGGACCACTTCCCCGGCGCCAAGCAGTACCTGAGCAAGGCGACCCCCGGGCTGACCGACCAGATCGTCGGCTCGGACGTGCTCAACCGCCTCAATGCGGGCGGCGACACCGTCCCCGGGGTGCACTACACCGTGATCGCGACCAAGTACGACGAGGTCGTCACGCCCTACCGGAGCGGCTACCTCGACGGCCCCGACGTGCGCAACGTCCTGCTCCAGGACCTGTGCGCGGTCGACCTCTCCGAGCACGTCGCCATCGGCACCCTCGACCCCGTGGCCTTCCACGAGACGGCCAACGCCCTCGACCCGGCCCACGCCACCCCGACCACCTGTCTCAACGGCTGACGACCACCTGTCTCAACGGCTGACGGCCGGCTGCCTCAACGGCTGACGGCGGCCCGGCCCGGCTCCCCGCCCGCGCGCGGGGGCCGGGCCGTACGCCTTCCCCGCGGCGTGGTCTCAGCCCACGGTCAGCAGGGCGTCGGTGCACTGCTCGGCCAGCTCCTCGGCGTGCGGGGGCAACGGCTCCCCGCCGCGCAGATGGCGGCGCACCAGGGACAGCGGCAGGTCGACGACGGCGAGCGAGACCCGCTCCAGGCCCAGCTCGCCGTGCAGGCCCAGCGCGCCCGCGAGCGCCGCCACCGCCGCCCGGACCCGCATGTTCCCCTCGTCCGCGCGGTGCAGATGCTCCTCCGGCCAGTCGTCCCGGCCGAACTCGTGCGCCCCGTAGAGCAGCAGCGCGGCCTCCTGGGGGTGCGTGCGACTCCACGCGACCACGTGCCGGGAGGCCGCCCGGCCCCCGGCCCGCGGCCCGTCCCCTGAGCGCAGGGCCGCGAAATAGCCCTCCTGGAAGCCCTCGACGGTGCGCAGCCACACCTCGGCGAGGAGTGCCGGGCGGCCGGCGAAACGGTGGTACAGCGAGCCGCTGGGGGCGCCGACGGCCTGGGCCACCGCGGACATGGTGACGCCCGAGGGCCCGTGCGCGGCCGCCAGCCGTACGGCGGCGTCGAGAAGCTGCGAGATGTCGAAGCGAGGTGGCCTGGCCATGTTCTAGAGGGTACTCTCCATAATATTGGAGGGAGCCCTCCAAAACCGTCCCTCCCTGCGCCGGGCTCGCGCCTGCCCACGAGCCGGCGCCGGCCCCACACCTCACGGAAAGGCCGCCCGATGGGTGTCTACAACGTGCACGAGCGGGTGCTGCCCGTCCCCGACGCCGAGGCCGGCCTGCTGCTCGACGGCCTCTCCGGCACCGGCGACCGGCTCTGGCCGGGCCGGGACTGGCCCCCGATGGTGTTCGACGGCCCGCTCGCGGCGGGCGCCGCCGGCGGCCACGGCCCGGTCCGCTACACCGTCGCCGCGTACGTCCCGGGCCGCTGGGTGCGCTTCACCTTCAGCGGCCCGCGCGGCTTCGACGGCTTCCACGAGTACACCGTCCACCCGCTCGGACCCGAGCGCACCCTGCTGCGCCACACCCTCGCCATGCGCGCCCGCGGCCCGGCCCGGCTCAGCTGGCCGCTGGCCTTCCGCCAGCTCCACGACGCGTGCCTGGAGGACAGCCTGGACCGCGCCGAACACGCCTGCACCGGCCACGTCGCCCGGCCCGCCCGCCGGAGCCGCTACGTCCGCCTGCTGCGCCGCCTCGTCCACTGAGCGCCCTCACGGCCCAGCGGGATCACCAGCAGCCGGCCGGACAAGACCAGGACCGCGGCCGCCAGCACGGCGCTCGCGCCCACGCCGCACCACAGGGGAGTGCGACGCGGCAGCAGCACCGGTGCGACGGCCGGGCCGGCGAGGGTCACCGCCGCCGGACGGGTGGCGGTGACCCTCATCCGAACGGCGCGTAGCGCGCGACGCCGCCGAACACAGCGCGCCGCCGCCCCCCACACGCGGAGGGGGCGGCGGCACTCCCGGCGCCAGCCGGGCCTGTGGGGGGGCTTGTGGGGTCTTGTGGGGGGTGGGGCTCAGAGGGTCTCAGCCGTGGTGGCGGGCGGCCTTGCGGCGGGTGGTGGCGAACAGTACCCCGGCACCGGTGGCCAGCACGGCCGCACCACCGATGGCCAGCGGGGCGGTGGCGGAGTCACCCCCGGTCTCGGCCAGCCGCTGCCCGCCGACCGGCTTGGCGTCCCCGTCGGTCCGCGCGGCATTGCCGGCGGCCTTCGGGACGACCGCACCCTGGTCCGCGGCCGGCGCACCGGCCCCCTTCGCGGGCGCCGTCACGTCGTGGCCGCCACCGTGGTGACCGTGTCGGCCCATGTCCATCGAGGACTTGTCCGCACCCGCCGCGAGCTGGCCGTCGGTCGGCGCCGAGGCGGCCGGCGCGGGAGCCGCGGGCGCCGCGGCGGACCCGGAACCGCCGCTGCCCTTTCCGAACACCACGTCCGAGCAGGTGTAGAACGCCTCGGGGCTGTCCGACCGCTGCCAGATGCTGTAGATCAGGTGCCGCCCGGACCGCTGCGGGACCGTGCCGTCGAAGACGTACTCCCCGTTGGTCAGCTTCGGGTCGGTGACCTTCACGAAGGGCTTCGACTCCAGGTCCGACCACTTCAGCGGCTTGGCCGGGTTGTAGCCGGGCTTGGTGAGGTAGAGCTCGAAGGAGCCCTTGTGCGGGGCGGTCGCCTTGTAGCGGAACGTGTGCTTGCCGGCCCGCACCTTGGACGCCGGCCAGTCGGCGCGCGGCAGGTCCAGACCCTTGAACTCGGCGTTGCCGGCGCTGCAGAGCTTGCCGTCCGGGATCTTCTCCTTGGACCTGCCGCCGGCGTTGCCGTCCCGCACCCCGTTCCAGTCGTAGAACGCCTGCGCCCCGCCGGCCTGCACGGCCGCCTTGCACGCCGCGGACTTCGGGCTCTCCGGCCCCTCCGCGTAACAGGCCAGAACCCGGCTGACCGGGTCCGACAGCGAACCGTGCGCGACGGCCGGCCCCGCGCACAGCACGGTGAGCGCCAGCGGCGCGATCCCGGCCAGCGCGAGCCGGGTGGCCTTGCGACGAACGGTCATGGTGGGGGTCTCCTTCATCAGATGCGTCGAGCGGGGAGAAGCAGCGGGCGCAAGAGGCAGCCGAAGGTGGGGGGTCGGAACGCGGACACCGGCGCCGCCCCCCGGAGACCGGCGCCGACGGCCCGCAATGCCGCCTTGCGAGAAGCACGCTAGCCCCGCTGAACAGCCAATTCGCCCCCGAAAGCGGGTTGCTGAGGATCTTTATGGCGCCCTTAAGGAACCGCTAAGCGGGGGCACAGGCAGGGCGGGAGGAAACGGGCGCGGGGGGCCGGGGCCGGTCGTCCGGGGTCGTTGTCAGTGGGCGATGGCAGCATCGAGACATGAGCACGCACACCTCCGCAGACCCGTCCCCGCAGCCCTCCGCGGACCCGTCCCCGCAGCCCCACGATCCGACCCCGGACGATGCCGCCCGCCGGCCGGCCGGGCAGGAACCGGCCGCCCTTCCGGTGGCCGACGCGGCCTATTGGGAAGCCGCCGCCGAGACCTTCGACGACGAGCCGGATCACGGGCTGCGCGACCCGGCCGTGCGCGCGGCCTGGGCCGCCCGGTTGCGGACGTGGCTGCCGGCCGGCCCCGCCGAGGTGCTCGACCTGGGCTGCGGCACGGGAAGTCTGGCCCTGCTCGCCGCGGAGCAGGGCCACCGCGTCCTGGGCGTCGACCGTTCGCCGCGCATGATCGAGCGGGCCCGCGGCAAGCTCGCCGGGCGCGACGCCGCCTTCCTGGTCGGCGACGCCGCCGAACCACCCGTGGGGGAGCGGCGGTTCGACGCCGTATTGGTGCGGCATCTGCTGTGGGCACTGCCCGATCCGGCGGCCGCACTGCGCCGCTGGGCCGGTCTGCTGGTGCCCGGCGGGCGGCTGGTCCTCATAGAAGGCCGGTGGGGAGAGTCGGACCCGATCGGCATACCGGCGGACGAACTGACCCGCCTCGTCAGCCCGTTGGCGGCCCATACGTCCGTGCAGGACCTCGCGCACGACATGGTGCTGTGGGGCAAGGAGGTCCACGACGAGCGGTACGCACTGCTGGCGGAACTTCTCCCACGTCCCTAGCCGGTCCGCTGCGCTTTGCGGGTGATCCCCACGTACCCGTCTGTCCCGCCGTCGGGGTTGCTCGCCGTTGCGCTTTGCGGCGCCCCGCACGTGGTTGTCTGCGGCGCCGCGGGTCGTCTGGCCGTTGCGCCTGCGGCGGGCTGGGTTTGTGGTGGGTGCGGTGACGGGCCTCCGGGGCCGGTTGTGTGGACTGCTGACGCTTTACGTCCACACAACCGGCCCCTCCGGCCCGTCCCCTCCCGTGGGGGGAGTGTGCGGGTGAGTGGGGGCGCGCGTCGTATCGCGCGCACCTCGCGTCGCCGGTCAGCGGGAATAGCTTCCCCGGCGTGTCCAGTTGTGGCCCCGCAGGGGGCCCTCCCGACCCTTACGGGATCTGTTCGACCACCCCGTAGGGGTACCCAAGCCCCCTTGCAGGCCTCAACGCCCACCCCCACATACCGCATTCCCTTCCCCCAACGGGAGGGGACGGGCCGGAGGGGCCTTGTTCGTGGACGTAAAGCGTCAGCAGTCCACGAACAAGGCCCCGCAGGCCCGTCACCGCACCCAACACAAACCCAGCCCGCCGCAGGCGCAACGGCGACCAAGCCCCGCGGCGCAGCAGACAGCCACGTACGGGGCGCCGCAAAGCGCGCAACGGCGACCAAGCCCCGCGGCGCAGCAGACAGCCACGTGCGGGGCGCCGCAAAGCGCGCAACGGCGAGCGAGCCCCGCGGCGGGAGAGACAGGTACGTGCGGTGGCGCCGCAAAGCGCACAACGGCGAGCGCGCCCCGCGGCGGGAAAGACGGGTACGTGCGGGGGCCCGCGAGGGCGCAACGGCGAGCCCCGCGGCGCAGCAGACGGGTACGTGGGCGGCAAGCCAAGCGCAGCGCATGGCTGGATCGGGGTGGTTCGGCGGCGGGTTGGGTGGTCGGTACATCTATCTGCGCGTACGGTGATCGTGTCGGCCGTCACCGGAATGCGGTGGCCGGCCGCCCACGAAGGAGGAGCCGCCAGGATGTGCGGAATCACCGGATGGATCGCCTACGACAACGACCTCACCACGCAGCGCCCCACCCTCGAAGCGATGACCGAGACCATGGCCTGCCGCGGCCCGGACGCCGCCGGGGTCTGGCTCGGTGCGCACGCCGCTCTGGGTCACCGCCGGCTCGCCGTCATCGACATCGACGGCGGCAAGCAGCCCATGCCCGTCGACCACGACGGCCGCACCGTGCTCGTCACGACGTACAGCGGCGAGGTCTACAACTACCGCGAACTGCGCGCCGAACTGGAGCGGTCGGGTCACTCCTTCCGCACCAGCAGCGACACCGAAGTGGTGCTGCACGCCTACCTCGAATGGGGCGAGGCGTTCGCCGACCGCCTCAACGGCATGTACGCGTTCGCGCTCTGGGACCCGCGCACCGAGGAACTCCTGCTGGTCCGCGACCGGATGGGCATCAAGCCGCTCTACTACCACCCCACCCCGGACGGTGTGCTGTTCGGTTCCGAGCCCAAGGCGATCCTGGCCCACCCGGACGTCCAGCCGACCGTCGACGCCGAGGGCCTCGCCGAGCTGATCACCTTCACCAAGACGCCCGGCCACGCCGTCTACAAGGGCATGCACGAGGTGCGCCCCGGCCACCTCGTCCGGGTCCGCCGGGGCGGCCTGACCGTCCGCCGATACTGGGCCCTCGAAGCGCGCGAGCACACCGACGACCGGGCCACCACCGTCGCGCACATCCGCGAACTCCTCGACGACATCGTCGCCCGCCAGCTGATCGCCGACGTACCGTTGTGCACCCTGCTCTCCGGCGGACTGGACTCCTCCGCCATCACCGCGCTCGCCGCCAAAGCGCTGGCGGAATCCGGCCGCGGCCCGGTGCGCTCGTTCGCCGTCGACTTCACCGGCTACACCGAGAACTTCCGGCCCGACGATCTGCGCGGCACCCCCGACGGGCCGTACGCGCACGCCCTCGCCGCACACGTCCGGTCCGACCACCGCGACATCGTCCTGGACACCGCCGCCTTGATGGACCCCGGCCACCGCGCCGCGGTGCTCGCCGCCCGCGACCTGCCCAACGGTTTCGGCGACGGCGACACCTCGCTCTACCTGCTGTTCAAGGCCGTCCGCGAACAGTCCACGGTCGCCCTGTCCGGCGAGTCAGCGGACGAGGTCTTCGGCGGCTACCGCTGGTTCCACGACCCCGCGGCCGTGCACGCCGACACCTTCCCCTGGATCGCCGCGGGCCTCTCCGGCCGCTTCGCCGGCGGCACCGCGGTCCGCGAGGCGCTGCTCGACGCCGGACTGCTCGCCCGGCTCGACCTGCCCGGCTACGAGGCCCGCCGCTACCGCGAGGCGCTCGCCGAAGTGCCGTACCTCGACGGCGACACCGGCCACCAGCGCCGGATGCGCGAGATCAGCTACCTCCACCTCACCCGCTTCGTGCAGATCCTCCTCGACCGCAAGGACCGCGCCAGTATGGCCGTCGGCCTGGAGGTCCGGGTTCCGTTCTGCGACCACCGCCTGGTCGACTACGTCTTCAACACCCCCTGGTCGCTGAAGACCTTCGACGGCCGGGAGAAGTCGCTGCTGCGCGCCGCCACCCGCGACGTCCTGCCCGACGTGGTCGCCGACCGCGTCAAGAGCCCCTACCCCAGCACCCAGGACCCCCGCTACGGCGAGGCGCTGCGCGCCGAACTGAGAGAACTGGCCGCCGACCACCACGCCCCCGTCCGGCCGTTGCTGGACCCCGGCACGCTCGCCGAGGTCACCGCCGACGGCGCGACCCAGGACATCCGCCCCGGCGCCGAACTGGCCCTCGGCATGAACGCCTGGCTGCGGACCACGGGCACCACGCTGGAGGTGTAGCGAGCCCCCGGGAGCCCGCACCCTGCGGGCTTGCTGCCTGCACCGCCCTGCCGTGCTCCCGGCAGGCCGGGCGCTCCTGGCGCACAATGGGTGCCACAAACACATCACGGCACCACCAGGAGCGCCCCCGTGTCCCCCCAGACCGTGAGCATCACCATCGACCAGACCTCGGCCGTCGCGCCCTTCGAGCAGGTACGCACCCAGATCGCGGACCAGGCCCGGGAGGGCGCGCTGCCGGTCGGCTACAAACTCCCCACCGTCCGCGGCCTCGCCGAGGACCTCGGCCTGGCCGCCAACACCGTCGCCAAGGCGTACCGCGCCCTGGAGACCGACGGTGTGATCGAGACCCGCGGCCGCAACGGCAGCTTCATCGCGGCGGCCGGCGACGCCGCGGACAAGGAGGCCGCCGCGGCCGCCGAGGGCTACGCCCGGCGCGTCCAGCGCCTCGGCCTGGACCGGCGCGCCGCCCGCACCGCCGTCGAGGACGCCCTGCGCGCCACGTATGGAGCCGAGGACTGACGGGCACGACCACGGGGGCCGGAGACCGCCCGGCCCCTACGGCACTCCCCACCGCGCCTCCCGAAAGGACCGCCACCCCATGCCCAGCAAGCAGGCCCTCGTCCGCCGCCCCGGCCCGCGCCTCGCCGAGGGTCTGGTCACCCATATCGCCCGGCGCCCGGTCGACCCCGCACTCGCCCTGCGCCAGTGGGAGGGCTACGTCCAGGCCCTCGAGGACCACGGCTGGCGGACCACCGAGGTGGCGCCCGCCGACGACTGCCCCGACGCGGTGTTCGTCGAGGACACCATGGTCATGTTCCGCAACGTCGCGCTGCTCGCCCGCCCCGGTGCCGACCCCCGCAGGCCCGAGACGGCGGCCGCCCGGGAGGCCGTCGAGGCGCTCGGCTGCTCCGTCAACGCGATCCGCTCGCCCGGCACCCTGGACGGCGGCGACGTCCTGAAGATCGGCGACACGGTCTACGTGGGCCGCGGCGGCCGCACCAACGCCGAAGGGGTGCGCCAACTCCGCGCCGCCTTCGAGCCGTTGGGCGCCCGCGTGATCGCCGTTCCGGTCAGCCGGGTGCTGCACCTCAAATCCGCGGTGACCGCACTCCCCGACGGCACCGTCATCGGCCACCCGCCGCTGGTCGACGACCCGGCCGCCTTCCCGCGCTTCCTGCCCGTCCCCGAGGAGGCCGGCGCCCATGTCGTCCACCTCGGCGGCGACGCCCTCCTGATGTCCGCCGACGCCCCGAAGTCCGCCGCCCTCTTCACCGACCTCGGCTACCGGCCCGTCCCCGTGGAGATCTCCGAGTTCGAAAAGCTGGAGGGCTGCGTCACCTGCCTCTCCGTGCGGCTGCGCGGCCTCTACGCCTGAGCCCTGCCGCGCGCCGGGCGGCCCCGCCGCCGCACCCGGGCACCTCGCGCCTGCCGCCGCCCGCCCCCGCACCCGGCCTATCGTGACGCCATGAGCAACCTCGATACCAGACCAGCGCCGAGTCTGTGCGGGGGCACCGGCCGCACCGGCCCGGTCCGCGACCTCCAGCCGGGGAAACAGGTGCCGCTCGGCGAGAGCACCGTGGTCCGCCGGCTGCTGCCCAACCTCGGCCGGCGGATGGTCGGCGCCTGGTGCTTCGTCGACCACTACGGCCCCGACGACATCGTCGACCAGCCCGGTATGCAGGTGCCGCCGCACCCGCACATGGGCCTGCAGACCGTCAGCTGGCTGCACGCGGGCGAGGTGCTGCACCGCGACAGCGTGGGCAGCCTGCGGACCATCCGCCCGCGCGAACTCGGCCTGATGACGTCCGGAGGGGCCATCGCCCACTCCGAGGAATCCCCGGGCGGCCACGGACCGCTGCTGCACGGCGCCCAGCTGTGGGTCGCCCTCCCCGGCGAACACCGCCGCACCGCGGCGCACTTCGAGCACCACACCGACCTGCCGCGGGTCACCGGCGGCCACGGCGGCCTCACCGCCACCGTCATCCTCGGCGAACTGGACGGCGCGGTGTCCCCGGGGACCACCTACTCGCCCCTCGTCGGCGCCGACCTCACCCTCGCCGCCACCACGGACACCCGCCTCCCCCTCGACCCCGACTTCGAGTACGCGGCCCTGACCATCTCCGGTGAAACCGAGGTCGACGGCGTCCGCCTCGCCCCCGGCGCCCTCCTCTACCTCGGCTGCGGCCGCACCGACCTGCCGCTCCGCGCCCACTCCGACAGCAGCCTGATGCTGCTGGGCGGCGTACCGTTCGAGGAGCGGATCGTGATGTGGTGGAACTTCGTCGGCCGCACCCACGAGGAGATCGCCGAGGCCCGCACCGACTGGATGGACACCACCCGCTTCGGCACCGTCCACGGCTATGCCGGCCCCCGCCTCCCGGCCCCCGACCTCCCCCCGGTGGTGCTGAAGCCACGGGGACGGGAGCGCTGACGGCACGCCCGGCCGGCCCGCCCGGAGGCGAGCGCCGCGCGCCGTCGCTGCCGACCGCTTGCCCCGCCCCAGGACGCCCCGGATAGGGTCACGCGGTCGGAGGGGGGCGGGCGAAGCGAGGTTTCGGTGTGCTCTGGATAGGTGTGGCCGGGTTGGCCGTTGCAGGGGTCTGTGTGTACGTGGTGCGGGTGGCGCACGCGCGGGCGCGGGCCATGGAAAGCACCGAGACCCTGCCGGTGGCGGATCTGCGGGCGTTGCACGAGGCGGCGGCTAAGGCCGCCGGGGCCGGGCACTTCCGGTACCGCTGTGAGGTCGTGGGCCAGGCCCGTCCGCACAAGGACGGCGTGCTGCGCTCCGAGCTTCAGGGCGTGGACTGCGTGTGGCACAAGCACCGGATCACGCGCAAGTACGAGGAGGTCTACCGCGACGGCAGCGGCAACCGGCGGCGCCGGACATGCACCGATGTGCTGTCCGAGCACTCCAGCTCCACCGCGTTCTTCGTCGAGGACGCGACCGGAAGGGTGGTGGTCCGCCCCGGGGAGCACGAGGTCGTCGGCGCGGAGAAGGTGCTCGACCGGTTCGACCCGCACACCCAGCAAGGCGGCAGGCGCCTTCGGATCGGGCCGCTGAGCCTCGACCTCGGGGGCGGCGACGGGACGATCGGGTACCGGCGCGAGGAGTGGGTCGTCCGGTCCGGCAGCCGGTTCTACGTGCACGGCGAGGCCGCCGACGGGGACGGCCGGCTGGCGGTCGGCGCGCCGGCCGAGGGCGGGGTCTTCGTCATGTCGGTCAGGTCCGAGGAGGAACTGCTCCGCGGCGAGAACAACAAGGTGTGGATCTTCGGGCTGGGGGCGGGGCTCGCCGCCGTCGCGGGAACGGTGTTCCTGGTCCTGGCGCTCGTGCGTTGAGCGCCCACCCCCACCTCGAAGCGGCCTCAGCGGGCCGCGTGGAGCAGGAAGGTGGGGTCCGGCAGGTCGTGGTCGGGGCCGGGGCGGGCCGGGGTTTTGAGTTCGAGGGCGCCGGTGCAGGCGACCCGGTCGGCCACCCGGGCGCAGGCCACCGCGCTGTGCAGGTCCTCCGTGGCCAGCATCGGGCTGACCGCGCGTCCCGTGCGGCCGCCCGGATGCGAGGTGAGCCGGGCGTCGCGGCCCACCCAGATCGACACCTTCTGCGCGCCGCCGGAACGCGGCCGCACCTCCGACCAGACCGTGCCGCAGGACGGGCTGAAGAGCAGTCGCACGGTGTAGGTGGCGTCCGTGATCGTGCTCTCCGTCCGGGCGTCGCGGTGGCAGCCGAACCGACTCGGGTAGCGGCCCTGGCACCGGTGGCCGTGGCAGCTGTCGGGCGCCGTCCACTCGGCCCGTACGGCGTGCGCCGGGATGCTCGCGATCGAGGCCGCCGCCCCCACGGTGGCCAGCACGGCCGTCAGGGCCATCAGGACGGCGGCGCCGCGGAGTTTCCGCCGGGCGGGTCCGTCCGCCGGCGCCGGCGGCCCGGACTCCGTGGCGGCCGGCGCGTTCCCGGCGGGCGCCGGTGCCGTACGGGCCCGGTGCGCCGCTTCGTACAGCCCCAGCAGCGGGAGCTGGTCCGCCCCGGCCACCCGGCCCAGCGCCTCGACCGCGGCGCGCGGCGGCAGCTTCTCGCCGTTGAGGTAGCGGTGCCACGCGGACTTGCTGTACGGCGTCTTCCGGGCCAGCCCGTCCAGGCTCAGCGCGGTCCGCTCCTTGAGTACGCGCAGTTCCTGGGCCAGGAGCTGCCCGGCCGGATCGAGTGTGTCGGGCAGCGGCCGCCAGCGGGACACCATGTGCGCCTCCCTTACCGCCCTGCCGGTGATGCGGCAGTGGTTCCCCCGCAGAGGCCCCAACCGGTTGCCCGGGGCGTCTGATTCCTCCTGGATGGCGGAATGTGTACCCATGACCAGGCGTTGATGACACACCGTACGAAAAGGGCGGGAAAGGTCAGTTGAGCGCTTTTTCGTACAGGCGGAAACTGCGGCCGCCCGCCGGGCCCTCGGTGAAGCCCAGGCACAGCCGCGGCAGGCCGCCGTCGCCGCCCCGCCATACGGCCAGCCCCTCCGGCTCGCGCGGGGACAACTCCGGCGCCGTCCGGTCGATCTGCTGCCACACCACCGTGCCGGTGCGCAGATCGATCCGGTAGAGGCGGGCGTTGCCGCCCGAGGACGGCGGATTGCCCACCCCGTACGCACTGCCGAGCAACTGGTACGCGGACGTGCCGTGCAGGGCCATGCCCTGGAAGGGCAGTCCGAGGCGGGCCCCGGGCTGGGCGAAGGTGATCAGCGGCCGGAACCACCCGGCCCGGAACCGGTCGAGATCGTGCAGCGCGAAGTGCGGTACTCCCCTCCTCTTGTACCGCAGCAGCAGACGCCGGTACACCGGGTCGACGGCGGGGGAGTTGCTGGTGGAGCCGGGGAGCGGCCGGCAGGTCCGCAGGCCGGGGGCGGCCCGCGACAGCACCCGCCCGTCCTCGAACCGGAAGCGGCACAGCCCGCGCCCGTACCCGGACGCGGGGTTGGCGTCCCACTCGGTCCACAGCGTGACACCGTCCCAGGACTCCTCCAGGCCGATCGAACCGCCGTGCCCGAAGCCCTTCAGATACATGTGCCCGGCCGGTGATCCGTCCAGCGCCAGCCGGTTCAGGCACAGATCGCCCCGCCGGACCCGGGCCGCGTGCGGGACGGCCGCCCGCTCGCCCGCCAGCCGGACGCCGCCCGCCACCACCTGCATTGCATAGATGTGCCCCCGGCGCTCGTCGAAGGCGAACGACTGCAGCACGGTGGTGTGCCGCAGCCGCCCGGCGAGGAACTGCCGCCCCGCCGCGGCCAGTGCGGGCAGCGCCCGGTCCGGCGGAGCCACCACCCGCCCCGCCGCGGTCCGCGGCGGACCGGCCGCCGCGAGGGCCCGCCGCACCGGGACGACCGCGCCCGCGACCGCGGCACCGCCGAGCCATCCGAGAACCGCTCGGCGTCCCGGCCCCGCCGCGGAGAAGTCCCTGCTCATCAAGCCTCCAGGCAATCGGTCCGCCCGCCCGCCCGCCGTCGTGCCCGGGCGGGCGGCCGGAGGTCATCCGGACGCCGCTACCCGCGCGGCGCCCGTCGTGGCGGTATCAGCGCCACCGACAGCAGCACCACGGCGTTCAGCACCACGGAACGGTGCCGAACGCATGGACGTAGTGGGCGGAGACATAGCCCGGCCGGTGCGCGAGCCGGTACCAGTACGGGTTGCCGTGCACGCGGCTGCCGGTCGTCGTGCACCGCAGCCCGTGCACGCTCCCCGAACGCAGCTCATCGATCACCCGGTACCCGACACCCGGCCCCGAGCGGACGTTCAGCGGCACACCGCGCGGCGTCACCACCTCCCCCTGCGCGTCATGGACATGACGGCCCGCCACCCCCGGTGCACCACCACCGTGGTGGACCGCGTGCGCATGCCGCCCGGGATGGCGGTACGGACCGGAGTCGGCCACCGCCACCGCGGGGACCATCGCGAGAGCGGCCACCAGGGCGACCACACCGTTGCGGAACAGGCGTCGGTTCATCGGAACCTCCTCGAACGACTGGCAGCGGCACCGGAGCGTGCCCTGCTCGCTCAGCGTTTCCGACCGGCCGCCCGACGATGCCGTCCCAGCCGTCCCAGGGAGGAAGTGGAACTCCGGCGCGGCCGGGGAAGCCCCCGCCCGTTGCCCCGAAACGGCATGTACTGGGCAGTTGGTTCGTTAATCTGCCCGTGTGCTACGTCGTGGTGGGGAACGTCAGGGTACGGCCTGGGTGATCGTGGCCGGGGCGGTGGTGCTGGGCGTGGGGCTGCTGTTCGTCCTGTGGAGCGCACCGGGGGGCGGGCAGCGGGACGCCAAGGGGCCGACGCCGCAACGGGCGGCCGGGCCGGCGGTCGGGTGGGGCTTCACGCACACCCAGTTCAGTGCGGACCGGGGCGCGGACGCGGCGGTGACACGGGCGGCCCACCTGCTCGCCGGGCAGCCGATGGCACAGAACCAGCACCTCATGGGCTGGGGCGCGGGGAACCCGGAACCGAGCCCCGGACGGTACGCATTCGACGATCTGGACCGGCGGACGGCACTGATCCGGCGCACCGGCGGCACGCCCGTACTGACGCTGTGCTGTGCGCCGGACTGGATGAAGGGCGGGACGCCCGGCCGGACGGACTGGAGCAAGCTGGAGAAGGCCCCGGAACCGGAGCACTACGCGGATTTCGCGGCGCTCGCCGGAAAGGTCGCCCGACGCTATCCGGAGATCCGGCATTTCGTCGTCTGGAACGAATTCAAGGGGTTCTTCGACGACGCCAAGGGGCGGTGGGACGCCGAGAATTACACCCGGCTGTACAACCTCGTGTACCAGGAGCTGAAGAAGGCCGACAAGCGCAACCAGGTGGGCGGGCCCTATCTGGTGATGGACAGCTATGTGCCGGGCGACGACCGGTATCCGTCGGCGCTCAAGGGCCCGTGGGGGCATGTCGACCAGCGGACGCTGGACGCCTTCGCCTACTGGAACCGGCACAAGGCCGGGGCGGATTTCCTGGTCGTCGACGGGTCCAGCTACAGCAAGGACGACCGTTACGCCCCCGGGGTCTTCACCGCCGCCCGGAAGTTCGCCGAGGTGGGACGGTGGCTGCGGAACAAGACCGGGCTGCCGCTGTGGTGGGCGGAGTGGTACGTCGAGGTCGCGGACGAGAAGGGCGGGCGGAGCGGCTGGAGCGAGCGCAAGCGGGTCGCCGCACAGGCCGTCGCGCTGATCGAGATGGCGGAGGGCGGCGCGGCCAGCGGCTTCTACTGGAACCCGGAGGTGGCCGGGAAGGGGCAGGGCGGGCGGGACTGCCCGGGGTGCCTGTGGAGCAGTACCGAATCGGCGGACGGGGGGCGGGAACTGCCCATGTGGAGCCTGCTGGCGCGCTTTTCCCGGGCCTTTCCGCCGGGCGCCCAGCCCCGGGAAATGGCCACCGGCAGCGACGGCATCCTGGGGCTGAGCGACGGGCGGACGGCGCTGCTGGTGAATACCGCGGAACGGCCGGGGTCGGTGCGCGTGGGCGGAAAGGAGCGCCTGGTGGACGCGTACGGGGTGCAGTGGATCTCCCTCGCGGAGTGAGTGCTGCTACGACATCGTCAGAAAACGCTGGACCAGGGACGCCAGGAACGTCAGCAGCAGGGGCACCGCGAACCAGAAGAGCGCCTGGAGCCGCCGGTGCTGCCGGGGAGTGGGGGAGGGCGCCGTCACGCGGAGCAGTTCGCGGAGGGTGAGCACCGCCAGCAGGGCGAGCAGGGACAGCGCGCCCAGCACCGACCAGGGCGTCCAGGTCACCCGGGGGCCGGCCGGACCAGGATGGGGCGCGGGGGCCGTGCCCGGCGGGCGCTGCGCGAGCGTGTACAGCGCGGCGTGTGCGTTGCCGAGCACCCGCCGGAGGTCCCGGCGGCCGTCGAGGGCGGTGCGCAGCCGCTGCTCCCAGCCCCGCGGGTACGCCGAGTCCAGCCGCAGTGACTCCGACTGGCCGTGATTGACGATCAGATACGACTGCGGACCGGCCTTCCGGAGGGCGGTGACCAGCGACACCACCGCGGCCGGGTCGCGGGGCGCCAGGATCGGCACGTACTCCACCCGCTCCATGTCCCTGGCGCCCCAGGGCATCGCCGGGGTGACGCTGCCCACCGGGTCGTTGCTCAGCCACAGCAGCCGCACCGTCGGGCGGTCGTGGGCGTAGACGTAGTCCATGGCGGCCACCTCGCCCGGCCGGACCCGCTCGAAGGGCTCGTTGCCCCACCGGGCGACGAGGAAGCCGGCGGTCAGGAGCAGACCGGTCAGCAGCGCGGCGAGCGGACCGAGGATGCCGCGCCGGGCGGCCGTACCGTGCGGGAAGAGGGCGAGGGCGGCCAGCGCGCAGGCACCCGGCAGGGCGAACAGGAAGACCCGCAGGGCCATTTCGCCGCCGTACGACTGCAGGCCGAAGGCCAGGAACGGGACGGCGGCCAGGGTCAGCAGGGCGCGGTCGCTGAAGCCGGCCGCGCGCCGGCGCAGGAAGCCCCAGCAGGCCAGCGCCAGCACCCCGCCGGCCAGCGCCACCCGGGTGAGGAGGACGAGCTGGTGGGTGGGATCGCCGCCGCTGATCCGGTCCGTGACGGACGAGCTGACGTTGGCGCCGACGCCGCCGAGACCGCCGAACAGCTCGTCGAAGTGGCCCGACCAGTAGGGCTCGGCCAGGAACCCCACCCACCCGGCGACCAGCGCCCCGAGCAGCAGCGGCAGCCCCGGCAGGATGCAGCGGCGGGCCACCACCAGGACGGTGAGCACCCCCAGCATCACGAAGGGGGTGAGCTGATGGCCCGCCACGGACGCCGTGAAGAGGGCGAGGAGGACGGCAAGCAGGACCGCCCGACGACCGGGGCCGGCCGGCAGGACGGCGGCCTCGCCCGGGCGGCGGCGGCCCGCGTCCTGGTGCGGGGCCCGGAACCACACCAGCAGAATCGCGACGAAGCAGAGGTGGAGGAGGTAGGTGAACCCCTGGGGGGAGAAGTAGTCCTGGCCGACCCAGCCGCACAGCACGAACAGCCAGGCCGCGCACCACTTCGCCCGCCACCCGGCCCGCACCGCCTTCAGCAGGAGGAACAGCGGTGCCAGGTAGAGGAGTTGGAGGGCGAGCGGCCACCAGCGGAGGAGTCCGGTGAGGTCGGTGACGCCGCACGCGCCGGCGAGGAACTGCGCCCCGGCGAAGAAACCGGGCCAGCTCCAGCGCGCGTCCAGGTCCGGTACGGCCGTCCCGGTCCGGGCGAGGCGATCCAGGAATCCCAGGTGCTGCCAGGCCGTGGGGAAGCGCGGTTCGGCCTCCAGCACGGCGGGCAGGGCGTGCAGGGCGACCACCGTCAGCAGCAGAAGAAACGCGAGCAGCGCCCGGTGCTGCCGAGGGAGTCGGAGCGCCGCGGCGAACGCGGCCACCAGGAGGGCCGCCCCGGCGAGGGTCGCGCCGGGCAGGACGGAGATCAGGCCGAGGCCGTTCATCCGGTCCAGGGCGGTGTCGCCCAGGCCGCGCAGCGGCAGCCAGAAGAGGGCCGCGGCGGTGGCCGCCAGGAGCACGACGAGCGCGGTGGCCGCCCGGTCCGTACGGCGCCGGGGGCGGGGCCGGGCGCGCCGCGGGGGAGCGGTGGGCGGTGGCGGCCCCCGGTGCACGGCGGCCTCCCGCGGCAGCCCGTACGCACCGTCGCCCAGGTCCCCGTAGGCCGCCAGGTCCGCCAGATCGCCGTCCGGAGCGCGACCTTCCGGGGGGACCCGGCACGGCGGCGCCGGGGCGGTGCCGCCGCGCAGCACCCGCCGGAGCCGCGGGGCGGCCAGCGCGACGATCACCGTCAGGCTGCTGACCTCGGCCATCCCGGCACCGGCCAGCCCCCGGTGCGGCAGCAGCACCAGGGTCAGCCCGAGCACCAGGACGCACAACAGGCCCTGCAGCGCGGCGAGTCCGGACGTGCGGCTCCGGGCGCGCAACACCGCGAAGTGCACCTCCATCACGACCCGCAGGGCGGCACCCACCGCGTACCAGCGCAGCAGCGGCGTCGCCGCCCGTGCGTACCCGGGGCCGAACACACCCAGGATCCACGGCGCGAAGAGGAACAGGGCGAGGCAGACCGGCAGCATGATGCGGGTCATCCGGCGCAGCGCGGCCCGGGTGTGCCGGGCCAGCTCCGCCGGGTCGTGCGCCCCTTCCACGGTCAGCGAGGCGCCCATGTTGAGGGCCAGCAGATTGACCGTGCCGCCGATGGTGGTGGTGACGTAGAAGTACGCGTTGTCCGCCGCGCCGACCTGCGAGGCGACCAGGACCGGTACGAGGTAGACGACGGCGAGCGAGAAGAGCGAGCCGGTGGAGTCGCCGGCCAGGAAGCGGGCCAGTTCGCCGGGCGACGGCGGCCGGGCGGTCCGCCGGGTGGCCCGTACGTGGCGCGGGATCAGCCGCCGGAAGACCAGCCAGCCCAGCGGCAGCACCGACACCGCGATCGCCGCGGCCCAGGACACGAAGACCCCGGCGGTCGGGAACGCGGCGGCGAGGACGACCAGCAGGCCCAGCTTCACGGCGGAGAAGGCGAGGTTGCCGGCCGGGACCCAGAAGGCGCTGCGCAGCCCGGTCAGCACCCCGTCCTGGAGGGTGAGCACCGACCAGGCCACCACCGCCACGACGAAGCCGACGCCGGCCGCCGTGCCGTGCAGGAAGTGGTAGGAGGGGCCCCAGAGGCCGAGGGTGAGGAGGAAGGCGGTGGCGGCGAGGGCCACCACGACCGCGCTGCCCAGGTAGGTGCGCCGCACCAGCCGTCCGGTGGTGCGGCCGGCGACCGGGAGGAAGCGGGCCAGCGCACCGGTCAGGGTCACCGCCGTCAGCCCCGCCAGCAGCTTCATCGCGGCGATCGCCGCCGACCCCTGGCCGACCGCGGATTCTGAGTAGTAGCGGGCCGCGACCAGCCAGAACCCCAGGCCGAGCAGACCGGAGACACAGGTGTTCAGCATCAGCGCATAGGCGTTGCGGAACAGCGGACTGCCCGGCGCGCGGCCGGCGGACGCCCGCGCCTCCGGTTCCGGGGCCCGGTGCTCCGCGGCCCGGGTGGTCGTGTCAGACACCGGCGTGGCTGCTCCTTCTTCCGCCGCGGCGGGGCCGCGACGGGCTCGGCGTCAGGGGCCCGGCGGACACGGCCGCACCACCTGACGGGCTCGGCGGACCAGCGCGTACCCCTTGGTGAGCACCCGGTCCGCGGCGTAGGCGCGGACCAGCCCGCGGCCCTCGACGAGCCGGGCGAACTCCCCGGCCCCGGTACGGCGCCGCACGGTCAGCCGGGCCAGCGCGTACGGGCCCTGGGCGCGGGCCGCGAGCGCATTGCCGACCGCGAGCGCCTGCCGGAAGCCGAGCCCGCGCACCACCCCCCGCACCCGCCGGTCGGAGTGGCCGTAGGGATACGCGAAGGACTCCGGCGCCGAGCCCACCTCGTCGGCGATCAGCTCCCGGCAGTGCCGCACCTCGTGCCGCAGCCGCCGGTCGTCGAGGCCGTCCAGCGGGGGGTGGCCGTGGCTGTGCCCGCCGATCTCCACACCGGCCGCGGCCAGTTCGCGCACCTGCCGCCAGTCGAGCATGGTGTCCGGTGCGTCCCCGGTGTCGTGCGGGCCGCGCAGCCAGCCGGTGGAGAGGAAGAGGGTGGCCGGGAAGCCGTACCGGGCGAGGGCGGGCAGGGCGTAGCGGTGGACGCCCTCGTAGCCGTCGTCGAACGTGATCAGCACCGGCCGGTCCGGGAGCGGGCCGCCGCCCCGCCAGGCCGTGGCGAGGGCGGCGGCCGTCAGCGGGGTGAAGCCGCCGTCGGCGAGCGCGGCGAGCTGCTCGGCGAACGCGTCCGGGGTGACGGAGAGCGCCCGTACGGCCGGGGTCGGGGCGAAGGTCACCGCGTGGTACATCAGGATGGGCACTCTCGGGGGGCGGTCGTCGCTCATACCGCCGCTCCTTCGTGCGCGGCGGTCACGGCGGTCGCGCCGTCGTCGGGGAAGGTATCAACTCCCTTGTCGTATCGCGTACTTGAGCCGGTGCGGGCGCGGAGGGTGCCCCGGGCGTAGCCGGCCGCGGCGGCCGCCGTGCCGGCCAGGATCGCGCCCGCCCGGCCGGCCCCGCCCGGGCGTCCGAGCAGCGCGTCGCGCAGCCCGCGCAGCACGCCCGCGGGCAGCACCCGGGCGGTGTGGCGCCGCTCGGCCGCCAGCCCGTCCCGGGCGCCGACGCTCCGTGTCACCAGGGCCTTGGACAGGCCCTCCGCGTAGGCCCGGCGGCGGAAGTAGCCGAACCGCTGCCGCTCGGCCGGCACCCGGTGGTGGATCACCGCACGATCGTCGATCAGCAGCACCGCGTCCGGGAGGGTACGGCTGATCCGGATGCACAGCTCGGTCTCCTCGCAGCCGAGCGGCCGCCGGTCACCGTCCCGCCCGATCCCTATCGGGAACCCGCCGACGAGGTCGAAGGCGATCCTGCGGAACGAGGCGTTGCCGCCGAGCACGTTGCGCACCCGCACCTTCCCCGGCGGCAGACCGCGGTACGTGCAGCCCACCACCCAGTCGAACTCCTCGGGGAACCACACCGGCCGGCGACCGGACGCCCACACCGGCTCGGTGCGCCCGCCGACCGCCAGCACTGCCGGATCCGCGTAGGCCGCGGCGAAGTGGCGCAGCCAGTCCCGCTCGGCGACCGCGTCGTCGTCGAGGAACGCGATGACCTCGCCGTCCGCCGCGGCGATCCCGGTGTTCCGGCCCGCGGACAGCCCGCGGGGGCCGGAATTGGCCATGATCAGCACGGGCACCGGCGGCGCACCGGGAGCGGACGCGCCCGCGCGGGCGCCCCCGAAGTGCTCCCGGAGCCGGTCGAGCAGCCGCGCATGGTGGTCGACCACCAGCAGCACCTCATGGGCGGGGTGGGACTGGCCGCGCACCGAGGCCACCGCGGCCAGGATGTCGGCCCAGCGGTCCTCCGTGTGCACGCAGATGACGACGGAGATCCGCAGCGCCGGTCCCACCGCCGGCCCGGCCACCCGTCTGCCGGGGCTCATCGGGCCTCCCCGGTGAGCAGCGCAGGGCGGGGCACCCGTTTCCGCCCGGCCCCCCGTTCGCGGGCGATCACCTTCAGCACCCGCAGTCCGTCGCGGACCGCCCGCAGATTGCTGTCGCCGTGGATGCGGGGGTACTCGTGGCTGGGGATCTCCTGCACCCGCAGGCCGGCCTTGACCACCCGGATGTTCATCAGCGTCTCGACCTCGAACCCGGCGCAGTCCAGGGCGAGTTGACCCAGGCAGCGGCGCCAGAAGGCGTTGTAGCCGTAGCACAGGTCGGTGTAGCGCGCGCCGAACTTGGCGTTGACGAGGGCGGTCAGCATCCGGTTGCCGAGCCGGCGGATCCACGTCATGTCGTCCGTGCCGCCGCCGTTGGCGAAGCGTGAGCCCTTGGCGAAGTCCGCGCCGGACACCAGCGCCGAGACGTAGCTGACGATCTCGCCGCCGTCGGCCGAGCCGTCCGCGTCGACCATCACGATGATCTCGCCGGTGCAGGCCGCGAACCCGCTGATCAGCGCGTCCCCCTTGCCCTTGCCGTGCTGCGGTACGACGGTGACGCCCGGCCACAGCTCGCGGGCGACCCGGACGGTGTCGTCGGTGGAGTTCCCGTCGACCAGGACCACTTCGTGGATCCAGTCCGGGAGGGTCTTGAAGACATGCGGGAGGTTCGCCGCCTCGTTCATCGCCGGGATGACGACGCTGACGGGCGGCGCGATGGCCAGGTGTGAGGAGACGGGACGGTAGACGGCCTGGTCCGGCAGCAGCGTCAGCGGCTCATCCGCATCGGCCGGGCGAAGAAACGCACTCATGGGATTTCTTTCCCTCTCGTCCGGTGGACCGCCCGCCCCCGGGCGGTCCGTGCTGATATCCGGGTCCGACAGGGGGGTCCGCACCCCTGGCCGGCGCGGCGCGGAGCACCGTGCGGACAGGGCGAGCCGATAGGCGTGACCGGAGAAAGCGCGGCTCGTGACCGGGCCCCGGCAGACCGCGGTCGGCCGCCGAGGACCAGATGCACCAGACCCCCCACCGCGCACCGCACCGGACGCTTTCCCCGGCTGCTCCTCCCCCGGAACAGCACGGCGGTCATCGTCCGATGCGGCTGGAAGTGCGTCGGAAATGAAGTGCGACGGAATGGACGAGGAGGACTCTAAGGCAAGACGTTGCATGTCAAATAGGCTTTAGGGCAATTGGCCACTGCGTACTGATGTACGCCTGTATTCATGCACCGGCGTACGCCCTCCCGGCCTTTGCGAAATGCCGCGGAATACCGGACCGAAAGGCCCGTACGAGCGCTGGAATCAGTGTCCGGTCCGGAGCCGCCCGACCCGCTTGAGCAGGCGGTCCGCGGGATCGAACCACTCGGGGCGGGCGAGCACCGCATTGCGCAGCGCACGCACCGGCGCGCGCCGCACCCAATGCACCGGGGCGGCCGGATGCCGTCGTCTCACCCAACCCTCGGACACCATGAGTTCACGGGTTTTGAGGTAATCCTTGTAATCCTTCGCGCCGCGCCCCAGATCGAGATATCCGAGCGACTCCGCGGCCGCCGCCCGCGCCATGCCCAGATGCAGCACGAGTCCGGGCGAATACTTCGCGAACTGCGGGTCGTAGGCCGGGAACCAACAGGCGAGCACGGAATCGGAACGCAGCCCGAAGTGTGCCGCGACCGGCCGCTCACCGGCGTACAGCACGGACAGCAGCCCGGTGCAGGACTCCGTGCGCGTGTGGAACAACTGCTGCACCAGCCGCACGATCCAGGGGTGCGCGAAGCGGTCGCTGCGGCCGGTCCTGCGGTACTGCGCGGACTTCCACCGCAGCAGCGTGCGCAGCGCCGCCGGATCGCGCTCGTCGTGGACGTGGCGCAGCGGCCCGACGTCCCGGCCGAGCCGGCGCTCCTTGGCCAGGGTGGTCCGGGCGAACTTCGGCGAGCGCGCCCGCAGTCCGGCCAGATACGCCTCGAAGCCCTGGTCCACATCGACGACCGGCGAGGCGAACCGCCCGGACGAGCGGGTTTCGAAGGCGTCCTGGCCCGCCACGAGGTGGTCGAACTCCAGCACCGCCAGCCCGCACGCCCGGAGCAGTTCCCGGGCGTCCCACCGCAGGCCCGGGCGGTGCACCAGCCCCTGCGCGTCCGACAGGCCCAGGCCGATCGCCCGGCCCGCCCCGAGCGCGGACCGCTGGAAGGGCAGGAACCCGGCCGGGCGGCCGTCCTCCCGCAGCACCGCGATCCGTACGTCGCTCCGGCAGCGGCCGACGGCCAGCGCGAAGGCGGGGGAGAGGAACGGGTTCGCCAGCTGCGGCGCCCCGCTCGCCCGCGCCCCGGCCTGCAGCGCGGCCCAGGCGTCGCGTTCGGCCCCGGTCAGCTCGCCCGGCCGGTGCACCGTGATCTCCATGTCCGTGCGTCCCCCTCCGTCCGTACGGCCGGTCCCTACGGCCGGCCCGTACCGCGTGGCCGCGCCCGGCCGGTCCGGCGCCGTACCGCGCAGCCCAGCAGCAGCACAGCGCTGAACGCCGCCACGGCGAGCACCCCGCCGCGCACCGACCACAGATGCAGCGCCAGCATCGCCTGGGCCACCAGCAGGTCGACGGCGAGCGCACCGGCGCCGGCCACCACCGCCCGGCCGAGCGGATCCATCCGCCCGAGCGCCACCGCGAACGCCCCGGCCGGCGCCATCAGGAGGAAGAAGAGCGTGAACGGCGCGCGCAACGGCGAATCGAGACCGGTGAGCGCCAGTACCGCCCCCATCGCGCCGGCCGCGAGCGCGGCACCCAGGGCCAGTGACCGGACCATGCCGCCCGGCGGTGCGTGCGCCGCGGGCGGTGCGCCGGGCGGGGACGGCTCGTACGGGCCGTCGCCCCGGATGGTGTCCGTCTGCATGAGCGGCTCTGCCCTCCCCCGGCCGGATGCCGGGCTCAATGTCGCGTAACGCCCGGAGCACCGTCAAGGCATGAAGAAGGCCGGAAACGACCGCAACCCGGGCGGCGGGTGCGGGTCACCGGGCCGCCCACAGACGGCGCAATGGCCGTGGCCGGGGGCCGGTCCCGCGCAGACTGGGGGCGAGAGCGCGAGGTGAGGTGCCCGCGGGAAGGAGCCGGGCCCGTGGAGCCGCCGAGCGGAATCGCCCTGACGGTGGTCATGGTGTGTCTGACCGTGGCCACCGGCGTGGTGGACGCGGTCACCTTTCTGACGCTGGGCCAGGTCTTCTCCGCCATGCAGACCGGCAATCTGCTCTTCCTCGGCTTCGGTGTGGCGGGCCAGGGCGGGCTGCCCGTGCTGGCGACGGCGGTCTCGCTCGGTGCCTTCGCCCTGGGCGCGGCCCTCGGAGCCCGGTGGGAGTCCGGACTGGCCGCGCGGGAGCAGCAGTGGTTCCCGGCCGGCCTGTTCACCGAGGCGGCCCTGCTGGCCGGCGCGGCGGCGGTCGCCTGGGGGATGGATCCGGCCCCCGGACTGCCGCCGGGCCGGCGCTACGCGGTCATCGGGCTGATGGCACTGGCGATGGGCATGCGCAACGTCACCGCCATGCGGTCCGCCCCGCCCGACCTCACCACCACCGTGGCGACCCGCACGATGACGGCGCTGGTCAGCGGTTCGGTGCTGGGGCACGACAAGCGGCTGGGCCATGGCAGCCGGACGGCACTCCGGCGCCTGCTCTCGGTGGGCGCGATGTTCGCGGGCGGTCTGCTCGGGGCCGCGCTGCTCGGCCTGGGCACCCGTCCGGCGCTGGTGATCCTGCTCGTGGCGGCGTTCCTGGCGGGCACCGCGGCGGTGGTGCCCGCACTGGTCCGGCGCGAGCACCACCCCGAGGGCTAGGGCAGGAGCAGTGAACATCCGCCCGCATCGGCACATTTACCGTGAACACAAAACTACCTTTGGCATGGACACTTCCGGTTACCCGCGAGTCTTGCTACGACGGATGTGGCAGAGATCCTGCTAAGGGAGGTTCCATGAGACTGTCCCGATTCGCGGCCGTGACGTCCGCCTTCTTCGTCACCACGGCGCTCGCGCTCACCGGCGCGAGCGCCGCCGCGTCCGCCCAACTCCCCACCGCAACCGGCTACGTGGCGCTCGGCGACTCCTACTCCTCGGGCGTCGGCACCGGCAGTTACGACAGCGCCAGCGGCTCCTGCAAGCGCAGCAGCAAGGCGTACCCGGCCCTGTGGGCCGCCGCACACTCCCCCTCCTCCTTCCAGTTCACCGCCTGTTCCGGCGCCCGAACGGGTGATGTTGTCAGCGGACAGCTCGGCCCGCTCAACAGCTCCACGGGCCTGGTCAGCATCACCGTCGGCGGCAACGACGCCGGTTTCGCCGACACCATGACGACCTGTGCGCTCCAGGGCGAGAGCGCCTGCCTGGCCCGGGTCGCGCAGGCCAGGACGTACATCGACAACACCCTCCCCGGCAAGCTCGACACCGTGTACAGCGCCATCTCCCAGAAGGCCCCGGCCGCGCACGTGGTGGTCCTGGGCTACCCGCGCTTCTACAAGATCGGCGGAAGCTGCTTCGCGGGCCTCTCCGAGAAGTCCCGCACCGCCATCGACGACGCGGCCGACGACCTCAACGGCGTCATCGCCAAGCGCGCCGCCGACCACGGCTTCGCCTTCGCCGACGTCAACACCACCTTCGCCGGCCACGAGCTGTGCTCCGGCAGCGCCTGGCTGCACAGCGTGACCTTCCCCGTCGACGAGTCCTACCACCCGACCTCCGCCGGCCACTCCGGCGGCTATCTGCCGGTGTTCGGCTCCGCCGCCTGACGAGCCGCACCCCGGGGGCGCGTCCCGGGCGCCGGGGAGTGTCCGTGAGATCCCGGTCTCTCCCCGGCGGACCGGGCGGCCCGCCGGCCGTGCGGAAGCCCTCCTTCCGGAAACTTCCGCACCGTCAACTCCCCCTGGTACACGGCCTTTAGGTGACATTCCGTATGGTGTGCGTCAACGTCATGGCGAGGCAGGTGAATCCGTTGACCGGTCTGCACGCGTGTCCTCCAAGAGAGATAGGGTTACCCTGCCCGGGCCGGGTGCCCTCGTAAGGGTGGGGAGAGTCATGGAACAGATAACAGTGCGTAGCAGGGCCAGAGTCCCTGCGATCAATTGCGGGAGCGGTGCGTCCAGTGCGCGCCTCGACCGCCACCTCGCGGTGCTGGGTGGCCCCGCCATCCCGCAGCGGGAGGCGGAAGGCGCGACCTCGCTGATGCAGGAGCTCACCGCGCGCGACCACCTGCGGACGAGGAACGGCCGCGGCGCCAGGGTGTCGCTGTTCGCGCCGCTGCGCAGGCTGCGGCGCTCGCTCTTCGGCGGACACGGCTGAGCCGTTCGTCACACGGCACCTCGGGCGGCCGGCCCGTCCCCGCCCGGCCGGTCCGCTCCCAACCACCCGTCACGACGTGACGGGTGGTTTTTTCGTGCCGCCCCTCCGGAGCCGGCCGGCACCGCCCCCTGACGTGCGCGGTACGTCACTAGGATGGTGGCGAGGTGATCGATCCATGGCAGCAAGCGGCCGCGCGGCCGGACCCGAGGTGATCTGGGCACGCCCCGAGCGGACCGGCCGCGGCCCCCGCCCCGCCTTCACCCGCGACGAGATCGCCGAGGCCGCGGTGCGGATCGCCGACGAGTCCGGGCTCGCGGCGGTCTCCATGCGACGGGTGGCGACCGCGGTCGGCTGCGCCACGATGTCGCTCTACAACTACGTCCCCGGCAAGGGCGACCTGATCGACCTCATGGTCGACCTCGCCGTCGGCGAATACCGGCTGCCCGACCGCCCGTCCGGCGACTGGCGCGCCGATCTGCTCCAGCTCGCCCGCCAGGCCCGCGCGATGATGCGCCGGCACCCCTGGCTGCCGGGCGCCGTGCTGTCCCACACCTTCCTCGGGCCCAACGCGCTGCGCTACATGGAACACTCCCTCGCCGTACTGGAGGACTCCGGGCTCGACGACGCGCTCAAGCTCGAACTGATCTCGATGCTCAACGGCACCGTCGTCTCCATGGCCTCCGCCGAGCAGGCGGCCGCCGAGCGCGCCAAGGAATCCGGCCACAGCCCGGAACAGCGGCAGGCGGCCCAGGCCGGCTATCTGACGTCGGCGGTGGCCACCGGCCGGTACCCCCTCATCGCCCGGGTGCTGGCCGGCAGCGGACCGGTCGGCGACCCCGACGAGGTCTTCGACCGGCTCATCGGCCGGGTCCTCGACGCCTACGCGGGCCCGGCCGCCGGGTAGCCACCGCCCGACCGGCCACGGGCCCGGACAGCCACCGGGCCACCGGCCCACGGCGGTCACACCAGCGCGAACTGCCCGTCCGGGCCCTCCTCGTGGTGGTCCAGCACGGACGCCGGGCGGCGGGCCGAGGACGGCGGAGGCAGCACGCCCGCGGCGCGCAGCTCACCGGCCGGCAACTGCGGCGCATCCGCGGTGGCCACCGCCAACTCCTCCTGTTGCGGCGCAAGTTCGGCCAGCAGCGCCAGCACGGTGATCAGCTCCAGCAACTCCGAGGTCCACTCCCGCGGCCAGTCCGCCGGACCCAGCGCCGCCAGCGAACCGGCCTCCGGCGGCGTCGCCGTACCGTCCTCGGCCGCACCGGTGCGGCCGGCGAACCAGTCCGCCAGCACCCGCACCCCGCCCGCCGAGAAGTCCCACGCGCCCTGCGGCACCGGGGAGATCCGGCCGCCGTCGCCGAGCAGCAGCGCCTCGTCCGCCGGGTCGTACGCCAGGGTCTCCGGCAGCCCCCGGGCCGGCAGCGCGGAACGGACGTACGGGCGGCGGCCGCCCGGCATCCGGGGCCGCCCGCCGGGACCCGCGCAGCCCTCCGGCGGGCCGTCCCCGGGCACGTACCCGCCCCGGGTGTACAGCCACAGCAGCCGCTCGCCCAGCGCCACGCCCCGCGTCCACACCCCGGCATCGGCGGTCAGCGGCACCACGGCACCGTCGGGGGAGTGCCGGGCGCTCGCGGCCACCCAGGCGAGCAACTGCGCCGGCTCCACCGGGCGGTCCAGCCGGCGGGAGAGCAGGGCGAGCAGCCCGGGGGCGAGGTTCGGCTCCCGGCCACCGGGCCGCCGGTAGAGCGGATGGATCCGGCCGGGGCGCCCGGCCGGTGACCGCCCGTCGGGCAGCAGCGCCGCGCACACCACCGCGGGCCCGGCCGGCTGCGGCAGCCGGCCCGGCTCGACCGCGTACAACTGCCGGGCGTCCGCCACCCGCCACAGCTCGGGCCGGGCCGCATCGATCAGCCGGTGGTCGGGCAGCAGCCACTGCTGGTCGAACGGGCCGTGCTGGATCCGCACCGGCTCGGGACACGGGCCGTCCGCGCGGTACAGCCGCCCGGTGGCGGTCCGCTGGCCCGGCAGCTGGCCGACCGCGGAGTACAGGGTCCGGGCCCGCGACGGCCGGAACAGGCGCTCGCGGGCCGCGGTGTCCCCGGCGGCCACCAGCGCCCGCCAACGGGCCCGCAGCGCCGCCGGATCCGGCGACCGGACCCAGGAACGGCCGAGCCGCAGCGGCGCCACGGACCACGGCATGAGATCGGACAGCCGTGGCGCGTCCTGCTTCGCCGTCACGCGGAGCCCCTCCCGGACCGTTCGGTTGACCCCGGCATGGTAGCGACGGCCCCCGCCGCTCCGCCCGGCCGGCCGGACCGGATCCACCCTCCGGGACGACCCGACGCGGTCTTCCGCTTACTGATCTTGGCGGAGTACGGTCCTCGCCGTACGACCGGCACCGCGGTGCGGACGCTGCTCCTCCCCGACGCCTGAACGGCGCGGGGACCCCATCGCGCCGGGACCTGCTCAGGGGAGGACCGCCATGACGGACACCACCTCCCCCACGCCGGAACGGCGCGGGGGAAGCCCCATCGGCAACCGGGCCGCCGCACGGCTGGACCGGCTGCCACCGTCCCGGTGGCACCGCCGGATCACCCTCGTCGTCGGCATCGGCGCCTTCTTCGACCTCTACGAGATCTTCCTCGGCGGAGTGCTCGCCGCCGTCCTCGCCGAACAGTGGCACCTCGGCCACACCGCGAAGTCCTGGGTGATCGCCGCCGGCTTCCTCGGCATGTTCGTCGGCGCGAACCTGCTCTCGGTGCTCGCCGACCGGCTGGGGCGGCGCCGGATGTTCCTGGTCAACCTCGGCGCCTACTCGGTGTTCTCGCTGGCCGCCGCCTTCGCCCCGGACCTGCCGTGGCTGCTGGCGCTGCGCTTCCTGGCGGGCCTGGGCCTGGGAGCCGAACTCGTCCTGGTGGACACCTACCTCGCCGAATTCCTGCCCCGGGCGGTACGCGGCCGGTACCTCGCCCACGCCTACACCCTGGGCTTCGTCGGCGTGCCGGTCGTCGCACTGCTCGGCGCCCGGCTGGTGGCCGCGCACCGGCTGCTGGGCATCGACGGCTGGCGCTGGCTGCTGGTGGCCGGTGCGCTCGGCGCCGCGTTCATCCAGCTGATGCGCCGCCAACTCCCCGAATCCGCCCGGTGGTTGACCGTGCACGGACGGCACGAGGAGGCCGAGCGGATCGTGGCCGGGCTGGAGGAGCGGGTGGCCCGGGAGACCGGCGGCAGCCTGCCCTCCGTACCGGAGACCGAGCCGGTCCCGGAGCGGCGGGTGCCGCTGGCCGCGATGTTCCGCGGCGACTTCCGCCGGCGGACCGTCATGTGGTGGATCTTCCAGGTACTGCAGACCGTCGGCTACTACGGCTTCGGCTCCCTGGCGCCGCTGGTGCTCACCGCGAAGGGCCACACCGTCACCGAGTCGCTGCTCTACGCAGCGCTGAGCTTCTGCGGCTACCCGCTGGGCTCCGCGCTCTCCGTCCCGCTCATCGACCGGATCGAGCGCCGCACCCTGATCATCGCCTCCGCCCTGGCCATCGCCGGCTGCGGCCTGGCCTTCGGCTTCGCCGACGCCACCTGGGCGATCGTCGCCTTCGGCTTCCTGCTGACGGTGGCCGGCAACGTCTTCTCCAACGCCTTCCACGTCTACCAGACGGAGATCTTCCCGACCGGCCTGCGCAGCAGCGCGATCGGCATCGCCTACTCGCTCTCCCGGCTCACCTCCGTCGTCCTCCCCTTCGTCGCCCTCCCCGCCCTCACGGAACTCGGCCCCGCCGCGGTCTTCACCGGCTCCGCCGGCCTGATGCTGCTGCTGTGCGCGAACGTGGCGGCGCTGGGCCCGCGCAGCACGGGGCGCAGCCTGGAACGGATCTGACCGGACCGGGCCCCGCACCGCGGTCGTTCAGCTGCCGGCGGACGTCACCGGGGTGCTCTCGTAGTGCTTCATCTCCTCGATGTCACCGATGTACGGCCTGACGTGAGTGAGGAAGGCGGGGAAGTGCGGGCCGCCGCGGAAGCCCTTGAGGTGGTCCTCCACGGAGGTCCACTCGATGCGCAGGATGTAGTGCTCGGGCTCCTCCACCCCGTGTGCCAGGTCGTACCCGAGGCACTCGGGCGCCGCGTCGAGCTGTTCGGCGGCCGCCGCGTACGCCTGCTCGAAGGCGGCCCGTCGCGCGGGGTCGGTGATCGTGTAACGGATGTACTCGATAGTCATCAGTGGTTCTCCTGAGAGGGGGTGGGGCCGGCCTGCAGGGTGGTCGCATGGTCGGCGAGGAAGGTTTCGATCGGGAGGGCCGGGCGGCCGAGCAACCGGGGCACGCTGTCGGAGACGACCCGCGCCGCACCGGCCGCGTACAGGCCGTAAAGCTCGACCAGCCCGTCGGCCTGCCACGCGGACATGCCCGTGCCGAGCAGGGCGGTACGGGCCTGCTCCGGCGTGATCGCACGGTAGGTCAGCTCCCGGCCCAGGGCCGCGCCGAGCCGCTCGGCGATCTCGTCGTGGGCCAACGCCCGCGGGCCGGTCACATCGAGGACCGCGCCCTCGTGCCCGTCCGTGGTGAGCACGGTGGCGGCGACCTCGGCGACGTCCCGGGCGTCCACGTACGACACGGCGGCATCGCCGGTGGGCAGCGCCAGCGTGCCGGTGCGCCGCAGGTCCGGCAGCAGACCCAGGAAGTTCTGCAGGAATCCGTTCGGCGCGAGCACCGTCCACGGCAGGCCGCTGCCCTTGAGGTGGTCGAGCGCCGCGGTGTGCGCGTCGAAGAACCGCACCGGGACGGTCCGGTGCCGCACGCCGATCGCCGCCTGGAGGACGACCTTGGGGCGGCCGGCACACCGCCCGCGCCACGTACCAGCGCACGGACCGCGGCACCACGGGCGCGCAGCGCGCGCACCAGCGGCCGGCCGACGGTGCCGGTCGCACCTGTCACCAGAATCATGCATCCCCCAGGGTCAACGGGCTTGCTGCACTTGGTCGTTCAGCCCGGGCCACGCTATGTGCGGGCCCCCTCATCAATAAGCGCGGCTTGTTGTCGGCCGACAAGGCGGGCTTGTCGACGGGTGCGGCCGGGCGGCCCTACCATGCGGTCACATGGAACCCGAGCTGCGCCAGATGCGGTACTTCGTGGCGGTGGCCGAGCGCCGCAGCTTCACCCGTGCCGCCGACGACGTGTACGTCGCCCAGCAGGCGCTCAGCCAGCAGATCAAAACGCTGGAGGACACCCTCGGCGTACGGCTGCTGGACCGCACCTCCCGCCGGGTCGAGCTCACACCGGCCGGCGCCGCCTACCTGGCCGACTGCAAGCGGCTGCTCGCCGCCGCCGGCCGCGCGGCCCAGCACGCCCGGGCGGTGGCGGACGGGGAGGCCGGGAAGCTGCGCATCGCCTACACGGTCACCGCGGTCTACGAGACCCTCCCCGCGCTCACCGCCCACCTCGCCGCCCGGACGCCCCGGCTGAAGGTGGAGACCCGGGAGATCTTCGCCTCCGACGTCTGCCGGATGCTGCGGGAGGACCGCTGCGACCTCGCGCTCGCGCCCAGGACCGGCTACCCGAGAGGGATCGCCCGGCGGACCGTGCGGCGCGAGGCGCTCATGGCGGCGGTCGGCGACGGCCATCCGTCCGCCGGGGCCCCGGCCGTGGAACTCGCCGGGCTGCGCGACGAGACGTTCCAGCTGTGGCCGCGCGACATGGCGCCCGGCTACTACGACGCGGTGGCCGGTGCCTGCCGGGCCGCCGGGTTCGAGCCGGTGCTCGACGAGACCGCCTCCGGCTCCAACGCCTGGGCCGGTATCGCCGCCGGCCGCGGGGTCAACCTCGTCGTGGCCTCGCTCGCCCACCAACTCCCGCGCGGCATCACGCTCGTGCCCCTCGCGGGGCACGCGCCCGAGCTCCGCCTGGACGCCGTCTGGCGGGCCGAGCATCCGCATCCGGCGGTGTCCCGCGTCCTCGACGGGTGTGCGGAGCTCTGGCCCGCGGCGCGGGCCGGCGGCGCGGTCAGTGCGCGTCCAGCGTCACCGTGAAGGAGAACCGGTCCCCCCGGTAGTGAATGCGCGCGACGTCGACCGGGCGGCCGTCGGTGTCGTAGGTGACACCCGTGTAGTCGAGGATCGGGCTGAGCAGGGGGACCTCCAGCAGGCGGGCGGTCTCCGGGTCGGCGAGCCGGGCCTCGACCGTGTCGGTGATCCGGCTGATCCGGACGCCCACCGCGTCCCGCAGCACCTTCGTCATCGGCCAGCGCAGCAGATCCGCCGGGTCGATCCGCTCCGCGACGTCGGGGCGCACGTAGTTGCGCGCATGATTGGTCGGCTCGCCCGTCTTCTCGTCGCTGCGCAGCCGGCGGAACCCGGCCACCTCCGTCAACTCGGGGAAGTACTCGGCCAGTTCGGCCGGGACCGCGACCGGACCGTGGTCCAGCAGTTCGGTGGCCATCCCGGACTGCTGGGCCACGATCGCGTCCACCGAGCCCAGCAGCCGCACCGGCGCACCGCGCCGCGCACCCGGCTCGATGAAGGTGCCGCGGCGCCGGTGCCGGCTGATCAACCCCTCCGCCTCCAGCTCCTTCAGCGCCTGCCGCATGGTCAGCACGCTCACGCCGTAGTGCGCCGCGAGCGCGTCCTCGGTGGGCAGCCGCAGCGGGGCGTCGGGGGAGCGGCCCAGTATGGAGGCGCGCAACGACTGCGAGACCTGGTACCACAGCGGCAGCTTGCGGTTCAGGTCCAGCGAGTCGGGAGCGAAGGTGGTCACGAGCGGTCCCCGGGTGTCACAGGCGGAAGTGGCGCTGGAGACCCTGCCACACGTCGTCGTAGCCGCGCTGCAGATGCCCGGCGTCCCGGGCCTGGGCGGTGAGCGTCAGCGGCCACCGGGTCTCGAACATGAACGCCAGCCCGTCGTCGATCTTCTGCGGCACCAGCTCGGCGGCGCTCGCCCGGTCGAACGTCTCCCGGTCCGGCCCGTGCGCCGACATCATGTTGTGCAGCGACCCGCCGCCCGGTACGAAACCCCCTTCCCCGGCGGCCTTGGCGTCGTAGGCGCCCTCGATCAGCCCCATGTACTCGGTCATCACATTGCGGTGGAAATAGGGCGGCCGGAAGGTGTCCTCACCGACCAGCCACCGCGGCGCGAACACCACGAAGTCCACGCCGGCCAGCCCCGGGGTGTCGGACGGGGAGGTCAGCACCGTGAAGATCGACGGGTCCGGGTGGTCATAGCTGATCGACCCGATGACGTTGAAACGCCGCAGGTCGTAGACGTACGGGACGTGATTGCCGTGCCAGGCGACGACGTCCAGCGGCGAGTGGTCGTAGGTGGCGGTCCAGAGGTTGCCGCAGAACTTGTTGACCACCTCGACCGGGCCCTCGACGTCCTCGTAGGCGGCGACCGGCGCCCGGAAGTCCCGGGCGTTGGCCAGGCCGTTGGCGCCGATCGGACCGAGGTCGGGGAGCCGGAAGGGCTGCCCGTAGTTCTCGCAGACATAACCACGGGCTGCCGGGCCCTGCCCGTCGGGCGCAGCGTCCAGCAGCTCGACGCGGAACCGCACCCCGCGCGGGATCAGCGCCACCTCACCCGGTACGGCCCGCAGCAGCCCGAGCTCGGTGCGCAGCAGCAGCCCGCCCCGCTCGGGGACGATCAGCAGCTCGCCGTCCGCGTCGCTGAACACCCGCCGTTCCATGGACGCGTTGGCGTGGTACAGGTGCACGGCCATGCCGCTGCGCTGCGCCGCGTCGCCGTTGCCGCCCAGCGTCCACAGCCCGTCGAGGAAGTCCGTCGGGCCCTCGGGGGCGGGCAGCGGGTTCCAGCGCAGCCGGTTGGGATCGGGGGCGCACTCGGTGAACGGCGCCGAGCGCACCGCGCGCGGCTCGGCGCGGACGAACGGCGGGTGCGCGGCCGACGGGCGGATGCGGTACAGCCAGGAGCGGTGGTTGGCCGCCCGCGGTTCGGTGAACGCCGAGCCGCTGAGCTGCTCGGCGTACAGCCCGAGCGGGGCTCGCTGGGGGGAATTGCGGCCCGTCGGAAGCGCGCCCGGGACGGCCTCCGAGCTGTGCTCGTTGCCGAACCCGGTGGCATAAACCAGCCCTTCGGCCGTCTTCCTCGCCTGCTCGTTGGCCGTGCCTGTCATCGCGCGCTCCCGCCGCTCAAGGAATCCTATGGAAGACCTTAGGATTGCGGGGGAGGGCCGTCAACGGACACTCCCGGCCGGAAGGGCGGGCAGGATGGACGGGTGCAGCAGCCGACCCCGCGCCCCGACCGGCCGCCCCGCTCCCTGCGCCGCGCCCCCGTGCAGCGGCGCAGCGCCCAGCGCCTGGCCCGCATCCTCGACGCCTGCGCCGAACTCCTCGACGAGACCGGCTACGAGGACCTGAGCACCCGGGCCGTGGCCGGCCGGGCCGGCGTCCCGATCGGCTCGGTCTACCGCTTCTTCCCCAACAAACGGGCCATGGCGGAGGCCCTCGCCCACCGCAACCTCGACGCCTACGCGGACCGGATCACCGCCCGGCTGACCGCACCGGAGGGGCAGCGGCCGGAGTGGCGCCGGGCGATGGACGTGGTGATCGACGAGTACCTCGCCATGAAGCGGACCGTGCCGGGGTTCGCCCTGGTCGAATTCACGGTCCCCGCGCCGCGCGAGTCCCGCCAGGCGAACTACGACGTCGCGGACCGCCTCCTGGCCCTCCTCGCGCGTCCCCTCGGCCTGGACCCGGCCGACGCACGCCTCCGCACGGCCTTCCTCGTCGGCGTCGAAACGGCCGACGCGTTGCTGCAACTGGCATTCCGCGTCGACCCGGCCGGCGACCCGGCCATCGTCGCCGAGGCAAAGTCCCTCTTGCGGGCCTACCTGTCCCAGTACCTGGGGTAATTTCCGCCCACGTACCTGGCTTTCCCGCCGCGGGGCGCTGCGCTTTGCGGCGTCGCGTACGTAGCTGGCTTTCCCGGCGCGGGGCTTCTCGCCGTTGCGCCTGGCGGCGGGCGTTTGTGTGTCGGGTGCGGTGACAGCCCTCCAGACTTCGTCCTCCGGTCTGTCCCCTCCCGGGAGTGGGGGGTGGAAGGCCGGTGGGGGCGGGCGTCGTCGTCTTGGGCGTAGCTCGCGTCGTGGGGTGGGGTGGGGTGGGTGTCGGGAATACCTTCCCGGTCGGTCGAGTTGAGGCCCTGCGAGGGGCGCTCGTAACCCTTACGGGTTCTGTTCGACCGTCCCCTACGGGTACCCAGGCCCCCTTGCATGCCTCAACGCCCACCCCCACGCACCGCATTCCCTTCCCCCAACGGGAGGGGACGGGCCGGAGGGGCCGGTGTTTGGGACGTAAAGCGTCAGCAGTCCCAAACACCGGCCCCGGAGGCCCGTCACCGCACCCACCACAAACCCAGCCCGCCGCAGGCGCAACGGCGAGAAGCAACCACGGCGGGAAAGACGGCTACGTGCGGGGCGCCGCAAAGCGCAACGGTGAGCAACCCCGACGGCGGGACAGACGGCTACGTGGGCGGCACCGCAAAGTACGTGGGATTGACCTGCACTTTTGCGCTTATTGCTCGGGTGTCAAGGTCTTGTTAACAAAAGTTTGCGGGTCCTAACGTTCCTGGACCGCCACCCCCGGCAGATGTTCAAGGGCGAACGTGAGGTACCCCAAATGCTGACGATCCTCGGATTCGTCATGATCGGCGCGTTCCTGGTGCTGATCATGATGAAGAAGATGTCACCGATGGCAGCGCTCGTGCTGATTCCCGCGCTGTTCTGCGTCCTGGTCGGACAGGGCGCCCACCTGGGCGACTATGTCCTCAAGGGCATCGGTGACCTGGCCCCCACGGCCGCGATGCTGATGTTCGCGATCATCTACTTCGGAGTGATGATCGACGTCGGGCTCTTCGACCCGGTCGTCCGCGGCATCCTCCGGTTCTGCAAGGCGGACCCGGTGCGGGTCGTGGTCGGTACCGCGCTGCTCGCCGCGATCGTCTCGCTCGACGGTGACGGCTCCACCACCTTCATGATCACCGTTTCGGCGCTCTACCCGCTCTACAAGCGGCTGAAGATGAGCCTGGTCGTCATGACCGGCGTCGCCGCCACCGCCAACGGCGTGATGAACACCCTCCCGTGGGGCGGTCCGACCGCCCGAGCCGCCACCGCGCTCAAGCTGGACGCCGGTGACATCTTCGTGCCGATGATCCCGGCCCTGGCGGTCGGGCTGGTCGCGGTCTTCGCCCTCGCGTACGTCCTCGGCCGGCGCGAGCGCAAGCGGCTCGGTGTGCTGACGCTCGGGGAGACCCGGGTGGTCGACGAGACCGTGGAGGAGAAGGAGACCGCGCAGGTCCTGGTCGGCGCGGGTGCCGGCGGCAAGGGTGGGGCGGCGGCCGCAGCGCGCGGGACCGGCGGCGGCACCGGGGGCGCCGGAGCGGACGCCGCAGCGGGCGCCGGGGACGGTGGTGGCGACGGCGGGGGCGACGAACTCCAGGGGCTGGACCCGCACCGGGCGACGCTGCGGCCCAAGCTCTACTGGTTCAACGCCGCGCTCACCGTCGCGCTGCTCACCCTGCTCATCCTGCAGACGCTGCCGATCCCGGTGCTCTTCCTGCTCGGCGCCGCGCTCGCGCTGACCGTCAACTTCCCGCACATGAAGGACCAGAAGGCCCGGGTCGCCGCGCACGCCGAGAACGTGCTCAACGTCTCCGGCATGGTCTTCGCCGCCGCCGTCTTCACCGGTGTGCTCACCGGCACCGGCATGGTCGAGCACATGGCCCGCTGGCTGGTCTCCGGCATCCCCGACGCGCTCGGCCCGCACATGGGCCTCGTCACCGGCGTCCTCAGCATCCCGCTGACGTACTTCATGTCCAACGACGGCTTCTACTTCGGCATCGTGCCGATCCTCGCCGAGGCCGGTGCCGCGCACGGTGTCGCCCCGGTGGAGATCGCCCGGGCCTCCCTCGTCGGGCAGGCGCTGCACATGTCCAGCCCGCTGGTCCCCGCCGTCTACGTCCTCGTCGGCATGGCGAAGGTCGAGTTCGGCGACCACACCAGGTTCACCGTCAAGTGGGCGGCCCTGACGTCCCTGGTCGTCCTGGGGGCCGGTCTGCTCTTCGGCATCCTCTAGAGGACCGCGCACGCACAGATGGCGGCGAACGAACCCGCGAGGCCCGGCAGGAGCCGGCCGCTGCGGCTGGTCATCACCTTCTCCTTCGCACAGGGAGTGGTGAGCACGGCCAGCCCGGCGGTCTCCTACCGGGCCCTCGCCCTGGGCCGGGCAGCCCGTACAGGACGCGTAAGCAGACCCGAAGGGACCGTAAGCAGACCCGAAGGGAACCGTAAGCGCAGGGCGGCAGGGTGGTGTGCAGCGCGGGACCGGCACCGGGCCGGACCCGCAGCGGCCCGCGAGGAGCAGCTGTGAACACCCCGAAGGACACCCCGAACAACACCCTTAGCAACACCCCGAACAACACCCCCAACACCCCCAACACCCCCAACACCCCCAACACCCCCAACACACCCAACACCCCCAACGAAACCCCCCACGACCCCCGCACCCCCGTCACCGTCCTCGGTCTCGGTGCCATGGGTCGGGCGCTGGCCGGTGCCTTTCTGCGGGCCGGGCATCCCACGACCGTCTGGAACCGCACGCCGGGTCGGGCCGGCGAACTGGTCGCCCAGGGCGCGTCGTTGGCGGACACCGCGGCCGAGGCGGTGGCCGCCGCCCCGCTGGTGGTCGTCTGCGTGCTGGATGACGACGCGGTCCGGGCGATCCTGGAGCCGATCGGTGCCCGGCTGTCCGGCCGGGTGCTGGTCAACCTCACCTCCGACACCCCCGAGCGGGCCCGGTCCATCGCCACCTGGGCCGCCGGGCACGGCATCGACTACCTCGACGGCTCGATCATGGTGCCGACCCCGGTCATGGGGAAGCCCGAGGCGACCGTCCTCTACAGCGGGGCCCGCGAGGCGTTCGAGACGTACGAGGAGACGCTCAAGGCGCTGGGCGGCCGGGCGCCGTTCCTCGGCGAGGACCCCGGCACCGCGGCGGTGTACGACCTCGCCCTGCTGGGCTTCTTCTTCTCGGCGATGGCCGGGCTGGTGCACGGTTTCGCGCTGGCGGGTGCGGAGGGCGTGGCGGCGAAGGACTTCGCGCCGTTCACCGGGACGATCGCCGCCATCCTGCCGCCGATCGCCGCGGGGATGGCCGAGGACCTGGAGCGCGGGGCCTACTCCGGTGACCAGGACAACCTGGTCATGGAGGCGACGGGCATCGCGCACGTCCTGGAGGCGGCGCGGCACCGCGGACTCAACACCGAGGTGCTCGACGCGGTCAAGGGGCTGGCGGACCGCACCATCGCCGCCGGCCACGGCGACGCCGGATTCATCAGCGTCATCGAGGAAATGCGGAGGTCCTCGACGGGCGCGTGACCCGGGCCGGTCCTTCTGGGCGAGGGGGAGTGGCGACCGTCACCGGGGAGGTGGCGCGGGGCTCCCTGGCGGCGGAAAACTACCGGCGCTAGTTTGGGGGCGATGACCACCAGCCCGGCGCGGGAGGACCACGACGTGAAGCAGCACGACGCGATGTACATCGACGGAAGCTGGCGGCCCGCCGAGGGCGGCGGAACGATCGAGGTCGTCAACCCGGCCGACGGACAGGTCATCGCGACCGTCCCGGCCGGTTCCGCCGAGGACGTGGACGCCGCGGTGCGCGCCGCCCGCGCCGCGCTCCCCGGCTGGGCCGCCACCCCGCCGCAGGAGCGCGCCGCCCGGCTGGCCGCGCTCCGCGACCAACTGGTGGCGCGCGCCGACGAGATCGCCGCCACCGTCACCGCCGAGCTCGGCGCCCCGCTCGCCTTCAGCAAGGTGGTGCACGCCGGGGCGCCGATCGCGGTCTGCGGCTCGTACGCCGAACTGGCCGGTACGTACGCCTTCGAGGAGAAGATCGGCAACTCCACGGTGCTGCACGAACCGGTCGGCGTGGTCGGGGCGATCACGCCCTGGAACTACCCGCTGCACCAGGTCGTCGCCAAGGTGGCGCCGGCGCTCGCGGCGGGCTGCACGGTGGTGCTGAAGCCCGCCGAGGACACCCCGCTGGTGGCCCAGCTGTTCGCCGAGTGCGTGGACACGGCCGGGATACCCGCCGGGGTGTTCAACCTCGTCACCGGCCTCGGCCCGGTCGCCGGCCAGGCACTCGCCGCGCACGACGGGATCGACCTGGTCTCCTTCACCGGCTCCACGGCCGTCGGCCGGAAGATCGGCGCCCTGGCCGGTGCCGCGGTCAAGCGGGTGGCGCTGGAGCTCGGCGGCAAGTCCGCCAACGTCATCCTCCCCAGCGCCGACCTGGCCAAGGCGGTCGCCGTCGGGGTCGCCAACGTCATGGCCAACTCGGGCCAGACCTGCAGCGCCTGGACCCGGATGCTGGTGCACCGGGACCGGTACGACGAGGCCGTCGAGCTGGCGGCCGCCGCGGCCGCCAAGTACGTCCCCGGCGAGAAGATCGGCCCGCTGGTCAACGCCACCCAGCAGGACCGGGTGCGCGGCTACATCGAGCGGGGCGTCGCCGAGGGTGCACGGCTGGTCGCCGGCGGCCCCGAGGCGCCCCTGGAGGCGGGCTTCTACGTCCGCCCGACCGTCTTCGCGGACGTCACACCGGAGATGACCATCGCCCAGGAGGAGATCTTCGGCCCGGTGCTGTCCGTGCTCGCCTACGAGGGCGAGGACGACGCCGCCCGGATCGCCAACGGCACCGTCTACGGGCTGGCCGGCGCGGTCTGGGCCGGCGACGAGGCCGAAGCGGTCGCCTTCGCCCGCCGGCTGGACACCGGCCAGGTCGACATCAACGGCGGCCGCTTCAACCCGCTCGCACCGTTCGGCGGCTACAAGCAGTCCGGCGTCGGGCGGGAGCTGGGCCGGCACGGCCTGACCGAATACCTTCAGACCAAGTCCTTGCAGTTCTGAGGGCTCGCACCGCTCCGGCAGCCCCGACCCGGCTGTCCCGTCCCGCCCCGCCCTGTCCTTGGCCCGAGGAGATCCCGTGGTCCGCGCCGCCGTCCTGCCCGCCGTCAACGCCCCGCTGACGATCACCGAGATCGACCTGCCCGAGCCCGGCCCCGGCGAGGTCCGCATCCGGCTCGCCGCGGCCGGGGTCTGCCACTCCGACCTCTCCCTGTCCAACGGCACCCTGCGCCAGCCCGCGCCGGCCGTCCTCGGGCACGAGGGCGCGGGCACGGTCACCGCGGTGGGGCCCGACGTGACCTCGGTGGCGCCGGGCGACCAGATCGTCCTCAACTGGGCGCCGTCCTGCGGCGACTGCCACTTCTGCGGCCTCGCCGAGCCCTGGCTGTGCGTGAACTCCGGCCTCGCCGCGAACGCCCCGTACGCCACCACCGCCGACGGCACCGAGCTCTACCCCGGCCTCGGCACCGCCGCCTTCGCCGAGGAGACCGTGGTGCCCGCGCGGGCCGCGCTGCCGCTGCCGGACGGGGTGCCGCTCGCCGACGCCGCACTGCTCGGCTGCGCGGTACTGACCGGCTGGGGCGCCGTCCACCACAGCGCCCGGGTGCGGGCGGGGGAGTCGGTGGCGGTCTTCGGCGTGGGCGGGGTGGGGCTGGCCACGATCCAGGCGGCCCGGATCGCGGGGGCCGCTTCGATCGTCGCGGTCGATGTCTCCCCGGCGAAGGAGGAGCTGGCCCGGGCCGCGGGCGCCACCGACTTCGTGACCGCCGGCGAGGACACCGCCCGGCGGATCCGCAAGCTCACCGGGGGGTTGGGCACCGATGCCGCGGTGGAGTGCGTGGGCCGCGCCGACACCATCCGTACGGCCTGGTCGGCCACCCGGCGCGGCGGCCGGACCACGGTGGTCGGCATCGGCGGCCAGGAGCAGCAGGTGACCTTCTCGGCCCTGGAGCTCTTCTACTTCGGCCGGACGCTGTCCGGCTGCGTCTACGGCAACAGCGACCCGGCCCGCGATCTGCCGGTCATCGCCGGGCACGTCCGTTCCGGCGCGCTGGACCTGTCGCAGCTGGTCACCGACCGCATCGGCCTGGACGGCATCCCGGCCGCCTTCGACGCGATGCTCGCGGGCAGGGGCGGCCGGTCCCTGGTGGTCTTCTAGGAGCCCCGCGGTGGTCCGGCTCCGGTCGACGCCGAGGCCGCGTGCGGTGGCGGTGCCGACCGCGGTGCCTGTCAGCCCGTAGAGCCCGTACTCCCACCCCGCCGCGAACAGGGCGACCGTGAACACCACACCGGTCAGCGCGTTCGGCAGGAAATCGACCTTTGCCTGACCGCGCAGCACCTCGACGACGAACCGTCCGTAAGGGGCCCGGAAGGGGCCGCGATGGCCGTGCCCGGCTCGTGCACATCGCCCCCCGCGCCATGGCCCACCTGCCCTGCCCGTCAGAGGCGTGCGCACTTGACAGCCGCTGTCAGCTACCCGGCGGTACGCGTTCGGGGTGCTGGAGGGCCAGTCCGTCCACCAGCGCCCGCAGCCCGGTCTCGAAGGCGCCCTCGTCGACCTGGCGCTGATGCTCCGCCAGGAGGTGCGCCTGGCCCAGGTGCGGATAGTCGGCCGGGTCGTAGGCGCTCGGGTCGTCGACGAAGCCGCGGGCGAACGAGCCCAGCGCCGAGCCGGCGACGAAGTAGCGGACCATCGCGCAGATCCGGGTGGCCTGTGCGGGCGGCCAGCCCGCCTGGACCATCCCGCCGAAGGCCGCGTCGGCCATCTTCAGACCGGCCGGGCGGCGGCCGGGGCCCTGGGCGAGGAACGGCACGATCTGCGGATGGGCGGCGAGCGCGGCGCGGTAGGAACGCGCCCAGCCGAGCAGCCCGGTGCGCCAGTCGCCGCCCGCCGCGGTGAACGCCGAGACGTCGACCTGGGCGATGACCGTGTCGGCGACCGCGTCGAGGATCTCGTCCTTGGTGGTGAAGTGGTTGTAGAGGGACGGGCCACTGACCCCCAGTTCGGCGGCGAGACGCCGGGTCGAGAGCGCCGGCAGTCCCTCGGAGTCGATCAGCGCGAGCGCCGTGGAGACGATGCGCTCCCGGCTCAGCAGGGGCTTGCGGGGTCGGGCCATGGGCCACATAGTAGAGGCTGTTCCGCAAAAACTAGCAGTGCTAATTAAATGCCTTCTCCTCGTCCACAAGGGGTCCGAGATGAATCTGGAGCTCAGCGCGGAGCAGACCGCGGTCCGGCAGCTCGCCCGGGACTTCGTCGACCGCGAGGTCGCCCCGCACGCCGCCGCCTGGGACCGCGCCGAGAAGGTCGACCGCGGCATCGTGAAGACCCTCGGCGACCTCGGCTTCCTCGGCCTGACCGTCCCCGAGGAGTACGGCGGCTCCGGCGGCGACCACCTCTCCTACGTCCTGGTCACCGAGGAACTGGGCCGCGGCGACTCCTCCGTGCGCGGCATCGTCTCGGTCTCCCTCGGCCTGGTGGCCAAGACGGTCGCCGCCTGGGGCGACGCAGACCAGAAGCGACAGTGGCTGCCCCGGCTCACCTCCGGCGAGGCGGTCGGCTGCTTCGGCCTCACCGAGCCCGGCACCGGCTCCGACGCCGCCCACCTCGCCACCCGCGCGGTCCGGGACGGCGACACCTACGTCATCAACGGCGCCAAGACCTTCATCACCAACGGCACCTGGGCCGATGTGGTGCTGCTCTTCGCCCGCACCGGCGAGGCCCCCGGACACCGGGGCATCAGCGCCTTCCTCGTCCCCGCCGACACCCCGGGTCTGGAACGGCGCGAGATCCACGGCAAGCTCGGACTGCGCGGCCAGGCCACCGCCGAACTGGTCCTGGACGGCGTCCGGGTGCCGGCCGGCGCGATGCTCGGCCCCGCGGGCAAGGGCTTCTCGGTCGCGATGTCCGCGCTGGCCAAGGGCCGGATGTCGGTCGCCGCGGGCTGCGTCGGCATCGCCCAGGCCGCCCTGGAGGCCGCCCTCGCCTACGCGGGCCGGCGCGAGCAGTTCGGCAAGCCGATCGCCGGGCACCAGCTGGTCCAGGAGCTGATCAGCGACATCGCCGTGGACGTCGAGGCCGCCCGCCTGCTGACCTGGCGGGTCGCCGATCTGATCGACCGCGGCGAGCCGTTCACCCCCGCCGCCTCCCAGGCCAAGCTGTTCGCCTCCGAAGCCGCGGTACGCGCCGCCAACAACGCCCTCCAGGTCTTCGGCGGCTACGGCTACATCGACGAGTACCCCGTCGGCAAACTCCTCCGGGACGCCCGGGTGATGACGCTCTACGAAGGCACCAGCCAGATACAGAAGCTGGTCATCGGCCGCGCGCTGACCGGCGTCTCGGCCTTCTGAGCGCCCGCCCGGCACGCCGCCGCACCCGGGTCGGGGCCCCCGGACGCCCCTAAGCGCTTGCTCACCAGCCAGGTATGGTGTTCGATCCGTCAGAGGAAGGTCCCTGGCGGATCGAGGAGCGGGGTGCGCGATGGGTGCGGCGGCACAGCGGGCTGCTGAGGAGAGCGAGGAGTGGGCCGGGGTGACCCCGGACGCCGCGCGACGGCTGGTCAGCGCCGCCGTCGAGGCGTTCGCCGAGCGCGGCTACCACGCCACCACCACCCGCGACATCGCCGGCCGGGCAGGGATGAGCCCGGCCGCCCTCTACATCCACTACAAGACCAAGGAAGAGCTGCTCTACCGCATCAGCGGCATCGGCCACGAGAAGGCGCTGCGCATCATAAGCGCCGCCGCCGAGGCCGATGCCGGCGCCACCGAGCGGCTCCGCGACGCGGTGCGCACCTTCGCCCGCTGGCACGCCGAGCACCACACCACCGCCCGGGTCATCCAGTACGAGCTCCAGGCACTGAGCCCCGAGCACTACACCGAGATCGCCGGGCTGCGCCGCCGCACCGACCGGCTCCTGCGGCAGATCATCCAGGACGGCGCGGACAGCGGGGAGTTCCGCGCCGACGACGTACCGGGCACCACCCTCGCGGTGCTGTCCCTCTGCGTCGACGTCGCCCGCTGGTTCTCCGCGGACGGCCCGCGCACCCCCGACGAGGTCGGCGCCCTCTACGCCGATCTCGTACTGCGCATGGTGGGCGCCCAGTAGGACACCCGGTGACTCCGGAGCAGCGCGAGCAGTGAGAGCAGCGAGGAAGAGGAGCAGCCCATGCGCATCGTGGTCAGCGAGTTCATGAGCCTGGACGGCGTCGTACAGGCGCCGGGCGGACCCGACGAGGACACCGACGGCGGCTTCGCCCACGGCGGCTGGTCGCACCCGTACTTCGACCCCGAGGTCATGGGCGGCGCCATCAGCGACGCGGTGGCCACGACGGAGGCGCTGCTGTTCGGCCGCCGCACCTGGCAGACCATGGCCGCGGCCTGGCCCGGGCGGGCCGGCGACCCGTTCGCTGACCACATGAACGCCGTCCGCAAGTACGTGGTGACCGGCACCCTCGACGACGCCGACCTGACCTGGAACAACACCACCCGGATCCCGGCCGGCGAGGTCGTCGCCCGCATCCGCGACCTGCACGCCACCGACGGCGGCGACCTCCACGTCATGGGCAGCCCGACGCTCGTCCGCACCCTGCTGACCGAGGGCCTGGTCGACGAACTCCGGCTCATGATCATGCCGGTGCTGCTCGGCGGCGGAAAGACGGTCTTCCCCGCGGACGGCGGACGGCGCCCCCTCGAACTGGTCTCGACGGTCACCACCGGCACGGGCGTCCACGTGGCGACGTACCGGCCCGCCGAGAAGGGCTGACAGGGCGGGAAGCGCCGACGGGGCCGGAAGGGCCGGCAGGGCCGGGAAGGGCTCAGCGGTACGCGGAAACGGGGCGCCGGCGCGGGCTCTCCGCCCGTACGCTGCGCCCATGTCATCCGTCATCGTGGACCCGGGCGTCGACGTGCCGGTGCCCGCCCGGGGCGAGCTCTGGACGGTCGGCGCGGTCATCCTCAACCGGCGCGGCCAAGCCTTCGCGCAGAAGCGCAGCGCCGACCGCCGCCTCTTCCCCGGTGCCTGGGACATCGTGGGCGGCCACGTCGAGCCCGGCGAAACGCTCCTTCAGGCGCTGGCGCGCGAGGTGGCGGAGGAGACCGGCTGGCGCCTGCGCCGGGTGCGCACGCTGCTGGGCGTCACCGCCTGGACAGGGGACGACGGCGGCGGGCTCCGGCACGAGGCCGATTACCTCGTCGAGGTCGACGGGGACCTGGACCGGCCGGCCCTGGAGTGGTCCAAGCACTCCGCCTACGACTGGTTCGGCCCCGCCGACCTGCACCGCCTCACCGAGGACCGCGCGCCCGGCGAGCTCCTGATCCACGACCTGATCGCACAGGTCGTGGGAGGCGCGCCCTACAGGTAGAACCGGCTGACCGACTCCGCGACGCACACCGGCTTGTCGCCGCCCTCGCGCTCGATCGTCACGACCGTGGTGAGCTGGACGCCGCCGGTCACCTCGGTCACCTCCGCGAGCTTGGCGGTGGCGCGGAGCCGGGAGCCGACCGGGACGGTGGCGGGGAAGCGGACCTTGTTGGTGCCGTAGTTGATCCCCATCTTCACGTTGTCCACCCGCATCAGCTGCGGAACGAGGGCGGGCAGCAGCGACAGCGTCAGATAGCCGTGCGCGATGGTCGTGCCGAACGGGCCGGCCGCGGCCTTCTCCTGGTCGACGTGGATCCACTGGTGGTCGCCGGTGGCGTCCGCGAACAGATCGATCCGCTTCTGGTCGACCTCCAGCCAGTCACTGGGGCCGAGCTCCTCGCCGACCGCGGCCCGCAGTTCGTCGAGCGATCCAAACACTCGGGGCTCTGCCATCTCCGTCTGCCTCCTCGGGATCCGTTCGCCGCCGTCGTCACCGGCCGGACGCTTACTAAGCGCTTGCTCAGAATGCTGAGTGCGACCACCGGCTGTCAACGCCCGGGCCGCGATCATCGGAAGCCGGAACATCGGAAGCCGGATCACCGGAAGCCGGATCATCGGAAGGTGGGAGGGGGCACCCCGTAGGCTGGAAAGGTGCCTCAGCTTCCCCACAAGGTTCACGAACTCACCGTCGGCCAGCTCTCCGCGCGCAGCGGCGCCGCGGTCTCCGCGCTGCACTTCTACGAGTCCAAGGGGCTGATCAGCAGCACCCGGACGGCGGGCAACCAGCGGCGCTACGCCCGTGACGCACTGCGCCGGGTCGCTTTCGTCCGGGCGGCGCAGCGGGTCGGGATCCCGCTCGCGGTGATCCGGGACGCGCTGGCGGAGCTGCCGGACGAGCGCACGCCCAACCGCGACGACTGGGCCAAGCTCTCCCAGGCCTGGCGCACCGAACTGGACGAGCGGATCAGTCAACTCGTCGAACTCCGCGACCGGTTGACCGACTGCATCGGCTGCGGCTGTCTGTCGCTGGACCGGTGCGGGCTGTCCAACCCCTACGACAACCTGGGCGAACGCGGGCAGGGTGCACGGCGGTTGCGGGTCGACCGCGCCACCAAGGACCCGGAGGACGGTCGGCGCCGCGCGGACGGGGAGCAGCCGCGCGAGGACGCCGGCCGGTCCCGCGCGGAGGGCGCACGGCGCGGCACGGGTGGCGAGCAGGAGTGCGTGCGCGACGACCAGCGGTGCTGAGCCGGCGTGACGGCCCGCGCGGCGTCGGCCCCTGAGGCGCTGCTTCAGCTCGTCAATGCCCGTGCCGCGGCGACCAGTTGGGCGTTGTCGGCGGCCGGGCGGCCGTCCGGCAGCAGCAGGGTGTCCTCGAAGCCGATCCGGGTGTCCAGGCCCAGCTCGACGGCGAGCCGCAGCACCGGCCAGGCGCCGCCGTCCCAGCCGTGCAGCAGCACCGGGCGGCCGTGCGCTCCGCCGGCCACCTCGGCGAGCAGCGCGCGGGCGGTGGCCGGCGCCGACCCGGCGTCGGTGTCGGTGACTTCGGCGAGCACCCGCAGGACCCGCGGCGCGAGCGGCGAGCGGAGGAACCGCCCCGGACCCGGCGTGCCCGACCAGAGACCGGCCTCGACCGCCGTGCCGCGCTCCAGCAGGGCGGCGGCCAGCGCCTCGGCGCCCTCCTCGTGCCAGTTCACCGAGGCGTGATCGGGCAGCACCGTCCATGAGCGTATGCGCTCCACGCGGCGGTCTGCGGGTCTGCCTGACCCGTCGGACGGGGCGGGCGGGTCCGGCTCGGTCCAGGCGCCGGTCGTCACGCCCACCGGGACGTCCACCGCCGCCCTGACGGCCTCCAGGGCGGGGCCCACCACGCGCGGCGAGAGCGAATCCCTGCCGCACGGGGTCTTGGGATGGACGTGGACCTCCTCGGCGCCGGCCGCCACCGCCCGCCGCGCCGCCTCCGCGAGCGCGGCCGGCGACATCGGCACTGCTCCCGAATCCGCCGCGGTCCGGGGCCCGTTGAGACATACCTGCAGCACGTTTCCCAGCATGCCACCGGGGTCCGACAACGGCCTGGCGCCAGGGTCCGAACAAACGGCCCGACGCCGGGGAATGACGGCTGGGTCCGGCAATGGGTCCCGGCAACGGGCTCCGGCCGTACGCGACGCGGGCTCAGGCCGCCGCGAACGCCCCCGCTAGGTGGGTCCGGTGGGCGGCCCGCAGCGTTTCGGGGGTCAGGACAGCCACCGGGGCCAGCACACCGCACTGGCGGCAGGCCGGGCCGGGCGCCGGGGCGTCCGCGGTCTCCGGGAGCCAGGCGAAGCGGGTGGAGCCGCAGACGGGGCAGTCATGGCGCGGCCGGCCGGCCTCCATGGCCGTGATCATGCGGTGCAGCACCACCGCGAGCCGGGCGGCCGGATGCCGGTGCGGTGACTCGCACGGCACGATGTCACAGCCGCCCCAGGTACGGCGGTGCCAGTCGTCGAGGGCGCCGACCTGCCGGATGCCGTCGTGCTTCTCCTTGCGGCGCCGGGCGGCGAACTCCTCCTCGTACGCGAGCCAGAGGCTACGGGCCTCCTCCAGCTCGGTGAGCGCGGCGACCAGCCGCTCCGGGTCCGGATCGCGGTCCTGGGTCGCGATACCGGCCCGGGTGCACAGATGGTGCCAGGTGGCGCGGTGCCCGTAAGGGGCGAACCGCTCAAGGCACTTGCGCAGGGCGGTGCGGCGCTGGGCCGCGACGAGTCGTGGATTGCGGACCTGTTCTGCGAGGGCTCTGAAACCGGCCATTTCATCCCACCTCCGGGGGGAGGACCCGACTGGACGGGGATGGGACGTAACCGATCACCAATCGGATCCCTCGAATTTTTTTGCGGTTTCGCGAGCGATGTTCCGACGTGTCGGGCGGTCAACTGCCGAGGTCTGTGGGGAAGAAGAAAAGATGACGGTTGTTCATCTTCCGGCCGGGGATAACCGCCGGTAACGTCCCGCCCACCCTCTCTCCCCGTGCCCTCGCGGAGCAGCGGGAGACCCCCATCGAGGAGCAGGAATGCGACGACGTACCGGACGGCTCAGGACTGCCGCGGTGGCGGCCCTGTGCGCCTTGGGTGCCACGCTCATGGCGCCACCCCCCGTCGCGGCCGCCACCGCGGCCGACGAGACCCACGACTACTGCCAGGGCCGGTGCGCCGACATCCTGCCGCCCGGCGCCACCGGCAACGCCACCCTGGTGGAGATCCTCGGCAACAAGCTGTTCGGCACCCACCCCGAGCACTCCACCGACCAGCTCGGCCCGTACGCCGCCCTGGCCGGCGGCTACCAGTCGCTCACCGACGACACCCTCACCCACTTCTTCAACGACGCGTCCTTCGGCGTCCCGGCCGACCAGGTGGGCAAGGTCACCGCGCCCCGCGACGACGTGACCATCACCCGCGACAAGAAGACCGGCGTCCCGCACATCAAGGGCACCACCCGCTACGGCACCGAATTCGGCGCCGGCTACGCGGCGGGTCAGGACCGCCTCTGGCTGATGGACCTCTTCCGCCACATCGGACGCGGCGAGCTGACCTCCTTCGCCGGCGGCGCACCCGCCAACCAGGGTCTGGAGCAGGAGTTCTGGCCGCAGGCGCCGTACACCGAGAAGGACCTCCAGGAGCAGATCGACTACATCAGGGACCACAACGGGGAGCGCGGCAAGCAGGCCATGGCGGACGCCCAGGCGTACGTCGACGGCATCAACGCCTACCGCGAACAGTCCAAGAACGGCCGCTACTTCCCCGGCGAATACGTCCTCACCGGCCACATCGACGCGATCACCAACGCCGGGGAGATCCAGCCCTTCAAGCTCACCGACCTGATAGCCCTGGCCTCCGTCGTCGGCGGCCTCTTCGGCAACGGCGGGGGCGGCGAGGTCACCAACGCCCTGTCGCTGCTCGCCGCCCAGCAGAAGTACGGCATGAAGAAGGGCACCGAGGTCTGGGAGTCCTTCCGCGAGCGCAACGACCCCGAGGCCGCCAAGACCCTGCACGACGGCCAGAGCTTCCCCTACGCCGTCAAACCGGACAAGGCGCAGGGAACGGCACTGCCCGACCGCGGCTCGGTCACCCCCGAACCCCTGGTCTTCGACCGGACCGGCGCCGCCACCGCCAAGGGCGGGACCGCGCCCCAGGACCCGGTCAAGGCCCCGAAGAAGTACCGGAAGCTGGAGGGCCTCTTCAAGGACGGGGTGCTTCCCAAGGGGAGCTTCAACCCCACCCAGCACCGCGGGATGTCCAACGCCCTGCTGGTCTCCGGCAAGCACACCGAAAGCGGCCACCCGGTCGCCGTCTTCGGCCCGCAGACCGGGTACTTCGCGCCGCAGCTGCTGATGCTCCAGGAGATCCAGGGCCCCGGCATCAGCGCCCGCGGCGCCTCCTTCGCCGGCGTCGGGATGTACATCCAGCTCGGCCGCGGCCAGGACTACGCCTGGAGCGCCACCTCCGCCGGCCAGGACATCACCGACAGCTACGCCGTCGACCTGTGCAACCAGGACGGCTCACCGGCCACCAAGGACTCCACCTCCTACCGCTACCACGGCTCGTGCGTCCCGATGGAGAAGCTGGAGCGCACCAACTCCTGGAAGCCCACCGTCGCCGACCCGACCGCGGCCGGCTCGTACCGGATGCAGGTCTTCCGGACGAAGTACGGCACGGTCACCCACCGCGCCACCATCGGCGGCAAGCCCGTCGCCTACACCGCGCAGCGCTCCACCTACCGCCACGAGGCCGACTCCATCATCGGCTTCCAGATGTTCAACGACCCCTCGGCCGTGCACGACGCGACGTCCTTCCAGCAGGCCGCGGCGCACATCGGCTACGCCTTCAACTGGTTCTACGCCGACTCCCGCGACATCGCGTACTTCAACAGCGGCCTCAACCCCGTCCGCAACCCCGACGTCGACCCCTCCCTGCCGGTCAGGGCGGACGACGCCTACGAGTGGCGCGGCTACGACGCCGCCACCAACACCAGCGACTACACCCCGCCCGCACAGCACCCGCAGTCGGTCGGCCAGGACTACTACATCTCCTGGAACAACAAACAGGCCAAGGACTACGACTCGGCCGGCTTCGGCAACGGCCCGGTGCACCGCGCCAACCTGCTGGACGACCGGGTGCGCGCGCTGACCCAGGAGGGCGGGGTCACCCGGGCGTCCCTCACCCGCGCGATGTCCGAGGCCGCGGTCACCGACCTGCGCGGTGAGGACGTGCTGCCCGAACTCCTGCGGGTCCTGGGCAGCAAGCCGGTCACCGACCCCGCGCTGAAGACCGCCGTCCAGCAGCTGGCGGCCTGGCGCAAGGACGGCGCCCAACGCCGGGAGACCAGCCCCGGCTCGCACACCTACACCCACCCCGAAGCGGTCCGTCTGATGGACGCCTGGTGGCCGCTGATGATCGAGGGCGTCTTCAAGCCCGGCCTCGGCGACGACCTGTACGGCGCCCTCACCTCCGACCTCGGCATCGACGAGTCGCCGTCGGCGGGCCACGGCCCCACGGGGGCGCACGCCGGATCCGCCTTCCAGTACGGCTGGTGGTCCTACGCGGACAAGGACCTGCGCTCCGTACTGGGCGAGACGGTCAAGGGCCCGCTGGCCCAGCGGTACTGCGGCGGCGGCGACCTGTCCGCCTGCCGCGACACCCTGCTGGCCACCCTCCGGCAGGCCACCGCCAGGACGGCCGAGCAGGTCTACCCGGGCGACGCCAGCTGCAAGGCCGGCGACCAGTGGTGCGCGGACGCGATCGTCCACCGCGCGGTCGGCGGGCTGACCCACGACACCATCAGCTGGCAGAACCGGCCGACCTTCCAGCAGGTGGTGGAGTTCCCCACCCACCGGTAGGAAGCAGGCCGCAGGACACGAAGGCCCCGGAGCCCGCTCGGCGGCGCACCGGGGCCTTCGTGCGTAACCACCCCTGCACCGGCGGTGATCGAGGGCTTGGCTATGCTGCACAGTCCTGAATTCCAGGCACGGGAAAGCGAGTACGAGTAGGGGCGCATGGCCTTGTCCGGACCGCAGCAGTACCCGACGGAGCTGCTTGACACCACGATGGACCAGCTGCGCACGCTGATCGTCGTCCACGAGGCGGGCACCGCGCTGGGTGCCGCCCGCCGGCTGGGCCGCGAACAGTCCAGCGTGCAGAAGCAGTTGGACACCCTGAACCGCACCTTCGCCGGGCTGTGCGGCGAGGAGCTGGTACGCAAACAGGGGCGCGGCCGGGACGCCCTGTTCACCGCGACCGGCGAGGCACTGGTCGGGCTGGCCCGCCGCACGCTGGGGGAGTGGGCCGAGGGCGTGCACGACGCCCGGCGCCGGCTCGGCCGGACCCTGTCGGTCGGCACCACCCGCTACACCCTCGGCTTCCTGCTCGACGCCGCGGAACGGGTCAGCGAGGACTACGCGCGCGAGAACGTCGACCTCAAGGTCACGCACGTCCGCACCGGCGACCTCTTCACCAAGCTGCGCAGCACCGAACTCGACCTGGTCTGCGGCAGCGTGGTGGTCACCGAGGGCGAAGAAACGGAACTGCTGGCCCCCTACGAGGTCATGGAGTGGCGGCGCAGCGGCCTCTCCCTGCTGACCAACCTGCCGCCGGACCGGCTTCCCGGCGCCTCCCTCCCCGCCCACGAGCTGGACCGGCTGCCCCTGGTGATCTCCGCACGGGGACTCATCGGCCGCTTCCTGACCGCCTGGTACGGCACCGACTACCGCCAGAAGCTCTCCATAGCGGCCGAGATAGAGGCCGCCCACTACGGCTTCGAACTGCTGCGTTCGGGCCTGGTGAGCGGCGCGATGCTGGTCACCCGGGGCATCGGCGAGGCCGCCGCGGACGGCCGGCTCCCGGAGGCCGGGGGCCTGCGCACCCTGGAGATCGTCGGGGACGTGGGCCCGCGGACCGAGGTCCTGGTCGGCGTCTTCACCCGGCGCGGGGAGCGGGCCTCGTACCCGCCCGGCCATCCGCTCAACCTCCTGTGGAAGGCGCTGTCGGCGGAGAACGAGCGCTGGTGGCTCCAGTCGTGAACGCCTGAGGCGTCAACTCCCGTGCGGTCGCCGGTGGTTCGTCCGGCGGCAGCAGCCCTCCGCCGCGGCGCTCAGCCCAGGTCGCGCTCCCGGGTCTCCGGCAGCGCCAGCACGCACACCAGCGAGACCACCGCCATGGCGCTGACATACCAGCCCACCGAGGCGGAGCCGAACGAGGACTGGAGCCGGGTGGCGACCAGCGGAGCCACCGCGCCGCCCAGCACGCCGCCGAGGTTGTACGCGAGCGAGGCCCCCGAGTAGCGCACCGTCGTGCCGAACAGCTCCGGCAGGAACGCGCCCATCGGGCCGTAGATCACGCCCATGCAGAACAGCGCCCCGCCGATGCCGAGCGCGACCAGCACCGGCTGGCGGGTGTCCAGCAGCGGGAAGAGCGCCGGGCCCCAGACGGCGGCGCACCCGCTGCCGAGCAGGACCAGCTTGCGGCGGCCGGCCCCGTCCGAGCGGGTGGCGGCGAGCCAGGTGCCGGCGGCGAGGAACAGGCAGGCGACGAGGGACAGCCCCAGCATGGTGTTGCGGGAGATGCCCAGGGTGCCGGTGGCGTAGGAGAGGCAGTAGGTGGTGGCGGTGTAGAAGAGGCCGTACGCGATGATCATGCCGCCGGCGCCCAGCAGCAGTTCGCGCGGATGGCGGCGCAGTACGTCGGCCGCGGGGACCTTGCCGGCTTCCTGGGCGTCCAGCACCCGGGCGAACACCGGGGTCTCGCTGATCTTCAGCCGGACGAACAGTCCGACGCCGACGAGGAGGAAGGACAGCAGGAACGGCACCCGCCAGCCCCACGACCGGAACGCCGCGTCGTCGAGCCCGGACGACAGCAGCCAGAAGACTCCGGTCGCCGCGAAGAACCCGACCGAGGGGCCGAGTTGGGGGAAGGCGGCGTACCGGCCCCGGCGTCCGCGCGGGGCGTGCTCGACGGCCAGCAGCGCGGCCCCGCCCCACTCGCCGCCCAGCCCGATGCCCTGCAGGAAGCGGAGGAGGATCAGCAGCAGCGGGGCCCAGATGCCCCAGGTGCCGTAGCCCGGCAGCAGTCCGACGAACGCGGTGGACAGTCCCATCAGCAGCAGCGAGGCGACCAGTACGGACTTGCGGCCCACCCGGTCGCCGAAGTGGCCGAATATCACCGACCCGAGGGGCCGGGCGGCGAACGCCACCGCGTAGGTGGAGAAGGACGCGAGGGTGGCGTTCACCGGGTCGAGGGTCGGGAAGAACGCCTGGTTGAGGACGAGCGCGGCGGCCGTCCCGTAGATGTAGAAGTCGTAGAACTCGATGGCCGTCCCGATGAACGAGGCCACGGCGACCCGCCGCAGGCTCTCCTTGCTCTCCGCGGGCGCTGCCGTGGACCGGTCCGTCTGGCCCGTCTGGTCCGCCTGGTCCGAAGTGGTTTCACTCTGCACCTGTCGCACTCTCACGTGGTCGGCCGAGCCAGTCAATACGTGGGATGCGAGATCTCGGTACATGAGATGTCGGTGGGGTGCGCGTGGCGTTCCGACGCGATGCGGAAATGGCCATTTCTCGGCGCAACCGGATACCTCTGCCGGGAGTCCTCAGAAAGGGAATCGGGCGACGTTCGGCTCTCCGTGGGGCGACGAACGGCGGCCGGTGGCCGGAACAATGGGGGTGTGAGGTGCTGACCGGCAGCGGGATTGAAGGATTCCGTTTGGCTTCCCGCGGCATGTGGATTCCGTCCCGGCCAATCCGCAGTTGGTGCAGCATAAGAAAGATATCCGCTTCAACTACTCGATCGTAGTTTACCTTTGGCTGGTTGCCGGGGGCGCGTGGCGTGAACTATGCTTCAAGTGGGGGTCATTCAAAGGTTTGGTGACGCTTCATTTGATGTCACCACATCAAATGAAGGGGACATCACGCGGCCGGTCCGAGCCGACTTTTCACTCTTCACTCTGAGTGCGGTAAGGGCCAATACTGCTGCGGGGGGAGCAGAGGTACACACTCTCGGCCTGATCCGCGCCGACTCTCCGTGCAGCAGCACGGAGAGGTAGTTCCATACGCGATCTTCTACAGGCCAGATCCGGTGCCGTAACCGCCGACGGGGTGCCGTGACGAGGACTGAAGCATTGCTGTACGCCGGGGCCGACCGACCCCGGCGCACAGGCGTGAACGTGGTTCACCAGTGGTTCTTCTGAACGGGGGAAAAGAAGTGACCCAAGCGGTCGGACTTCATCTGGGTACAAACGTCGACATTCCCGTATCGATAGCGTTTCTTCCGGGAGTCTCTGTCATCTCCTTGCTGGCCGATGTCCTCGGTGTCGCGCAAGGCGTACCGGTGAGCCGGCGCAGGCTGCTGCGGAAGGCCTGCCCCGAGTATCTGGCGGATGTGATGGGGCCGATCACCGCGGGCGGCTCCCTGCACATTCCCGAATCCCTCCTGATGCGGGGGGAACTCAAGGAAAGCAGTATGCGCGAGGAGGTCCGGCGCATTGCCGAGATGCCGCCGGACGCACTCCTCACCGACCTGGCCCGCACATTCGGCGGAGAAGTGCCGCCGGCCTGGCGCAAGGCCACGGACAATCCCGCCGACTTCCTGAATGCATATGCCGGACTGGCGCGAAAGGTATGGAACGCGGTGGCCCCCGTATGGCAGCAGGGAAAGCCCTTACTGGAACGGGAAATCGAGCGCGCGGGAGTGGCCTCGGTCACCGGAACGATGAGCGCGTTCCTCGCGAATCTCAGCCCGCGCATCGCCTTCGTCGACGGAAACATCCTGCTGCCCGACCACGCACCGATCGAAAAGGGCGCCACGGTACGCAAGTTGACGCTCATGCCGCTGGTCTCCGGCACCCGCGCCTGCGCCTACCACCTCGACCGCCACGGCCACATGTACCTCGGCTATCCCGTCGCCGGTCTCGCCCCGCTCCTGCAGGGCGAGGCCGCACGGGCGGAGACGGCCGCCGACGCGCTCGCCATGATGCTCGGCGAGCTGCGGGCCGACATCCTCCGGACGGGCAACCAGCCGGTCACCATGGGCAAGCTGGCCGACCTGCTGCACTGCACCGCCGGCACGGTGACGTACCACTGCCGGCAACTGGAACAGGCCGGTCTCCTCTCCCGCGAACGGCGCGGCCGGGAGGTCCGGATACTGCGCACGCTGCGGGGCGACGCACTGGTGGACGCCCTGTCATGAAGGCGACGAACAGAACGGACATGCCCCACATGACGAACGCGAGGGACGCGGCGGACATGATCGAACGACGAGCACCGGACCTCCGCCTCGTCGTCCTGGTCTCGGGCTCCGGCACGAACCTCCAGGCCCTCCTCGACGCGATCGCCGCCGATCCGGCGGGCTTCGGTGCGCAGATCGTCGCGGTCGGTGCCGACCGGCCGGGCATCACCGGTCTGGAACGTGCGCAGCGCGCCGGACTGCCGACCTTCGTGTGCCGGGTGAAGGACCACGCCACCCGAGAGGAGTGGGACGAGGCCCTGGCCGAGGCGACCGCGGCCTACCGGCCGGACCTGGTGGTCTCGGCGGGCTTCATGAAGATCGTCGGCAAGGCGTTCCTCGCCCGGTTCGGCGGCCGCGTCCTCAACACGCACCCCGCCCTGCTGCCCAGCTTCCCCGGCGCCCACGGCGTACGCGACGCACTCGCCCACGGCGTCCGGGTGACCGGCTGCACGGTGCACCTCGTCGACGACGGCGTGGACACCGGCCCGATCATCGCGCAGGGCGTGGTGCAGGTACGGGACGAGGACGACGAGGCCACGCTGCACGAACGCATCAAGGAGGTCGAGCGCGCACTGCTGGTCGACGTCGTACGAAGGATCGCCCGGAACGGCTACCGGGTGGTGGGGCGAAGAGTCCTGATTCCCTGAGTGTGGTGGTGGCTGTGGCCCCGTTGCCGGTCCGGCAACGGGGCCACAGCCACCGTCAGGTCACCTCATGTCAGGCGATCAGCCCTGGGATGGTGCTCTCGTGGGCGGTGCGCAGTTCGCTGAGCGGGATGCTGAACTCGCCCTGGACGTCGATCTCTTCGCCGTCGACGACACCGATGCGGGTGGCCGGCAGGCCCCGGACGGTGCACATGTCGGTGAAGCGGACTTCCTCGCTGCGCGGCACGGCGACGACCGCACGGCCCGCCGACTCGGAGAAGAGGAAGGTGAACGCGTCCAGTCCGTCGGGCACGACGAGCCGGGCACCGGTCCCGCCGCGCAGGCAGGACTCGACGAGGGCCTGGATCAGGCCGCCGTCGGACAGGTCGTGGGCGGCGTCGATCATGCCGTCGCGGGAGGCGGAGATCAGGATCTCGGCCAGCAGCCGCTCGCGCTCCAGATCCACGGCCGGCGGCAGACCGCCGAGGTGCTCGTGGACGACCTGCGACCAGGCCGAACCGCCGAACTCCTCACGGGTGTCACCGAGCAGGTAGATCAACTGTCCTTCCTCGGCGAACCCGATCGGCGTGCGGCGCGTGACGTCATCGATCACACCCAGCACGGCCACGACCGGCGTGGGGTGGATCGCGGTCTCGCCGGTCTGGTTGTACAGCGAGACGTTGCCGCCGGTCACCGGGGTGCCCAGGATCTGGCAGGC
>NZ_JBVKBL010000020.1:0-155826 GCF_055657085.1 Streptomyces sp. NPDC107765 | reverse complement strand
TCGCTACGACTGCGAAAGCGCCGGGCGACGTAGCGCACGAGGGACAGATTCATCTCGATCAGCGTGTTGCGCACGTACTGGTACTCGGCGGTGCCCTCCTCAAGGACGGCGAGTCGCCCGAAGAAGACTTTCGACATTTGCCGGGCATCTTTCGGGGCGAGGCGCTGAGGCTCCTCGATTGAGGGCAGAGGCGCCAGCGGGGCCGAAACGGCATTCCGCTTGGGCGTGGTGGCCGGTGTCGCTATCGCAGTCCCTGCGGTGGTGCCGGTGCTGGTCATGCTCGGGCTCCTCGCTGTTGACTCGGTCCGCCTCTGCAATCCCCCTCGACGCGCCCCTACCCGGAAGATCCGAAGAGATGCCCAGCGCACCCATCGAGGCCCAGCCCGGGGAGAACAGAGTCGCCCCAGGCCCGAAGCACACGACGAAAAAGCCTGGTGCCCTTGCCGAGCACTGGCCACGCCGACCGGGACAGATCAGATTGTGCGAGTTTGTGACACGGCCACCTACGCAGAAGCCGTCCTCGGCGGCTGAGGTGCATCCTCGACAGCGAGTTCAACGAGGCCGCGGACACAAAGGCCGACTTCGACGGGGTGCCGTAGCGGTTGGTCGAGTTCGAGGGTGCGGCGTCCGGTCCGTTGTCGGAGGATGTAGCCGGCCTGTTCAAGATCGGTGACGATGACCTGGACCGTTCGTTCGGTGATCTGGCAGGCAGCGGCGATGGTGCTTAGCCGTGCGGTCGGGTCTCGTGCGACGGCCAGTAGCACCCTGGCGTGGTTGGTCAGGAAGTTTCACCGTCGGTTTTGGTGAGTCATCGCGATCAACAGCCCCTCGGCTAGGCTTGGCGAATACGTGTTGAGGAATACCAAAAACCCTTTTCACCTACGGCGACAGGACTGCCGGGGCCATCCACGGCTGTTGATGCGCGTCCGCGGGTGCCAGGGCTGGCTCAGTTCACGTCACCCACAGGGCCTGTCCGGTTGATCTTCTCGGGCTCCCATCGAGTCGGACCCGGGTCACGGACCACCCGAGTCGTCGGGCTCGACCACTCGGAAGCGTTCTGCAACGACAAGAGTGTCGTCATCAATGACCGGGGTGCGTCCCAGGTACTCGCTCACGCCCTCGCTCCGGAAGAACTCTTCGTGCGCTACCCGCCACTCCGCCACGTCGGAGTAGCCGCGTCCCTCGGCTCGCGCGAAGTCGTCGTCGATCTCCTTCATGGGAACGACGCGCACGTCGACGAGCTCGATCGTGACGGCCGGACGACCCTCGGAATCAAGCACCCAGAATCGCTTTCCGGTCACCGGTACTGCCTCGCCGGCGTGTTCGTAGATCTCCAGGAGACCCGTGAGCGCGGTCTTCTGACCGCTCAGGATCGCCGCCACCCCACGGTCACGTTCCGGGCCCGGAAAGGCGAGTTCAAGGGTCGGAAGGTCGTCATGTCCCATCGAGCGAGGTTATGAAGCCCGGCCGCGTTGATCAAGGGCCACCGCTCCGCTCGCCCCCGAATCCACAGCAAGCACTTTCACAACACGCCCCAGTACCGCACCGACACTCCGTGGATGTACCTGCCCGGACACTTCGGCTCATGGAAGGGTGCCCGAAACCGACTGCACATGTGGGCGGCCGACGAAACCTGGGCGAAAGGCTTCACCGCCTTCCTCGCCCAGGTCGACACCGAGGGTGACGTCGACTGGGTCGTCGCTGTCGTTTCCACCATCGTGCGGGCGCATCGGCACGCCGCCGGGGCCCATCAAAAGGGGCCCCGGCCGGCGAACCAGCCGAACATGCCCTCAGACGGTCCCGCGGCGGACTGACAACGGAGATCCACCTGGCGGCAGACAGTCGCTGTCGGCCGTCGTACGCCAGCAGTGGATCGACCGGAGCTTCCGCCGTTTCCTCGGCATCGCCCCCCTCCAGCTCCACGACTGGCCCCCGGGCACGCCGGCCTGCACTGGGCGAACGTCACCCCCGCCGCACTGGTTGTCCTCGTGCAGAGGCGTACGCTCCCACCTCACCCCCTCATCGCACAACGCGCCGAACACCTCAACGGCACCCCCGCACCCTGGACTGCCGCAGCCGTCAGCCACGTGACGTGGCGCCTTTGGCCACATGCTCTCGCGGCCCCGCTTCGGGCCGGTCGATGCGGCCCCAACGCGCCAACGTCGGCCTGGACGGTTCGCGCCATCCTGCCCCCACGTCCCATCCGCCGACCACCTGCGATGCCCGTCGTACACCGTCTTCCGAACGTGCGTCGGCAGATCCCGCAATGGGATGCCGACCCGTTGCCCAAGCAGGATCCCGTTGATCGTCTGGCGGTGACCCTGCCGCCGCCCATCCGCCGAATGTCCGCGGCAAGTGCGGCTGCGACATCAACGGCCTGAACATCACTATCCGATGCTGGCTATGGTCCGTTCAGACCCGGGCGCGGTTCCTCCGGGACCAGCGGGCCATCCTCCACCTCACGATGAGGGACTGACGTCACGAGGACAGGATGAGCCCCCATGCGTTTGCTCAGTAGCCGAGTGTTCGTGCCAGCGCACTGCCTCAGCCGTTTGATGCCAACTCAGCGGCCACTTCTTGGAGTGCCTCAAGCCCAAGGGCAATCGGGGTGTGTTGGTCGCTGCCGCGTCGGATGCAGGTGATAAGCCGCCGGGTAGGGGCGGATTCGCCACGCAAGGAGATACGTGCGGCATCGAACTGGTGCGGAACGGGGGCGAGACGCGGGATCAGGCAGATCCCAAAACCGTGTGAGACCAGAGCGACGATGGCGAACCAGTCGATGGCCTCGTGGCTTACCCGCGGGGTGAAACCTGCAGCAGCGCAGGCCGTCAGGAGCAGTTGATGTTGGTCATGTGGGTCCCCTGCTCGAATCCACAGCTCTCCTCCAATTTCGGCGCTGTGTCGCCGGCGATCGTCGGCATCAGCTACTGCCTGCTGATGTCCGGTGGGGGGAGCAGGCCACCCAACTGAGCGGGGACGGCTTCGGGCCATGGGAGCTCCCGTTCGTCGCGCGCATGGCCTACGTCGCCTACCGAGGCCTGGAGGGCCTGGGAGGTCGTGGCTCGATGGCCGGGCTGCAGTTGACCCGTCGTGTTGCATCCCGGCGAAACCAGTGTGGATCACTATCCTCCACGTTTCTCGCAGTCAGATGCATGCGGGACCGTGATACATGTTGATCACGTGCTCGCTGAAAGGGATGTCATCGGTCTGACCTAGAGTCCTGGGCCATGACGACTTTGATGATCGACGCCGGCTCAACCGCGCCGGAATCCCTGGTGACCCGGACGGGTGGAGTGCCCCTGGCTCCCGCAGGCACTGAATGGCCGTGCTGCGCATCATGCGAGGGCCCGATGCAGTTCCTTGCCCAGGTCATCCTGAACAACCTTGATGCAGGGGCAGCGGAAGGCAAGCGCGGAATCCTTGCGTTGTTCGCCTGTCAAAACGACCCGGGCATGTGCAACGACTGGGAGCCGGCCTCGGGAGGGAACCGTGCCCTGCTCTTCCCGATGGCTGACCTTGATCCGTTGCCCCGTCCGGAAGGTGCCGAGCAAACTCTGCTCGTGCTCGGCGATGTCCGGGCTGCCGACCTCGCGCAAGAGCCTGATGACAACTACGAGCTGGCCCGCGAAGCCTGGGCGGCGAGGAGCGAACGTCTCAAATCGTCCGTGCTTGGCCAGCTTGGAGGGGATCCCGCCTGGATCCAAGGTGATGAGACTCCCTCCTGCCCTTCGTGTGCTGGCACCATGCCGTTCGTCGTTCAGCTTGAGGAAGGCCCTGATCACAGCACCGCCATGAATTTCGGCGGCGGGGGTCGTGCATACGCGTTCGCCTGTGAGCCGTGCGGCCGCGCGTCGCTCATGTGGCAGTGCTGAGTCGCGCTCGGCGACCACTGAGCTGACCCCGCTCAGCTGCATGTGCCGATCCCCTCTGCAACACGCTTTAGCGAGCCCACTCATGGCCAGGCGGTTCCCTACGCCTTCGGGATCTCCTCGCGCTGTAGCCCCAGTGTTGGCGGGCGTCCTGTTCCGCCTCGCACGTTGAGTGGTTGAGCCTCAGCCGCGAGGGGCAACTATACGACCGGCGCCACCCTGACCGACGTCTCCTTCCCGGGCACGCCCCTGGAACGGGTCGGCTTGGGCGTCTCAACCCGCGTTGGGGTCCTTGCCTGCGAGGCAGGACAGTAGCTCACGAGGGTGGCGTTGACGCGTCGCTGCTCGGCGATGAAGCCATCGAGCTTCTCGTCCAGGCGGTCGACTTTCTGGTCAAGGTTGCCGACCTGCAGACGCAACGCGGTCAGGTCACTCTTGACGATGCCGAACTCGCGGTCGGTGGTCTGAGCGTTCTCCTCGAAGCGCCGGGTCAGCGCAGCCAGCTCGCTCTGGGCAACGGGACTATTCCAGAAGGCCCCCGAAACGGGACCAGACCCCGGTTGCCGCACGAGAGCCTCGGCGAGCCCCATCGCATCCACCGGCAGCAGCCACACCGGCACCCGTACTCGTGGCGGGCGCCGATGGGCACGTCATACCGTTACGAGGCGGCTTTTGCCGGTCTCCGGCAGCATCGGCGGCAACCTCCAGTGGGACCGGCCGAAGGTGAAGCAGCTGGTGAACGAGCTCAAGAACGACGAGCCGGTCACCGTCACCAGCGACCGCTGACCGACTCGACACGGGTCGGGCCGTGAGTGGTCCGTGCGGAGCGCATCCGTACGGACCGCTTGTCTTCGTGTCGGCAGCACACCGGCAGGCGGTGGCTCCCGCAACAGGCACTGGCAACTGCTCACGAGGGATGAGGCCGGCGCGGGCGGGGGCTCCAGAGGGGAGTGCGCCGCCCGCGCCGGGCGGCGGATCCGCCGGCACGGGGGGGGAACCGCAGGATCTGCATGGGCCGATGACCAATCGGCTACTCCTGCTGCGTCACCGGTTGATTCCTCGTTTCACCAGCACGACCAGCGCCCGAAAGGGTGCATATGTCCTCGCGTATCGGACGTATCGTACGACCGAGTAACGTGACAGCGCCCTGCGACGCAGAACGGCATACGGGTGCGCATGGTCGTCCCCGTATGCGATCACGGTCAGGGCGTCTCCTGTGGGGGGTGGCCACCCTGGCCGTGATTGGTCCCGCCGCCGAGATGCTGCCTGCGTCAGATTGCGACTCCCATGAGCCACAGCTTCGAATCCGTGCCCGTAGATGATCGGTACTCCCGCAGCGGGGGCGGCTCCCCCGCAAAGCGGACGGCCCTGAGCATCCACACGCTTGCCGACATAGCTGCCGCGTTCCTGGGGCTGTGGATCCTGCTCTACCTGTTGGAAGCGAACCAGGGCAACGTCTTCGTCCAGTTCGTGAAGAGCGTGGCCGACTCGCTCGCCTGGTGGGCGCGGGACATCTTCACCATGGACACCGAAGGGCTGCGGGTCGCCCTCAACTACGGTCTGCCTGCCGCGATCTATCTGCTGGTCGGACACCTGATCGCCGGGCGGGTGCGCCGCCTCTGACCAGCGACGCGTCGGGAGGCGACTCGTTCCGGCAGGCCGGGTGCCCCGTCAGGCGAGAGCGGCGGTTGTGGGCCCAGCCTGGACGGCGCGCAGTGATGGTTGGCGTTCGCGGAACCTGGCCGCCCCCGGGTGCGGCCAGGTTTCCCCGGGGCCGCGTGTGATCGACCAGCCGTTGGGAGGGTGTGGCCGTCTGCTTACAGTTGGCGCCTCATTCTTCGCCCGCCGTGCAACCGGCGGGCCTCTTCTGCACACTGGGGAGATTCATGCGCAAGCGCGCAATCTTCGCTGCACTGGGCGCTGCCGTCGCGTTGGGCGGGTCCACCGCCGTCGCGTACGGGGACGAGACTCTCGGTGACGTCCAGATCACCACTGCCGCCGTCAGTGGCGGCAAGGACATCGCGATTGGCCTCGCCGACAAGACGGTCACGGTGTCGGTGACCGCCACCGATCCCTCGGGCATCTGGGACGCCGACTTCCATCTCTGGCGCGGCACCGACCCGGACAACCCGGACGGCTACCTCAAGCCGAACGAGGACACCACTCCGGCGGACTGCGTCGCGTCCTCAGCGACCACGTCCACCTGCTCGAAGACCTTCACCTTCGAACCTGACCGGTGGCTGACCAACGCCGACGCCGGAACCTGGAAGGTCGGCATCGAGGTGTGGGCGAACGACAACAGCCGGGCGGTGCGGGACGCCTACACCACCGTCCGACTCCAGCGCTTTTCCAAGCTGACCGTCAACGCGGGCCCGGAGCCGATAGCCGCCGGCAAGCCCCTTACGGTCACCGGGAGGCTGACCCGGGCCAACTGGGACACCGACACCTACGCGGGCTACACCGCCCAGCCGGTCAAGCTCCAGTTCCGCAAGGCGGGCACCAGCACCTACAACACCCTCCAGACGGTGAACACTTCCAGCACCGGTGACCTCAAGGCCACGGTCACCGCGTCCGTGGACGGCTACTGGCGCTGGAACTTCGCCGGCACCTCGACCACTCCGGCCGCCAAGGCGACCGGCGACTACGTCGACGTGCAGTAGCGCCCAGCAGTCGTGGCGCCGGGTGCCGTGGAGGTTCCGGCGCCTTGCCTCTTGCGGCACTGGCCGGTCGCCGTCGAGACCGAATACCCAACCACATTCTTCTGGAATGAACGCAGCCGCTTTCAGGCCTGTGGCTGAACCACCTTAGTTTCTTCACAGATCTGGATTGACGCAGCAGGGTCAAAGGCCCGTAGCCGTGCGGCTGTTCCGTGTCCGACGAGCAGGAAGATCACGGCTGGCCCGACGTAATTGAGGAGGACGCGAGCACCCTCTGTGTCCATGACGAAAATATCCTGTGACCGCCAGGTCGGCGCATCCGTCACGCCTTCCACGAACTCGACGAAGAAGTTCGTCTTCCCTCGATATTAGCGCCTATCGCAATTCCGTCATTCGCTCGCGGTGCGGGTGTGACAGTTGATGAGCCGACGGCGCAGAACTGAGTGTGCCGATTTGATAGTCGGCACACGACGGATCCAAGGTCCCCCCCCGGCTGCAGGATCCGTGCCCGACGCGGGCGGGGATGGAGCCCCCCGCCCAGCCCCGCCCGCGTCCGGCATCTACTTCTTGATATCGGTGCGCCGTCCGCTTCACGCCGAAGCCGGAGCCCGGCGGTTGAAGCCTTCCGGTCGGCCACGACCGGTACGTGGAGAGGCGGCGTTCAGGCGGTGCTCAGGGAGGACCAGGTGGCGGACCAGATGTCCACGACAGGCCGGACGCCCACGGCGGATCCCATGCCCACTGCAGACCGCCATGTCCGACCCGGCAGCGAGGGCGAGCACGAACTCCAGGAGCGCATGGGCACCACCGCACGCGCCGACAAGTTCTACGACGAGCAGGTCCTGGATCGGCTCAACACCAGGATGCGGGACTTCGTGGCACGCCAGGAAATGTGCTTCCTGGCCACCTCCGACCGGCACGGTGAGTGCGACAGCACCTTCCGGGCCGGTCCGCCCGGCTTCCTTCAAGTCCTCGACGACAGGACGCTGGTCTACCCCGAGTACCGGGGCAACGGCGTGCTCGCCAGCCTCGGCAACATCGAGGAGAACCCCCACGTCGGCATCCTGATGATCGACTTCCTGAAGGACCGGATCGGCCTGCACGTCAACGGGCGGGCCCGGATAGTTTCCGACGAGGAGATGCACCGCGCCCGGCCCGAGCTGCCGGTCGACCCCGTGCCCGGACGGCGAGCCCAGCTATGGGTCGAGATCACGGTTGACGAGGCGTACATCCACTGCGCCAAGCACATTCCGCACCTGCAGAAGGCATCGGCCGAGCAGCGCCAGAGGCAGGAGTGTGGCCCGGACGGCTTCAAGCGCAAGGGCGGGGATTTCTTCGGCGCGGCGGCCGACGCCCCGGATCGCCCTCCGTACCAGCCGCGGCGGCGCAAGCGTTACGTTCCGTCTTGGGCACAGGCGGGAGAGCCGACGCGTGCCGCTGTATGGCAGCGCTCGGTCGAGCGGTTGCTGGCGGTGGTGACGCGGCGGAACTCCGACGCGGAGGAGGGAGCCGAGGAGTCCTTTCGAGGGTGGTTCTGCTAGCCCAAGCCTGTGGCTAAACGCTGGTGAAGCGAGTGTTACGGTTCGCCCCGCGTGTCGCTGGAATCTGGGTGGTGTACGAGCATGCTGCTGGCGGATCGGTACCAGCTGAATGAGCGATTCGGCAGAGGCGGCATGGGCGAGGCCTGGAGCGCCACGGATGACTCTGTGGTCGTGATTTAGCCCACCACGTGAGAATGATCTATTGAGCTTACCCAGTCGCTCCGTTTTTTCAGAGGTCCACCGGTGCAGCGCGTCCAGAGGTTGTGACCTGAATTGCTGAAGTATTGACTACCGGTTTCTGTGCGGCGCCGCGCAGGGCCCGGTCAGCTGGCGTCGGCAGCGACGGCACCGTCGCGGCCGCCTGGCCGCGACGGTGCGTCTCTCAGGTCACCCGGCCACCCGGCCACCCGGTCGCCCGGTCGCCCGGTCACCCGGTCACCCGGTCACCGAGTCATTCACCAGGTCACCGGGAGTTCGAACACGCCGTTGATGTTCGCCCACGACTTGAACGGGACGTCTTCGACGGGCACGGCCAGTCGCAGCGTGGGAATGCGGCGCAGCAGTGTCTCGAAGATCACGTGTAGTTCCATGCGGGCGAGCGGCTGGCCCATGCACTGGTGCACTCCGTAGCCGAAGGCCATGTGGTCGCGGGCCTGGCGGTGGATGTCGAACCGTCCGGCATCGGGGTAGTGGGTGTCGTCGCGGTTGGCGGCGAAGTTGAGGGGGATGATTCCTTGCCCTGCGGGGATGACCACGCCGCCGACTTCGATGTCTTCGGTCGCCACGCGTGTCACCACCAGGTGGACGACGGTGAGGTAGCGCAGCAGCTCTTCGATGGCGTTGGGGATGAGTGCGGGGTTCTTCTGCAGTTCGGCGAGCTGGTCGGGGTGTTGCAGCAGGGTCAGGGTTCCCAGTGCGGTCATGCTGGCGGTGGTGTCGTGGCCCGCGATGGTCAGCACCAGCGCGATGTTGGCCACCTGCTCGGGCGGGATGACGCCCTCCCGAGCCGCCTTGACCAGCTGCCCCAGGATGTCGTCGCCGGGGTCCTCGGCGGCTTCCCGCGCAGCGCCCAGCCGGGACACGTACGCGTGGAGTTCCGCGTGCGCGTCCCGGGCCTGGTCCATGACGGTGAGGTCGGAGCCATCGCCCCGGTGTCCCAGCTGCTCGGCGATCTTGTTGAAGAAGGCCTGGTCCTCCACCGGTACGCCCAGGATCCAGCTCAGTACCGTGGAGGGCACCGGCAGCGCCAGCGCCTGGACCAGGTCGATGGGGAGGTGCGGGTTGGTGAGCATCGCGTCGATGGCGTCGTCGACCAGCGACTGGACCGCGGGGCGCATCGCCTCCACCCGCTTGACCTGGAAGTTCTTGGACAGCAGGCGCCGATAGAGGGTGTGTTCCGGTGGGTCCATCCGCAGGAAGGAGCGGGTGCTGTCGGGTGCCGATTCCTCGTGCTTGGAGAAGATCAGGGGGAATCCCGGGTGGCGAATGTCGGCGCTGACCCTCGGGTCGGCCAGTACGGCGCGGACGTCGTCGTAGCGGGTGACCAGCCAGGCCGGCTCGCCCGCCCTGGTGGTCACCTTGGTGACCGGGCGCTCCTCTCGGAGCCAGGCGTAGATCTCCGGCGGGTCGAAGGGGAGGCGGGGCCAGGGGAAGGGCGTGGCAAGGGTGGCTTGTGCGGTTTCCGGGTTCATCTCAGACGCCTGTCTCACAGAGCTCGAACGAAGTGGTTTCCATCAGTTGCTGTCGGTACCGCCGGAGGTGTTTGGGGCTGTTCCAGCCGAGCACCGCGACGGGACGGCCGGCTGCATGGAAGAGGGCCACGAAGGCCCCTTCGGCGGGGTCGTCCTCGACGACGGTCATCTCGGCGCCGGCCGGGATCACGCCGTACACCTGGATCTTGGCCTCGTACTGGTCCGTCCAGAAGTACGGGAGCGGGTCGTACGCCTCCACATTGCCGTGGAGCAGGTTGCGAGCCGCCACGATGCCTTGCTCGGTGGCGTTCATCCGGTGCTCCAGACGCATCCGCTGCCCGTAGCGGGCACTGGGCCACGAGGCCACGTCCCCGGCGGCGTAGACACCCGGCGCTGCCTGGCAATACGCATCGCACGCGACCCCGTCCATCAGCGGCACGGCGGAAGAACGCAGCCACTCCACCTGCGGCGTGGCACCGATGGCGACCAGCACACAGTCGGCGTCCAGCACGTCGCCGTCGCTGGTTCGTACACCCGTCACCCGTCCGCCGTTGCTGACCAGGCCGGTGACGCCTCGTCCGGTGTGCAGCCGCACACCGCGTGCGCGGTGCAGCTCGGCGACCAACGCGCCTGATTGTCTGCCGAGTTGGCGTTCCATGGGTGTCGGTTGCGGGTCCACGACGCTGACGTCGAGACCAAGGTCGCGGACGACGGCCGCGGCCTCAAGGCCCAGGAAGCCGGCGCCGATCACGACCACGCGGGGTTCCTGCCGCAGGTGGTCACGGAGCGCGGCAGCATCGTGTTCACCGCGCAGTACGTGGACGCCGTCCAGGCCGTCTGCGAACGGCAGTCGACGCGGCGCGACCCCCGTCGCGAGGAGCAGGCCGTCGAAGGCCAGGTGCCCACCCTGGTCGAGGTGGAGTCTGCGCCCTTGCAGGTCGAGTCCGATCGCGCGGCACCCGGTGCGCAGTTCCACGTCCAGCCCGGAGTAGTGGTCCGCGGTGCGTAGCAGCGTCTGCGGGAAGTCCCATGTACCGGCGAGGACTTGTTTGGACAACGGTGGACGGTCGTAGGGCGGGCTCGGCTCATCGCCCAGGAGGGTGAGCCGCCCGGTGAACCCTTCTCGGCGCAGGGTTTCGACGCCGGTGAGCCCTGCGGCTCCCGCGCCGACGACAGCGATGTGTTCCAGGCGTTCCGGCGGAGACACGGCGGGCGTGTTCACCTCACGCCTCGGCCATGATCGCGGCTGCCGGGCAGAGCTGAATCGACTCCTGCGCCGCGCCCCGCTCGGCTTCGTCGGGCTGTTCCTTCAACAGCACCACGACGCCGTCGTCGTCCTGGTCGAACAGGGTGGGGGCGACCAGGACGCACTGCCCGGACGCAACGCAGCGCTCTGCTTCTATTCGTACTCGCATCAAGAGCCTCCTTCGGTCGGCGCCGCGCGGTCGCGCGGCGCCGATGGGTTGTAAGGGATCGGTCGAGCAGCTGGTGTGGCGCGATCTGCGGTGCGAGGTGTCGGTTCCCCGAGGGTGGTGCTCGCGCCGCGCCTTGCCCGGGTCGCCTGAGGGGTACGCCAGGCGGTGAGTCACGCCCAGCAATTTCAGACGATCTCCGTCTGTTATTGATGGTGCGACGCTATGGCTCTGGCCTTCAGGCTGTCAAGTGAGGAAAGAGCAGGCCTTTGACCAGCGACTGAGTCAGAGACTCCATGGCTCTAGGCGGCGGCCTCGCTGGCCCGACCTTGCCGCTCGGGCGGCTGACCGCGAGCGGACCGTGCCCCACCCCGGAACTCCGACGCTCACCAAATGCTCGCCATCGCCCACTTGCATCGGCCCCTGATGGCGCTCGCCGGAGCGAGACGCCATCCTGCGGTGCGCATGCGGCCGCCGCGCCAAGGCTGCCGTGTCTCCAGGGCCGCGCCCCGCTTCACTGCCCGTTACGCGTCGACGTGCATGCCTCGTCGGTGGTTTGGCCCGTGCACTTGACGAGTTCGGGGTAATAGCCGTCGACGCCGTTCACGGCTTGGTTGACCGTGCCTGTGCCCTTCCAGGTTTTCCCGAGGTCGTTGGTGATCGTCCAGTCGCCGGTCGTCGACTTGAGGGCATTTTCCGCGCCAGCCAGCCCTTGTATCCAGGAGGCACCGCGATGGCGACGCCACTGCCCGACATCTCGGCTTCGGTGACGCTTCCGCCCCAGGTGTGCAAGTAGCCGAGAGAAATCTGGGCCAGCACAGGTGTCGCGTCGGTTCCGCGGAACCCAGCGGTAATGCCGACGAGTTGGGACCGCCACGTCACCTTCTGGGATGCCTGGACGCCACGCGACTACTCCCCGGGAACCAGGCCGGAACCACACTGCGGGTCGTCCGACCGGTCGTTGGGACGACGCCCTGACGGAAATCGAGGCGGGCCTCGATCCCGGCGAACACTTCGCCATGAGCCGAGCGCTGCGCGCACTCGCCGCGCTCATCGCACTGCACCGCGGTAGGCGGTCCGTCGCCGCGGCCCACTTCGACGCCCTGGCCGCGGCAATCGACGTCGGAACGGTCGCCTGGTTCTACGAGTACCTGCCCCTGCGCGCCACCGCTCTCGCCGACGAGACCCAGGGCAATCCCGACAGCGCCTACGTCCGGCTCGCAGCTGCCTTCGACCACGGAGTCGGAAACCTGCCCAGTCAGCTGATCCTCGGCTTCCTCTCCCCCGACCTCGTCCGACTCGCCCTGGTCAACGGCGACACCAACAGTGCGCAGCGCTACGCACACGCCGCACAAACCCGCGCCGGAGACAGCGGCGCGCCGTACCACCTTGGCGATGACTTCCGATGCCAGGGACTCCTGGCAAAGGACCCGGACCTGCTTCTGGAAGCGCCACTGCTACCACCAAGCGCCCAGACCTTTGAGCGAGGCGCATGCCTACACCGACGCGGCCGAGCTGACGGCCCGGCGTGACCAACCCGCTGAGGCCCGCACGCTGCTTGACCAAGCACTGACGATCTACCGAAGCCTGGACGCGCGCTGGGACGCGGACCGTGCCATCTCCCGCCTGCGTAGCCTCGGCGTTCATCGCGGCGTACGCCGACCGCACACCAGCACCCGCTACGGCTGAGAGGCACTCGCCACCCCCGAACGCATCGTGGCGGACCACGTCGCCGAGGGCCGATCCAACCCGGAGATCGCCACCCGTATGTACATCTCGCGCCGCACCGTCAGCACCCACGTCTCCAACATCCTCAAGAAACTCGACATGAACTCCCGGGTCGAGCTGGCCGCCGAAGCCATCCGCCGCCACAGTCGAGACCACAGCCACCTGCCGGAGAAGAGTGTCTGACGACTTCGCGTGCAGGTGGCCACAAGCTCGTCGGAGCGGGCGTTCCCGCTGACCGGACGGGTCCGGCGGGCGGAGAGTCGTGGCTCTCCCCCCGCCGGCATGGAGCTCGACGACGTCCGAGACGATGTCGGCAGAGCCACTCGGAGCAGCTTCGGCCACTGCTTGATCAGCGCAATGCGGTTGGCTTACAGCCGGCCGTCCAGCCCGTCGACCGAGACCGGCACATCGCACTGGGAGAGGGACGACCGTGGATCCCACCGCTGGACCCCTCCCCGCTGCTGCACCCAAGACATCGGTCGCGGCCGAGCCTCGGCAAGGGCGGCCTCGTCCACCGGCGACAGTGGGGCCGGCGAAGTTCCCGCCGAGACGCATCCCCCACCCGCCACCTGCACCAACGCTGTCCTGACATGGCAGACTCGTCGTCGTGCCTCACGACAGCCCCAGCAGAAAAGGACCCGGCCGCCCTGCCGATCCGGACATCGAGCCGCGGATCCTGGCCGCCACCCTCGACGTCTACCGAGAGGTCGGCTGGTCCGGGCTGACCCTGGACCTGGTGGCACGACGGGCCGGCGTCGGTAAGGCGGCGCTGTACCGACGCTGGGACAGCAAAGAGAAGCTGATCGTCAGCGCACTTGCCTCGCAGCGTTTCACCGACGAACTCCCTGACACCGGCTCACTGCGCGGTGACCTCATCGCCACCACCGACGTTCTGCGCCAGTCGTTCTTCGGCCCGTCCGGCCTGGTGCGACTCCGCGCAGCAGTCGAGGCCAAGATCTACCCCCAGCTGTTCGGACAGGCCGTGGCCGAGCTGAGACACCTGCACAGCAAGGCAGTTGCCGAGGTCCTTCGCCGCGCTGTCCAGCGCGGCGAAGTCGCCGACGACGCCACCACGCCGCTCATCATGGAAACCGTGATCAGCACCCTGATACAACGCTTTCTGGTCACGCCCGTCGACGAACAGGCCGACTTCGAGGCAGCCTACGACGACAACGCAACACGACTCGTGGACTTCGTCCTCGCCGGCGCCGCCCACCACCCGCCCAGCACAGCCACCGAAGACAGGTAACCGCTGCGCCGCCCACCTCTCTCACTCGGACCGCTTCCTCATACGCGCCAGCACCGACCGCTTGGAGCACCTGCGACGGCCGAGGGATGAGATCGGCTGCGACTCCGGAGAACAGCTGTACGCGTTTATGGTGCTCGCCGCGGGATAGGGGTCGACGGCGGAGACGCCTCCGAATTTGCTATCCTGGTCGACCGACAGGGAGACCCGCCCCTGTGTCAGGAAGTCGACCGAGACGCACTCGTCGCGCCCCAGACAATAGACGGAATCACTGAAGACACCGCCGCCGAACACCTCGGAAAGCTCCTTGCAGTCCGCCGGCAACGGAACCCGCAGCTCCCCCTCGGTCGCCGCCCAGTCACCGGAGAGCCCGAACGGCTCCCACTCGGTCAGTTCGATCACTCGCTGAGTACGAATGCCTCGATGCCCTTGGCCGACTGCTGACCGAAGCGGAGCTTCCGATGCGTCTCAATCGCCGGAGTGATCGTGTTCCTCTACGCGCAGGCCGTGAGCCGCATCGTCCGGCTCAGTGTCGACGACTTGTCCACGACGGCGACGTGGTGCGGCTACGGCTCAGGGAGGCCGCCTCGCCCGTTCCTGATCGCGGCAGGCAGAGCGTAATTGAGGGCGACACGCAGCTCTTCGGTGTCCGTGGTGAAGAGGTCGCGCGCCCACCAGGCGAGTGAGCTGGCCACGCCCTGCACGAATGGAACGAAGACGTTGGCTTGGTTCGCTTCGAGCAGGTAGAGCACGATCCACCGCGTACCTCTCCATGCGGGCGTGCGCCTCGACCCTCGTGATCAAGTCACTCCTTCCTGCGCGCCGCGTCCCTGAAATGTCACTGGTGGCGGGAGATGGCCACGAACCCAGCGCTTGCGAATGGAGCATTTCGAAGCCGTCACGACTCAGCCGAGAACCATGCACGCACCCTCGTCCTCTGGCGGGGTTGCCCAGAGGAGCCGGGCTCTGCACCGCCGGGAAAAACAAGGTTGCAGGGCCGGTACGCTGGCCCCCCGCACCTTGATCCACGCTCCACGGTGAGCCATGGCTTGCGGCGATCAAGACGTCTTTGGGCATGAGGATAAAGAGCAAGTGCTGATAGCGGGCCGATACCGGCTGCGAGACACCGTCGGACGGGGCGCGATGGGGGAGGTCTGGCGGGCCTTCGACGAGACGCTCGGCAGACCGGTTGCCGTGAAACTCCTGCTCCCCCACGCCTCCGACCCCACCGCGCCCTCCCGCTTCCGGCTGGAGGCACAGACCGCCGGTCGCCTCAGCCACCCGCATGTGGTCGGCGTTCTCGACTTCGGCGAGCACGAAGACCGACTGTTCCTGGTGATGGAGCTCGTCGACGGGGGCAGCCTCGCCGACCTTCTCCCCGTCTCCGGACCGCTGCCCGCCGAGCACGTGGCCCGTATCGCCGCACAGGCCGCCGTTGGGCTGGCCACCGCGCACCGGCAAGGCATCGTGCACCGGGACATCAAACCGGCCAACCTCCTGCTGGACGCTGACGGCACCCTGAAGATCGGCGATTTCGGCATCGCCCGCTTCCTCGACGACCCTGGGACCGCGCTCACCGCCACCGGGCAAATCGTCGGCACGAGCCTTTTCCTCGCGCCCGAGAGGGCTCTGGGCCGCACCGCCAGCCCGGCATCCGACGTGTACTCCCTGGGCTGCGTCCTCTACCAACTCCTCACCGGTCGGCCGCCGTTCCAGGCGGACACCGCGCTCGCGGTGCTTCATCAACACCTCGATGCCGCCCCGGCCCCACCCCGGCAACTCGGCGCCGATCTACCGCCCGCCTTCGAGAGCTATCTGCTCGGTCTGCTGGCTAAGGCCCCTGAGAGCCGACCCACGGCTGAGGAGGTGGCGGACTGGTTCGGGCGCGGAGCCTGGCGCGGCGCGCCGGAGCCGCTGCCCAGCGAACACCAGGCTCACGGCCGCCCGGACCGGCCGCACATCACCGGTTCGAGGGCCGCCGCCCCTGCAGACTCCGCCCCCGCTCCCATTGGCCACTCCAACGGCGTCTTCGCCCCGGTGGCGGGCACCGAGTGGCAAACGAGCGTGCACCGGGCCGCGACCCGCCGCTCACGCCTGCCGTTCCTCCGCCGTTCCCGGCTGGTGGTCGTGCTGGCCGGCGCTGGCGTCTTCACCCTGGCGTTGGTGGTGGGCATGGTGTGGTTCTCGCCCGGCACCGGCTCAGCGCAGGGTCCGCAGACCAGCGTGTCCACGAGCACGAGCCCCGCCACGCCGCCTCCCTCGACGCCATACGAGACCGCTTCCCCACCCCCGGCACAGCCTGCCAAGCAGGAGCCGGAGAGGGCGATCGACGCCAAACCAGGCCCCAAGAAGGCCAAGGAGGCCAACGAGCCCGGCAAGCGCAAGCACTGACGCGGAAGCGGGGCCGGACTCCTCACACGGTCTGACGTCGCAGGCGGGCGTGCAGATGTCCTCTACACGCCCGACCCTGCGAGCCGCTTCGTCGCCGAAATCAAATGGCGCACCACACGGTGGAAGACCCACGAGACTGTCGAGCGGGACTACCTAGCTCAGGCCGCCAACTACACCGCCACCGGGCCGCCCTTCGCCCTGCTCATCGTCGGCGACGCCAGCGATCACTCCGCTGGATACCGCGACGTTGAAGACAGCATCTGGATCATTCGGTACGCCCGGAGCACGACGGAAATCCCCCGCCTGATCGTGGCCGGCGTCCTTCCGACCGCACGACCGACCCCGAGCGCACTACGCGTAGCGCGCTCGTCCACGCGTTGACGGGTGGCACAGGCGCGGCAGCCCGGCCACCACGCAGCCAACCGAGCATGCCCCGACGGAAGGCAGGGATGGTCAGCCAGACGCTCCGCTCGACGGTGGAGTCGCAGCTACTGGTCCCGGTCTTGGCCTAAAGGGTTTGTGCCCCGATCCAGTTGACGTGGAGTTTCCACTGCTGGGCGTCGCTGACGGTGAGCGCTGGCTCCTCCAACGAAATTTTCCGCAGGTGGACGCGGAATCCCGTCACGGTCGGTGCGTAGACGGACGACGAGCCAGCCAGGTACCACATCCTCTCGTTGCCGCCGAGGGAGACGGTGTAGACGGGGGTGCCCAGGGCTGTGCTGAAGCCAGCGCTGGTGGTGCTGACGTCCAGGTAAATGCCCGGGCCGTCGTTGTAGGTCTGCCAGTTCTGGCCGGGTGCGGTGCTGCCTGCGCCGGTGATGGTGGGCATGGTCCTCCTTGTAGACAGAACTTCTTGCGGCTCCAAGCGCCTGTGCCGCAAGAGAGGTGCGCTGCTCCATGCAACAGGGCGACAGTCCGTCGTTCGGGGCCTGTGGGTTCAAACCCATCTATCAAGCGAATCGGCGTGCCTGTCCAGTCGGTGGTCGCGTGCCGCTAGCTCGAGAGCGCCCTACCTTCTTCGTGCGCGTCACACGGGGAGAAGCTGCCACTGCCGGCCCTGGTGGTCGCCGTCCGCTCCGTCTTGTCTGATCGTCGCGCGGGCGTTGGTGTCGACTTGCAGGAGCAGACCGCTGTTGTGGTTCGCGATCTCGTACATCTGCGGACCATCCGCTGCCGAGCGCACCGGGATCAGCCTCCACTGCTGGTGGCGTGCGTCAGTACCCTCGTAGGTGCGCTGGGCGATTACCGCCCCGGCCCACTTCTGTCCGCCAACGACTTCCAGGACCTTGCCGCTGCGCACGTTCTCGATCCGGTAGAGGACGTCGCCGCCCTCCTGGCCCACCACGATCAGCCGCCACCGCTGGCAGTCTCTGGTGACGGCGAGATTCTGGTGAATCTCTGCCCCGTCCTTGGTGGACTCTCGCACGACGGCCATCCGCAGCCTGCTGCGGGCATTGGTCCAGCAAGCCACCGTGCCCGACTTGGGCAGCCTTGCCGACGCGACCTTCCGGATTTGGTTGTTGGCGTAGTCGGCGATGTAGAGGGCGTCGGTGCTGTCCACCGCGAGCCCCATCGGGTAGTTCAGCTGGGCCGAAGCGGCCAGGCTGCCGCCGCCACCGGAGCCGGGGTTGTTGGTGCCGACGCAAGTGCTGATTTTCTTGTCAGCTGTGACCTTGCGCACTCGGTGGTTGTTGTGGTCCGCGATGTAGACGGTATTCGTGCTGTCGACCGCCACTCCTACCGGGCCGTGCAGCCGGGCGGAGACTGCAAGGCCGTCGTCACCGCTGAAGCCCGGGATGCCCGCGCCAGCGAGAGTGCGGAGCTTCTTGTCCGCTGTGACCTTGCAGACCCGGTGGTTGTTGTAGTCGGCGATGTAGACGTTGTCCGCGCCGTCCACCGCCACTGCATACGGGCGGTTCAGCTCAGCTGAAGCAGCCGGACCACCGTCGCCCGCGGACCCCGCCGACGCGGTCCCCGCGAAGGTGCTGATCTTCCCGTCAGGCGTGACCTTGCGAACCCGGTGATTGTCGCAGTCGGCGATGTAGACCGCGCCGGTGCTGTCCACCGCAACCCCGTACGGGCGGTTCAGCTTGGCTGCGGTGGCGAGGTCCCCGTCGCCGGCAAAGCCCGCAGCGCCCGTACCCGCGAACGTGGTGATCTTCCCGTCAGCTGTCACCTTCCGGACCCGGTGGCTGCCGGAGTCGGCGATATAGACAGTGCCTGCGCTGTCCACCGCCACCCCGCGCGGGCCGTTCAGCTTGGCCGAGACGGCGAGTTCCCCGTCACCCCCGTAGTTCGCCTCCCCGGTCCCCGCGAAGGTGCTGATCTTTCCGTCCCGCGCGACCTTCCGGACCCGGTGATTGTTGTGGTCGGAGATGTACAAGGCGCCGGCGCCGTCCACCGCGACCCCGTACGGATGGTCCAACCGAGCTGATACGGCCATGCCTTCATCCCCGCTGGAACCCGCATCCCCGGTCCCCGCTACCGTGCTGATCGGGAGGGCGGAGCCCTCGTCACCTGCAGCTGCCGTCTGAGCAGTGCTCATCGTCATCCCTTTCCCCGACGAGGAGGTCATCGAGTCCTGAATCGGCGATAGAGGTTGCGGGCCACGTACACGCCGGGGCCGCCGAAGCCGACGATGTCGGCGCGGCCGTCGCCGGTGATGTCGGTGAGGAAGCGGGGGTGGCGGTCGACGCGCCAGGCGCCGGCGTCGTCGTTGTATCCGAAGCCGCGGCACACCAGCTGGGCCTGGTCGAACTGGCCGTCGCCGCGATTGTGCGCCACCCAGACGCCTTCGTCGCCGAAGCCGATGATGTCGGGGGTGCCGTCGCCGGTGACGTCGGCCAGGAGCCGCAGGTGCTTGGTGCCCGTCCAGCCCTGGGCGAGGCCGAAGTCGTTCAGGACGAGCTTGGCGGGCTCGAAGGTGCCGTCGCCTCGGCCGCGTGCGACGACGACGCCCTGGGGGCCGAACCCAACGATGTCCACGGCTGCGCCGACGGTGGTCGCGAGCAGGAACCGGGGGTGTTCCTCGGCCGTGGTCCAGCCCTGGTCGACCCCGAAGTCATCGAGGAGGTACAGGGGTTCGGCGAAGGAGCCGCCCTCGTCCTGAAGGGAGACCCACAGGCCATCGTCGTAGAAGCCGACGATGTCCAGCCTTCCGTCGCCGGTGGTGTCGACGAGGAAGCGGGGGTGCTTGTCGGCGAGCCAGCCGCCCGCTTCCTCGCTGTGGCCGAACGCCGTGAGAGCGGGTTCGTCGGCCGGTGGCGCGAAGGTGCCGTCCTCGTCCTGGAGGGAGACCCACAGGCCATCGTCGTGGAAGCCGACGATGTCCAGCCTTCCGCTGCCGGTGGTGTCGACGAGGAAGCGGGGGTGCTTGTCGGCGAGCCAGCCGCCGGCCTGGGCGCCGTGTCCGAAGGCCTGGAGGACCGGCTGCCCGCCCGCGGGCGGATACGTCCCGTCGTCATCCTGGCGGGAGACGTGCAGGCCGTCGGCGGCGAGGGTGACGATGTCGGGTTTCCCGTCGCCTGTCGTGTCCGCGAGAGTCCACAGGTCTGCGGGGCTCGCGGAGGGCGCTGGCGGGTGCAGGACCCGTGTGTCGTCGAAGGTGCCGTCGCCGCGGCCGGCAGCCGTCACCGCGCCCTTGGCGGGCTGGAGGCCGACGATGTCCGCCCCTCCTGCTCCGGTGGTGTCGGCGAGGAACCGCGCGCCGAGTCCGGCCCACCAGGTGGGTCGCCCGTCGGGCGGGGGGTTGGCTGTGTCGCTGTGCCACCCGCCGGCGTCCTGGTCGCTCCCGAACTCCTCGAGGACGAGCAGCATGTCGCTGAAGCAGGGTGTGGCGCCGGGTGCCGGTCGCAGTGCCGGTGAGCGGGTCAGCCGCCAGGACTGGCGACTGTTCCAGTGGCTCAGCGGTGCCCAGCGCAGAACGGGGTCGCTGGTGCGTTCGGGCTCGGCGGTGACGAAGCGCCAGCGCTGGCTCTTGGCGTTCTCGTCGTGCTCGCGCAGGACGACCGGGGTGTCGTCCGTGCCGGGGTCGGCGAGGTCCAGGACGGTGCCGTCGGTCACGGTCTCGATGAAGTAGCAGCCCGCTTCGCCCTCGACGGGGACGAGGTGCCACCGCTGGGTCTTCTTGTTGCTGGCGGCTTTCCACTGGCGCACGCCGCCGTCCGCGGCAGCGGGGTTGTCGAACACCTTGCCGCTGGCCGCGTTACGGATCACGTACGCCTGCTCGTCCTGCGCCGGTGAGCCTTGTGGAGCTTGCACGGGGGTGAGCTGCCACTGCTCCGGAGGGCCGTCGGGGGATCTGCGGACGACCAGCGTCCCGTCCGCGCCCGGCATGTCCTTGACGCCGAGGATGTGTCCGGTGGCGGCGTTGACGATGTGAAGCTTCAGCTCTTGCGTGGGCACGGGCATCGTGCTGCCCCTTCCAGGCGGTGCGGGCGTGGGGTCGGGCTGCGGCGGTGGCCGGCGGTCACGTGAAGACGTGGTGGTAGGGGACGCTCCACTCGTTGGCCAGCCGCGGGTAGAAGGTGTTGATGACCGTCCCGGTGAAGTCGCCGCCCCAGTTGTAGGTGACGCGCACCTCGCTGTCGGCCGCGACCGCGTGGTCCTTGAACCCAAGGATGGTGTCGGGGTGGGTGATCGGCACGAACGTGAGCCCGCCCCACGGCGTCACCGTGACCACCCACAGCTGGGTGTCCTCGGGTGCACCGTTCTTCCCGCGCCACGCGTCGTCAACCTTGTCGGGCAGGCCCACCTGGACGGTGTCGGCCGTGCTGGCGGGGGCGTCCTGGTGCACGGTGACACGCCGGCGCAGCGGCTTCGGGATGCCGTCGTCACCGCGTCCGGGGTCGGGCTGGCTCGCGGCGGCGGGTGCGTAGGGCATCTGTCCGGCCGGGGCGGGCGATGCCTGGCCAGCTCCGGCGGGGGCGGGGGTTGGTGCTGCCTGGCCCGCGGCGCTCTCCAGGAAGTACAGGGGGCGCTGCCCGAAGAAGCCGGCGGGGGTGATGTACCACAGGTGGCCCTTCGCTTCCTTGGTGGCCGAGTCCAGTGAGGTGGCCAGCTCGACGCCCTTGTCGTGGACCGAATCCGCCAGGTCGGCCGGGCGCAGGTAGCCGCCGTTGAAGGCGTGGACGAGCATGACCGGCCGGTTCTCCACCAGCGCCGCCACGATCGCGTTGTCGTAGCTGTTCACCGCTACCGGGCCGCCGACCACCAGATTCGACATCGTGGTGCGTTCTTGGGTGTACATGCGAAAACCTCACCTGTTCTGGTTGTGGAACAACGCGTCGGGCACTCAGCGACTGGCTGATAAATCACTGCGATCGCCGCTGGAGGTTTACTGCTCATCAATACGCTCGACCAGAAGACTGTAAAGCGCGTGCGCGACTGGAGACGGCACCGTTATTCACGGCTACGTTCAAGACCGGCACCTCAGAAAGAGGCATCCGAGGTGCCGACCACGCGATCGACACTTCCGGAACTTAGCGTTGGTTAAGGGGAGTTGAGGAGGTAAAAGGATTCTTCGTCACTCGATTGAGGGTGTTGGACTGTGACGTCTTCCAGGGAATTCCAGGCCGTGCTAGCTTCGATTCCCGGAACGCGTGCACATTCCGTTCATATTTATCGAGCGATATTCGGCCACATCAGTCGAGGACGGGGAATGTCTTTCAACGCGTACAACCTAGGACGGACCAAGCGCCAGCCGCTGACGTTGAAAAACCAGAAGGAACTCAACATCGACTGGCCCTCCCTGCTGAACCACCCCAGCCTGATCTACGTCGACAACAACGGTGCACGGCACCAACCCATCGGGTTCTCCGTGAACAAGCAGCAGTACGGCACCTTCCCGGCTTCTCTGACCGCGTTCAAGCTGGGCTGGATCGCTTACATGGGCCTCGGGGCGCCGCTGATCGAGGAGCGCTGCGACATCGGCCCGCCCCCGCCCGACATGTGCTCCTCTCGCACGTACGTCAACCGCAGCCAGACATCGAAGATGACCTTCACCGACTCGGTCGATTTCACCGTGTCAAACGACATCAAGTGGTCGCTTCAGGCGGATGCCAAGCTCACCTTCGGCGGCAGCATCAGCGCACAGCTGCAACTGCAACTGCAGAACCAGCTGCGGATGGACCTGCAGCAGCAGATGCAGGCCCAGTGCCAAAACGAGGTGGCGAACAAGAACGCGAACACGCTGACCAACAAGAACAGCAAGGACAGCGTCGGAGCGGACAACGCAAACACCACCGAGAACGCGGTACGGAACGCGGCGACGAACTCCATGTCGAACGCGATGACGGAGTCGGTGGGCTTCACCACCACCGGCAGCGCCACCGGCACCGCCGGGCTCAACGCTTCCCTGGCGCTGGGCATCCAGGGCTCCGTGAGCGGCTCGCTGTCCACCAGCTGGACCTCGAAATCGCAGATCTCCGGCGAAGTCCCCCCGGGCGGCCGCGTGGAGACCCTCGTCACCCAGCGGCGCTGCCACAAGCACTACCACTACGAGATCCCGGTGACCTTCTCCGGGTTCATCGCGGTGCACTACGCCGTGCCCGTGGCGGTCCTCACTCCCCCGCAGCCCGGCACCTATCCCGGCCTCGCCCAGACGGTCGCCCGGCCCATCAGCATCCTCGACCTGAGCGCCGGCGGGTTCCACCTGCACGGACTGGCCGAGGTCATCTCCGTCCTGGACGTCCTGCACACCATGTTCGACAGCCAGAGCCTGACCGACAGCGACCGAACCCAGCACAAGCAGCCCTGAGCCCGCGCCGGCACCACCATGACGACGAACAGAGGTGACCACCATGGTCTTCAACAAGATCTTCGACTTCGCCGGCGACAGCGCGGGGCTCTTCTCCGTGACCAACGGCGCCAGGGCCCAGCCGGGCGCCGACCCCGACACCTTCGAAGAAGCCACGGAGGGCGCATTCGACGACAGGAGCACCAGCCTGTCCGCCGATGCCATCCACGGAGCCACCTCCCGCGCGAAGACCGTGCAGGAACAATCGCCCGAAGCCCGCATCATCATGGGCTTCCTCAGCTCCTTCATCCAGCAGACCCGGACGGCAGCCGGTTCCCAGGGATACGCCCAGGACCTCAGCTCGGTCTCCACGGCAGCGTCCGACGGCATGACGCAGTCCAGGACGACGATCGCGGACGACCCGGGCCTGCAGAAGAACGAGGACCTGCAGAACAACCCGGACAAGGGCAAGTACAGCGGCATGCCCAAGACGCCGGCGAAGCCTGAGGCGCCGGCGGCCGGCAATGCCCCCAAGGCGACGGCGGACAAGCCCGACAAGCCGTCCAACTCCGAGTAGCGACCCACTCCACATGAGGGGGCAGGGGCGGCCCCGCCCCTGCCCCCTTCGAGCATCACACGGGGAGCAGCTGCCACTGCCGGCCCCGATGGTCGCCCTCCGCCCCGTCCTGCCTGATCGCCGCGCGGGCATTGGTGTCGACTTGCAGGAGCAGACCGCTGTTGCGGTTCGCGATCTCGTATACCCGGGGGCTGCCGTTCACCGAGCCCACCGGGATCAGCCTCCACTGCTGGTGGTGCGCGTCGTCGCCTTCGTAGGCGCGCTGCGCGACCACCGCGCCGGCCCACTCCTGACCGCCGACAACCTCCAGCACCTTGCCACTGCGCACGTTCTCGATCCGGTACAGGACCTCGCCGTCTTCCTCACCCGTCACGACCAGCCGCCACCGCTGGCAGCCCCTGGCAGCCACGAGGGCCTGGTGAATCTCGGCCCCGTCGTTGGTCGACTCACGCGCGACCGCCATCCGCAGCCTGCTGTGCACGTTGGCCCAGCACACCACCGTGCCCGAAGAAGGCAGCCCAGCCATTCCCGACGACGCGATCTTACGAACCCGGTTGTTGGCGCGGTCGGCGATGTAGAGGGCGTCGACGCAGTTCAAAGCCAGGCCGAACGGGTAATTCAGCTGGGCGGAAGCAGCTGGTCCGCCGTCACCGCCGAAGTCTGCGGTGCCCGTGCCGGCGACTGTGCTGATCTTGCCGTCCGCCGTCAACTTCCGAACCCGGCTGTTGCGGTAGTCGGCGATGTAGAGGGTGCCTGTGCTGTCCACCACCATCGCCACAGGAAGGTTCAACTGGGCGGAGATCGCCAGGCCCTCGTCACCGCCGAAGCCCGCGGTGCCCGTGCCGGCGACTGTGTCGATCTTCCCGTCCAGCGTAACCTAAGGACCCGGTGGTTCTCGGAATCGGCGATGTAGACAGCGCCTGAGCTGTCCACCGCCACTCCGTGCGGGTGTTTCAGCCGGGCTGAACCCGCTGGACCGCCGTCTCCCTCGAACCCTTCGGTTCCGTTTCCCGCGTACGTGGTGATCTGGCCGTCCGGCGTGACCTTCCGAACCCGGTGGTTGCGGTAATCGGCAATGTAAACGGTGCCGGTGCTGTCCACTGCCACCCCCAACGGGGTGTCCAGCTGAGCCAAGTCCGCCGGGCCCTCGTCACCGCCGAAGCCCGCGGTGCCCGTACCGGCGAGCGTGGTGATCTTCCCATCAGGCGTGACCTTACGGACCCGGTGATTGCCGCCATCAGCGATGTAGAGGGCACCTGAGCTGTCCACCGCCACACCACGCGGGCGGTTCAACCGGGCTGAGTCGGCGGGACCCGTGTCCCCGCCGAATTCCCCCACTCCGGTCCCCGCGACCGTTCTGATCTTTCCGTCAGTCGCGATCTTCCGGACCCGGTGATTGCCGCTATCGGAGAAGAAGAGCGTGCCGGTGCTGTCCACCGCGACCCCGTACGGGTCATTCAACTGCGCCGCGACGGCAGAACCCTTGTCCCCGCTGGATCCCGCCACCCCGATTCCTGCGACCGTTCTGATCGACGGGGCAAAGCTGTCGACACTTGTGGCTGCCGCACTCGCACTGGCAGTGCTCATCGTTATCCCTTCACCGTTGCGACCACCCGCTGTAGGCGACTGGCGGAGGCCAGCCAGTCCTGACCAGGTGCCGTACTGCCCGCACCGGCCATCGTCGGCACGGGTCTTCCTTGCCGAACACAGAACGTCTGCGGCATTCACACACGAAACGACCACGCCGCCGGAGGGTGCGCTGCTCCCATGCTGGAGGTCAGCAGGCCCTCGTCCGGGCCCGCCGCAGGCAAACCCGTCCATCAAGTGATCCAGCAGCACTGCGCTCCAGTACTGGCACGCCCGGGCACGCGACCGGCGGCCAGTATGCGCCAGTGCCCCGGCGCACACACCAGGGCGCTGCGCGGCAAGCAGCTTATGAACTGCGCTGTCTCGTCGGGACGTTGACCAAGCCACAGGCCACGACTTCACCGGGGGATCGGGCGAAGACCCCTTCACCAGTGCGTCAGTCAGTCCATGGCCGGCTCGCTTCAAACGACTCGGTCGCTGTCCACGACGGCGAGCCGCCAACGTCTGTCGTCACCTGATCCGGCGCGACCGCAGCGGTACGCCTGTTAGGGCGGTAGGCCGGTCTTGGCGGCGAACACACGGTTGCGGCGAAAGGAAGCCTGTGTTTGATGCTTTCGAGACTAAGCCGCGGGGGAAGTCCAATTTGTGACGGGTTCCTTACCGAAGTCCATCCCGTCGGTGCCGGCTGTGGCACTGTTTGCGCAGGCTGCTGGGCGGGCCCTGGAGTACGTGCACCGGGGGGTCGGGCCTGAGGGTGCGCCGCCGGTGGAAGTGTCCCTGCATCCCGGTTTTGCGCAGAGCTTCGACCGGTCGCAGGCTCATCAAGGCTTTGGGGGTGGATCCGGGCTTCGACCTGGGCGGTGAAGGGTTCTCCGCGATGGTGTCGCTGATGCTGCTCGCTCCGCTCGTGCCGGGCGCGAATCTTGATTTGGTGGGGTGTTCTGAGCGCACCCTCGCCGACGACGTCCCCGTCCTCATCGCGTTCCCCACGGTCGCCGCCCGTACGGCTCACACTCGTCCGGGAGTTGGCGGGCCCATCTTCTTGGGGAGGCTCCGCAGACTCATGATGGGCGTCCGTCGGGGTGGTCGTTGATCCAGGACAGGCCGCCCAGGTCCAAGTGTTCGCGGGCACGGGTGATGGCGACGTATGCCAGGCAGGCCTCGCCATCGTCGATGGGGCCGGGGATTGGGCGGCCGGTCTCGTCGTGCTCTTCGCTGTCTTCGGGTGGGGTGAAGTCGTCAGCGATGCGCACTCGGGGCCATTCGCGGCCTTTGGCCTTGTGGGCGGTGGAGACGGTCACCTCCGCCTGGTCCCCGGGCAGGATGCGGGCGATGGCGGCTAGAAGGGAATCGGTGCCGTGGGTGTCGACGAGGTCGACCAGGGGCTGGAGATCGCGGCAATCCGCCGAATGCACCGTCCTCGGTAACAGCCTGGAAAACTGGGCACAGTGGCTCTTGGTTGACCTCGACGTGCACGGCGCCCACGCCTTCGCCACCAGCTGGCACGACCGCCACGGCGCCCTCGCACACGACCAACGCCTGATCCCACTGCGCTTCTTCGCCCTCGGTGGTACTAACGAGGACGACAACCTCGCCGTCAAGGAAGCCGCACAGTGCATGCGCATCCGCGGCCCCCTCGCCCAGACCCTGTACTCACTACCTGACGGAGCCCACTTCCAGATGACGTCCACCCCACCCCCCAGCGACCCCGACCTGCTCTCCCACCACGAACTCGAAGTCTTCGCCGACTACTCCACCCTGCTGATCCAGGACGACGACGCGCGCCTGGGCGAACCCGAACCTGCCTGGTTCGAAACACTGGTTGAGAATTGGATCAACACCGCCCCCGGCATCATCGGTATCGGAGCCGCCCGCCCCTTCGACGTTCCCGTCACCGTAGACGTGCGCCGCACGCCGCCGGCCGATGACGACACAGAACTGCAGCAGGCCGAGCACGTCACCCAGGCCAGCCTCGCGATCCCCTCCGGACGCCTGCTGATCTCCATGCAGGACTTCGACGACGCGCTGCCACGCATCCCCCTCACCCCAGGCACCTACACCGTGCGCATTTACTCCCACGGCCTGCAAACCATCTCCGAGGACGGGCTGGACGGCGAAGACCGCTACCACGTGGTGCTCTGGCCCACGGACGAAGACCACCCCGCCCAGGTCCTCAAGCGCTACCCCGAGCCCCTTCCCGGCGGCTGAAACCCGCAGCCGAACATCCGGGAACACCTCCGGCCTCCGCCCCCGCCGTCGGTCTTTTCGAGGAAGCCCTGTGGGTTGAACACGCGGTGGTAGGCATCTCCGGCTGTCGCCCGAGCCCGCTTTGGGCACCGGAAGGTACTGCGCCCCGCCCCGACACGCAGCTGTCGGGGCGGGGCGCATCGTCGCCACGGCCGTAGCCACCCGTGCGGCAATGCGTATCCGCCATGGCAACCGCCGTAGCCAGCGGGGGACGCCCCGCCGCAGGCCCCGGCGTCTTTACGCCGACCGGGGCATTCCGCCCGTCGTCGGGCGCCCGGGCCGTCCCCGCCGTCGCCCCGACGCCCTGCTGGGCGACAAGGCGTACGACTCCCGGGTCGTGCGTTGCGAACTACGCAAACGCAGGATCGTGCCGGTGATCTCCCGCAAGGGCGCCCCGAACATCCAAGGGCTAGGCAAGCTCCGCTACGTCGTCGAGCAGACCTTCGCTCTGCTCCACCAGTTCAAACGCCTCGCCATCCGATGGGAACGACGCCTCGAACTCCACGACGCCTTCCTCTCGTTGGCTTGCAGTCTGATCTGCTGGCGGCGCATCAAGAGGAACCACTCATGAATGTGTCGCGAGCTCTAAACTGACAAGCGCCCAAGGGGCGGGTCGTGAGAGGCTGCGGTTCGATCTGGGGCAGGGGGAAAAAGTGGGGCTGGTCTACAGCTACGACATCTTTGTGCGTCCTTGGAACGTCGCCAGGGTGTTGGCCAATCTGGCCGATCTGGCGCCACGGGCACGTGCCGTGCCGCCGCTTGAGATCACCCTGCCCGGCGGGGACCGGCTCGTCCTCCCGTTCACGTCCCATTTCAAGAGCGAGCCGGTCGACTGTTCAACGAGCAGCACGCTCGAGCTCGACACGTCCCTCATGTTCGAAGTCGATGATGCACTGCGTGAGTACGCGCAGATGAGCGGCCGCGAACCCGAGGCGGACGGGCGCATCCAGATCGGATACATCTACGCGAAGGTCTGGTTCGAGTCCCTTCTGCACCCCGACTACGCGTTGGTGGAGTGCTGGGCGGCGACGTCGGGGATGAGCCGCTTGTTTGCGCGGTCGGCCAACATCAGGAAGGTGTTCACCGACCTCACCGCCGACAGCGGAGGAGTGTGCTGCCTGTTCGACACTGGCGACGGTGGCCCCGAGCAGGTGTGCTGGCTCAATGGTGAGCCCACCCGGGAGATGGTCTCCGGTCTCCGCTTTCCAGATCGGCGAGCACTTGTGGCGGCTTGGTCCGAATCCGAGAAGTGAGCATCGGTGCTCCCTCCCTGAGGCCACAAGATCGTGTTACGAGCTTTGAGGGAGGCGTACGAGGTAGCCGTTGCGGAACCCGCGCTCTTCCGGCTCATCAGCTGCGGACTCTCTGCCGGGCTGTATCCACTTCGTCCGGCTCAACGTCCCGCGCCCGCTGGCCCATCTCGTCCCAGAACCGGCGCATGCCGGCAACCGGTACCGTGCGCTGCCATGGAGCCTTCCGCCAGAACTGCAGGCCGAGCCACGACCGGGGCCGCCACCACCGCAGCAGATCGTGCTGTTGCAGGCAGAGGACCTCGCTGAATTCCAGCCGCAGGTCCTCCACCTTCGCCGGGTAGGGCCACATCCTCAACCTGCACTCGTCCGTGCAGTTGGAACCCGGCTGCAAGGTGCGCTCTACGCCCCGTACGGGGTCCAGACGGTTGCGGTCCCTGATCACGCATGAGGGGACCTGCGTCCGCTCCTGGGAACAGGATTCCACGACGCGGAACAAGTCCTTCGGCCGGTATGCCCGCTCGCCGAGCACCACCAACGGCAGTACGTCCGACAGCAGTTGCTGAGCAATGGGATCCAGGGTGATCCACCCGCTGGACGGCGGGATCCAGAGGTTGTGGGCGCGCTGATCCCCCGGGCCCCCAACCTCCGCACCCACTCCGTCGGCCATTGCGGCGTCATCGATCCACAGGTACCGCTCGGGCCGCCGGGTCTGCAGCGCGCGGACGGCCAGGTGGCTACTCTTCGCCGGCGCTGGGTCGAACACGGTCGGCAATCCGATCGCCACCGTATTTCAGGAGCGAACGTCTCCATGTGCACGGGCGGGCCGGAGGGCCACCACTAACCACGTACGTAGTCGGTCACGGCTACGGATGCGGCATGTCCTCCGACGAGGCAGACTGTTCATGGAGTGCCAGGCACTCAAGCCCCTCCTGACGCACCGCTCCCACCTCGCTGGACAGGATGGCGGGCGACGAAAGGTCGAGTCGGTGGACGGCATACGAGAGCATCGGCGGGCAACTGCCTGGTTGCAGCAGGCTCGCACCGCGGAGACCCGCGGCTCCCCTCCTGGAATCACACGCCCCACCAGCCGCGCGGTCCAGGCCGCCCTGGGCGACGCGGACTCCGACGACCGGGTAGCACGGAGAGTGCACCGCTTCGTGGTGGGAGTCGACCAGCAGGCCCGTCCACTGGACGCCCAGGAGCTGGCGGAGCTGGGGGATCCGATGGCCGCGTTGTTCTTCCGCAAGGGCACCTTCCCGTTGACGGTGCAGGATCTCCTCGCTGGGCTGCCCGAGCCGGCGACGAAAGCGAACCAGTCGGTGTATCTGATCGGCGAGGCCGGGCAGATTCCGCTCGGCTCCGCCCCCAAGCTGCCACGTGCCATGCGGTTCGCCATCGCGCGCGCAGCCACCGGCCGGGACGTGGACCTGCTGGTGAGCACGGAGGCGAACGAGGACCCGGCCACGACGTTTCTACAGGTTGCCGCCTGGGATCCGGCCGCGAAGGTGTTCAACTACTACATGCGGATCAGCCCCGTGTGGGTCTGGGCGGGCAACTCCTGGTCCGCTCTCGCGCCCGGCTCCCGCGGCCACGGCTGCTTCGACAGCCACATCAACGGCAGCGTCGTGATGAAGGAGCTGAAAGCGCCCTGGAGCAACTGGCAGTCCCAGGCAGCGACGATTCGCCTGGCCCCGGACGACCCCCTCCGTCTCGACCCGCTGTATCAGCAGGTCACCGGCGCCGAGAATCTCGAGCTGACCGTCCGTGCGCTGATCAGCCGCTGGACCGCCGCCCGCCTGGCAGCCGTCACACAGGACGGCACCGTGGAGCATCCCGAGCAGCTGATGCGCCATCTGTTCACCACGACCGCCGTGAACCTGGCCAGTACGGCGACCCAGAGTTCGACGGTCACCCCCTCCAGCGGAGACTTGGTGCTGCCCCCGGGCTTCTGGCTGAACAGCGACGCGCTGCTGAGCGATCTCGGACTGCCCGTCACAGCCGCCGTTCCTCCCATGGCCCCGGCCGCCCACTACGTGGAGAGCCTTGCCACCTTCAACTTCGCGCTGGAGGAGAAGAGCAGCAGCTTCTCCCAGCCGGGCGACACCTTCTTCGCTTTCGTCGTACCAGAGCCGGCATGCGAGGACAATGAGGTGGTACGGCAGATGGTGGAACAGGGCCTGATCACGGACAAGTTCGCCGCTTGCGCGCTCATGGTCGATTTCACCAACCCGGTCTTCAGCCCGGTCCGGGAACAGTTGATGGCCCATGTCCCCACCACGCCGACCGCCGTGACCGAGCTGCAGGACCATATCGCACACACGATCCTGGAAGCCGCCACGAGTCTGCCGCCCAGCAGCCCTGAACGCCGTTTCGCCGCCGACTGGATCCTCGCCGACGACACCTGGCCCAAGGCCTTCGCCCAGCGGATCGACGACTATCTCGGTCACATCGGCCAGCGGATCCGAGAGTCCGCCGGCTTCGACGACTACGTCCGGCTGGCAGAGTCCCGCCGCCGCGACTTCAAGGCGATGCGGCTCAACGAGTTCGAGCTGACGCTGCCGACCACCAACATCCCCGCGAACGCCCCGCGGCTCAGGATGAACGACGACGGCACGGTCGCGCCCACCTCCTGACAGCCGCCGCCGTCCGCGGCTCATCCGTCCCCGACGACCTCTCTGCGAAGGAGCGTCCCATGAGCCCGCTCGCCTCCTACGGCCCGCCCGGATACCTCGACGATCTCGACGAGACCGGCCTGAAGGCCTGGAACATGTTCATCAGCGACCGGGTCGACAACTCGATCACGGGCCCCGATCCCCACAAGGTGCTCAACGACAGCCCTCGCAACCAGTTCTACAACCTGACCAAGACCGACACAGCCGCCGACGCCCAGCAGGCCACCGTCACTTGGACGGCCTTCCCCCGTCTGGTCAAGATCCAGTCCCTGGCCGACGCCCAGCGGTGGCGGCGGGCCGACGCCAGCCGGGACGTCCAGGACGAGTACTGCGAGTGGAGCGTCACCCGCACCGCCGCCGGGAAGATCACCAAGGTCATGTTCACCTGCGAGGGCCCCGAGTACTGGCAGCTGCTCGCCCAGTCGGACCCCGCCAAGGTTCTCGAGCTCTATCGGACGCACATCAACCCGAACGTCCAGCACAACGACCTTTTCGGAGCCACCGGCACCTACAACCCTCGTAACCGGTGGAACGACTCCACGACGGACGGCGCCATGCATCTGATCCAGCCCAGCAACACCCTGGGGGCCGAGATCGAACTCGCGGCCGCGGCCACCGTCGTGCGGGTCATCGACGGTCACGAGCTGACCACCGAGCAAGAACTCATCCACTGCAGCAAGTACGGCGAGCCCGAGCGCAACAGCGACCCGCACATCGGCGGAGCCGTGAACGACCTCGCCCGACAGAAGGCGGACGTCTCCCTCGCCGACCCGGTCGGACTCTACTTCGACAAACTGGCCACGGACGGCTGGGCCACCCCGGACGGCTCCGATCCCAAGGACTACTGGATCAGGCAGCGCGGCGACACGACCCACCCCGTGCGATTCGTCTACGAGGTACCCCAGGACAAGGGCTTCACCGTCGGTGACATCGAGATCAACGGGAAGCCCATCCAGTTCGGCGCGCAGATCGCCGACTTCATCACCATCAAACTGACTGGCGTGGCCTGCCGTTTCGGACAGAGCACCACGCAGCCCAAGAACGCCTGCGTGCAGGAGGCCCCCGCGCCCGCCGAGCCGGCCGCGGTCGCACGAAACCTCAGCGCGGCATCGGTCCCCGGCTACCGCGCCGCTCCACTCGCTACTTCCTGGACCCGCCGCCGCTGAGCCGGGTAAGCACTGCACACGCTGCTACAGAACGGGGCTTCGCCGGTACGCGAGCGTCATCAACAACCCGCCGTCATTGCCAAGCAGTGAGCCTTTTCCATCCTCAGCCTGAGCTGGCGTGACAGATGAGCTGCGAGCCAACAGGAGGAAGGAATCGTGGAGTTCGATACATCGTTCCCAGCGGACCGTGAGGCGTTGGAACCGGTGGAGCAGGGCGAAGGTCTGCTCGACGACGGATGGGGGCTCCCCCGCTCGAGCGAAGCCGAGGGCTTGGGGAAGGAGCTTGCCTGGAGCCCTTGATGTTCGGGGAGCCCTTGCGGGAGATAACCGCCTGGACGTGGCGGCGTTGCGGCTCACCGTGCACAGCCTTCGAGTCGTACGCCTTGTCGCCCAGGAGGCACCCGGGCCGCCGTCGGGGCCGTGCCGGGGCGTTCGGCGACGGGCGGGATGCCGACGACGAGGTCGAGGGTCTGGGTGATGTCGACGAGGTCGAAGGTCGAGGTCGACCGGCGACGGACCGTCGGGAAACGCCGCATCCGACCGTTGTGCGAACGCCCGTGACGGCCGACCCCGGCGGATCTGCTCTCTGCTGTGCTGAGCACTACGGGTCCCACGGCAGGCTGGCCGGCGGCGAGGGCGAATCGGTGGCCGGGGGATGCGATGCGGCGGTGGCGACCGGTGCAGTGGTGGCGGCCGGCTTGATCCCGGCCGCGGCCGCCGCGCGGTCGGGCCGAAAGGGAAGCGATTCCCCGGTTCCGTTCAGACCCTGCTCGCCGCTCAGCCCCTGTTCCCCGCCCGTCCGTCATCCCGCACCGCCCAGGCCGGGACGGACCAAGCGGCGCTGAGAAGCTGTGTCAGAATCGGTGATCTGTGACGGGTGGGAGGCGCGGCCACCTCTTTCGACCTGCCGGACCACACCGACGTCCGATCTCGGGTAAGTAGGTACTTGTTCCTGGTCCGGTTATGCCATGGCGCTCGTGATGCGGCAGATCGGGCAGCCCGAGGCATCACCGCTGGGCCGTTTGGGTGATATCGCATAGCTAACTCTTGTCACCCGTTTGACATTGTGGGTCACTTTGAGTATTGGACCCGGTAGGCGCCCATCCTTTGCCGGGGAACGTGCTGTAGGTGGTTGCCGCGGTTCTCTCGCCTGGTCGTTCGGCCATGAGGACCATCGGCCGCCTGCGGCGCGGGCCGCACTGCCGCAGGCGGAAGCCCGGCAGCGGTATCAACCAACGTCCCTGCCCCGGGACCGCGTCTCCGTCCGGGCAGTTACTGCGGTTCCCCGATACGTGCTCAGAAAGGCTGCGCCGTGAACGTCTTGACCAGACCTGATCCGCTGCTCGCCGCCGTCGCAGCGCCACAGCAACTCTCTACGATGCTGTCATCGGCTGACACCACCATCCCCGTCGGCAGCTCCCCACTGGGGGTGGCATTGACCCCGGACGGGGGACGTGGCTACGTCGCGAACCGGGCGTCGAACACCATCAGCGTGATCGACACCGCCACCAACACCGTCACCGCGACCATCACCACCGGCGGTGGCCCGTTCCTCACGGCGGTCTCGCCGGACGGCACGCGCGTCTACGTGACCCTGTTCGACGACGGCACCCTCGGGGTGATCGACACTGCCACCAACACCCTCACAGCCACCGTCGCGGTCGGTGCCGCAGCCGTCGCGGTGGCGCTCTCCCCGGACGGCGCCCGCGCGTACGTCACCAGCCAGGGCACCGACACCCTTAGTGTGGTCGACACCGCGACGAACACCGTCACCGCTACCGTGACCACCGGCCCCATGCCGGTCGGCGTCGCCGTCACCCCCGACGGCGCCCACGCCTACGTCTGCTGCGTCGGCGACAGTTCCGTCAGCGTGATCGACACCGCGACCAACACCGTCACGGGCAGCTTCACCGCCGGCGACGTGCCGGTGATCGTCGCCTTCAGCCCGGACGGCACCCGCGCCTATGTCTGCAATGCGGGGAGCAACAGCGTCAGTGTGATCGACACCGCCACCAACACCGCCATCGCCACCATCGGCGTCGGCACCCTGCCGCGTTTCGTGGCCGTGAGTCCGGACGGGACCGCCGTCTACACCACCGACTTCACCGACAACGCCGTGAGCGTGATCGACACCGCCACCAACACCGCCACCGGCAGCATCCCGGTCGGCAACGGCCCCGTCTGCGTCGCGGTCACCCCTGCCGGGAACCGGCTGTACGTGACGGACAACGCCGACAACGCCGTCAGCGTGATCGCCCTGACGCTCGTGCCCAGCCAGGGCACCACCGCCGGCGGCACCATCGTGACCATCCGGGGTCACGACCTGGCCGGTGCAACCGCCGTGCGCTTCGGCGACAGACTCGCCACCATCCTGACCAACACCGCGACCTCGGTCACCGTCCGCACCCCCGCCGGACAGGGCACGGTCCCCGTGACCGTCACCACCCCCGGCGGCACCGGCGCCTTCGGCACCTTCTTCTACCGCCCCACCCCGCTCCTGACCGGGATCACCACCGCCATGGGCCCCGTCACCGGCGGAGGCACTGCAGTCATCACCGGCGCCAACCTGGCGGGAACCACCTCGGTGCGCTTCGGCTCCAGAGTGGCCACCATCCAGTCCGTCACCGACACCGCCGTCACCGTCGCCGTCCCCGGCGCTCCCTCCCCCGGCCCGGTGCCCGTCACCGTCATCACCCCCGCCGGCAACGCCAACGGCCTGACCTTCACCTATCTCTTCCCACCCTCCCTGACTGCCGTCAGCCCCGACACCGGACCAACCGGCGGCGGCACCGACGTCACCATCACCGGCGCCAACCTCGCCACCACCCAGGGAGTCACCTTCGACAACACCCCCACAGCCTTCGTCGTCATCTCCGACCACACGGTCACCGCAGCCGCCCCGCCCCACCCCGCCGGAGGAATCAACATCACCGTCAGCACCCTCGGCGGCAGCTCCCAGAGCACCTACACCTACCTTGATGGACCCGCCGTCTGACCACTGCCACCGGGCCCGAGCATCCTCCGCGGCCGCCGCCCGGCCGTGCGGCGTTGCGTCTCGATACGGGTAAGTGGATTGCCAAAATGAGGTCTGGTCTTCAAGACGCACGGCGCCATCCACGCCCTGGCCGAGGCTGGGATCCGTTGCTGAGCGCGACAAGGGCTGCGCCGACGGCACCGTCCGCGTGCCCTCCCGAGACTGCTGGGAGAAGCTCTCTGCACATCACCGGGCCGTCAACGCCTCAACGTGAGGCGGCAATGCTTCAAGCCAGTGGCTCGGCTCGCATCGTTGATAGTGGCTCGGCTCGCATCGTTGATTGGGTAATCGGCGGGCTGGGTGCTCTGCTGTGAGCGGGTGGCGTGCCTGTGGGGCTCTGTCTAACATCACCTGCCATGACTGCTGAAGTCGAGCCCCCGGCGGAGCCCGAGGTCACGCTCACCAGCCCGGCCGAGTTGTTGGCGGGCTATCTCGATTTCTACCGTGACGCCGTGCTGCGCAAACTGGACGGCCTGACGGACGCGGAGCTGCGGGGTAGCCGGCTGCCGTCCGGTTGGGCGCCGCTGGAGCTGTTGAAGCATCTGGCCTATGTGGAGCTGCGCTGGCTGGAGTGGGGCTTCGCCGGCCAGCAGGTCGAACAGCCGTGGGGCGACATGGAAGCCCGTGGCGGCAGGTGGCGTGTCAAGGCCGGTGAGACCGTCGAGGAGGTAACGGGGTTCTTCCGTGCCCAGTGCGAGCGATCCCGGGCCATCGTCGCCGGCGCGCGGCTGGAGGACCGGATGGCCACTCTCGGGGGCCGAATCCCGCCCGAGGAGGAGCGGCCAACGCTGATCTGGGTTCTGTTCCATCTGCTCCAGGAGTACGCGCGGCATGTCGGGCACCTCGACATCGCCCGGGAGCTTGCCGACGGCGTCACTGGCGAGTAGCCGGAGCCCGCGTCCCACCGGCTCTCGACTACCCGGTCAACGACGCGAGCCGAGCCACTGCTCCTCATCGCCGTGGTAGATGGGTTCGGCTTGGCGTCCGTGAGCATCCTTGGCACCGCAGCTGTGGAGGTCGAGATCCAGTACGCCGACGGAGCCGTAATGTAGGGCGCCGGGGGCCAGGCGGCCGACGGCGTCGGCGGCCGCCGCCCACAGGCGCTCAGCCGTATGCCCGTCGGCTTCGCCGGCGAAGACCAGGACGGTGCGCCGGATGGGCAGACGACCGTCCAGGGCTCAGTGCAGCGTGCACGCGCCTACCACGTAGTTGGGCCCGCCGACGCTGGCTCTGAGGGTGAGGCTGCGGAAGGTCGCGCTCCCCTTCCCCCGCGCAACACAGCCAGTTCCAGCGGCTCGGCCGACAGACGGGCGCGCCCGATGGCCGGTTCACGGGCGGCTGAACCCTCCGAACGCTTCGCCGACCGCATCCGCCTCCAGTACGTGATCGGCTGGCTCTCCGAGATCCTCCGCGATAGGGAGCAGATGCGGGCCGATGTGCCGCTCCACGTCGGCCCTGCAGGCCAGGTCGCTTATCTGGAATCGTTGCGCGAGCTGGTGGTGCTGCGCTTGAGGAGCCGGGTCTGCTGAAGCGGTTCGCTGCCGCCCAGGATGCTGAAAATCTCGGCCGACTGCGTCCGGCCCTTCCCCACCTCACCGGTGCCCCCCGGACCCGGTCTGTGGGTGCGGGTGACGACGGGACGCGCACGGATCACGGTGGCCGGCGACGGCGAGGGTGGGATGGTGAGCCGTTTCACCGCCGCGGGCCAGGAGGCGGACTTCGCCCCGGCTGTCGCGCCGCTGCTGCGGCGCCTGCTGGACGGAGGCTGGGTGCCCCTGGGGGAGCTGGCGAAGCTCGCGGAGCTGTCGGTTGCGGACGCTGCGGTGGTCGTCGAGGAACTGGTGGCCATGCAGGCCGCCACGGTGCGGGCGGGCCGGCGGTGACCGCGAAACGCTGACGCTGGGCACCTACCGCCTGCGCGACGTCGACGCCGCGGCCCGCCGGACAGCAGCCGCCCCTGGCGCCGCGCGGCTGGGGGTCGCCGCCGAGAGATGATCGCCGGGCCCGTTCGGAGACCGTGGTCCGCTCAGAAGTCGTAGCAGACGTGGGCGCCCTCGGGCTCGCGGGCGATCCGGTCCGAGCCCCAGCAGTGGAGCATCGGCCCGACGCGGTACAGGACAGCGCCACCGGCCAGCAGGACAAGGGCGGCAAGCACCGCGGTCACGGTCCGCATGGCCGTCATCCGCCGTACGAGCCACCAAGCCCCGGCGACCGCAAGACCCCCAACCCCAGCATGACGGCCGATATCGGGGCGGTGTTGTTCTGGACCTGCGGGTCCGCCACGGCCCGCTTGGGCAGGACGACGAAGCCGACGGCGGCCTTGTCGGCGCTGAGAAGCACGAACAGCTCCGGGGGCTCGACGTAGCGCGGGTAGATGAAGGTAGTTCATCGGGAACCTGAAGGTCGGTGCCGCCAATTGCAGCGATAGACCCCCGGGTTCATGGGGACGACGCTGAGTCGGTTTCGACGGGCGGGCGCGTGGAGTCCGCGCAGCGGAGGGCGGCCAGTCGAGAAAACCGATCGACAGACGAGTCCACGAGGCACTGTGATGGCTCCAACTGCCCGCTGCATGGAGGGGGCCCACCGCAGGAGTTGCTCTTGGCAATAGGCAGAGCCGCGGACCCCCGCCCCGCGATCGATGCCCCACTGGTCAGGCGTCTGGTCGATACGCAGTTCCCGCAGTGGGCCGAGCTACCTCTCAAGCTGCTCGACCCGGCCGGTTCGGACCATGTGATCTACCGGCTGGGCGAGGACCTGTCCGTCCGGCTGCCGCGCCATGCGGGAGCCAGCGGGCAGGCGAGGAAGGAGTCTGAGTGGCTTCCCAGGCTCGCCCCGCACCTGCCATTAGCCATCCCAGTGCCGGTGGCGGTGGGTGAGCCCGACTTCGACTATCCGTGGCCGTGGGCGGTGTCCCGCTGGCTGGACGGCGAGGTGGCGACTGCCGAGGCCCTGGCCGACTCGTCCCGGGCTGCCGTCCAACTGGCGGAGTTCCTCACCGCCCTTCAGACATTCCTGCCCAAGGACTCCCCAGCCGGGGACGCGCGCGAGAACCTCACCGGTCGGTCGCTGGCCGACCGGGACCGCGCGACGCGGGCCGCTATCGCTGAGGTCGATGGTGCGTTCGACGCCGCAGCCATGACCGAGTTGTGGGACGCGGCGCTGAACGCCCCCGAGTGGGATCGCCCTCCGGTCTGGTTCCACGGTGACTTCCACACCGGCAACCTGCTGACCGTCGATGGCCGCCTCAGCGCGGTCATCGACTTCGGCGGGCTCGGCCTCGGCGACCCGGCCTGTGACCTGACCATCGCCTTCACCCTGATGTCTGCCGGGAGCCGGGCTGCCTTCCGCGCCACGCTCGGCGCCGACGCCGCCATCTGGACCCGGGGCCGTGGCTGGGCCCTGGCCACGGGCCTGAACGCCTACACCTCCTACGCCGCCGCCAATCCCCGGGTCGCCGCACAGACCACCCGCCAGATCACCGAGGCTCTGATCGGCTGAGCAACTGAACCCAGGACATTTGGGTTCGTGGAGAACGCCCTGAGCCCATTTCGGGCTCAGATCCGATAAAGCCACACTCGACACCACTGAGCCAGCCAACTCTACGAATGGCTCGCTCAACCCGGTCAAGAGCAACGTCACGAGTTCCACCTCAGATGGCAGGTGCTGTTCCAGCAAGGCCACCTCCAGGCGGGGCAGAGTGTCCTAGTGCACGGTGCGGCCGGCTCAGTCGGGTCGACGGTGACTCAGCTCACCCGTGAGTTCGGCGCCTACGTCATCGGCACTGGAGGCGCTGCCGACCGTCACAAAGCACTCGGCTTCGGCGCGAAGGCGTTCGTCGGTCTCGTCAAGATCCGGGCCGGAGGAACACCGGTGACCATCGCCGAGCCGCCCGAGGCGCGGCCTGCCCACGGCCAGGCGATCGACTTCGTCGCCCTGCCCGATCGCGCCCAACAGGGTGAATTCGTCCAGCGTGCGCGAGACGGACGGCTGCGCACAAACATTGGCAACGTCGCGACCTCGACGATGCCGTCACGGCCTTCAAACCGAGCGGATCAGCGGGCAGACGATCATCCGCGTTCGTCCGTGAGCGACACGTGACCATCCCTGCAACCACCAAAGAGACACATGCCCAAGGAGACAATTCCCATGAAGGCGATCGTGGTGACGGACCAGGCAGCAGGAACGGCCGGAATGACGCTGACCGAGCGGCCCGAGCCGGCGCCAGCGATCAACGATGTCGTCGTTCAGGTTCATGCGTCGGGATTCGTCCCGACTGAGCTGGCGTGGCCCTCTACCTGGACCGATCGCCTCGACCGTGACCGAACACCGTCGATCCCCGGACATGAGCTGGCCGGAGTGGTCACCGCCCTCGGCTACGGCACGACCGGGCTGTCGGTGGGACAGCGAGTGTTCGGCCTCACCGACTGGCATCGCGACGGTACCCTGGCCGAGTACGCGGCCGTCGAGGCACGCAACCTCGCGCCGCTGCCGGGCGACGTCGACTTCACCGTGGGCGCGAGCCTTCCGATCTCAGGCCTCACCGCGTGGCAGGGACTGTTCCAGCACGGCCACCTCCAGGCGGGGCGGAGCGTCCTCGCGCACGGCGCGGCCGGCGCGGTCGGGACGATGGTGACCCAGCTCGCACGAGAGGCCGGCGCCTACGTCATCGGCACCGGACGTGCCGCTGACCGTCACAAGGCGCTCGACTTCGGTGCAATGGAGTTCGTCGACCTCGACCACGACACCCTCGACGACGTCGGCGAAGTCGACCTGGTTTTCGACGTCATCGGCGGAGACATCCAGAAGCGATCCGCGCGCCTGATCCGGGCCGGAGGAACACTGGTGACCGTCGTTGGGCCGCCCGAGGCGCGGCCTGCCCACGGCCAGGCGATCGACTTCGTCTTCGAGTCCGATCGTGCCCAACTGGGTGAGATCGTCCAGCGGGTGCGAGACGGACGGCTGCGCACGAACATCGACAACGTCGTCGCGACCCTCGACGATGCCGTCTCGGCCCTCAACCCGACTGAGCGACGCAAGGGGAAGCCGATCATCCGCGTTCGTCCGTAATGACTCGGGACAGCGATCGGTCCTTCCGTACGTAGATCAGAATCAGCAGCGTAGCGACGTCGGGCGACCTGCTCGGCGCCGACACGGTAGTCACGAGTCCGGTACGGATTGCCGCTTTCGGACAGCAGGATCCTCTAGCGGCAGGCCAGCCTGCTCGTCAGCCGAAGGACTTCGAGCACGGGTGCTGGGGCGATCGGCGTCGCGGGCGCTGTACCGCCGCACGGCCAGCGCGCCCCTTTTGGTCGGACCACATGCCATGTGTGACATAGTCGTGCCCCAAAGGATTTCGGGAGGGAAGTGGCGTCATGGCCGTCGAGTGGGAGCCCGTCCGGCAGTCCCGCACCCACGAATTGGTGCTGGAGAGCATCGAGGCGCGGGTGCTGGCCGGTGAGCTCAAGGCCGGTGACCGGTTGCCGCCCGAGCGGGAGCTGGCGCCGGTGCTCGGCGTCAGCCGGTCCGCGCTGCGCGAGGCGCTGCGCGTGCTGGAGACGATCGGCGTGCTGGTCGCCCAGCCCGGTCGAGGACCTGACGCCGGGGCGCGGATCGTGCGGCACCCCGACGACGCACTCGGCCGGCTGCTCCGCCTGCACTTCGCACTGGGCAGCTACCGCCTTGAGGACGTGTTGGAGGCACGGGTCACGCTGGAGCGGTCCAGCTTCCAGACCGCCGCCGGCCACGCCTCGGCGGAGGACCTGGAGGAGGCGGAGGCCCTCGTGCGGAGGATGCGGGCGCCCGGCGTCGAGGTCGTGGAGTTCAACGATCTCGACACCCGGTTCCACGTGCTGATCGCCCGGAGCTCCGGCAACCGGCTGACCTCCACCCTCACCTCGGCCGTGCGCGAGTCCGTGCGTCCGCTGATCCTGCGGGCCCTGGAGACGGTCGAGGACTGGCCGGCCGCAGCGGCCACCCTGAATGACCAGCACGCGGAGCTGCTGCGGCTGCTCCGGGTCGGCGAGGGTGCGCAGGCTGCCGATCTGGTGGAGGAGCACATCCGCGGGTTCCACGGCACGCTGGTGGACGACACCCAGCCGGAGCACGAGGGGGAATAGCGCGGTGGGAGGCACTGCCGCCGCGCAGAAGGGACACGCAGGGTAGCGGCGCGTGTGGGAGGAGCGGGGCGAGCCGCCTTGCTCCTCCACCCGTGTCAGATGCTCTACGGCAGCATCCAGGACAGGGCCGGCAACGACTGCAGGTAGACCAGCAGTCCCAGCGCTGCAAGCATCGCGACGCTGTAGGCGACGACCTTGCGCAGCAGGGTCCGTTCGGAGCCGGGCTCCCCCACCGCGGTCGCCGCGATGGTCAGGTTCTGGGGGCTGACCAGCTTGCCGACCACGCCGCCGGAGGTGTTCGCGGCCACCAGGAGGGTCGGGTCGATGCCCGCGCTCTTGCCCGCGGTCTGCTGGAGGGTGGCGAACAGGGCGTTCGCCGAGGTGTCGGAGCCGGTGACGGCGGTGCCGAGCCAGCCGAGAGCCGGCGAGAGCAGGGCGAAGATTCCGCCGACCGTGGCGAGCCAGGTGCCGATCGCAACCGTCTGGCCGGACTGGCTCATGACGTAGCTCAGTGCCAGCACCGTGGCGACCGTGGCTATGGCCGTGCGCATGTTCTTGACGGTGCGCCCCGCGGCGAGCAGTGCGGTGCGGGCGGACATCGGGAACCGGTCGACGTCGCTAGCCAGGCTGTAGACGAGCGTCACCAGAAGGCCGGAGGCGATCAGCAAGGTGCCCGGGTTGCCGAGTACCTCCAGCTTGTAGACCGCGCTGGCGGCCGGAGAGCCGTCGCCGGCCAGCAGATTGCCGTACAGGCCGGGCCACTGGAACTCGATCTTGACGGCGCCGAGCAGCGCGGGGACGTCGAGCCCGCCGGCCTGGAGCTTGGCCAGTGCGAAGACGGCAATCACCAGGAGGTACGGCAGGACGGCCAGGCTCACCCGGCGCGGGGTCAGCGGCTCCGGATCGACCTGGGAACGCTGGGTGTCGGGGGTCTTCGGCGTCCAGAACCGCAGCATGATGACCGCGGCCGCGAACCCGGCCAGCGCGGAGACCACGTCGGTGAGTTCGTAGGCGAAGTGCGACGCGCACCAGAACTGGGCCACGGCGAAGACGAGTCCGGTGACCAGGGCGATGGGCCACAGCTGCCGGAAACCGCGCACCCCGTCGACGAGGAAGAGCAGCAGCATCGGGACGAAGAGGGCAAGCAGCGGCGTCTGCCGACCGACCACCGCGGCGATGTCCTCGGGCGCGATGCCGGTGAGGTTGCCGGCCGTGGTGACGGGGATGGCCATGGCGCCGAAGGCAACCGGCGCGGTGTTGGCGACCAGGACGGTCATGGCCGCCTTGAGCTTGGGCAGGCCGATCGCCATCAGCATCGCGGCGGTGATGGCGACGGGCGCGCCGAATCCGGCCAGGGCCTCAAGCAGGCCGCCGAAGCAGAAGGCGATGAGCATCGCCTGGATGCGCAGATCGCCGCGGCCGATCGCACTGAAGGAGCGGCGCAGGTCCCCGAACCGGTTGCTCACGACGGTGAGTTCGTAGAACCAGAGGGCGGCAACGACGATCAGCATCACCGGGAACAGACCGAAGAGCATGCCTTGGGTGGCGGACAGGACGCCGAGCCCTACCGGCATCCCGTAGCCCAGCACCGCGGTCAGCAGCGCGGTGACCAAGGCACCGAGTGCTGACTGGAGCGCCGAGCGCTTGGCCGCCATCAGCAGCACGAAGAAGACCGCGAGGGGCACGAGAGCGAGCAGGGCGGTGGCGGTGAGGCTCCCCCCGAAGGCGGTCACGTCAGGGGTGTAAGCCGCGAGGACGGCCGGTTGCGCTGTCAACAAGTGCGTGCTCCTTCGTGAGTGCGGGTGCTGCGGGGGCCGCCGCCGTCGGTGTCCCGTCCCGTCGGCCATGCCCGTGGTGCTGCCGAAGCGGCATCAGTAGGTCACCGATGACCTCACATGTCAATAAGGTCGGACCAAAGTGTGGCCAACAAAAGGGTCGGTGCCTACTATGGTCCGACCTAACTAGGGAGGCTCCATGCGCGTCGGACTCTTCGCCACCTGTCTGGGAGACACACTGTTCCCCGACGCGGTGAAGGCGACCGCGGTGCTGCTCGCCAGGCTGGGCCACGATGTGGTGTTTCCGCCGGAGCAGACCTGTTGCGGTCAGATGCACATCAACACCGGCTACCAGCGCGAACCCGTCCCGTTGGTGCGGGCCTTCGCCGAGCAGTTCGGGGACTCGTCGCTCGACGCGGTGGTCATGCCGTCCGGATCCTGCGCGGGCTCGGTGCGCCACCAGCACGAGATCGTGGCCGAGCGGTACGGGGACGCGGCGCTCCGCGCCGGGGTCGCCGCCGTCAAGGCCAAAACCTACGAGCTGTCGGAGTTCCTCGTCGATGTGCTCGACATGACCGACGTCGGAGCCTGGTTCCCGCACCGGGTGACCTACCACCCGACCTGCCACTCGCTGCGGATGCTGCGAGTGGGCGACAAGCCGCTGACGCTGCTGCGCGCAGTCGCCGGCATCGACCTGGTGGAGCTGCCGCAGTCCGACGCGTGCTGCGGCTTCGGCGGCACCTTCGCGGTCAAGAACGCGGACACGTCCAGTGCCATGCTCCGGGACAAGATGCACGACGTGCTGTCCACCGGCGCGGACGTGTGCACGGCCGGCGACTCCTCCTGCCTGATGCACATCGGGGGTGGCCTGTCCCGCCTCAAGGCCGGGACCCGCACCCTGCACCTGGCGCAGATCCTCGCCTCCACCCGCACCTCGCCCTTCCTGCTCCCGCAACCGGAGGCCGCCCGATGAGCCGCACCTTCCTCGGCATGCCCGCAGCCCCACCCCGCTCCCCGTACGGGACCGGCAATCTGCGCGGCGACCGGAAGTTCCCCGAGGCCGCCCACGACGAGCTGCGCAACGAGCAGCTGCGCGGCAACCTCCGCAAGGCCACCCACGCCATCCGCGCCAAGCGGCTCGCCGTCACCGGTGAACTGCCCGACTGGGAACGGCTGCGCGATGCGGGCTCGGCGATCAAGACGGAGACCATGAACCGGCTGCCCGAGTTGCTCGAACAACTGGAGCGGAAGGTCACCGAGCACGGCGGCACCGTCCACTGGGCGCGCGACGGCGTCGAGGCCAACGAGATCGTCACCCGCCTGGTCCAGGAGACCGGCAGCGACGAGGTCATCAAGGTCAAATCGATGGCCACCCAGGAGATCGGCCTCAACGAGCACCTAGCCACCCGCGGCATCGCGGCGTACGAGACGGACCTCGCCGAGCTGATCGTGCAGCTCGCCGACGACAAGCCGTCGCACATCCTGGTCCCGGCGATCCACCGCAACCGCCACGAGGTCAGGGACATCTTCCGCACGGCCATCCCCGGCGTCGACCCCGCTCTCGACTCCGTACCGGCCCATCTGACAGCCGCGGCCCGGGCGTATCTGCGCCAGAAGTTCATGACGGTCCCGGTGGCCGTCTCCGGCGCCAACTTCGGCATCGCCGAGACCGGCACCCTGTCGGTGGTCGAGTCCGAGGGCAACGGCCGCATGTGTCTGACCATGCCCGACACCCTGATCACCGTCATGGGCATCGAGAAGGTGCTGCCGCGCTACCAGGACCTGGAAGTCTTCCTCCAGCTGCTGCCCCGCTCCTCGACCGGTGAGCGGATGAACCCCTACACCTCGATGTGGACCGGGGTGACCCCGGGCGACGGCCCGCAGGCGTTCCACCTGGTGCTCCTCGACAACGGACGCACCGCGGCACTCGCCGACCGGATCGGGCGGGAAGCGCTCCACTGCATCCGCTGCTCCGCCTGCCTCAACGTCTGCCCGGTGTACGAGCGGGCCGGCGGTCATGCCTACGGATCGACCTATCCCGGGCCCATCGGCGCTGTGCTCACCCCCCAGCTCGCTGGGATGGACGCCGCGAAGAACGACCCGAACAGCTCGCTGCCGTACGCCTCCAGCCTGTGCGGCGCCTGCTTCGACGCCTGCCCGGTGAAGATCGACATCCCGTCGCTCCTGGTCGAACTGAGGCACCAGCACACCGAGCAGGCCGGCACCACGGGGGAGAAGCTGGCGATGAAGGCCGCGGCAGCCGTCATGAAGCGGCCCGGACTGTTCACCGCCGTGCAAAAGGCTGCCGGACCCGGCGGCAGGCTGGTGGCCGCACGGGACCGGAAGATCACGCGGCTCCCCGCGCCGTTCGACGGCTGGACCGACAGCCGAGACATCCCGGCCCCACCCAGGCAGACCTTCCGCTCCTGGCTGGCGTCCGAAGAGGGCGAAGCCGCCCTGCGGGCCGCCGCCGACGAGGGTGCCCGGCAGGCAAAAGACTCCTATGAGGAGGAGAACCGGTGAGCGCTACCGCACGGGAGACGGTGCTCGGACGCGTCCGGGACGCCCTCGCCCGCTCCGGCCCCGCGGAGGTGACGGTCCCCCGCGAATACCGCACCGGCCGCGCTCTGCCCGACGACGAACGACTCGCCCTCTTCAAGGACCGGCTGGCCGACTACAAAGCGCACGTGCGCACGTGCACCGCCGACCGCACCCCGGAGATGATCGCCGAAGCCCTGCGGGAGCACGGCGCGCGCAGGGTTGGGGCGCCCGCCGGCCTCGACGCAGCCTGGCTCGCCGCCTACGACGGCGAGGTCCAGTGGGACTCCGCGGACATCCCGGCCCACCAACTCGGCAAGCTGGACGGGGTGGTGACCGCATCCGCGGTCAGTTCCGCCGAGACCGGCACGATCTTCCTGGACGGCTCCCCCGATCAGGGCCGACGCGCGCTGTCCCTCGTCCCCGACCTGCACGTCTGCGTCGTCGCCCTGTCGTCGGTGGTGGCCGGCGTGCCGGAGGCGTTCGCCCGGCTGGTCCCGGAGCGCCCGACGACACTGATCAGCGGACCGTCGGCCACGTCCGACATCGAGCTGGAGCGCGTCGAGGGGGTGCACGGTCCACGCACCCTGGTGGTGGTGATCCGCACCGACGCCTGAGCCAGGCCACGGGCCCCTGCCCAACGGCAGGGAACCGGACCGCGCCTTCATGAGGCCGGGGGCGCTAAGAGGTCGGTCATGGCCAGAGGGGATACGACAACGGGCTGTTCGTTTTCGAGGTAGCCAAGGGGCCCGCCGGTCCAAGCGGACGTCCCTTCGTCAGTCGACCAGGTCCAGGACGTCGTCTTGGGGTTTCGGCAATGCGTACACCTGGTACGCCGCGCAGGTTCCGTCGTCGGCGTGCCGGTCGCAGGTGCCGGTGCGGGTGAAGCCGGTCTTGGTCAGGACGCGGCCGGAGGCCGGGTTGTCGGGGTGGTGCATGGCCTCCAGGCGCTCCAGGCCGACCGTGGTGAAGGCGAAGGCGACGACGTGCTTGACAGCTTCGGTGGCGTAGCCGTTGCCCCAGGTGTCCTCGCGGAGGATGTAGCTGAGGGTGCCCATGGACGGGGATCGTCGCCGCAAGACGACCAGGCCGATCATCTCGCCGGTGTCGACGATGCCCCAGCTCCACTGCGCGCGCGGTGTCTCGGCGGCTCTGGCGAGGGCCGTGCGGATCTTCTCGTGGGCCTGGTCGAGGGTGAGGGGCTTGCCGGTGGTGTACCGGATGGAGGCGCCGCTGTAGATTCGGGTTAGGGCCTGGGTGTCGTCGGTGGTCAGTTCTCGCAGGGTCACCATGAGGCGGCCAGCTCCTTGGTCGTCATGTTGTTCAACGAGCTACCCGGCGGCAGGACTTCCGCCACGGGATGGCATGGGTGGCCAATGGGGCTACTGGGCGGTGGGGAGAGGTCCTGTGAGGCGGTCCAACCGCCTGTAGAGGGCCCACACGAGTCGGGCGCGGTTCTGGGCGCAGCGGGCGCGGCGCAGCCGCCCCCTGGTCGTGGTCGTCGGTGTGGGGTATACGGCGTCGCCCGGACAAACGGCGCCGGTCACGCGGAGGAGCCTGGCCGGCGCCGAGGTGCCGTGACCACCCATGGGGGGATCTGACCATCTGTCGGCGTGGCGACAGACGTGTGAAGCTGATGCTCAGCTGACGGTGAAGTCGATCCTGGCTGCGCGCAGAGCGTCCCACGCGCGGATCTTCGGGGTGGCAATCTCATTGCCCCATGGGACGGTGCAAGCGCCCCCGCCCGAGCCACAGTTGTACCAGTGGCTAACGCCGTTGGCGTCCATGCCGAAGGCCTGCATGGCGGCGTATCCGTCGGTCGCTGTCCACCTATACGTGACCTTGAGGCCGGGGACGCCAGAGATGGAGCAGCTTGCGTTCCCGTAGCTGTACTTCACAGCTGTGGCGACGACATTGCCGCCGCAGGAGGAGGTGGCGGCACTTGCAGACGGGGCTGCCGCAATGCCGCCGATGACCGCAGCTGCCGCCGCGGCCAAGGCGATGCGCTTGGACGGCCTCACGCGAATTCCTGTATTGCCCACTGTGTTCTCTCCGTTCTGAGACGACCGTGCGGTCGGCGAAGTGCTCCAGACAGACCGTGTGGTCCGGCTTTCGACACCAACCCTGAGACCCCTTCCGAGGGAGAGCTACAGCTTGAGGAAACACGGGTACCTCGTGGGATGTCCCCACCCCTGATCTGCGAAGATGCGCCACGCAGTGACCATGTTCTGGGACGCTGCCCTCACGCCGGAGCACGACTTCGCGGGTGTCACAAGCGCCGTATTGGATGATCCAGTGCTCCGACTCACCCGGGGACATCGTCCTCGGATGCGACGGTCAACTCCCCCAACTCCACCCGGGCCTCTTCAGCAGCCGGGGTTCCGAGAGCCCCATCGCCGATACGGGAGCGGTGAGTAGAGTCGAATCGTTGCGGGGCTCCGGGCGGCCGAGTCACTTGACCGTGCTGAGCGGCGAGCACCCGAGGGATCGCCCGAGGCAGCCGGGTTGGCCACAAGCGCCGGGCCGCCGCCGTGCTGGTGGCCGAGCGGCCACCCCGGCCATCGGCCAACCAGTCACCCCGCCCGGCCACCGACCACCATTGGCACCGCCGCGGCTGACTGCCATCGGCCATGGTCGATGGCCGACGCCGGTATATCGGTCATCGGCCATCCGCATCAGGGCAGCCGTGGCCGGTGCTGCACACCGGCCCCTCGCGCTTCACACTTCCCGGCTGTCGCCCAACCGGAACAGCCCCGGTGCCCACACCCGTCCTTCGCACACGTCGCAGTCGCACGAGTGCATGCACCGCCCGCACGACAGCTCACCGCAGAACGGATCCGGCCCATGCCACTGATGCATGGGAGCCGGGGCAGGGCACCCCACGCCGCACAGCTCCGGTCCTTCGACCACATGGGGTAGATGACGTGCTCGCGCCACCCTGCGACCCGTGAGCCAGCGGAACGCCGGGGCACTCGAACCGGGAGGCCCGGCCGTCATCCCTCGTCAGGAAGGCCGCCCGGCACCGCGAGCACCGGTACCGCTGCCCCGGGTGCTTGATCAGGTGGTGAGTCACCGGACTACCTGCCGCTGGGGCCGGGACGTCGTCGTGCTTGCGTCGCGGATACCCCGGTGGCTTCGTTGATGTCTAGGGACAGTGTTTGTCGACGGTTGCCGGAGACAGTTAGTGATCAACGAGCTCGGAGATGTCGAGGAGAAATGACGGCACTGCCGTGTCCGCGAAGCGGGATGTCGGCGTACAGGTCAACCTGTCCCACCGGGTACAGCCGAACGCGCACAGGCCCAAGACGACGCTCAGGGATGGATCCCGGTTGTCCCGCATATCGGGCGTCCACGATCGGCAGGACCGACCGCGCCCCGTGGCACGACAGCGCGTTCGCCCGTGAGATGGTTGCTGTCATGACAGTTGGCGCACCGGGCAGCGAGGTTGTACTGGAGACGAGTCGCCTACTGCTCAGGCCTTGGCGGGTAGCCGAGGCAGTCGTCCAGCGTGAACTGTGGGCCGAACGTGATCCACGAGTGCCGCCGCACCGCCGAATCGACACGGACGGACACCCCACGGTCGCGGAGCTCGAGGATGCGATCCGCACCAACAAGGTGTGGTCGACCGGGTTGCTGGCGGTCGAACGGAAAACCTCTCGTGACGTCATCGGCTACTGCGGGCTGGTCGACAGCGGACGAGGGTCGGTAGGGGAACCGGAACTGGCATTCGAACTGCTACGCCGAGTGTGGCGTCAGGGATATGCGACCGAGGCCTCGTTGGCGGTTCTTGAATGGGCGCGATTGTCTGGGTACGAACGTCTGTGGGCCACGGTCTGGGACTGGAACACAGCTTCTCGCCGAGTGCTGGCCAAGGTCGGATTCACAGAGACCGATCGGAAAGAAGTGGACGCGGTATACGGGACCAACCTGTTCACTACGAGACGGCTCTGACACACCCGACGCTTGGTCTTGCGGACCGCTCCGTACAGTGTTGGCAGGCGGCAGATGGCCCTATTCCGTCGGCAGGCCGAAGCGGATGCTGCGTACAGCTCGACCTTCGACATCTGCGGCATGACCAGCACCTTTCCACTAGGACCATCCCGATGCCGCCCTGGCAAGAGACCTGGTGCCTCCCAAACTCAGGAAGGCTCGGGAGCCATGAGGCCAGCAATGGGGCCGTTGGCCTCCATCGAGAGGCACCCGCGTTTCAGTCCGGCAGGACGTCAGGTCCTTGCCTCACCGACCGGCGCATACACACCCGGGTCGACGGATCGAGGCCGAAAGTTGCCTCAGCCGCCAGCACCGAGCGCAGCCCAGGCGTGATCTGTCCACCCTCCAACTCACGGAAGCCGAGGCGTCGGTAATACGGGGCGTTCCACGGAACCGTCCGGAACGTCGACAGGGTGAGCGCGGGCAGCCCCATGCCAGCCGCCCATGAGGCAACGCGATCGATCAACCGGCGGCCCAGTCCTCGACCGCGGACTGTCGGGTGGACGCTTACCTGCTCAACATGGGCACAGCCGTCGAGTAGGTCGACAACCACAAACCCCATCGGAGTATCGGCGGAGTCCACCCCCACCCAGGCTCGCCCGGCGCGCTGGTAGACAGCCAGTTCCTCAGCGGCCTGTGGCGGGTTGTCGGCCACCTCGGTCATGCCGATGCCGCGAAAGGCTTCTCCGGCAGCCAACTGGAGCGCCGGCAGGGACGCCAGATCGTCCCACTGAGCAAGCCGTATTCTCAGTTCCTTGATCTCTGTCGTCCGCATGGGTCGTGACACAACCACGCCAACTTGTCCGTGTCCATTGCGTTGGTCGAAACCTGCGGGGAAACGATCTCTACGGATGTGGGAAGCGCTCTGGCGGTGACTGAACTTTTCGATCGCCAAGGTGCGCGACTGGGCGGTGCTGGTGGATGACGAGGCAGTGGTGCCCTGTGCTGCCAACCCTCCAGTTAGTTGCCGGCGTCTACGTCCGCCGCGCCGTAGCGGCGACTCCCAAAGTCAGGTTTCTGGCTCGGTCTGCGGTCAATTACAGTCCGTGATCAGTCCATGCCGGGATGACCCGTTTGCGGAGGGGGGTGAAGCCAGCGCGGTCGTACATTTGACGCTTAATCATTTTGAACCGGTTGACATGGCCTTCGACGATCCCCGAGTTCCAGGGCAGGGTCAGACCTGCGATGACGGCGTCGAGATCACGTTCGAGACCGTTGATGAAGGTGTGCATGCTGGGCAGGTCGTCGGCGCCGACCGCCGCCATCCATGCGAGGAGTCGACCGCCCTGGAGTTGAGTGAGCATCTAGGCGAAGGAACGGACATGCCTGGTCAGAGCGTCCAGTTCAGGGCAGTGCACCAGCACGGACTTGAGTTTGAACCCTTCAGTCTCAGGGAGGGCATCCACCTCCTGAGCCCCATCCCATCAGGGACGCGATGGCCCGGGCCCTCACACGTGGAGCTGGATGGTCGGCAGGCAGCTACCGCCGGCGCGGGATGATGACCCGGGCCTCCCCAGTGACCCCGCCGTGAGCTGCACACTGCACCGCCATGACCGACCGGCCACCGTTGGCCATGGCCGATGGCTGATGCCGGTATATCGGCCATCGGTCATCGGTCATGCAGCGGACCGGCCATGACCGATCGGACATCACCGCTTGCGTGCTCCTCATCGGCCATCGGACATGGCGCCCGTGGTCACCTTCGCGCGACGGCCTCGCGCGGGTGACTGGCGTCTCGGTGTGCGGATGACCGATCGACCGATGCCAGGAGTCAGGCCGTACCGCACCAGAAGCGGGAGCACGTGTGCCGGCGGATGGCCGAGGCAGAGCAGCGGGAGGCCTCACGCCGGGTGTCGGCGCGGCCGGCGGCGCCGACGGAGTGGACGCTGCAGATGAGGGTCGGGCCGGTTCCGCATCCGGTCGCCGTGGCGCCTCGGCGCGTTCCACCTCGGCGCGTTCGGTCTCCCACCGTGCGACGATCCGCGGATCCGGCCCACAAAACACTTGCCAAAGGCGGCCGCCCTCACGGGCCGGAGCCTTGGATGCGTTCCGGGCCCGCATACGCTCCGCCTCCTTCCGTCGCGCCTGCTCCGCACAGTAATCCCCGGCAACGGCGCAGGTGACGGCCAGCAAAACGGCACCGGTGTGCTGCCCGAGCACCGTGGACATGGCCTCGGCCGATGGATGAAGGCCCAGTCGATCCGACAGGCCCATAGGGACTATCCGGGCCTCGGTGGCCTCCTGACCGACACCGTCGACAGCAACACGCACATGAGACAGATCAACGACGGTTTCGGCTACGCACCCACGCACACGACACGCCAGCTCGACCTTTAGCAGAGAGTGGGCGGGCCGGACCGGGCATCACCCCGCCCGGCCCGTCCGCGCTTTCGATACACGCCCTAGCTTGAGATTTAACGTCGCGAGTCCAGACGCGATACAGGTGAGAGACCGGCTGGCTGTTCAGTGGCTGCCTCGGTCCGGTGCAGCACCGGCGTGCGCGGCAAGGAGCGAGGCTCCCGTTGTGCAACTCCAGTTACACCCCGGGGCGGTGCGCCCCGCCGAATGGGTGGCGATCCGGCGAACCTCTTGTAGTAAGGCAGCTCAGATGACTTACCTTGTTGGGGTCCGACCAGGTGGGCTGCCCATCCCTCCGCTGGGAATGCAGCTCATCGGCGTCTGCCTGCGCATGCTGCCGCAGGTACGTGAGGGTGCCCACCGGAGGAAGCCGTCGGCCGACGCGCTCTTACGATGCATCGGCTGATGAGGGTGGCTCATACGTCCAAGGAGGCGTGGTGCGAGCCATCGATCTGTTTCGATTACTTTCCGGGGTCGGCGCGGCTGGTGGTCTCTTGCTCGCCGCCCCGGCAGCGCATGCAGATGCCGCGGGTCCGGCGCAAGCGGTGGACGTGCCGTGCAGCGAGACGGCATTGGTCAACGCCGTCAACGCAGCCAACGCCGCCGGGGGCGGTGACCTGCTCCTCGCGCCTTTTTGCACCTACACCCTGACCAGCCCACACAGTACGGGTGGCAGCGGAGGGCCGGCGGGCTTGCCGAACATCACCACGCCGATCACCATGACCGGGCTGGCCACCGAGATCACCCGTGTGTCGACCGCGCCAGCCTTCCGCATCATCGAGGTGGACGGACCCTCACAATTCCCGGCCGCCAACGGGCAGCTCACCTTGGCCACGGTCACCATCAGCAACGGTGACGCCGGCCTCGGCGTGGGCGGCGGCATCGCCAACCTCGGCGGGTCCGTGAGGGTGACCGCGGGCGGCGTCCAGGGCAACCACGCCTCGTACGGCGGCGGCATCTACACCGACACCACGCTGGCGATGGCCGCCAGCAGCGTCACCGGTAACACCGCCACCGTCAACGGCGGCGGCATCTACCGTAACGCGGGCTCCGCCACGCTGCTCGTCACCAATGTGTCCGGCAACACCCCGAACAACTGCGCCGCCACCGCCCCCTTGACCGCTCCCTGCTGAGACCGCAAGGCGCCAAATTCCCCTCCTCAGCAGGGGGGTTGGTGTCGCATTCGGCGAATGCGCCCTCGCCTGCCCGAAGCGGTGCAACCACCAAGCCGGCGAGATTGACGGCGCCCCGTGTGGCGGCGCCCCGTCCCTTCACGCAGGACGACCCGCCCAGGCGCCCTGAGACACCGGTCTTCACCTCTCTTCCCGCCCCACTGCCCGCTGGGACACCTCCTGCGGTTGCGGGCCGCGTCAGCCATCCGCCTGCTCTTGCTCACACACAGGCAGAGCAAGACGTTCGAAGGAGAAAGATCATGGCAACCATCACTTCCTTAGTGGACACCACGACCACAACCAACCAGGGCAAGGCCGGGGACACCGTCCAGATCAACGGCACCGCTCTGTCCACCACCACGAGGGTGAACTTCGGCACGGCGGCTGTCACCCCGACAACCGTCACCGCCACCCAGGTCACGTTCGTGGTGCCCAGCTCGGCGCCGTGCTCCGGCCAGGTGTCGGTCAGCGTCACCAGCGGTTCCGGGGCCACCAGCAACGCGCTGCCGTTCTTCGTCATCGCCACACCGACCACCACAGGGACCAACGTCACCTGTGTGCCAGCCGCCACCGGCGGTCCGCTCACGCTGTTCGGCACCAACTTCCTCACCGGTACGCAGGTAGCGGTGGGCGCCGTCGGCACCGTCGCGGTCACCCCCACCCAGCCGACCCAGGTCACCTTCACCGCCCCCGCCAACCCGGGCCAGGTCGCCACGGTGTCGACCCAGCCGGTGACCATCACCACCGCCGGCGGCACCAGCACCTCGGGCACCACCCAGATCGACTACTACCTCGCGCCGACCATCACCTCCGTGCTGCCCACCTCGGGTACGGCGGGGGACCAGGTCACCATCACCGGAACGGGTTTCGTCGGCGTCGACACCGTCACCTTCACCGACAGCGCCGCCGCCACCGCCACCGCGGTGTTCACTCCCGTCAGCGGCACCCAGCTCGTCGCCACCGTGCCCGGCGGACTCGCCACCGGGGCCGGAACCATCACGGTCCACACCTGCGGCGGCAACTCCAACGCCGAGCCCTTCACGCTCACCTGACCGTCAGGTCGGCCGGGCCCCACGGCAGACCCCCAGTCGCCGCCCGTCCGCAGAGCCCCGACGCGGACGGGCGGCGACGCCCCACGCCCTTACCGACAACCGCCGGCCAGGGGCGGTCGCCAAGGTGGTACGAGAAGGAGAAGAGCCCATGGCCCCCGTAGTGACCACCGTCATCCCCGCCCAAGGCGCTCCAGCGGGCGGCACCGACGTCATCATCACCGGCTCCGGCTTCACCGGAGCCACCCAGGTCAGGTTCGGCCCCAACGGCACCAACTTCGTCATCGTGAGCGACACCCTGATCACGGCCAAGACCCCCGCGGGAAGCGGCACGGTGCAGATCACGGTCACGGCGCCGACAGGAACCAGCACCCACAGCGTCCTCTTCACCTACACCTCGTCCCCGGCCCTCAGCAGTCTCAGCCCTGCCTCGGGCCCGACTTCGGGCGGCAATGTGGTGACCATCAGCGGCACGAATCTTTCTGGCGCTACGTCGGTGAAGTTCGGGAGTATTCCGGCGACGATCCTCACTGATACCCCGGGTCAAATCACGGTGCTTGCGCCGGCCGGGCCGCCGTCGTCGGTCGCTGTCACAGTCACTACAGCCAGCGGCACCAGCAACGCCTTGATCTACACCTACGTTGCTGCTCCGGTTCCGGTTCTCAGCAGTCTCAGCCCTGCCTCGGGCCCGACGTCAGGTGGCAATGTGGTGACCATCAACGGTACGAATCTCTCCGGTGCCACGTCGGTGAAGTTCGGGAGCAGTTCGGCGACGGTTCTCACCAATACCGCGTCCCAGATCACAGTCATCGCTCCCGTCGGACCGCCGTCCTCGGTGACTGTGACCGTTACCACGGCCGGCGGCACCAGCAATCCGCTGCCCTACTTCTACATCGCCGCGCCCACCGTCAGTGAGCTGTCCCCCCACCTCGGCCCGGCCACTGGAGGCAACACCGTCATCCTCTTCGGCAGCAATCTGACGCTCACCAGCACCGTGAGCTTCGGAGGCATCCCGGCCACCGGCTTCACCGTGGTCTCCGACAACCAGTTGATCGTGACCGCTCCGGCCGGGACCGGCACGGTCACCGTCACCGTCACCACACCGGGCGGAACCAGTACCGCGACCACCGGGAATCCGTACTACACGTATCTGGGGGCACCCGTCCTGACCAGCCTCAGCCCCTCCCACGGCGCTGACCTGGGAGGCGACGCGGTCGTGCTGGGCGGCAGCAACCTCACCTACACCGATGCGGTGACCTTCGGCGGCGTCCCGGCCTCGTTCGCGGCGATCTCCGACAGCCAGGTCGTCGCGACCAGCCCCGGCGGGGCACCCGGCACGGTGAGCGTCGTGGCGCACACCCCGGCCGGGAACAGCAACGCCCTGCCCTACGTCTACGACCCGTCCTGAGCCCGCCGGCCGACGAGCCGTCAGTGCGGCTGCCCTTGCGGTTGCGATTGCCGTCAGTGCGATTGGGTTGCCGTCAGGGCGGTTGCGGTTGCCGTCAATGCGGTTGCCGTCAGTGCGGGGCGATCGACTCGGACGTCAGGAAAAGGAGAGCGTCATGGGTCCGCTAGTCATCGGCGTCAGCACCAGCCAACGCGCTCCAGCAAGAGGCACTTCGTTCACCGGCAGCAGCACCGGTTTTGCCGGTGCATCGGCGGCGGGTACGGAGGGAGTCGCGGAGCCGGGGGGACGTCATGGCGGCGAATGAGCCGCTGCTGGCGGCCGAGATTCCGGTGGGGCACGCCCCCATCATGGCGGCGATCACCCCGGACGGCCGGCACGTCTATGTGACCAACTTCGGGAGCAGCAGCGCCAGCGTCATCGACACGACCACCCGGAGCGTCATCACCACGATCGGTGTGACCAGCGGGCCGTGGGGGGTCACGGTCGCCCCGGACGGGCTGCGCGCCTATGTGGCCTGCTTCGGGACCGACAAAGTGGCGGTCATCGACACCGCCACCCGCACCGTCACGGCCAGCATCCCGGGGGTGAACAAGCCTTGAGCCTTGCGGTGTCACCCGACGGCTCCAGGCTCTATGTGGCCAGCCAGGGTGGGAGCCGGGTGGATGTCATCAGCACGGCCACCGACACCGTCATCGACTCGGTACCGGTAGGCACCGGGCCGCGCAACCTGGCGGTCACCCCCGATGGAACGGAGGTCTACGTCACTGAGGAAGGTGCCAACGCGGTTTCGGTCATCGACACCGCCACGCACACCGTCATCGCGACCCTCACCGGGTTCGTCTTCCCTCGGGGGGTGGCGGTTTCCCCCGACCGGCAGCGCGTCTATGTGACGGAGTACGGCGGCAACCAACTGGACGTCATCGACACGGCCACGCACACCGTCGTGGACACGGTCACCGGGCTGCCCATCCCCTTCGGCCTGGCGGTCAGCCACGACGGGCTGCTGGCGTACGTCGCGCGCGACGGCGATGACAGCCTCTCCGCCATCGACCTCATCAGGAACGAGACCGTCGATACGGTACCGGGCTTCCACGCGCCGTCCTGGCCGGTGGTCACACCGGACGACCTTGAGGTCTACGTCGTCAACAACGGCAACGAGACGGTGAGCGTGCTGCCCGCACCACCCGGTACCTACCCCGATGAAGGTCCCCTGTCGGGCGGGACGCCGGTGGACATCATCGGGGAAGGACTGGGGCAACACCACCGCCGTCCGCTTCGGATGCCAGCCGGCCGCCTCCTTCACCGTCCTCAACGACCAGCAGATCGTGGCCGTCTCGCCGCGCCTCGTCACCGACGTCAAGATCGATGCCACCATCGGGCAGAACACCACCCGGACCGTAGGCCGGTTCTACTACCTCCCGGACTCGGTGCTGAGCAGCATCAGCCCGACGTCCGGCCCGCTGAGCGGGGGCAACACCCTTACCGTGACCGGCCACGGCCTGATCACCACCACATCGGTGCGCTTCGGCACCGTCGCCGTCACTCCCTCGTCCGTCCTGGACGACCGGATCACCGTCACCGTGCCATCCGCGGAGACGGCCGGCCCTGTGCCGGTCACCGTGGTCACGCGGAGCAACTCCTACGGGCGAGCCACCTTCACCTACGTCGGGCCGCCCGGCATCACCTCCGTGACCCCCTCCAGCGGCTCGACCGCGGGAGGCGACCCGGTCCTGATTGTGGGCACCGAGCTCGCGTCCACCCAGTCGGTGACGATCGGCGGCGTCCCGGCTGCCTTCGGGATCATCTCCAACACCCGGATCGCCGCCGTCACTCCCCCCCCCCGCTGCCGCCCCCGGCCCGGCGAACGTCACCGTGACAACGACGGGCGGCACCACCACCGCACCCGGAGCCTTCGTCTACACCTGATCACCGTGACGGTTGCCGGGTGTCGAAAGCAGCGACGTTGCGTACTCCAGCACGGTGTACCGCCCACACCGCACGCAATGCGCACACACAAATCCGCAGTTCAGACGCCCTTAGTCGCCTTCTCCAGCATCCAACGCACTCCACATGACGCGTCATAGGAAACACGTCACAAGGTATGTGGACGGGAGAATCTACAGGTCACATGTCGTTTTCCTGCCTTGGACACGGGCTGTGAGGCGGCCGGAGCGTCAAATGAGCGTCATGTCTAACGGACTTTCTCTCCTCCTTTGGCCGGTACGCCAGACTGTCCGCGTTTCTGGTCCCCGTGGCCGTCATGTTGCTGCTCGGGCGGCAGGTCAGCTGCTGGAGGCGCTGCGGGATGCCCGGCGCAGCGCTCGCCACCGGGCCGCCCGGGCCGACCCGGTGGGCCGGTGATGAGGCTGGACAGCAGGACCGACTCGTCGTCGAGCTTCACCTCGTGCACATCGGCGTCCGCCCCCGGACGCCTGCCCGGGTGCGGCTCAGGCGTCGATGATGATGGGGATGATGAGGGGCTTGCGGCGGTGGGTGCGGAACGCCCAGTTCGCCACGGCGCGGGCGAGGAGCTGTTCGAGTTGGCGCGCGTCCCCGACGCCTTCCTCGGCTGCGGTGGCCAGGGTCTTCTCGATGACGGGGATGACCGGCTCGAAGGTGGCGTCGTCGTGGACGAAGCCCCTGGCCAGGAAGTCGGGGGCCTCGGCGAGGGCGCCGGTGTCCGCGTCGACGATCGCCACCACCGTGACCACGCCTTCGGCGGCGAGGGTGAGGCGATCCTTGAGGGACGCCTCGGTAGCGCCGCCGACTTCCATGCCGTCCACGTAGACGTTGCCGGCGGGGACCTTGCCGGTGATGGACGCGCGTCCGTCGACCAGGTCGACGACGACGCCGTCCTCGGCGATGACGACCCGGTCGGGGTCGACACCGGTGCGGATGGCGAGGTCGGCGTTGGCCCGCAGGTGGCGCCATTCGCCGTGCACGGGCATGACGTTGCGGGGTTTGACGATGTTGTAGCAGTAGACGAGTTCGCCGGCGCTGGCATGCCCGGAGACGTGCACCTTGGCGTTGCCCTTGTGGACCACGTGGGCGCCCCACCGGGTGAGTCCGTTGATCACCCGGTAGATGGCGTTCTCGTTGCCGGGGATGAGGGAGCTGGCGAGCAGGACGGTGTCGTCCTTGCCGATGCGGATCATGTGGTCGCGGTTGGCCATCCGCGACAGCGCGGCCATCGGTTCGCCCTGGGAGCCGGTGCACACCAGAGTGATCTTGTGGTCGGGGAGCTTCTCCAGCTCCTTCGTGCTCACGACCAGACCGGAGGGTACGTTCAGATAGCCCAGGTCACGGGCGATGCCCATGTTGCGGACCATCGACCGGCCGACGAAGGCGACCTTGCGGCCGTGCTGGTGGGCGGCGTCCAGGACCTGCTGGATGCGGTGCACGTGGCTGGCGAAACTCGAGACGATGACCCGGCGCGGCGCGGTGCGCATCACCTGCTCGATCGCCGGGTTCAGCTCTTGCTCGGAGGTGGTGAAGCCGGGCACTTCGGCGTTGGTGGAGTCGGTGAGGAACAGGTCCACGCCCTCCTCGCCGAGGCGGGCGAAGGAGCGCAGATCGGTGATGCGGTCGTCGAGAGGGAACTGGTCCATCTTGAAGTCGCCGGTGTGCAGCACCATCCCGGCCTGGGTGCGGATCGCGACCGCGAGACTGTCGGGGATGGAGTGGTTGACCGCTACAAACTCGCAATCGAAGGGCCCGAAACCACGCCGGTCGCCCTCCCGCACCCGCACCGCGCGCGGCCGAATGCCGTGCTCCTTGAGCTTGGCCTCCAGGAACGCCAACGTCAGCTTGGAACCGACGACGGGAATGTCTGACCGCTCCCGCAGCAGGTACGGCACGCCGCCGATGTGGTCCTCGTGACCGTGGGTGAGGACCACGCCCACGATGTCGTCCAGCCGGTCCCGGATCGAGGTGAAGTCCGGCAGGATCACGTCCACGCCGGGCTGGGTCTCCTCGGGGAACAGCACGCCGCAGTCGACGATGAGCAGCTTGCCCGCGTGCTCGAAGACGGTCATGTTGCGGCCGATCTCACCCAGGCCGCCCAGGGCGATGACCCGCAGCCCTCCTTCCGGAAGGGGCGGTGCGGCTTTCAGCTCGGGATGCGGATGACTCATACCCTGACGGTACCCGGAGAGCGGACAGGGTGATCCACTACCTCCTCCCGACAGGGTCGGGGCACCACAACGGGTATCCGAGGACGATCCGATGACGCCGACGGCGGACAGACAGGGGTCAAGGCGGGGTCCAGCCAAGGTGAGCTCAAAAGCCGCCACGAGATGATCTTGGAGTCCTGAAGGCGGCTGATCAGGATGCGGTAGGCATCGCGCGGGCGAGCGGCGCCAGGTTTCAGTACAGGGCGGCGTGCAGGGCGGCTGCGAGTTCGCGGACCCGGCTCTCGTCTGCCACGTCGTGCAGTACGAAGTAGACCGGCCCCGCGGAGGAGTCCGAGCGGATCTCGCCGGCGCGGATCATCTGGATGACCGCAGCGCGGATGGCGTCGTACACCGAGTCGGCGACGGCGTGCTGCGGGGCGGTGATCATGTCGGCCTTCACCGTCCAGTGCTCGCCCAGAGACTCGATGGCGACGAAGACGGCGTCCTGCTCCTTGGCCTGCCGGTACGCCGCGTTGAAGGCCGCCATGCCCGTCGCGTCGGGAACGAGGTCGGCGGGGTAGGGAGCCGGCAGCGGCTGTATGGGAACCATCGTGCCAGGCGCGCGGGACGGCACGGACGTCGACACGGCAGGCGTGTGCCTCACTGGGACTGGCAGGCCGCTGATGGGCCACCGGCGCGCTGGCAGGGCTCCGGCCCGGGACTGGTGGAACCCTCTTGGGCAGAGAAGGACCCCAGCGTGGTGATCGCCGGGGTCCTTGCCCTGTGGTAGTCAGGGGCGCTCGTTTCAGGGGCCGATGGTGGGCTCCAGTCGGTGGCGGGCCGGGAGCGTCGTCCGTGTCTTCGTGCCGGCGTCCGGTCAGGCTGAGGTCTTCGACTGCGGCTCGGGGCCTTGTGTGCGCATTTGCTCGTTGATGCGCTGCGCTTCTTCGAGTTGGTCTTCGAGGACGATGATGCGGCAGGCGGCTTCGATGGGGGTGCCCTGGTCGACGAGTTCGCGGGCACGGGCAGCGATGCGCAGCTGGTAGCGGGAGTAGCTGCGGTGGCCGCCTTCGGAGCGCAAAGGTGTGATCAGGCGGTGTTCGCCGAGGGCGCGCAGGAAGGCGGGGGTGGTGCCGAGCATGTCGGCGGCCCGGCCCATGGTGTAGGCGGGGTAGTCGTCGTCATCGAGAGGGGTGACGGCGCGGGAACTGCCAGGGGGCATAGACCTCTTCTTCCGGGGGGCGCGTCGGGGGGCCCGGGCGCCGTACTGGCACCCGGGCCCCGAGCTTTCAACACCATCTACCGGCGAACTGCGCCGGCCTTGTATGTCCGCAGGGTCCGCCTGGGAGGGCGGGACTGCGGGGATCGCGGATGCGTGACCGGGGACCACCTTCCAATCCGGGGCCTGCGGTACCCGGGCGGACTGCTTCCTCGCCCGGGCGATCCTGATGGCGTCTCGCTCCTTAACTTCGGTTACTCGGTGGTACTGCTGATACAGCGGGTACTGCTCACGACCCTCTTGGGCCGTGTCCTGCTTGACCTGCCGGCAGGGCAGTTCGTGTCTGCCGTGCCCACTTCGACTTCCTGGGTACGACAAAGACAATATCCCTGCGACGGGCCAATGTCTACTGTCGTCACGACAGGTTTTCTCCATGGCTAGTGTCTGGTTCTTCCGTAGATACACCCGGAAGAGTGCCGTCCCTGGGTTGCTTCCTGGCTCGGCGACCACATGCTGAGCCTGGAGGCACAAACCCGATCCAGGGTGGGGTGACAGCGCATGACCGCCATGGAGACCGGCCTTTACATCGGTACAGCCGTTGGCGCTGAGATTGATCATGGCCCTGAGTTGGGGGCTGCCGCCGCCCCGGGCCGCCGAGGTACGCGTCAAACGGGCCATGGGATGATCTTGTCCCGTGAGTGATCCGCAGGGTTCCGGTGTGCGCGGAGGCTGGCTGGCCCGCTTCCATGAACGACGGCGGGAGGCTCACCGCAGCGGGGGGCCGCGGCGGCGGTCGTTGGAGGAGGCGGCTCATGGGCAGCCAACGACCTGGAGGACGTTGGCTGGCGGGATCGACCACCGGCCCGGCGGCGGACTCTCCATGAGGCTGCCGAGCGGGCCGCCGACCACCTGGAGGGCCGGCAGACACCTGCGTCAGGTTCCGGCGCCCAGGGACGGTCACAGCAGGCGGCCGGCCGGATCTCCGCCGGGGTCGTCGGCCAGCACGATGGCGGCCCTGACTCGCTTGCCCACCGGCTCGCGGCGCACCTCGAAGCTCTGGCACACGGCCATGATGATCTCCAGGCCGTGCTGCCCGACCCAGCCCGGGTCTGCGGGACAGGCCGCGGGCAGTGTCGGGTCGGTGTCCCAGACGCTGATCTGAACGGCGCCTTCGCTGACCTCCAGGTCCAGCAGGCAGGGGCCGGGCGCGTACTTGTAGGCGTTGGTGACCAGCTCGCTGGCGGCCACCTGCACGGTGCCCATCGCGCGGTCGGAGACCAGGATGCCGTGTACTGCCTGGACGTCGGTCAGGAAGCGGCGGGCCACGCTGCGGGCCTCGGCGATCGGTTCGCTGCCCTCGAAGGCGAGGGCCGGCAGTATCGGGCGGCGGGCCAGCGGCTAGTCCTCGTTTTCGTGCACCACTGGGCCCACACCGCCACCCTCATCCTGAACAGCCCGGTTAAGGCGCACGAATACCCCCGAAACGACATGGCACGCATCCGCACGACCGGCCCCCGCCCGGCGTGACTTTCCTGTGGCGGCTACCGCAGGCCCAGTTGGTGGCTAGATCGACCGACGCTGTCACGGGCAGGCTCTTAGCATGATCGGATGGTTGCCGATGACGCCCAGAAGAACGGGACAGGACGGGAAGTTGTGTCTGGGGACGCCGTAGCCGGTCTCCCCGGCGGATCACATCATGGCAATGCCGGGGAGGAGTTTCACCCGGTTGCCGACCTGGTCGAGTGGGCGGCCGACCTGGTCGAGCCGGTAAAGCCGAAGCTGCGTGGCTGGCTCCATGCCGCGATGGTCCCTGCCTCGGTGAGCGCCGGCATCGTCCTCGTCTGCCTGACTCGGACCCAGCAGGCGGCCCTGGCCTGCACCTTGTACTCCGTCACCGCCTGGCTGCTGTTCGGGACGAGCGCCGTCTACCACCTGGGTACCTGGGGGCCGATGGGCGAGGCCGTCCTGCGTCGCCTCGACCACGCCAACATCTTCCTGATCACCGCCGGGACCTGCACCCCTCTGGCCGTGCTCCTCCTCCCTCCTGACCGGCGAAACCTGCTGCTGTGGATCGTGTGGACGGGCGCGCTGACCGGTATCGCCTTCCGCGTGCTGTGGGTCAACGCTTCCCGCTGGCTGTACACCCCCTGTTACCTGGCCCTGGGGTGGGCACCGGTGCGTTACCTGCCTGACTTCCTGCACACCGGCGGTGCGGCCGTGGTCACCCTGACAGTGACCGGCGGTCTCCTCTACAGCGCGGGCGCGGTCGTCTACGCCGTCCAACGCCCCGACCCCTCGCCCCGCTGGTTCGGCTTCCACGAGGTGTTCCACGCCTTGACCGTGGCGGCCTTCACCGCCCACTACATCGCCATCTCCCTCGCCGTCTACTGACGGTGGAGCCGTTCGGACACGAGGATCCTCTCTGCGCGCCGCAGCTCGGCCACGCGCGGGTGTGATAGCCCGCCGATACCGGCGGGCCCGCTCACCTCAGGCTGCGGCCGGTGGACTGGACGATCCGCCGGTGCGCCGGTATTCGGCGTTGATCCGTTGGGCTTCTTCGAGCTGGTCTTCGAGGATGATGATCCGGCATGCGGCCTCGATCGGGGTGCCCTGGTCGACGAGCTCACGCGCGCGGGCCGCGATGCGCAGTTGGTAGCGGGAGTAGCGGCGGTGTCCGCCCTCGGAGCGCAGTGGTGTGATCAGCCGCGCTTCGCCGATGGCGCGGAGAAAGCCGGGACTGCTACCGAGCAACTCGGCGGCCCGGCCCATCGTGTAGTCGGGGTGGTCGTCGTCGTCGAGACGGCTTAGCGACTCGTCTGCTGTATCTCACCTCTATGTGAAACGCGGGGAGGGGCCTTGGTGCCACTTGGCACCAAGGCCCCGAAGGAACTGCAACACCATCTGCCGGCCCTAGTGCTGCGCCGGCCTTCTGTGTCCGCCCGGCCGCCTGATACTCCGGCGGGGGTGCGGGGATCGCGGATGCGTGACCGGAGACCACCTACCTATCGATGCCCTGCGGTACCCGGGCTCGCGTCTTCCGCCCGGGCGATCCTGATGGCGCTCGACTCCTCCGTTCTTTCCTCGGAACCAATCACTTGCAAACAGGGGCTGCGTACGACTGGTACTGCAACCGCGTCAACTGCGGTCCTGCTCACGGCGGCCCCTCATCACTTCGGGCCACCCGGTCCGGTCGTCAGTCCCGTCGCCGTCGCACAACAACCTGGCTTCGGAACTCCACCACCGCACCGTCATACGTGGACTGCTGCCCGGCAGTTCGTGTCTGCCGGGCCTTGCTCGATCTCGTCTACGAAAGAAATCGTAATCACGGGGACAACCGAATGTCTACTCCAGCAAGTATAGATTTGCTGCGGCTCGACGATGAGGTCTCCCGCTAAGCCGATCCGCGAACGCTGGGGGCTGTCCGCAGCGCAGGTCCGACGCACGGACGAGACCCAGAGCCGCCCGCGAAGCTTCCCGTGGCGGCGCCGACCGGCGCGGCGCGTCGACCGCGATTCTCAGCCCCTCCGGCGAGCACGGTGGCTCCGGTGGGCTGGCGGGCGGGGCGCAGGGTCGGGTAGGCAAGGGCCGGGCATGAACGATCCGCAGACGAGGGTGACCCTGATGAACACAATGTCCGTCAACGCCACATCTCCCCCGTTCCACGCGGCGGTTGCCGACGCACGCGATACCGCACAAGCGTTCATCGAAGACCGGTAGCAGCCGAAGGGCAGCCGACCAATGCCTCGAAGCACGCCCCTGGCTCGCAGCCGCCGCACATACGCACCCCCGGCCTGGTGCGCCACCAGGGGAGCCGTATGCGCCCGTCTCGCCCGGTTGCGCCATCGTCCAAGCCGCCCGTGCGGGCCGGTGCATAGAATCCGTTCCCATGCCGAAGCCTGACGAGCTGCTCGTTGCGATAGCCGCCCTTGTGGAGTCCGAGCAGAGCAATCAGATGTCCCTGACCGTGGTCACCAGTGGTGCTGTCATCACCGGTCGGCTGGCACCGGAAGCTATGTGGACGCAGAGGGTGTCGGAGGTGCTGACGGACTCCGCCGACCTGGGCGAGTTCTCCGCCGTCTTCGACACCCCCGCGAGGAAGGACGGACCGCCCACGCATCTGCATTTCCACGTCGCCCGGATCCTGCAGGGTGCGGTGGGGATCCCGGAGACAGGCGGGATGTACCGCGTCGCGATCGAGGACGTCAGTGCCTGGACCGTGGGCGACTTCAGCTACTCCGACCACTGACTCACCGACCCACGGCACACAGTGAGGCCCCACCGGCACGCTTCGGTTCTAGTGGCCGTCGCAACACCCTAGTTCAGGGGTGCGATGGACTTCGAGATCCCGATGGATCGGCGGCCTCAGGGGCTCAGGAGGTTGGACCCTGAGCGGGAGGAATACCTTCGGCTCGTGGATCTTGGAATAGGGAACACGGAAGCCTGCCGGATCATCGGCATCAACCGCCGCACCGGCAAGCGTTGGTTCTACGGCCGGCAGGCATCCGGGAGGTACAGGGTAGCCCCGCCCATCGTGGACACGGGGCTGCCCTGGCAAGCACCCGAACCCCCGGCTCGCCCTGAGGAACCCGTCGGCCCGTCGCGCTACCTCACCGAGGCCGACCGCATCCACATCGCTGACCGGCTCCGGGAGACGGCGTCCGTCCGGACCATCGCGGCCGAGCTTGGCCGCAGTCCCTCCACCGTAAGCCGGGAGATCCGCCGCAACCGCAGGCTCATGCCCAACGGCGGCTGGCCTACCGTCCGCACGCCGCCCAGCGCCGCGCGGACGCTCACGAGCCGCGCCCCAAGCCCGGCAAGATCGGCCAGAACCCCGGGCTGCGGGCTTCCTCCAGGACCACGTGACCCGGCGGTGGAGCCCGGAGCAGATCTGCCACGCTCTACGGGCCCGCTCCCCGACCAGCCGGAGATGCACGTGATCCATGAGACGATCTACCAGGCGCTTTACGTCCAAGGCCGCGGGGAACTGAGGCGCGAGCCGACCCGGGGCCCTGCGGACCGGACGCGCGATGCGCCGCCCGCACCGGCACTCGGCGGCCCGCCGATCGCGGTTCGTGCGCCCCATGGTCATGATCAGCGAACGGCCCGCCGAGGCCGCCGACCAGGCTGTCCCCGGCCGCTGGGAAGGCGACCTGATCGTCGGCAAGAACAACGGCTCCGCCATCGGCACCGTGGTCGAACGCAGTCCACCCGCCAGCACCCGCTACCTGATGCTCGGCGCCGCCGCTGTCCGCAACCCGCTCACCGAGACCGTCCAGACCCTCCCGCCGCACCTGATGCGGTCCCTGACCTGGGACCAGGGCATCGAGATGGCCTCCCACCACGCCTTCACCATCACCACGGACATCCCGGTCTACCTCTGCGCCCCGGCCAGCCCCTGGCAGCGCGGCTCGAACGAGAACACCAACGGCCTGCTGCGGCAGTACTTCCCCAAGGGCACCGACCTATCCCGCCACACCCGCGAGGACCTGGACGCCGCCGCCACCGAACTCAACAGCCGCCCACGCAAAACGCTCGCCTGGGAGACCCCAGCCGAGTCTGTCTAAACTGCTCGCGGCTTGATCAACTCACCGCAGTGTTGCTATCCCCCCTGGAATTCGCCCATGCCAGTGGGGCCTCCCTGCCCGGTTCGGCTCACACCTGTCCGTACGTCAGGCGGACAGGGGGAGCGCCGAGCGTTGCGGAAGCCGGCCCGTACGGGCCGGCCAGGGGCGCAGATGCGGCGGTAGGGCGGGTGCGGCAGGTGAAGCCGAGTTGGGTCATGGCCCTGAGGACTTCGCCGGTGCTGAAATCACGCCGGTCCTGGCGGGTGACGACCTGGCCGACCTGCTTGGCGGGGTAGTGGCGTCGTCCGATGATGACAAACTCACCGGTGATCAGCTCAGGTGTGACGCCCTTCATCGATTCCACCACGCCGCTCTTGGTCAGGTCGAACGGGAAGCGAGCGATGACACAGCGCATGATGCCTCCAGGGGGGAAGAGAAGACGGGCCCGGATAGGGGTGACGGCGGTTCAGCGAGAGAGGGCGAGGACGCCCAGAGCGTTGCCGGGTCCGTCGACCACGGGCGGGGCCCCGAGCCGGCGGCAGCGCATCGCACGCTCGGCTTCGGCCCTCGTGACCAGCGGCGAGGCGAAGGGCCCGATGAGTCGGCGATGTCACGCAGGCGGATCCGGTCCGTGTATCCGGAACCGTCACGAACGGCCGTGAGCCGGTCCCGGGTGACCAGGCCGGTGCACATACCGTCCTCGTCGCAGACGACCAGCTGACCTGTACGGGCGGCGGCCATCACGGACAGTGCCACCTCCACGGTCATGTCCTCCCAGACCTGCGGTCCGGCCGCGTCCGCGGGATCGGCCGCCGTCTGCACGGCGTTGGTACGTGTTGAGCGGAACTGCGTCTGGTCCAGCGTCAAAGGGTGCCTCCTGCGAAGTTGGGCGGGCTTCCTGACACGAAGGTTCTATGCCGCCGCACCGGCGGTGGACTGCCGTACGGGCGCGCGGCGGGCCGCCGAGACGGGGCGGCGTCGGCCGCGTGAGGTGGCGCCGCGCTTCTTGGGGCGTTCGACCACCGGTGCGGTGATGACGACCGGGATGCCGGAGGGAACCTGGGCGCCGGTGATGCGGTGCAGGGCCTCTTCGCCGACGCGGACCTGGGTGGTCTGCGGGACGATGCCGGCCGCTGCCATGAGGCGGGTCATGCCGCGGCGCTGGTTGGGGGTGACCAGGGTGACGACGCTGCCGGACTCTCCTGCGCGGGCGGTGCGGCCGCCGCGGTGGAGGTAGTCCTTGTGGTCGGTCGGCGGGTCGACATTGACGACGAGGTCGAGATTGTCGACGTGGATGCCGCGCGCCGCGACGTTGGTCGCTACCAGCACATTGACGTGTCCGGTCTTGAACTGTGCCAGCGTGCGGGTGCGCTGTGGCTGTGACTTCCCGCCGTGCAGGGCGGCGGCCCGTACCCCGCTGCTCAGGAGGTGTTCGGTGAGGCCGTCGACGGCGTGCTTGGTGTCGAGGAACATGATCACGCGGCCGTCGCGTGCGGCGATCTGGGTGGTCGCCGTGTGCTTGTCGGCGCCGTGAATATGGAGCACGTGGTGCTCCATCGTCGTGACCGCGCCGGCCGTGGGGTCGACGGAGTGCACGACGGGGTCGCTGAGGTAGCGGCGCACGAGCAGGTCGACGTTGCGGTCGAGAGTGGCGGAGAACAGCATGCGCTGGCCTTCGGGGCGGACCTGGTCGAGGAGGGCGGTGACCTGCGGCATGAAGCCCATGTCGGCCATCTGGTCGGCCTCGTCGAGGACGGTGATGGAAACCTGGTTCAGTCTGCAGTCGCCACGGTCGATGAGGTCTTTGAGGCGTCCCGGCGTGGCGACGACGATCTCGGCGCCAGCGCGCAGCGCGCTCGCCTGTCGGCCGATCGGCATTCCGCCCACCACCGTGGCCAGCCGCAGCCTCACGGAGCGGGCGTACGGGGCGAGCGCGTCGGTGACCTGCTGCGCCAGCTCACGCGTGGGTACGAGGATCAGCCCCAGCGGCTGCCTCGCCTCGGCGCCCTCCCCGGCCGTACGGGCCAGCAGCGCCAGTCCGAAGGCGAGGGTCTTGCCGGAGCCGGTGCGGCCACGGCCCAATACGTCCCGGCCGGCGAGGGAATTCGGCAGGGTCGCGGCCTGGATCGGGAAGGGTACGGTCACGCCTTGCGAGCTGAGCGCGCCCAGCAGCGCCCCGGGCATGTCGAGATCGGCGAAGCCCTCCACGGCGGGGAGCGCGGGAGTGATCGTCTTGGGCAGCGCGAACTCCCCCTGGGCCGCGGCGGGCCGGCGGCCGTAACCACCGGAACGGCCCGGCCCGCCGGAGCGGCTCCTGGCCGACGAACCGAATCGGCTACCGCCCCTTCCGGATTCGGCACTGCCGTTACGGGTGCGGGTGAAGCGGTCGTTCGTGCGTGTGCGGTTCATGCGGAACCTTCCTCGATGCGGCACATATCAAGGAATTCCCGCAGCGATCAGCAGCACAGAGAATTGCAAGAATGGACCGGTGGAATGCGACAGCGAATCTGACCGACGAAAAATCCGCGCGGCACAGTAGCTGGAATGAGTGGCGCGAAGCGGACGCAATGTTCGGGCGTCCCTCGCGATGAAGCCATGAAACGATGCATGCACCCCTGAAGGATGCCCCGTATGCGGTGAGCATACGGATTTCCTGGTTCTCGTCCGCAGGCGAAACCACTGCGGAAAATGCGAGTAGCTGGGGCCCGCACCCCGAAGGACGCGGGCCCCAGCTACAGCTACGCGACAGTCAGCGTCAGGCGAGAACGATGTTCTCGGCCGTCGGGCCCTTCTGGCCCTGCGCGATGTCGAAGGTCACCTTCTGGCCCTCCAGCAGCTCGCGGAAGCCCTGGGCGGCAATGTTCGAGTAGTGGGCGAACACATCAGCGCCGCCACCGTCCTGCTCGATGAAGCCGAAGCCCTTTTCCGCGTTGAACCACTTCACAGTACCAGCAGCCATATCATTTCTCCTTTGGGGCAGTGCATCGGGATCCGCACTGCACGGACCCCGTGTCGCCGCGATGATCACCCCGCCCGGAAAAAGACCGGATAACAAAAGTGCTTCCAGTGGCACAGGCGCCGCCCGGAGGGCACTTGAAGTTTTGGGAACCACAACTGCAACTGAGATCGACCGTAGCACGCCGAAGCGGCCTGTGTACGGTGAAGAATCCCACCCCCACTTAATGCGATAGAGAATCTGCCTGCCAATCCCGTTGAAACCTCAGCTCGCGGGCACAGATTTTGCCCCAGCCGGAGCGCAACGTTTCTGGAAGTTTTGGGGGCGCGTCCAGCGGAAGGGCTGCTCCCCCAAGGGATGGTGCGGGCGGGCGTGGAGATCAGGGTGGCTCCGACAAGCGCCACGGCCCGTCTCCGGCGCACGCACGGAAGCGGCCAATATCGAAGACCATCAAGGACCAGACCGTCGATCAGCTCGGTGGAAGCAGCGGCATCCTGGTGCGGCAACGCCGTGAGCACGAGGAAATGGCGGCTGACGGATCAGTACCTGACCGTCGACGACCTTCACCAGCGGGAACGCGTCCTGAAGCAGGTGGTGCTCCCGGTTGCACGACACGATGGACACCGGCCGGCTACGCACACTCGGCACCACCTGGGCGGCGGTACGACAGACCCCGACGCAGCCGCACCCCGTGATCCCCCGGCGGCCTCCCGGGAACGCCCTGCTGGGTGTACCGCTGGGCGACGCTCTGGCCATCGGCAGCTCCGCCTCACGACGCAGAAGGTGATCGCGGCCTGGCCGGGGTGCTCGCTACCGCTTTCGTGGCCGTCGCGGCACAGCGCCCGAAGCGGAATCGAGCGCGCAGGACCGTGTTCCTTGCCCGCGCCGCGTCGATCATCGCCGGAGTACTGCTCTCGACGCGTCTAGCCGCCATCACCATCGCGCAGATTCCGTCAGTACGCCTGGGCAGCGGGGCAAGCGGTGAAAAGGTCCTCGTCAGCGCTCTGATCGGAGAGTACCGCCTAGGCCGCCGGCTGCATGAGAGTAGCGGTCCTGGCCTACCGCGCCACGCAGTGGACCACCACCCATAAGGGAGGCCACTTTCGTGATGATTCCCACATAGCACCCAGAAGCGGAGGAATATATGCAAATACTAATCAAATCGATCGATGGTGGCGACCAGTTGTAAGCGTTCCGGGATAGCAGCAATGGAGAAGCGCGTGATGGCGGAGAGTAATCGACGTGCCACGTTGGCGGCTGCGAGCACGGTGCTCAGCGGTGTGGTGGCGCTCACGGCATTCGGCGGTATCAGCGAAGCCGCCCCCAAGAGCAGCGCCCCCGGGAGCCCCCCGCAAACGCAGGCACCGGTGAACCAGGCGGCCGCCAAGGATGCGTCCGACGCCCGAATCGAGATCTCCCCCAAGGGCGGCGCGTACGACGTCGGGCTCAATGACCCCGTCAAGGTCACCGTCAGCGGCGGCAAGCTCACGAAGGTGACCATGACCGCCGTCGCGACCGGTGCGGAGGTCCCGGGCACCCTGTCGGCGGACGGCACCTTGTGGAAGTCGAACAGTCAGCTGCAGCGGGCCACCACGTACCAGGTCGCCGCGGAGGCCGAGGATGGCAAGGACCGCTCCGCCACCGCCAACTCCACTTTCGCCACCGTCTCGCCGGCCAACAACTTCATCGGACACCTTTCCCCCGAGGACGGGTCGACCGTAGGCGTGGGCATGCCGGTGTCGATCACCTTCGACAAGGCGATCACTAACAAGGCGGCCGTGGAGTCCGCAATCAAGGTCAGCTCGACCAGCGGCCAGCAGGTCGTCGGCCACTGGTTCAACGGCAACCGCCTGGACTTTCGCCCCAAGAACTACTGGAAGGCCGGCTCCACCGTCACCGTCAAGCTCAGCCGTGACGGTGTCCAGAAGACCGTCACCTTCAAGATCGGCCGGAGCCAGGTCAGCATGGTCGACGCCGAGACCAAGCAGATGAAGGTCGTGCGCGACGGCAGGACGATCAAGGCCATCCCGATCTCGTCCGGCAGCCCTGAGAACCCGACGTACAACGGCCAGATGGTGATCTCCGAGAAGTTCAAACAGCTCCACATGAACGGCTCGAGCGTCGGCTTCAAGAAGAAGGACGGTAAGCCCGCATACGACATCAAGGACGTGCCGCACGCCATGCGGCTGTCCACCTCAGGCACGTTCATCCACGGTAATTACTGGGGTGCCGACTCGGTCTTCGGCAAGGTCAACACGAGCCACGGCTGTGTGGGCCTGAACGACGTCAAAGGCGGTGACGACAGCCGGCAGCCCGGCGCCTGGTTCTTCGACCACTCTTTGGTCGGCGACGTCGTGATCATCAAGCACTCCAAGGACAAGACCGTCGCCCCGGACAACGGCCTCAATGGCTGGAACATGGGCTGGGACGAGTGGGTCGCGGGCAGCGCACTCAGCTGACGCTGCGCCGGACCTGCCGAAGTCGCGTGCTTGATCCCGCGGTTCGGGGTCTTGCCCGCGGTGAGGACCAGCCGCGCCCGCCGTCGCCCGGGGCCTGTGGGGCGCCGTCATCATCGCCGCGGCCCTGGTGCACTGCACTGCCGATGCCTGCTGCGACGTCCCCGTTGCCCGGAATGCGCATCGCGGCCGGAAGACGGCGTAAGGAGCCGGGCTGGGTGGGCTGTTCGCCGAATGCGGACGGACCGGGACGTGCCGTGATGACGAGGTTCCCTGCGCGGCCCGGCCGCCCGCCGGTTCAGTGTCCGCTGGCCGGTTCGGTGGCGAGACGCTGGGCGAACGTCTTCCCGCCGTTCTTCGATTCGTAGACGCTGTCCTCAGTGGCCGCCAGGACGTGCTGGGCGCCGACGGCGGTGAGTGCCTGCGGCGGCCCGCCGGGCACGGCTCCGGTCTTCTTTCCAGGTTCTCCCGGCGTCCGTGCTGCGGTGGAGGCCGCCGGTGGCGTCGATGCCGTACAACGCGTCCTTCGCTCCCCACGACACGAACGCCATGACGGGCTGCGCGGCGTCGGCGAAGGTCTTGCCGCCGTCGGTGCTCTTAGCGATGCCGTCGGCCGTCGTGGCCAGGACGGTGTCGGGATCAGCGGGGTTCACGGCGATGTCGAGTGCTTGGAGCTTGGCCCGGTTATCAGTGGACGCCGTCCTCGCTGACGCGCAGCAGCCCGTTGGTGCTGTCGTAGCCGTAGACGGTACGTTCTCGTAGTCCAGGGCGTGGAAGTCGACCTCACCCCCGAGGGACTTGGTCTTCCAGGTCTTGCCGGCATCGCGGCTTTCGATCAGCCCGCGGTTCGCGGGTTCGTCGCTGCCTGGAGCGGGGTGCCCGCTGGCCAGGAAGGTCTTCGCCCGGCCATGGTGAAACCCATGAAGTCGTCCTTGCTGTTGCCGACGCGCTGGGGCTGGCCGCCCTTGCCCGGGGTGAAGACGCCCTCATGGGTGGCGACGTAAAGACGCTTGTCGGCCGGGTCGATGCCTAAGACTTGTCCCGTAACTGTTCTTCGGATGGGTACGGGGGGAGGTCGATCGTTGTCCTGCTCGCTTGGCTATCCGGTGAGAGCGAGGTTGTGGAGGCGGGCGATGCCGCTCATGGCGTCTTGGACACCGTCGCCCTTGAGGCGGCAGTCGCGCAGGATCTTCCAGGTCTTCATGCGGGCGAAGGCGTGCTCAACCCGAGCGCGGACCTGCTTGTGGGACTTGTTGTGCGCCTGCTTCCAGTCGGGGAGGTCTTCGCCTTTGCGGCGCCGATGGGGCATCACGAGGCCGGTGCCCGGGTAGCGCCGTCGGCGATCGTCATGGTGTTGCCGACGGCGGCCTTGGCCCCGGATTCCACCCATGCCTTGCAGTCGTTGCGGTTGCCGGGCACCGGTCGGCCGACCACGACGACCAGGCGACTGTCGGCGTCGATGACGACCTGGTGGTTGGTGGAGTACCGGTAGTTTTTCGACTGCTCGGCGAACGTGTGATCACGGGTGGGAACCAGGGTGCCATCCACGATCAGCACGGTCTCCTTGCGGAATCGCTTGCGCTGCCGCAGGGCCAGTAACGGCCCGAGCTGATCGACGATCCGGTCCGCAGCAGACTTGGATACCCCAAACAGCGGAGCGAGTTGCCGCAGTGTCAGGTTCGTTCGCCAGTAAGCGGTGACCAGCAGGACCCGATCGTGCAGTGGCAGGCTCCACGGCCGACCCTTGCGGACCGGGTCCGCACCTTCGCGCCGCAGCGCGGTGACCAGCTTGCCGAACTGCCGCGGGCTCAGCCCGGTGAACGGGGCTATCCAGGACGGCTCGGACGCCGTGATCACACCAGACACAGCAAGATCATCTCAACTGCCGGCCATTCGCGGTGGCCTCTCGCAGCTGGCTCCGTTCGCTTTCAGTAGCAGCGTTCGTCTGATTGCTTGAGCAGCGGTGACCCGTGAGCCAGGAGTGTGGGCAGAGGAAACGGCTTTGCGCCCTGTGTGATCGGCATGGATGCTGGCTTGCCGGAGGTACTGAAGATGATCAATGTTGTGTTGAAGCTGTCAGCCCGTGATTTGGTGCATGCGGACCTGGCGTCGTGCGGGTGGGCAGGGTCTGACCTCCACCTGGCCAGCGTCGCCAAGCAGTTGGAACGTGTCCGGACCGGCGAGGTCGACTACCTTGCGGTCTGCCCTGCAACGGACGTCCCTGTGGCGAAAGGCGGCGTCGACTACCAGGTCAAGAAGGGGGTCGGCACTTTGTGGCAGCTGGCAGTCCACCCCGCATTGCAGTCGTGCGGGATCGGCACCTTCCTTGTTGAATCCGCAGAACTGCGGATCAGGAGCCGCGGTCTGCGGCAGGCCGAGCTCGGTGTGGAGGAAAGCAACCCCCGGGCACGTGCGCTATACGAAAGGCTGGGTTATGTCGCGTACGACCGTCAGCCGGACTCGTGGGACGAGCAAGCCCCTGATGGGTCGTTGCGCCGCTACGAGACGATGTGCACGTGGATGCGAAAGGAACTCACGTAGGCTCAGTCACCTTCGCGGGGTCTCTCAGCGGACGCGGCATCCCAGGTCATGGTGTCGTCAGATCCGGGCGCCGTACTCGGAGGCTGTCGGCCACGGCGGAGGCTTCTTCCTCAGATCCAGCCAAGCTGTGGTCGCGGAGCGGGCTCGATCCGCACCCAGTTCGCCCTGCCCATGCATGCCGCGGCACGTGCGTACTCGATGGAACGCAACCAGACTCGCGGGACGGCTTGCCCGACGGCGAGAGCGTGCGGACGTGGCGGCGTAGCCCGAGCGGTCACGAGATAGCCCACCACCGACGCCCGGCGATCTTTACGGGACTTCCCAATGCTGATGTCAAGCCGTTGCAGCAGCGGACAGTGAAGCCTGGTAGCACTGTCTGTCACGGATCATCGCCCACAAGACGTTGATTCGTCGGCGGGCGAGAGCAAGGAGAGCCTGCTTGTGTCCCTTTCCCTCACCACGTTTTCGTTGGTAGTACGCCTTGGAAGCGGGACACGACTTGAGGCTGGCCAGCGCCGACAAATACATGCTGCGCAGCAGACCGCGGTGATAGCGGCGGGGCCTGCGAAGGTTGCCGCTGACGCGGCCCGAGTCATGGGGCTGCGGGGCCAGGCCGGCGAAGCTGGCCAGGCGGTCAGCACTGCCGAAGGCGTCCATGTCCCCGCCCGTGGCGGCGATGAACTCGGCGCCGAGCCTGGCGCCCATGCCGGGAAGGCTGCGTATCACCTCGGCGTGCGGATGCTCGCGAAACCGGTCCTCGATAAGAGCGTCGAGTCCCGCGATCTCCTCGTCGAGGGCCATCACCCCCTTCGCGAGGCGGACCACCATGGCAGCGGCCAGTTTCTCTCCGGGCAGCGCGGTGTGCTGGGCCTGGCCGGCGTCCACGGCAGAAGCAGCGAGTGCGGCGGCGCCTTTCACTTTCCGGTTCTTCAGCCAGGTCTCGATTCGTTTCGCACCTGTGCGGCGGATCGCTGCCGGAGTCTGGTAGCCGGTCAGGAGCATGAGCGGGCCCTTGTTGGTCAAGTCCAGCGACCGCTCCAAGGCCGGGAAGATCTCCAGCAGCTGAGCCCGCAGACGGTTGATCTGTCGGGTGCGGTCGAAGACGAGGTCGAGGCGCCGAGTCGTCAGGGTGCGCAGGTCGATGGCGATTTCGTCACCGGGGCCTGAGTAGTCCCAGATCACGGCGGATGCGGGCCTGGTCGGCGATGACGAAGGCGTCCTTCGCATCGGTCTTTCCCTCGCCTCGATAGGTGGCCGAGGCCCGGTGCACTGCCAGGCCGGTGAGATAGGCGACAGACTGATCGTGAGCGGGGCGTGCACGGAACCGAACGCGCCTGTGGCTGAACCCTGTCGAGGGGTCCTTGGAGGCCGAGGTGGCCCGGCTGACGGGCCTGGGTGCCAGGGTCGTCGAGAAGCGCTGGACGAATCGGAGCTGTGGACTGGCCGTGGTGGTGCTGTCCGACCCTGAGGGCAACGACTTCTGCATCGAGTCCAGCGACAGGGAAGTCGCTGAGGTCGTGCGGCGGTTCGAAGACCCGCAGGATGATCTCGACGGGCTGGGTCCCGAGCCTGAGCCCACCGGGTTCCTAGGCATCGACGCCCCGTAGATACCGGTCTGCGCCGGGACGCGCGGAGGGAGACATGGGCGGGTACGGCTATTGCCGTACCGCAGTTGAGCACCAGCGAATCCCTCGGCAGGTCGAAGGGGCCGGCGAGGACGGCGGTGTCAGGCGATGGGCAACGCCGTTCGACTGGCAGATGGGAGGCCCACCCATCGCTGTTGCCCAAGCGCTGTCCCGCAAATGATCTCTGAGTCGGCCTGGACACGTTCATCTGATGTGCGGCGTGCTCGCTCACCCGGCAAGGGCGATCAGAATCTAGCGCCGAGCCGTACACCGCACTCGAATATTCCGGCGATTGCTCACGAGGCGGGGCGTCCTCGGAGCACGTATATGAGCTGATGGCTACCGGGCCAGTGTTGCACCGGGCTCTCGTCCGCTTGCTCGGCTGCGGCGAGCACCTGCTGCAGGTCCGCCTTCGGAGCGTTCGTTTTGTACGGTAGAGCCGTGCCGACCAGTCCCGCCTCGGCCCCACCCATGCGTGCCTGCCTCACCACCCCGACGGCCGTCGCCTCTCCTTCCTCGACTTCGGTCCCGTCGAGGGCCGGCCCCTGCTCGCGCTGCACGGGCACCTCGGTGAAGGCGCTGACTTCGCGGAGCTGGCCGGTGCCCTGGGTGCCGGGGGGTGGCGGGTGTTCGCGCCCGATCAGCAGGGGCACGGGGACTCGGACCGCGCGGAGCGGTACGACCGGGACGGGTATCTCGGCGACCTCCGTCTCCTACTCGCACACCTGGGCCTTGATCAGCGCCCCCTGCCCGTCCTCGGGCACTCCCTCGGCGCCATCAACGGCTACCATCTGGCCGCGGATCAGGCCGTCGCGGTAAGCGCCTTGATCAATATTGACGGGCCCGCCTATCTGTCCGTCGTCTCTCCTGCCCCGCTGTCGTTCCCGCTCGATCTGCCCTACGTCGCCCCTACCCGCGAGGACCTCGTCCTCGCTTGCGGCTCCCTGGCGCTACTGCTGGAGAACGGACTGCGGCCCCACCGCGACGGCTGGCGGCTCGGCTGCCATCCCGAGGACATGGTCGACTCGGACACCCGCCTGCTCGGTGACCACTGGCGCCCCTGGCTGGTCTCCGGCTGCCCCGCACTGCTCCTGCACAGCACTGCCAGCACCGTTCTGCCCACTGCACGGGTCCCACGTTGCACACCGAGCGCGCCAAGCCGGATACGAGGTCCCCCTAAACACGTACCTGACTCACCATCAGAAAAGTCAGCACTGGGTCAGCATGGGCCCTGCCAGAACGGGCTTCACTCTGCCGAACCTGCACATGCCCCGAGGGTCGCAAAAAGCGCACCTGACCTGCGTACCGGCTGATCGACATCGCGGAGTCGGCCGGAGCCTTGGAGCGGGCGTTTGGCGTGCACGGTCTTGTCTCCCGGGGCCGCCAGAGTCGGAACTCCGGCGGCCCCAGACCGCACTATCGCTGGATGAGGTATCCGCTGTACCCGCCGACGGCCGAGACGGCCGTACCGATCAGAGCCAAGGCTCGCGGGGATACGTAGAAGCCGATCGAGACATCCAGATCATCGCCGACCTGGAGACGGATCTTCTTCTGCTTCCTCGTATGGCGCGTAGGTGCGGGCGTCTCACGCCCGGCTGCCATGTGACCTCCTAAGGTTTCGAACCTCGCTGGTTACTCGTCACCTCTCGCTCCGGCCAAAGAGATCGAGGCTTCCGAGCGGACCCATGATGGATCCGGGTGGACCCATGATGGAGGAGGGCGCGACGCCGCGCTCAATCGCACTTATGGGACAAATCGGAAGAGAGCGCAGGTCACTGCCGCTATGGAGTCAACGAGATACACATGGTTATGTGACCAGTTTCACTGATTCCGCGTCAGAGTCCATGAAGCCAGGTCACGACAGCCCCTCAGGCATCCCTGCGGGCCTGAGTACTAGTGAGTTGCGTCACACCCTCCCTCGCGAGGGAGTACCTGAGCTGGCATTATGGCGCTGCGCAGCGGTACATGCACATAGAGTGAGACTGGAGACTGGCTACTCTACTCACAGTTAGAAGCCGAATACTCACAGTGTGTAGCCGCACGATCTCGGTGAGTGTGCCGTGCAGTCATTGCACGGGGTTTCGACTTCGCTGAAGGCCCGCCACCTCTCGCTCCGGCCAAAGAGATCGAGGTGGCGGGCATCTGCATTCCGATGTTCCAACGGGGCACTCAGGCCCTGACGGCGACCTCAATAGCTACTGCCGAGCTCCGGCAGCGTTCCGTCGGCCGACCAGCGTCACCAATGCGGCGGCTGTGCCCGCAACCGTGGAGACGTAGCCAGCCACTTGCCACACCCGCCCCAGCGACGGGTAGGCCACCGCCAGCACTCCGCAGCCCACCGCCGTCACAGTCAGGGCCGCCGCCACGACCGCCGCCGTACGCCAGGAGCTCCGCGCGGCCGGCTGCAGGGTCACCGGCTCGGCCTCTGGCACCGAAGCGACCGGGCAGGCCGTTGCAGAGCTTCCGTAGGCGACCGCGTAGGCAGGCACCCGGTCCGCGGGCGGCGGGCCGCCTACGGGCGGCTGGAAGGTGGGCGGCGCTCCGCCAAAACCCCACGTCCGCACACGGGTTGAGCAGAATTCGCGAACAGTGGACCGCAGGGGCAGCGGCGCTACGGCAGGTGAACGGCTGCACCATGCAGGGGCCGCGGGTTAGCCGCGCAAGTGCGGTGGGGGCATAGAGATTCGTGATGCGCACGATGGCCATGCAAGGGCTCAAGCTGCACTGGCCCGAACACTGTCTCGGCCTGGCAGAGACGGGGCTGAACCGCGCCAAGGGCAGATTCGACGCTCAGACCGAATCCCCCTTCCGCGTCGTCCACGCCCACACCCTGGCCAAGGCTGGGAAGCGCACGACCGCCCTCGCCGAAGCCGAGCGGGCGAGCATCTTGCTGACCGCCGACCCCGGCGACGAAGTGCCGTTCTGGGCCCTGGCCTGGGGGCCTCCGGCCGCGTCGGTCTACTCGCGCAACGCCAAGGTCTACGAGGCGCTCGGCGACTACCGGACCGCCGCCGAGCAGTACAGCCGCGCCGCCGGCGCCCGCCCCGCCGGCACCTACGCGCGGATCGTCGCCCTGGGCCTGGTCGCCGGAGCCGAGATGCAGCTCAAGCGCGGCCAGATCGAGCAGGCGTGCACCACCTGGCACAGGGCCCTGGACCACATAAACGGCGTACGCTCCGTCCGCACCCGCAAGGCCGTTACCCGCATGCGTGGCGACCTCGCCCGCTTCCGAGCCCGCGGAATACGCTGCGCGGCCGAGCTGGATGAACGCGCCATCGACTTCCTCGCCAGCGCCTGACACGAGTTGCCCCGCTCCGGCATGGGAATGGCCAAGGCCTTCAAGCCGCCGCTCGGCTCGCTTCCCACCACGGGTAACCGGGCGACAGGGCGGGTATCGCGGCGGGTTGCTGGGCTCGGGCGAGTGAATCTCCGCGATTTCGTGAACTCCCGCGCTGCAGGACGCGTCCGCCCAAATGTGACCTACCGCCCTGCTCCCCTGACCCAGCCTGGCCTTGCCCGAATTACCGTGGAGGCCTGGACGAGTCGACCGCGCTCGCCATCGCCTACCGCCTGATCGCCCGCAGCAATATGTCCGGCCCCTCGGAGCCGTACCGGGTACCCGGCGAAGAGGGGGTGCGCGTGGCCATGTACGGCGACGGGATCCCCCTGCCAGCATCCGAAGAGGAGGGGTGACGCCATGTCACCGCGAGCGGGGCGCCGTCGGCGTCAGCGCGTCAGCGCCGGACGCCAGGTGCACCGGCTCCTACGGCCGGCGGCGGACTCTCCCGCAATGACCTGGGTAACCGTTTCTGACCTGCGCCAAATTGTAGAAACGGGCCCCGATTTGGGGCCCGTTTGCGGTGTCTGGGGGCCAGCCGCCAATTGGCGACCGTCAACAGCAAGCTAGCCGCGCCACGACGAACGGTTCGCCGGGCCGGTCAGCACAACGGTGCGGCCCCTATAGCCGTGACGATGCGTAGTGGCTCAACACACCACCGTCTTGCGGTACACCCCGTGTGAGCCCCATGACCAAAAGAAGTGTGACCCGTTGCGCAGCGTGTTGCACCGGCTGTCGAAGTCCCCGTCAACGAGAACCTTGACCCGCATGGTCTTGCCGCACCAGTTACTGACCCTGGCATAACGAAGGATCGTGTGGACGTGTCGGTGAATGCAAGCAGGCGCGGTGCCGCCTGCTGCAGCAATAGCAGTCTTCGGTGCGGCGGTCGCGGCGGTCGCGGCGGGTGCCGTGATGCCGAGGGTGGTCAATCCTACGAGCGCTGTGGTGGCTGCGAGCGCGCTGATCCGCTTGCTGGTGCTCATGTTCCGATTCCTCCCGGTGAGGCCGGGCGCCGCGGGTTGTCGCGACGTCCTCCGCTTACGCGTTCACGATGGGCGGCTGTCGGGTGGAAGGACCAGGGCCGTTGGACAAGTGACTCTCTCTTGGGACGTCCCCCCTGCGACGTGCTGCGACACCACGCGACGTGACGACGTGGTGGGACGGCGGGCCGATACGCTCACCGCGGCCCGTGCCGACTCCAGGCCAAGTTGATCAATCCAGGACACCTGTTCCACACCCAAGGATGTGGAGCGCGGGGTCAGGCACGATCGACGCGACCGGGTTCATGGGGGGCAGGGCAGGAAGTCAGCGGGGACGCCGACTCCGTACAGGTAAGAGCGTTCCTGCTCGAAGGCGGCGAGCGTGCGGCAGCCGCAGGTGAGCAGGCCGAGAAGCTACCGCGCGGCGGCCTGGTCGGTGCGGGCCGAGGTGAACGCTCCCTCGATCGCGGCCACGACGTCCCCCCCCATGCGTTGCGGTACGGGGAGGGCTCGTCACCGTCATAGGCGTAGTGGAGTGAGGGCTTGAGCGCAGAGCGGCGCGTCCGGGGGCGATGATCAGGCCGTCGGTGGCGAGCTGGAGCGCGGTAGCGTCGGGCCGTGGGAGGGCACCTCGGGGAGCGACGCACATGGTGGCGGCTGGTCAAGAAGTTCGGCGCCGACGAGACAGTGAGGCACGCCAGCCGACGTACTGGCAGGAGGCGTGGCGCACGATGATCTACGGCGCGGGACGTACGTCACCGTCGCGCGAGCACACTCAGTCACGAGCCTGCTCAGCTTGTTCTTCTCGGCTCGGTCAACGATCAGCCTCCAGCGGAGCTTGGGGGCAACCCAGTCGGTGGCATAGGTGCAGGTGGCGGTTTTGGCCGGCGGTATCCATTCGGCGGGGACTTTGTCGCCCTTGGCGCGGTTGGAGACAAGGCTGACAGCCACAGGGAACGGTTGGCACCGAGATCGTTTGCGTACTGCTCGCGTCGCTGAAAGTTCCACTTCGAGGCGCCGGAATCCCGGCCTTCAGCGAGCGGAACGACGTGGTCGACGTCGCGCTGCCCGGCATTGGAGAGGCTCTTGCCGTCATAGTAGGAGCGCCACGGGCCGCCGGTCAGTCGGCACTCTCTGCCCTGCCGGGGCTTCTTGGTTGCTTCAGCCAGGAGGACTTCCTCGCGGGTCTCGCAGCCGTCGTGATCAGCATCGGTCCACAGGTGGAACTTGGTGCGGGTGTAACGGGTGCGCGTCTCGTGGAGGTACGGGCCACAGAGAGCGATGTGCCTGCGGGACGCGTGTGGCCCGCAGGCCTAAGGCGGGGACGGTGCCAGTGCCCCCGGCGCCGTCATTTCTCGTGAACATCCACGCGCTTGTTAATCACGAACCGCTGCCGAAACTCGTCGACAAACGCTGCCCCTGAACGTGAACGAAGCCATCGAGCAGTTCCGCGGCGGCGTCATACCCGTACGGCTGCACGCCGTGGTGCTGAACGTACCTGGGATCGCTTGTGCTGGGGCTGTCACACCCGGACGGCGTCGCGGTCCCGGCTCGGTCCGCCGCGGCGCACCTGGTAGACGCCCGGACTCACCTGGTCGGAGTGCCCGGCGACATCCGATGCCAAGTTGGCAGGCCACAGAGTTTCCCGGTTCCAGATGGCTCCAACTGGAAGACGCATGTTTGTAGCATCCGTCAGCATCGCACCGCTCAGGTCAGCGCCGCCCAGGTCAGCGAGGCGCAGGTCAGCGCCGCTCAGGCCAGCGCCACTCAGCTTCGCGTCGCGCAGCCTCGCACGGCTCAGGTCCGCGCCACTCAGGTCCGCGCCACTCAGGTCCGCGCCGCTCAGGTCCGTGCCGCTCAGGTCCGCACGACGCAGGTCCGCGCGGATCAGGTCCGCACGGCTCAGGTCCGCGCCGCTCAGTTTCGCGTCGCTCAGGTCCGCACCGGTCAGGACCGCGCCGCTCAGGTCCAGCCGATCCGGAGCGGACTGCAGCCGGGGCTGGTCGAGGTAGGCGGCCACAGGTACTGGTTCGCGGGGCGTTTCCTCGGCGTGCTGGGTGATGGCTTCGGCGGTGGAAGCGATAGCCCAGGGCCGGGCATCGGGACAGGCGAGGTAGAGCAGTCCGCGCAGACGGGCTGCGTGCTCGGCGCGTTCGTCGTCCGTCATGTCACCTCCAGCGTTGGCCTAGGGCTCACAGCGGGGGCCTGCCGCATGACACAGATGGGACAGCGGTAGTCGGGCACGTTGCTGACCGACAGAAGGAATTGGATGGCCTCGTTCTCGGCCCGCTGCACGGTGGCTGCGGTACTGCCTCGCGAGGGCGCCGCCCCTCCCATAATGATCTCGATCAGACGGGTGAAGTGCTGTTCCGCCCGTTCCCAGTCGGTTTCGGCGTCCGGAGGGGCGGCGCCGTTGAGGCAGTGACGGGCGCCGAACGCCCGGACTGCCCTCTGGACGTTCTCGCTGCCCTGCTTGTACACGTCGTGCAGGGTGATCATGAGCCGTCTCCGGAGGCCGGCGGAGGGCTGGAGGGTGCGGCCAGGAGGCGTAGTTCGCTGAGCACGTCGCTCAGCTCGCGTGCGTGATGGGCCTTGATCTGCTCGGTGATGACGTAGCCGGCGGCCGCTCCGACGATGGCGGGGACTACGGCCCAGCCCATCAGGGACAGCAGCCATGCGCACCACTGGGGACGGACTTCGGCGGGCGAGGTGATGCCGAGCATCACCTCATAGGCGTCCGCCCAGCCGATCAGGAACCCGTTCAGGGCGTACAGCACCCCGCACGCTGCCAGCACTACGGCGCCGCGGCTGAGCAGCCAGAAGCCGAACTGAGGCAGGGCGTGCCGGTCGGCCCAGCGAGCCCGTAACCGCTGCCGTCGCCTCGGCGGCGGGGGGCCGCCAGGCGGAGGCAAAGGTTCGTGAGACACATCACCCAATGTAGTAGTGAGATTGCCTACTGGTCAGGTGAACGGCGGCTTCCCCAGAAGGAATTGAGGTGACCCGTTACAGCGCAGTGCGGCCGGGCCGAGCGGGGACGGGTACCACGCCGCAGGGTGCGGCCGACGACCCGGGCGCCGGAAAGGGTGGCAGGGAAGGCGTTTAGCGGCCTGTCAGCGTCCGCCCACTCAGCGGTAGTCCGGCCTCGGGGAACATCGGTACAGCGGTTATCGATGAGAACGATCATGGTCCGGGCGGCGCGAGTGTGCTGACCCGGTTCTCGTACTCGCGGCGGGCCTTGCGCTGGGCCGGGACCACCGGGACGCCCTGGGCGCCGTCGAGCGGCTGGCAGCGGTCGAGGAGCTGGCGGTGCACGGTGGGGACGGCGCTGACGCGCAGGGTGTAGCCCTCGCCGCGCCGTACGGTCATCCCCTGGTCGAGCGCGGCCCGCTCGGCGGGGTCCAGTTCGGTGGTGCGGAGGAAGTCGGCGACCTTGCCGGGCATCTCGAGGGTGACCGGCGGCTCCGGGGGGGCAACCTCCTCAATGGCAGTGTGGTCGGGCAGGAGGTCGACGACGGCCGTGCGGATCGCGCCGCGGCTGACGCCGTGGTCGCGGGCAAGGGCGGCGATCGAACGGCCCTCCAGGTAGGAGGTCCGGACGGTGTCGGTCGTCGTGGCCGGGACGGCCGGGCGGCGCCCGCCTTTGCTGCCCTTCGCCTCGGCTGCCCGCAGTCCGTCGTAGGTCTGCTCGCGCTGGAGCTCGCCGGCGGCGGCAAGGGTCTGCACCAGGTACCGCAGCGGCCGATCGCCCACTCGTGGTCGCTGTAATGGGCGAGCGCGGCACGCATCGCGGTCACGGTCGCCGGACGCTCGGGACGGTCCTCCTCCCAGTCCCGCTGTGGTCGGTCCGTGGCGTCCAGGCCGTCGGTGACCGCGCGTACCCCGCGCGAGCCAGTGACGATGCCGTCGCCTGCTTCGCGACCGCGGGCGTACCACTCGTCCAACCTGGCCGCGTTCCGCAATGCGTCCACGGGTTCACCCCGGCTGTGCCCCAGGGGCCCGCTTGCCGCCCATGCCGCTCGTCCGGCGCTCATTTTCGTGGGCCGACTGGTGCGTCATCCCGGCGGCCCCGCCGATCTGTCCCCAGGTCGCGCTGCACGCGGCTGGCGATCATCGCGCGCACGAGCAGGGGGCGAGCCGCATCCACACGGACGCGCAGGGGGGACGGAGGCCGACCAGGAGCTTCGCGGCGTCAGCCTCCGGTCCGCGACCAGGGCCCCGTACTCTGCTGGCGACCGCACCGCCCCCAGCCGAACCCCAACATCAGCCCGGCACCTCAGAGGCTGGTGGCCGCGTGGACCTGGTTGAGGTGGATCAGGATGTCGTATGCCTGGGTGATGGCGAGAGTGGGCAGCGGGTCCTTCTTGAACGACGAGCCGGCGTCGTAGGTGGGGCGGGGGGTGTTCAGCCAGGTGCGGCCCGCGGCGGGCAGGGTGCGCAGGTCGAGGTAGTAGTCGCGGTAGCGCACCCGGTCCAGGGTGTACTCCTGCATGTCGGGGGTGGCGGCGGGGACCGTGACCTTGTTCCAGGGGCTGCCAAGAGTGGTCGCGGTGAGGAAGGAGCCGCGGCCGAAGGTGAAGCCGATGGCGGCGTAGTCCCGGCCGAGGGCCTTGCGCAGGAAGACGCCCTGGGTCGTCGGGTACATCGCCGGGTCGCTGGACAGGTAGCCCACGTGGCCGTTGTGCGCTGAGAGCAGCATCTTGTCGCCGGTGCGACGGTGCCACCAGGCGGTGTTGTCGGCCATGACCCGGTCACGGAAGTGCTCCGCTTCGGAGACCGACGCCGGGTCGGAGAGGTCGAGCGCGGCGAACGCGAAGGTCTGGGCGATGCTCCGGGCGTGCTGCTCGGCCCATTCGTAGGCGTCGCCGCCGGCCCCCTTGTTCGCGGTGACCAGGTCGAACGCCTGCTGGGCGGTGGTGGCGTTCCGGCGGCGTTCGGCAACGGGCTTGCGCAGGTACGCGAAGACGTCGTTCGGGGGCCGCAGGCCCGCGTACAACTCTTCGAGGCGCGCGACGTCCTGGGGGCGGTTCGCGCGGACGTACGAGAGCACCCGGTCGAAGACGGCGTCGCCGAGCTTGGGCGCCCCGAGGTCGTTCCCCATGAAGTGGACCTTGCGGTCGGGGTGGCGGTCGTTGTACTGCCGCATCCAGCTGATGAGGCTGACGAACTCCTCGCGCTCCCAGGGCGATCCGGTCAGAGTCTCCTTGGCCACCTGCCGAGCGTCGCCCGGGCCGCCCTGGACGTACTCGTCGATCCGCAGACCGGCCGTCCAGCTCATCTCCAGGGCGAAGGTGGTGAAGCCCTTCTCCTCGACGAGGTGGCTGAAGACGCGCTGCTTCATGGCGAAGAATTCGTGCGAGCCGTGGGTCGCCTCGCCCAGCCCGACCACCTTGGTGTCGCCAATCATGGCGTCCAGCGCCCGCAGGTCGGAGGTGCTGCCGCCCGGTTCCGTCGAGCGCAGGTGGTGGGCGGCGCGCTCCAGCGCGCGGAGCGCGGCGGCCTGCTGGTCCTTCGCCCCCGTGAGGGCGGGTGCAGCAGGTGCGCTGGTCACGGCGGAGGCGGTCGGCGCCAGCAGGGCCACGGCTGCGAGGCCGGCCGTTGCTGCGAGCAGCAGCCTCCGTCGCCCGATCGCCTGGTGGTGCACGGTCATGATGAACTCCTCGGCACGGGCTCGTTTTCCGGACGGTGAAACGATCATGGCCTGAGCGAGGGTGGACCACACTGGTGGCTTCCTCCGGGCCTGGCCGGGGGATATCCCCCTATGCCACGTCCTTGGGGCTCTGCAGCCGGAGCGGCTCAGGGGCTGCGGGCGCTCGGGCAGGCAGGCCCGACGTTTAGGCGCACGGTGACCTGCACGCCCTGAGGGAGGATGGGCTTGGTGTCGCATTGTTGATGCCTGGCACCTTCGGGCCCTCATCGCCGGTACGGGGTGGCGCGCCGCGGGGTGACGGCGTGCCGCCCTGGCTCATGCGGGATGCATGCTGCTGTCCGCGCTGCGGGACTGGACACGGGACTCCCCCACGGCGGCGGTGCCGGGCATCGCCCGCAGCATCATCCGGTTCACCGTGAACGTCATCCCGGACCCCGACCACGCGACACCGCCAAGGCGGGCTATGACCCCTCCGGGTGTGCGCCCTCGGTGCCGTTCGAGGTCAAGCTGTCCTTTGAAGGTCTCGTTGATCGATTTGATGACCTGCCGCAGCGGCTTGAACAGGGCTGGCCGTTCCCGTTCACCTTTACGGGCCGGCCGCAGCAACTGGGCTCCATGCTCGGACAGTTCGCGTTCGAAACCACGGCCGAAGTGGTTCTTGTCGCCGATGAGAGTCTGTCCGTGGCGCTCTCGCAGGAGCTCGCATTCGGCGGCCGGGAGGTCGAGGAGGGTCTCGCGTTCGTCGACCTTGGCCCCGGTCAGGGCGAAGGTGATGGGCAGGCCCTGAAGGGTGCAGACCAGGTGCAGGCGCAGGCCCCAGAAGAAGCGCCTGTGGCTGGCGCAGTAGCCGTATTCGGTCCAGCCTGCCAGGTCGGAGCGTTTGATGGTCTCGCGGGAGCGGCTGCATTCCACCGGGGTGGAGTCCACGACCCATACGTCGTCGCTCCACACCGAGGTGGTGGCCAGGATCCGGTTGATGCTTCGTATCAGACCGGCGGCCTTGCGCAGCCGCTTGTTGTAGCCGGGCTGCTGGGGCAGGTAGGGGAAGAGGTGGAGCAGGTGGGCACGGGCATGGCGGAGCCCTTTGGCCTCGGAGGTGAAGCCGAGTATGGCCATGCATCGTGGCGAGGGTAACCAGTTCGGCATCGCTCAGGGGGGGCGTAATGCCGACCGGCGGGCGCCACGGCGCCAGGTCGGGAGCTCTTTCAGGATGTCGTCGGTCCTCGCATAGAGTGCTGTCGCGAGGGTGTCCACGTCGTTCGCCAGGACGATCTTGGACACCCTCGTTCTCGTTTCCGCAGGCACCCCTTGGACCACACCACCAGGAGGAACCGGTGTCATACCCGCAACCGCTCACCCCCGAGGAGCAACTCGCCGACGCGAAGAAGCAGATGAACCTCCCGCGTATCGTCGTGATCTGCGGCTCCACCCGCTTCATGACCGAGATGACCGAGGCCGACCTGCGGGAGACCAAAGCCGGAAGGATCGTCGTCAAGCCGGGTTGCGACATGAAGTCTCCGCACGAACTTTGGTCCGATCCCCTCGAGGCCGAGGCGCTGAAGGTTCGACTCGACGATCTGCACCGGGCGAAGATCCGGCTCGCTGATGAGGTGCTCGTAGTCGGCGACTACATCGGAGACAGCACCCGAGCCGAAATCGCCTACGCCCGGTCGCTGGGCAAGCCCGTGCGGTTCACACACCCCGAAGTCGACCCCGACGCCTGACCGCCCGCCCCCACACCTCCGCAGGCACCCCTCCAGTGTGGCTTCGTGATCGCGTCGGTGGTGTCAGTGGCGCCCCTTACTGTGCGGGCATGGGCTATGGCGTGCACATCACCAGGCGTACGCCGTGGTGGGAGGACGAGGGCGAGCAGATCACGACGCAGGAGTGGGCGGCGGTGGTCGCTGCCGACCCGGAACTGGAGATGGTTCAGGTGGCCCGGGTTTCTCCGCGGGGCCAGGACGCAGTGTTGGAGTACCGGCACGAGTGGCTGGCCCAGATGGTCACCCACCCCGAACGGGACACTCACGGTGCCTGCTTGGACTGGAGGGAGGGGCAGATCGTGGTGAAGCACCCGGATGAACTCCTTCTCAAGAAGATGCGGGAGATCGCTGGGGTGCTGGGGGCGCGCGTCCAGGGCGACGACTGCGAGTACTACGACGAGTGAACGCTGCCCGCCCGCAGCAGGTCCGGGGTCCGGTGACCGGCATACTCGGCCAACTGCCAGCCGTTACAGTCCCCGCAGGTAGTCCCGCATCCGCCACCGCACCTACACCACCCAGCTCAAGACACGAACCGCTGCTGGAGTGCTACCACTCCCCCGCTGCCGAAGTGGCGGGAGGTCTCCCGACCGCCCACGTCGTAGGCGAAAGTCAGCTGACCGAACGGGTTGGTGAGGCTGGTCGGTTGGTTGTTGGCGTCGTGGGTCCCATCGAACACCTGCTGCCGGCCATCGAGACTGCCGGACTCCCTCCAGCCCCGGCGTCCGCATGAGCGAGGCCGTACGGCACGGCACCCGCTCCCGCCCCCACCGCTGCGCATCCAGCGGATGGACGAGCCTCGAAATGGGGAGAGACCAGGCGGCGCAGCCACAAGGTGAGGGGAGCACGCATGGGGACGGTGCTGTTGGCGGCGTTAGCCACGGTCGCACTCGCAGTCGTCGTCGCGGGGCTCGTGCGCGCCGGACGACGCGAGGCCCGGGCCGAGAAGAGCCGACTGGCCAAGGACGCACAGCTCCAAGCCAGGCGCTCCCTGGCGGCGGTGTGGGCGATGGACGACCGCGCCTTCGAGGAGTACGTCGCCGAGCTGTGCCACCGCGACGGCTGCACCAAGGTGGAGCGCGTGGGCGGCTCGGGCGACCTCGGGGCCGACGTGATCGGCTATCTGCCGGACGGCAGGAAAATCGTCGTGCAGTGCAAACGCTTCGCCAAGCACCGCTCGGTCGGAAGCCGCGACATCCAGACGTTCAACGGCACCGCCCGCGCCGAACACGGCGCCGACGTACCGGTGTTCGTGGCGTCGTGCGTCTTCACACGGCCGGCCCGGGACTTCGCCGCGCGGCACGGTCTGTGCCTCATCGATGTCGACCTGCTCGGCTTCTGGAACAGCGGCACCACCCTCAGCTCCCTGGTGGAACTCGACATCGGCCGGTCCGGCAACCACCGCAAGCTGAGCCCCGACCCCGACTGACAAGGACACCCACCGTGCAGGAGAGCGAGACCCGCTTACACGCGTGGCGCATCGAAGAGCGGGAGTACCGGCGCCAGGAGCAACGGCGCGGCCGCCGCTTCGCCTATCCCCATCTCACGCCCGCCCGCACTGCGCTGGTCGTCATCGACATGGTGCCGTTCTTCGTCGACGCCAACCCACACGCGCGTGGCATCGTCCCGAACATCCAACAGCTCGCCGACCGGCTGCGTGCGGCCGGCGGAACGGTCGCGTGGGTGCTGCCCGCACGCACCGAACGCACCCCGGTCGGCGACGAGTTCCACGGCCCCGAAGCGGCCGAGATGTTCCGCAACTCCGGCGGCACCGGGCCGCTGCCTGGCCGGCTGTGGCCGGGCCTCGCCACCGGTCCCGGCGACATCTTCGTGGAGAAGAGCGTGCCGAGCGCCTTCTTCCCGGGCCGCTGCTCGCTCCCGGACCTCCTGGAAGAACACCACATCGACACCGTCCTGGTCACCGGCACGGTCACCCAGGTGTGCTGTGAGTCCTCGGCTCGCGACGCGTCCGCGCTCGGGTATCGGGTGGTCATGGTCGCCGACGCCAACGCGACCGGCCGCGATCAGGATCACAACGCCACGCTCGCCACGATCTACCGCTCCTTCGGCGACGTGCGCCCCACGGCAGAGGTCCTCACCATGATCGGGGCAGCGCTGTAAGGCACCGCCAGCGTCTCAGAGCTCGGCAAGCGGGTGTTCATTGGAGGGAGGCAATCCGTGAAACTGCTCTCCGAATCGGTCACGGGGCGCTCGCACCACCTTTCATGGCACTCACTTCGTCTGTGATCCTCCGCAATTGCTTGGCTGACAGTTGCCCGGCGTGGGTCATCAGGGTGATGCCCTCGTCCCGCGTCTCTCACAAGGACTTCGAAGGTCTCCATCTGCAATGCGGCCAGCTCCTCGCCCTGGAGGTCCAGCACGAGCGGATGACCGACGAAGCCTGGCGGCAACGGCACCAGGACTACCGGGCCGCTCACATCGTCGACGTCTGGTTCTGGCGACGCAACGGTGCGACCATCCCCCACGTCGTTTTCGAGGCCGGTCAGCCCGTGTGGTTTCTCTCCCCACCGAGCGGACAGTCGAGGTCGCGCTCGCCAAGAGCCACCCGCAGCGCAACCGGTGGTGGCTTCGTGCCGGCGCGCGTACCCGGGCACGCCGCGCAGACAACCCGTGGTGCCTCACCCCTCGTCGTGCCCCAGCAGCGTGCGCAGCACGTCTTCCGCGTGGGTCCAGAGGAGCAGCCCGCCGGCGTTCCGGACGAGGTGGCGGTGGGCCAGGGGGAGGTCGCGGACGAGGGGTTCGCTCAGGTGGTGGGAGTGGAACATGCTGGTGTCGTGCTCGCCGTACCAGAGGTCGACCGGGACCGTGATGTCGGTGAGCGTGAAGGGCCAGCGGCACATGGTCAGTACGGTGTCGCGGGCGAAGCCGCCGGGGCCCTGGGTGAAGCCTTCCTCGATCGCCCGGCGGAAGGCGTGGGCGAAGGCCGGGTGGTGGAAGACCGCGCGATCGGCGGGGGCGCAACCGGCCGTCACCAGGTCCCACATCGAGGCGGCGCTCGCTGACGCCGCGACCGTCGCTTCGGCGCCTTCGGGGTCGTGGGCCACGGCGGCCACCATGGCGCGTACGTCCGGTGCGAGGGCGTCGGCCAGTTCGGGGGCGGCCGGTTCGGCGCTGCCCGAGACGGCCGATACCGCGGTGGCCAGGCCGTGGGCCGCGCAGGCCAGTGCGAAGGGGACGCCCTGGGAGTAGCCGACCAGGTGGGGGCGGCGGATGCTACGGGCCTCAAGGAGGGCGGCCACATCGTCGGCCCAGTCGGTCAGGGTGCGGCCGGGCGCGGGGTCGGAGGCGCCGAGGCCGGGGCGGTCCACGGAGAGCAGGCGGACGCCCAGGTCGGCGAGCAGATGCGTGCCGAATCCGAGGCTGCGGCCGGTGGCGCCCCCGGGGCACAGCAGCACCGGCCGGCCGTCGGGCGGCCCCCATTCCGCCCAGGCCAGCCGGCGCCCGTCGGGCAGCGCGGTGCGGCCGAGCCGGGCGGGGGCGTCGATGCCCAGTGGGGGCCCTTCGTGTGCGGCGGGGGTCATGCGAGGGCCACGAGGTCGGCGTACTCGTCGCCCCACAGGTCCTCGACGCCGTCCGGGAGGAGGATGATCCGCTCCGGTTGGAGGGCGTCGACGGCGCCCTCGTCGTGCGTCACCAGGACGACCGCGCCGGTGTAGGTGCGCAGGGCGCCGAGGATCTCCTCGCGGCTGGCCGGGTCGAGGTTGTTGGTGGGTTCGTCGAGCAGCAGGACGTTGGCGGAGGAGACGACCAGGGTGGCGAGGGCGAGCCGGGTCTTCTCGCCGCCGGACAGCACCCGGGCGGGCTTGTCCACGTCATCGCCCGAGAACAGGAAGGAGCCGAGGACCTTGCGGATCTCGGCCAGGTCCATGCCGGGCGCGGCGGTGCGCATGTTCTCCAGTACGGTGCGGTCGCCGTCGAGGGTCTCGTGTTCCTGGGCGTAGTAGCCGCATTTGAGGCCGTGTCCGGGGATCACCTTGCCGGTGTCGGGGGTGTCGACGCCGGCGAGGAGGCGCAGCAGGGTGGTCTTGCCGGCGCCGTTGAGGCCCAGGATGACGACCCGGGAGCCCTTGTCGATGGCCAGGTTGACATCGGTGAAGATCTCCAGGGAGCCGTACGACTTGGACAGGCCCTCGGCGGTGAGCGGGGTCCGGCCGCACGGTGCGGGCTCGGGGAAGCGGAGTTTGGCCACCTTGTCGGCGTGCCGCTCGGGTTCCAGGTCCTGCAGGAGCTTCTCGGCGCGGCGGGCCATGTTCTGTGCGGCGACCGCCTTGGTGCCGGCGCGCAGCCGGTTGGCCTGGTAGCTGAGGGCCGAGGCCTTCTTCTCGGCGTTGGCGCGCTCGCGCTTGCGGCGGCGCTCGTCGGCGGCCCGCTGGGCCTGGTACTGCTTCCAGCCCATGTTGTAGACGTCGATGGTGGTGCGGTTGGCGTCCAGGTGGAAGACCTTGTTGACGACGGTCTCGACGAGGTCGATGTCGTGCGAGATGACGACGAACCCGCCCTGGTAGGTCTTGAGGAAGTCGCGCAGCCAGAGGATGGAGTCCGCGTCGAGGTGGTTGGTGGGCTCGTCCAGCAGCAGGATGTCGGCGTCGGAGAAGAGGATGCGGGCGAGTTCGACGCGGCGGCGCTGGCCGCCGGAGAGGGTGTGCAGGGGCTGTTCGAGGACGCGGTCGGGCAGGCCCAGGCTGGCGGCGATGGTGGCGGCCTCCGCCTCGGTGGCGTATCCGCCCTTGGCCAGGAACTCGGTCTCCAGCCGCTCGTACCTCTTCAGCGCCTTCTCCCGGGCGGCGCCCCGGCCGGTGGCGATCCGCTCCTGGCACTCGCGGATCGACCGGAGCACGGTGTCCAGGCCACGGGCGGAGAGCACCCGGTCGAGCGCCAGCACGTCGAGGTCGCCGGTGCGCGGGTCCTGCGGCAGGTAGCCGATGTCGCCGGTGCGGGTGACGGTGCCGTCGGCGGGCAGGCCCTCCCCCGCGAGGACCTTGGTGAGGGTGGTCTTGCCTGCGCCGTTGCGGCCGACCAGGCCGATGCGGTCGCCGCGGGCAACGCGGAAGGACGCCGACTCGATGAGGACGCGAGCGCCGGCGCGCAGTTCGAGACCGGTGGCGGTGATCATGAGAAGTGGGGCTCCAGGGCCGTAGTTCGGGTGGTGCGAGGGTGGGCGCGCGGCGGCCGGTGCGAGTCGTCGCTCCGGCCGCCGCGGCCCGTCGGGGCGGGGGTCAGGTGAGCGCGGGCGTCACTTGACCGCGGTGACGATGGGCAGTACGCCCTGCGGGCTGTAGCGGATGTCCGCCACGCTCAGGCCGGCGGCCGCCAGCTGGCCGCGTACCTCCTCCTCGCTGGAGAAGTTCAGGTAGGTGGCCTGGATGATGTCGCCCATGATGGACAGTTCGCGGCGCAGGTCGGCCTCGGCGATCTGGTACTTCTGCCAGGCCGCGGCCTGCTCGGGGGCCTCCCACGGGGGCGGGGGCGGCGGGGTGAGGAAGCTCAGCAGCAGCCGGCCGCCGGGGCGGAGCGCCTGGTGGAAGCTGCGGTAGAGGTCGGTGAGCCGCTGCGGGTCCGACTCGTACATGTTGAGGCCGTTGCTGACGATGAGGTCGAACTCGCCGCCCACGCCGAGGTTCCAGGCGTCGCGTACGTGGAAGGTGGTGTGCTCGGCGAGGCCGCGTTCGGCGGCGTTCTTGCGGGCGTAGCCGATGGATTCCTCGTCGAGGTCGATCCCGACGAGGCGGAAGCCGGTGACGCCGTCGTAGTCCTGCTGGAGGAGGTCGTCCATGACGCCGCACGGGATGGACGCGAGAGCGGCGCCGTCGGTGATGCGGGCGGCGATCTCCTCCTTGAAGCGGTGGTAGCGCTCGCGAGCCTGGCACAGCAGGGAGTTGTTGAGCAGCCAGTGCTCCAGCGGCGTGGTCGGGCCGGTGGGCTCGTTGCGGAAGATGTAGGAGGTCCAGTAGCCGTTGAGGCCGCGGTTGTGCAGCAGGAAGCGGCCGAGCTCGAACTGCGTCAGCTGTGCGAGGAGTTCGAGGGTTTCGTCCAGCGGCAGTACGAGTCTGTCGGCCTGCCGGAGGCGTTGCTCGATTTCCGCGGCGATTTCCTTGGTGCGCCGGTCGTCGTCGACCTTGGTGGTGGTGTGGTGCGAAATCGTGGAATTCATGGTGTTCCTCGTCGGTCCCGGACGGTTTCCGGTACGGGTGCAGGGTGGGCGGTGCGGGTCAGACGTTCCAGCCGATCCGGGTGAAACCGGCGCGGACGGAGGGGTGGTCGAGCATTCCCGCGTTGCGGAACGCACGCAGGACGTTCTTGACGATCGGCACGTCCGGGGTGATCTCGAATCCGGCGTAGAGCGCTTCCACGGATGTGCGGGCCTGCTCGCGGTCCTCGATGAAGGAGCCGAGCAATTCGATGTTGAAGAGCTTCTCCGATTCGACGGAGAGGTACAGGAGCGTGAAGTCGGCGAGGTGGATACCGATGGCCTGCCGGTAGTCCTCGGGTATCTCGGCCCACAGGTAGGTCATCAGGTCGTAGAAGAACGCGTAGTGCCGGGACTCGTCGTTCATGTGGTCGTTGACGTAGTACTTGATCGACGGATGGACGCCGGGGCTGTTGAAGAACTCCACGAGTTCGCGGACGAGCGTGGTCTCGAAACAGCAGTTGGCGAGGATTTCGAAGATGTCGTGGTACTTCGGGTCGAGCTGCTTCTTGGTCTCGATGACCGCGCGCCGCGAGTCGGATATCGGGTAGTCGAGCGGCTTGAGGTCCGGGTAGTGCTCCTGCAGTTGCAGGATCATGTCCTGGGCGATGTAGACGTGGTAGTACTCGTCGATGATCACCGAGTAGGTGTTGAGCTTGGTCTCCTCGGAGAACTCCACCGGAAGGTCCGCGTAGAGGATTTTCGAGCAGGCCGAGACGATTTCCTTGATTTCCAGGTTCACGATGTCGTGCAGGTACTTGTAGAAGGACTGCACGAGGATGTCGTTCTTGGCCTTCGCGCCGAGCGAGGCGACCTCGTCGGCCAGCAGCAGCGGCTGCTTGTCCTCGGGGAAGAAGTAGCCCTCCTCCTCGAAGTCGATGGTCTTGCGCGGGCGGGTACGGACGGAGGAGCGGGACTCCCAGCGGACGGTGTACTCGCCGGTCAGGCTGGACAGCGTCCGTACGGTTTCGGGGGTTTCCTGGCCTTTGGCGTTCATGACGGGCCTCTTTCCGGGCGCGGGGTATCGCGGTGCGGCCCCGCGCCCCTGGTGCGGGTGCATCCGCACGGCGGCTGCCGGTGGGCGCCGCCGTGCGGACGAAGGGGGGAGAGAAGGAAGGGTGGGAAGCCGAACTTCCCGTCGGTGGACGGTGGTGGTCAGCCGGCCTCGGGCACCGGCTCGGCTTCCACCTGGTCCGCCGCGCTCTGCTTCGGTTTGACGAAGGCCAGGGGCGCGGCGATGAGCACGGCGACGGCCATCACCCCGGCGGTCACGATGGAGTCACCGGTGAACAGGCTGCTGGCGACGCCGGTGAGCAGCGTCACCAGCAGCGCTCGTCCGCTCATGTTCAGCGAGGACGCGGCGCCCTGGAGCTCCGGGAAGACCGCCAGGGAGCGTCCAAAGATGACCGGGTAGACCGCGGCGAAGCCGACGCAGAAGACGGCGATGGGGCCGGTGGTCGCCCATGCGCCCTGGCCGAACACCAGGAACAGGGCGATGCCGAGGACGGTGGCGGCGATGCTGTAGACCACCGTGCGCTCCGGGCCGCCCAGCACCCCGATGAGCTTCGAGGCGAACAGGCTGGTCACCGCGAACGAGGCCACGATGATCAGCAGATGGCCGGCGAAGCCGATCGTGGACAGCCCGTAGGTGTCGGTGTAGAGGAACGAGCTGGACGCGATGAACACCATGTAGGCGGCGAACAGCAGACTGGGGACGACCGAGGCCGCGAGGAACTCCTTGCTGGACAGCAGCTTGCGGTAGTCCGCCCCGACCTGACGGACGGTCACCTTGGTGCGTTCGCCCTTGGTCTCGGGCAGGAAGCATGCCATCAGCAGCAGGGAGACCAGGGTGATGCCGCAGACGGTGGCGTAGTTGCCGCGCCAGCCGATCGTGCGGTTGATGAGTCCGCCGAGCGCGGGCGCCGCCGTCATGAAGGTGGACATCGCGGCGTTGGTGAGCCCGAACATCTTGAACAGTTCGGTGCCTTGGTAGACGTCGCCGATGATGACGAAGACCAGGACCACGGAGGTGCTGGCGCCGACACCCTGGACGAGCCGGGAGCCGAGCAGGAACTCGATGTTCGGCGCAATGGCGCAGCCCAGCGCGCCGGCCAGCATGATCGTGTTGCCGATCAGCATGACCTTGCGCCGGCCGAACCGGTCCGAGAGCGGGCCGTAGACCAGGGCGCCGAGGCAGTAGCCGAAGAAGTTGTAGGTGATCGTCAGCTGTACCGAGGACTCGGACGCTGTGAGGCTGTGGGCGATGTCCGGGAAGCTGGGCACGGACATGTCGAGTTCCATGATCGTGCCGATGAGCGTCACGACCAAAAGGGCAGGCAGATATCTGTGTTGTTTCATGGCCTCATGAAGGACGGACCTGATGGGAAGAAGGATTGCGGGCACGCTGAGCAGAGCCGTGCCGGGGTCGGCAGGCTCTGCGGTGCGGCTATGGTCTTCGGACCAAAGGCCACCAGGTGGCGTGGGCGTTGAGAGGCCGTCGGCTCGCCCGTTCACCACCTGCGGCACGTAATGCCGGCTGCAACGTGTCCCCTTCTGCGTCAAGGCTGTCGTCACGCCCATCGTATGGGCGTGGTCGGAGGGTGCAACTCATTTATGACCTGCGTCGATGCGGGCCAGCAGTTCCTTGGCGAACAGCTCGGGGGCCTCCAGATGGGGCATGTGCGAAGCGCCCGCGATGACCGCGGTGTCCGCGCCCGGTATCGCCCGGGCGTACGCCTGGCCGGCCCGCGGCGGTACGAAGTCGTGCTCGCCGCAGATGATGAGCGTGTCGGCCGACAGGCCGCCCAGCCGGTCGGTGCAGCTGTAGGACCGCAGATTGCCGGTGATCTGGAACTCGGTCCGGCCCCACATGGTGTCGCGTACCGCCGCGGCGGTGTCCATGGTGGCGTCCAGCAGGGTGTCCGGCCATTCGGTGCGGCACATGTGCCGCTCGGCGAAGACCATCGCGGCATCGACGTATTCCGGTGTGTCGTACCGGCCCGTGCGCAGGGCGTCGGTGAGTGCCTGGGCGGTGTCCGGCGGCAGCCGGAAAAGCAGCTGCCGCATGTCGTCCTCGTACTTGCGGACGCTGAGCACCGGGGAGACCAGCACGAGCCACTCGGGGCGGTGCGGACCGCCCCGCAGGGCGTACTCCCCGGCGATCATCGTGCCGAAGGAGTGGCCGAGAAGATGGAACCGCGGCAGGTCCAACTCCGCCAGGAGGGCGGCCAGTTCGTCGACGAAGCGGTCCAGCCGCCACAGCGACGGGTCGGCCGGCCGCTCGGAGCGGCCGCAGCCCAGCTGGTCGTAGACGACCACGGGGTGGCCCGGCAGCAGGTCGGCCAGCGGGCGCAGGTAGTCGTGCGGGGTGCCGGGGCCGCCGTGGACGGTCACGACCGGCGTGCCGGGTGCGTCGGGGTTGAGGATCTCGTAGCGGATCCGGCCGCCGGGGACGGCGCACAGTGCCCCGTTCGTCTGCTCACTCACCGTCTTCTCCCTGGGTCGTTGCGAGGTGGGCGCCGACCGTCGCGATGTGCGGCAGCCCGTTCATGCTGAGGTGGTTTCCGGGCACCGGGACCTCGGTCCAGCCGCCGGCGGCCAGCCGCCGCCAGTGCCGCGCCTGGCCCTCGGGGAACTCCGGGATCTCCTCCTGGTGCGCGAAGTACACGAGGTCGCCGGCGTAGGGGCGCGGGACGTAGGCGTGCATGGCCCGGCCGTGCCGCTGCCAGGTGCGCAGGTAGCGGGGCAGGAACTCGGCCGAGAGCATGTCCTCGAATTCGGTGCCGCGGGCTCTGTCGGCGACGTAGGCGATCTTCTCGTCGAGGGTGGGCAGCGCTTCGAGCTCGGCCATCGGGAAGTCCAGTCGCGCCAGGCCGTAGCGGAACAGGTAGGCGAGGATGTCCTCGCCGGACATCTCGGCGGGCAGGTTGCCCTGGGCGGGGCTGTCGATCAGCACCACCTCGGGCCGGTACCCGTCGCGCGCGTCGAGCAGCTGGGCCATTTCGTACGCGACGATGCCGCCGAACGAGGAGCCGCCGAGCCGGAACGGGGCCGTGAGCCCGAACTCCCTGAGCTGCTCCAGATAGTGCTCGGCCATCTCCTCGATGGTGGTGAGCTCCGCGGTGCCGTCCAGCATGGGCGAGCGGAGTGCGTACACCGGCTGGTCGTCCGGCAGGCAGCCGGCCAGCTCCCGGTAGAAGTACACGTCGCCGCCGATCGGGTGGACCAGCACCAGAGGCGGCCGGGACTGCGGCTCGCCCTTCTTGACGACGACGACCGACGGGGCGGCCGCGGGGGCGTACCGGTTCGCCAGGTGTGCCGCCAGGTGCTCCGCGACGGCCTCGGGGGTGTGCCGTTCGAGGGCCATGAACTCCAGGCGGATGCCGGTGCGTTGGCGGATACGGGCGACGAGCTGCACGGCGGCCAGCGAGTCCCCGCCGCGGGCGAAGAAGTCGTCGTCGGGCCGGACGTCCCGGACGCCCAGGACGGCGCGCCAGGCCTCCGCGACGACGGTGCTCACCTCGTCCTCCGCGACCACGACGGACGGTTCTTCCGCCGCCGGCGGCGCCTCGGCCGGGGTGGCCCGCGTCGGGGTGACAGCGGCCCTGCCGGTGCGGTCGATCCAGTGCTCGTGCCGCTGGAAGGCGTAGCCCGGCAGCCGCACCCGGTCGCGGTCGGTCAGGCCATGGAACGCTGCCGCGTCGATGTCGACGCCCGCGGCCCAGGCCGTGCCCAGGGCCGTCAGCGCGGTGGCCGGTTCCTCGGCGGCCCGGGCGGCCCGTGGCATGGCCGGGACCACCAGGTGGTCGGTGCGCGCCTCGTGGCCGCGCGCCGACCGGGTCAGGATCCCGCCGGGGCCCAGCTCCAGCAGGACGGCGCCCCGGGTACGCGCGTCCCCGTACAGGGTGGTGAGCCCGCGGTGGAACTCCACCGTGCCGCGCAGCTGCGCCGTCCAGTACTCGGGGCGGGTCACCCGGTCGGGGTCGGCCCAGTCACCGGTCAGGTTGGACAGGAACGGGACGGTGGGCGTGCGGAGTTCGGTGCGTGCCAGCACGGCGGCGAACTCGTCCAGTACGGGGTCGAGCAGCCGGGAGTGGAAGGCGTGCGACACCGCGACCCGGCGGCCGGTGACCCCGTCGGCGGCCAGCTCGGCGGTCAGCGCCTCGATGCCCTCGGGCGGGCCGGAGACCACACAGCTCATGGCGTCGTTGACCGTGGCGAGGTCAAGGCCGTGCCGGTGCGCCACGGGCCGGATCCGCTCGGCGGGCAACGGGACCGCGAGCATCGCCCCGGGCCCGGTGCCGGCGAGCAGGCGGCCGCGCTCCAGGATCAGGGTCAGCGCGTCCTCCAGCGAGAACACCCCGGCCAGGCAGGCCGCGACGTACTCGCCCAGGCTGTGCCCGATCATCGCGGCCGGCCGGACGCCGAGGCCGGTGAACCAGCGGGCCAGCGCGTATTCCACGATGAACAGCGCGGGATGGGTGTAGCGGGTGTCCCCCACGCGCGCGGTGCGGCCCAGCAGATCGGCCTCGTCGACGCCTTCGGGGAGGCGCGGCCGGAGGATCTCCAGGCAGCGGTCCACCTCGGCCCGGAAGCCCGGTTCGCTGTCGTAGAGCGCCCGTCCCATCTCCTGGTACTGGGACCCCTGGCCGGGGAAGAGGAACACCGCCGGGCGCCCCTCCTGCCAGGTGATCGGCTCGCGCTCCTCCGTGGCGAGCTTGCCGGCCAGGTCGGTCCGGCTGTCGCCGACGACGACCCGGTGGTGCCGGAAGCGGTGCCGGGCGGTGTGCAGGGTGTACGCGAGCCGGTCGAGCGGGACGTCGGGGTGGGCGGTCAGGTGGTCCGCCAGGTCCCGGGACCGCTGCGCCAGTGCGTCCGGGGAGTGCGCCGACAGCATCAGCAGCTGCTGCGAGCGGGCGGGCGGCTCGGTGGCCGCCGCGGCAGCCGGTGCCTCTTCCAGGACCACATGGGCGTTGGTGCCGCCGATCCCGAAGGAGCTGACGCCGGCCCGCAGCACGGGGTGCTCGCTGGTCCACGGCGTACAGGCGGTGTGGACGTAGAAGGGGCCCTTCTCCAGCTCCAGGCGGGGGTTGGGGGTGGTGTGGTGCAGCGTGGGGACCAGGGTGCGGTGTTCCAGGCACAGCACGGCCTTGATCAGCCCGGCGATGCCGGAGGCGACGTCGAGGTGGCCGATGTTGGTCTTCACCGAACCCAGCGCGATCCGCTGCGCGGGCACGTCGGCCTCGGCGAACGCCTCGTGCAGCGCGGCGACCTCGATGGGGTCGCCGAGGGCGGTGCCGGTGCCGTGGGCCTCGAGGTAGCCGATGGTCGACGGATCGATGCCGGCCTTCCGGTGGGCAGTGCGGATCACCGCGGCCTGCCGCTGCCGGCTGGGCGCGGTGTAGCCGATCTTCTGCCGGCCGTCGTTGTTGATGGCCGTGGCCTTGATGACGGCGCGGATCGGGTCGTTGTCGGCGATCGCCCGGTCGAGGCGCTTCAGGACGACGATGCCGACGCCCTGCCCCTCGACGGTGCCCTGTGCGGCCTCGTCGAAGGCGCGGCAGGAACCGTCCGGGGAGAACACCATGCCGTCCTGGTGGACGTAGCCCTCGGTGCCCAGTTTGCCGATCGAGACGCCGCCGGCCATGGCGATGTCGCAGTCCCCGGCCAGCAGCGCGGTGCACGCCTGGTGGACGGCGACCAGCGAGGTCGAGCAGGCGGTCTGCACGGTCACCGCGGGCCCGGTCAGGTTGAGCTTGTAGGCGACCTTGGTGCACAGGAAGTTCGCCTGGTTGTTGATCATCGCCTGGTAGCGGGTGGCCAGGTCGGCGCCCTCCAGGCCCGGCAGGACGTGGTCAAGGGCGTAGTCGTTCTGGCCCGCGCCCGCGTAGAGGCCGATGTCGCCCTCGTAGGTGTACGGGTCGCAGTGCGCGTCCTCCAGGGCGTGCCAGGCGCACTCCAGGAAGACCCGGTGCTGCGGGTCCATGGTCTCGGCCTCTCGGCGGGAGTAGCCGAAGAACTCCGCGTCGAAGGAGGCGATGTCCCGCAGCCGGCTCTGTGCCCGGACGTATCCGGGCTGGTCGAGCTCGGCCTCCGGTACGCCGGCGGCCAGCAGCTCTTCCCGGCTGTAGCGGACGACCGATTCATGACCGGCCGTCAGGTTGCGCCAGTACTCCTCCAGGGTGTCGGCGTCCGGGAACCGGCCGGCCATGCCGATGACGGCGATGTCCTGCCCGCCGGGCTCCGCGGTGCCGCGCGTGGCCGGTGCGCGGTCCGGCCGGGCCTCGCCGTCGCGCGGCCCGTCGAGGTGCGCGGCGAGCGCGGCGATGGTCGGGTACGCGAACATGTCGGTGAGGCTCAGCGTCCGCCGGATGTCCTCCGGCAGCCGGGCGTGCAGCTTGGTGAGCAGGATGGAGTTGCCGCCGGCCTCGAAGAACCGCTCGTGGACGCCGATCCCGTCCACGCCGAGCACCTCGCACCAGAGCCGGGCGAGCAGCCGCTCGGTCTCCCCCTTCGGGGCGACCGGCCGGCCGGCGTCGCGGCGGGCGGGCCGCGGCAGCGCCTTGACGTCCAGCTTGCCGCTGAAGGACAGCGGCAGGGCGGTCAGGTGCACCAGCGCGGCGGGCCGCATGTGCTCCGGGAGCAGCCCGGCCAGGTGGGCCCGGAGCGCCGGTTCGTCGAGGGCGGTGTCCGCGACGTAGTAGCCGATCAGGCTCCGGTCGCCGGCCGAGGTGTCCGGGCCGCCGTCCAGGGTCCCGACGATCGCCGCGCTCTGCCGCACTCCGGGGAAGGCTGCGAGCGCGCTCTCCACCTCTCCCAGCTCGATGCGGTGGCCGCGCAGTTTGACCTGGGTGTCGATGCGGCCGACGAACTCCAGCTCGCCGTCGTCCAGCCAGCGGGCCAGGTCACCGGTGCGGTACAGCCGGCCGTGCAGCGGGCTCTCGACGAAGCGCGCCGCGGTCAGTTCGGGGTCGCGGAAGTAGCCGCGGGCGAGCCCGTCGCCGCTCAGGTACAGCTCACCCGTCGCGCCCACCGGCAGCGGCCGCAGCCGGGTGTCCAGGACGTGTGCCCGCTCGTTCGGCAGGGCGCGGCCGATGGTCACCTCCGGGCGGTCCTCGGCCTCGGCGAGGTACTCGCGGGAGGTGGACCAGATGGTGGTCTCGGTCGGGCCGTAGACGTTCACCACCCGGGGGCAGCGCGCCAACGCGGCGTGCAGCAGGTGCCGTTCGAGCTTCTCGCCGCCGACGAGCAGCCGGGTCCGGTCGAGGCCGCGCAGCGCGTCCAGCTTCATCTCCAGCAGGCTGGGCGTCAGCTGCACGAAGTCGTACGCCGAGCAGTCCAGTTCCGCGAAGAGATGGTCACCGACCGCCATGCTGCCGCCGCCGAGCAGCGTCAGCCCGTATTCGAGGCCGAAGATGTCGAAGACGTAGTTGGTCATGCTGAAGGTGTGCAGCGGGCCGGCGCCGGGGAAGTGCCGGTCCCGCATGGCCGCCATCGTCGCGGTGTACGCGTGGTGTTCGACCATCACGCCCTTGGGCTGCCCGGTGGTGCCGGAGGTGAAGAGCACATACGCCAGGGCGTCCGCGGCGACCGGCAGGTCCAGGTTGCCGGCGCCTTCCGCGGCGCGGTCGGCGAGGGTCTGCGGGTCGTCCAGGGCGAGCACGGTCAGGTGGGGCCAGCGCGCCCGGACCCGTTCCCGGTGCCGGGAGTGGGTGAGCAGCAGCCTGGCGCCGCAGCTCTCGACGATGCGGGTGGTGCGCTCGTCCGGGTAGCCGGGGTCCAGCGGTACGTAGGCCGCGCCCATCTTCAGCGTCGCGAGCAGGCCGACGACGGTGTCGGCGCCGCGGTCGAGCAGGAGCAGCACGGGCTCCTCCGGTGCGGTCGCCACCTGTCGGCGGGCCACCCTGGCCAGCCGGTTGGCGGCCGCGTTGAGCTGCGCGTAGCTGAGCGTGCGGCCGTCGTGGTGGAGGGCCGGGGCGTCGGGCGTACGGGCGGCCTGGGCCTCGAAGGCGCGGTGGATGACGGGCTCGGCGGGCTCCGCCGTGCCGGTGTCGTTCCACTGCCGCTGGCGTTCCAGGTCGGCGTCGCCGGCCGGTGCGAGGTCCGCCGGGGAGCTGTCCGGGGCGTCCGTGAAGCGCTTGAGCACCGACTCGACGCCGGCCAGCAGCCGTTCGGCGGTTCCGGGCGCGAAGAGTTCACCGGCGTGGTCGAGGGTGAGCACGACCTCGTCGTCCTGTTCGGTCACGGAGACGACCAGCGGGTAGTCGCGCTTCTGGTGCCGGGAGACGAACCGGGGGCGCAGCAGCCGCTCGTGCTCGGTCTCGCTGACCGCCGGGTAGTTCTCGTAGATGAAGAGGCTGTCGAAGAGCCGGCGGCCGCCCGACTGGAGGGCCGCGAGGTCCACGACGGGCCGCCGGCCGATCTCGTGGATGTCCTCCTGCAGCCGCTGGACCTCCTCGATCAGGCTGTCGGCGCCGGTGTCGTGGCGGGCGATCAGCGGCACGGTGGAGAGGTAGAGGCCGACCGAGGTGTCGATGCCCTCGACCGGGAGGTCGCGGCCGGCGAGGACGGTGCCCACGACGGTGGTGTCGCAGTGGCCGTAGACGCTCAGCACCTTGTGCCAGGCGTACTGCAGCACGGCATTGGTGGTGACCCCGTGCTGCTGGGCCACGGACCGCAGTGCCGAGAGCAGTTCCGGGCGCAGCGGCAGGGTCCGCTGCTCCTGGCGGAGCAGGTGTTTGTACGTGCCGAGGTCGACGTGGCGGGAGCCGGTGTTCAGCAGTCCGCCGAGGTCGCAGCCGTTCTCCAGGCCGGCCACATAGTGCCGCCAGAACGCCTGGTGGTCGGCGGCGTGCCGGTGCAGATGGCGCTGGATCTCGGCGTAGTTCTCCGCCGGGAGGACGGCCGGCTCACCGGCGCGCAGCGCGAGGTAGCAGGTGTGCAGCGCCTGCAGCAGCAGGGGGCTGCTCCAGCCGTCGAGGATGGCGTGGTGGGTGTTGAGGACGCAGGTGAAGTGCTCGGCGGCCCGCTTGACGAGGTGGACCCGGAAGAGTCCGCTGACGCCCAGGTCGTAGGGGGTGCCGCGGTCGCGCGCGAGCAGTGCGGCGAACGCCGCGTCGGGGTCCTCGTGGTCGCTGAGGTCGACGTACTCCCAGGTCAGCCGGGATTCCCGGTCGACGACCTGGACCATGTCGTGGCGCCAGTCGAAGCGCAGCCGCAGCGCGCTGAACGCCTGCTGCGTGCGGGTCCAGGCCGCGCGGTAGAGGGCGGGGTCGATCTCCGCCGCGTAGTCCCAGACCGCCTGGACGCGGTAGGCGTCGTCGACGTCGCCCTGGGTGAGGGCGTGGTGGATGAAGCCCTGCTGGAGGCCGGTGGCGGCGAAGACGCCGTCGATCTCGCCGTGTTCCTGCAGCCGGTCCAGGTGCTCCTGCGGCAGCAGCCCGTCGATGTCACTGGGCGTCAGGTAGCTGCGCGGGCTGTGCGCCGTCGCCTCGACCAGGTCGTCCAGTCGCTGGGCGAACGCCCGGGCCAGCCGCTGGGCGTCCTCGTGCGGCAGCCGGGAGTGGAGGGTGAACCGCAGCCGTCCGTCGCTGACCATGCCGACGGCACTGATCGTGTACGGCAGCAGGTTGTCCGGGTGCGACCAGGCACCGGCCGGTTCGCCGTTGGGCTCCCAGAGGCTGTCGCCGGCGGTGTCGAGCCGGCCGAGGTAGTTGAAGCAGGCGCGGGGCAGTGCCCGGTGGTAGCCGAGCAGCGGACCGTAGCCGAGGCCCTTCCCGGGTACCGCCCGGAGGCTCTCCTTGACCGAGGTCAGGGCGGCGGCCGGTTCGTCGGTCGTGGTCAGCCGCACCGGGTAGAGGGTGGTGAACCAGCCGAGCGTGCGGCTGATGTCCATCGCCTCGTCCAGTTCCTCGCGGCCGTGCCCCTCGACCATCAGGTGGCTGACGGTCCGGCCGGTCAGGTCGGACAGCGCCTGGGCGAAGGCGGCGAGCAGGAACTCGTCCACGCGGGTGCGGTACGTGCGCTGACAGTCGTCGAGCAGCTGTGCGGTGCGCTCCTCGTCGAGCGTGAGCCCGGTTTCGACCGGGACGCCGGTGTCCTGGAGGACGGGCTGGTCGCCGAGATCGGCGAGCACCTCCTCCCAGTGGGTCCGCTCGTCGGTGTTCCGCTCGGCGTGTGCGGTCACGGCCTCGGCCCACTGGCGGTAGCTGGTGCCCTTGGGGCCGAGTTCTCCGCCCTCGTACAGGGTGCGGAGGTCCTCGGCGAGGACCCGCCAGCTGACGGTGTCGACGAGCAGGTGGTGCAGGGCGAGGAAGACCCGGCTGCTGCCGTCGGCGTAGCCGTGCAGGTAGCCGAAGCCGTACGCCGGTCCGGCCGCCGGGTCGAAGCCGGCCTGCCAGTCGGTCAGCGTGCGGTGCAGCGCCTCGTCGAATTCCGGTGTGCCCTCGCCGCCCGGCAGTTCGCGCACGTCGAGCACGTGCACGGCCGGGAACGGGGCGATGGGGTCGTAGTGCTGCCGCGGTCCGTCGGTGCCGGTCGTGTCGTGGCGCAGCCGGAAGGCGTCGTGGTGGTCGACCAGGGACCGCAGGCAGGCCTCCAGACGCGGCAGGTCCAGTTCCGGGGTGCGGATCAGGAAGGACTGGTTCCAGTGCCCCGGCCGGGCCAGGTCCTGGGCGAAGAACCACGACTGGACGGGCAGCAGCGGTACCTCCCCGTCGAGCACGCCCTGTTCGGCCCGTACGGCCGGTCCGGCGGGCGCGCCGGCGGTGGCCACGACCCGGTCGTGGAACCGTTCCACGGTGCGGTGGGTGAACAGGTCGCGCACCTGGGCCTGGATGCCGAACTGCTTGCGCAGGCGGCTGACCAGGCGGATGGCGATGATGCTGTCCATGCCGAGCCGCATCAGGTCGTCGGTGATGCCGAGCCGCTCGGCCGGGATGCCCAGCACCTCGGCCCAGGCGTCCCGCAGCTCCCGTTCGCGGTCGGTGCGCGGTGGTACGTGGTCGGCTGCGGCCGCTGCCTCGGGTGCGGGCAGCGCGCCGCGGTCCAGCTTGCCGTTGGGGCTCAGCGGCAGCTCGGACAGGTGCAGCAGCACGTCCGGGACCATGTACTCCGGCAGGCTCGCGGAGAGCCGTTCGCGCAGTCGGGCGGGGTCGAGGGCGGTCTCGGCGACGTAGTAGCCGACGAGGGTCTGGCGCGGGCGGCCGGCGCCGGTGTCGTCCTCCTTGACCAGGACGACGCTCTGCGAGATCCGCGGGTCCTGGGTGAGGACGCTCTCGATCTCGCCGAGTTCCACCCGGTAGCCGTTGAGCTTGACCTGGAAGTCGTTGCGGCCGATGAATTCCATGTGGCCCGCGCGGGACCAGCGTCCGAGGTCGCCGGTGCGGTAGAGCCGGCCCAGGGTGGGGTGTTCGACGTACCGCTGGGCGGTGAGTTCCTCGTCCCGCCAGTATCCGAGGGCGACGCCCGCGCCGCCGATGTGGATCTCGCCGATGACGCCGACCGGGCAGTGTTCGCCCTGGTCGTTGAGGACGTACATGCGCTGGTTGGGCATGGCCACGCCGTAGGGGATGCTGCTCCAGGACGGGTCGACCTCGTCGATGCCGTACCAGATGGACCAGATGCTGCCCTCGGTGGCGCCGCCCAGGCTCATCACGACCGCCTCGGGGGCCAGCGCGCGGATGCGGTCCGGCAGGCCGGTGGGGATCCAGTCGCCGCTGAGCAGGAAGGCGCGCAGGGTGTCCAGTCGGCCGCCTTCGTCGACGAGGAGTCCGGCGAGCTGCGGCACGCTGTTCCACACCGAGACCCGGTGCCGGGCCACCAACTCGGCCCAGTGCGCGGGGTTCTTGGTCTCCTCCTGGGCGGGGAAGACGATGGTGCCGCCGGCCGCGAGGGTGCCGAAGAGGTCCCAGACCGACAGGTCGAAGCTCAGCTCGGACAGTGCCAGGACGCGGTCCTCGGCGGTGATGCCGAAGCGGTCGTTGACGGCCAGGACGGTGTTGACGGCTCCGCGGTGGCTGATCGTCACGCCCTTGGGGCGGCCGGTGGATCCGGAGGTGAAGATGACGTAGGCGACGTCGTCGGGGTGCACCTCCGGCAGGGTGGCCGCCGGGTCCGGTCCCTGGTCGAGCAGGTCCTCGATGACCAGCAAGCGGGCGTCCAGGGCGCGTACGTCGGCCCGTTCGTGCTGCGCGCGGGAGACCAGCAGCGTGCGCACCGCGGCTTGGTCGAGGATCTCCGTGATCCGGCCGGCCGGCCAGTCGACGTGCAGCGGCAGGTAGCCGAGCCCGGCCTTCATCACCGCTGTGGTGGCCAGCACCTGGCCGTAGCCCTTCTCCGCGAGCACGCCGACCAGTCGCTCGCCGGAGGTCCGGCCGAGTTCGGCGAGGAGCCGCGCGGCGAGGGTGTGGGTGTGCTCGGTCAGCTCGCCGTAGGTGTGGGTGAGGCCGGTGCCGGTGTCGATGACGGCGGGCGCCTCGGGCCGGCCCGCGGTGCGGTACCGGTCCTCGTACAGGCCGAAGAGGGTGCGCTCGTCCGGTGCGGCGCCGGCTGCGTTGGCGGCCTCGATGAGGGCCCGGTCGGCGTCCGGAAGATAGGCGTCGCGGGGCAGGCCGGCCGCCCAGTCACCGTCCGCCAGACGCTCGATGAGCAGGCAGTACAGGGCGTTGAGGTGGTCGATGGTGGCCTCGTCGAAGAGCTGCTCGACGTAGAGCCATTTGCTCATGAAGCCGCCCGCGACCTCGATGGCCTGGAGGTCGATCCAGGCCTGGGAGGTCTGTGCGCTCCAGTGACGGCCCTCGACCAGCTCGCTGTCGTCCAGGTACGCGCCGCGTTCGAAGTCCCGGGTCTCGTTGCCGACGACGCCGGTGAAGACGATCGGGGAGACGGCCTTGGTGGTGTCCAGGCCGTGCAGCTTGCTCAGGTCGCGCTGGACCTCCACGCCGGAGTAGAGCGCGTGGCTGATGTCCTCCCACAGCACGTCGTGGGTGCGCCGGGTGAGTTCCTCGATGTCGGCGCCCCGGTCCGCGAAGTGGAAGAGCACGGTGGAGGTGAAGTTGCCGAGCAGGGACTCGGTGCCGTCCAGGACGGGGTAGCGGTTGAACAGGGTGAGGGTGAGCGGGAATTCCGCGGCACCGGAGAAGTACGAGATCACGCTGCCGAAGAGGCTCAGCAGGGCCGAGGACGTGGACACCCCGTGCCGGCGCGCCTGCTCCTTGAACCGCTCCCACACCTCGGGCGCGACATGGCGGGTGTGCTCGCCGAAGCGCGGGTGGTCGACGGTGTCGGGCGACTGGCGGAACGGCAGGGTGCAGCGCAGCGGGAGGCCGGGCAGCTTGCGTTGCCAGTAGGCGCGGTCCGCCTCGTACCAGGCGGAGTTCTTCAGCAGGCCGGTGTAGTCCTGGTAGTCCTTGAAACTCGCCCGGGGCAGTTCCGGCCGCCGGTCGGTGCCGCGGTAGATGTCGTCGAGGCGGCGCAGGACGGCGAGCCTGCTCTGCACGTCGAGGATGATCAGGTCCCAGCTGATGTGCAGCACGCTGCGGTCGCGGAAGCGGCTCACCTCGAAGCTGAACAGCGGGCAGCGCTCCGGGTCGTACAGCTGGTGGGAGAGCCGTTCCCGGACCTCGCTGAGCAGCGCCGGGTCGTAGTCGTGTGCGGTGAGGTCGTGGACCGGGACGCGGAAGCGCGGGACCTCGGCGGCGTCGAGGACGCGCTGCTGGAGCCGTTCGTAGCTGAAGACGGTGCGCAGCACGTCGCATTCGGCGATGAGCCGGTTCACCGACTCCTCGAGGCGGGCGGGGTCCAGCTCGCGGTAGAGGTGCTCGGTGTAGACGTGGTTGGCGACGTTGCCGATCTCGTAGTTGCCGAGCCGGCCGACGAGGTACGCCTTCTGGATCTCGGTCATGTCGAACCAGCCGGCCGGGTCCGCGCCCACGCCCGGCGGCAGCGCGGTCAGGTCGGCCTCGCCGGTGACCTCGCGGAAGTCGCTGGGGGTGTAGCGCACCGCGGGCCGGGCGGTGCAGTGGCCGATGATCTCGACGAGGGCCGCTTCGAGGGAGCGGGCCAGCGTCCGTGTGGTGTCGGCGTCCCGCCGGCTGTCGACGCGGAGGTGCAGCCGGCCCTCGGTGACGTACGCGAAGACCGAGACGAGGGCGCCGGAGGCGTTGTCCGCCGGCACGGTCTCGCCGGCGTCCTCCATGACCAGCCGCCAGTCGTCGTCACCGGACCGCTCGCCGTCCAGCTGGCCGAGGTAGTTGAACCAGATGCGGGGCAGCGGACGGTCCTGGTAGCCGACCAGCGGGCCGAAGCCGAGGCCCCGGTCGGGCACGGCGCGCAGGCTCTCCTTGACGGCGCACAGACTCGCGCCGAGGTCGTCCGCCAGGGGCAGCCGGACCGGGTAGAGGGTGGTGAACCAGCCCATGGTGCCGCTGACGTCGAGCGCGGCGCCGATGTCCTCCCGGCCGTGGCCTTCGAGCAGGACGTGGTGGGTGCGGCCGCCGTCGACGGTTTCGAGGGCCCGGCCGAGCGCGGTCAGCAAGAGATCGTCGATGCGGGTGTGGTACGCGTGGTGCGCGGCGCCGAGCAGGTCGCGGGTGTGCTGCTCGTCGAGGGTGAATTCTTCGGCGCGGGCGGGGCCGTCGGGCACCCGGTCCGTTTCCTCGGGCCGGAAGTCGGCCAGCAACTCGTCCCAGTACGCCCGCTGTTCCGGCCGCGCCTCGGCGTACTCGGCGACGGCCCGGCTCCACTGCCGGAAGCTGGTGCCCTTGGCGCCGGGCTCGTGGCCCTCGTAGAGCGTGCGCAGGTCGTCGGCGAGGATCCGCCAGCTGACGGTGTCCGTGATCAGGTGGTGCAGGGCGAAGAAGACCCGGCTGCTGCCGTCGGCGTAGCCGTGCAGATGGCCCAAGGCGCAGACCGGCCCGTGCGTCAGGTCGAAACCGCGCTGCCAGTCGGTGAGCGTGCGGTGCAGCGCCGCGGTGAACTCGGGGCTGCCCTCGGCGCCCGGCAGGGCGCGGACGTCGAGCGCGTGGACGCCGGGGAAGGGTGCCGCCGGGTCGTAGTGCTGGACCGGGGCGGTGCCGGTGGTGTCGCGGTAGCGCAGCCGGAAGGCGTCGTGCCGTGCGACGAGGGCGCGCAGTGCAGCGGTCAGCCGGTCGTGGTCCAGGGCGGGCGTACGGAGGAGGAAGGACTGGTTCCAGTGCTCGGGGCGGGCGAAGTCCTGCGCGAAGAACCACGACTGGACGGGCAGCAGTTCCAGCTCACCGTCGAGCGTGCCCTGCTCGGTCCGGACCTCGGTGTGCGGGCCTGCCGCGGCCTGTTGCTGCTGCGCCACGAAGTCCGCGAACGCCTCGACCGTGGGCAGCGAGAACAGGTCCCGGACGCCGATCGCGACCCCGAGCCGCTGGCGCATCCGGCTGGCGAGCCGGATGGCGACGATGCTGTCCATGCCGAGCCGGGTCACATCGTCGCGGATGCCCAGTTCGCCGTCGTCGAGGCCGAGGCACTCCGCCCACAGCGCGCACAGCTGCGCCTGCAGCTCGGTGGCCGGGGCGACGCGCTCGGCGGCGCCGTCGTCGGACACCCCGGGGTCGGGGAGCGCCTTGCGGTCGAGCTTGCCGTTGACGGTGACCGGTACGGCGGTCAGGTGCACCAGCGCGCCGGGGACCATGTAGGACGGCAGGGTGGCGTGCAGCGACCGGAGCAGCGCGGCCTCGTCGAGCGGCTGGTCGGCGAGGTAGTAGCCGACCAGCTGCTTGTGTTCGGGGCGCTGCGGGTCGGGCTGGCGCACCAGGGCGATGCCCTGCCGGACGCCGGGGCAGCGGGCCAAGGCGGCCTCGATCTCGCCGAGTTCGATGCGGTAGCCGCGGATCTTGACCTGGAAGTCGTTGCGGCCGAGGAATTCGACGGTGCCGTCGGGCAGCCGTCGTACGAGGTCGCCGGTGCGGTAGAGCCGGCCGGTGCCGAAGGGGTTGTCGACGAAGCGCTCGGCGGTCAGCTCGGGGCGGTTGAGATAGCCGCGGGCGAGGCCGGCGCCGCCGAGGTACAGCTCGCCGATCGCCTGCGCGGGCAGCGGCCGGCGGGCCGGGTTCAGCACGTACACCTGGGTGTTGTCGATGGGCGTGCCGATCGGCACGTTGTCGCCCGCCGGGCCGGTGCAGGGGTGATGGAGGACGTCGATGGACGCCTCGGTCGGGCCGTAGAGGTTGTGCAGGGCGGCTGCGGGCAGCAGCCGGTGTGCGGCGCGTACCTGCTCGGGCTTGAGCTCCTCGCCGCTGCAGAAGACGTAGCGCAGGCTTGCGAGCCCGTCCGGCGCGGGTCCTGCGGAGGTCTCCAGGGCCTCCAGGAAGACGCCGAACATGGACGGCACGAAGTGCACCACGCTGATCCGCTCGCGCTCGACGAGACTCATCAGGGCGTAGGGGTCCTTGTGGTCGCCGGGGTCGGCGAAGACCACGGCCGCGCCGAACCAGTTGGCCCACAGCAGTTCCCACACCGATACGTCGAAGACGTACGGCGTCTTCTGGAGCACCCGGTCGTCGGGGCCGAGCGGGAAGGCCCGGTTCATCCACTGGATGCGGTTGACCAGCCCGCCGTGCTCGCACAGCACGCCCTTGGGCCGGCCGGTGGTGCCGGAGGTGTAGATGACGTAGGCGAGGTCCGCGCCGGTGAGCGGCAGTCCGAGGTCGTCGGCGGCCTGCCGGGCCAGCTCGGCCGCGGTGGCGGTGCCGTCGACGGACACCACGGGTACCGGCAGCCCGGCGTCGGTGCACCGGGAAAGGTGCCGTTCGTCGGTGAGCAGCAGCGGGCTGCCGGTGTCGGAGAGCAGGAAACGGAGCCGCTCGTCGGGTGCGTCGGGGTCGACGGGCACATAGGCGCAGCCGGCCTTCATGACGGCCAGGACCGAGATCAGCATGTGCTCGCTGCGGTCCAGGAGCAGACACACCAGGGTGCCGGGCGAGACCTGGTGTTCGGCGCGGAGCCGGCGGGCCAGGCGGTTGGCCCGCTCGTTCAGCTCGCGGTAGCTCAGCCGCCGGTCGCGGTGGATGACGGCGGTGGCGTCGGGCGTGCGCCGCACCTGCCGCTCGAACATCTCGACCGCGGTCCGTACTGGCCCGTGGTCCCGCTCGGTGGCGTTCCACTCGGCGAGCTGCCGCAAGCCCTCGGGGCCGACCAGGTCCAGCGCGTCGGTCGGGGCGTCGGCGCCCGCTTCGGCGACCGCCCGCAGCACCCTGAGGTAGGTGGCGAACAGGCCCTCCACATAGGCGCGTTCGTAGCGCGCCTCGGCGTAGGTGACGGTGAAGGTCACCCGGTCGCCGTCCTCCTTGGCGATGACCGAGATGCCGAACTTCTCCGCGAGGTCGCGGTAGGGCAGCACGCGGTGGCCGGGGGCGGCGCCGGACCGGGTGGGCTGCGTGAAGTTGTGCATGGTGAAGAGGACCTGCAGCGCATCGGCCAGGTCGGCGGCACCGCCCGGCAGCGCGTCGGTCAGCATGTCCAGGTTGAGCTGGTGGTGCTGGTTGAGCTCGATGACGTCGTCGTTGACCCGGCGGGCGTTGTCCAGGAAGCGGTCCTCGCCACGGAACTCCGGGATCAGCGGGAGGGTGTTGATGAACGGGCCGATCGCCGACTGGAAGGCGGGCGGCCGGTTGGCGACGGTGATGCCGACGGCGAAGTCCCGCTGCCCGCCGGCGAAGCTGCCCAGGGTGTGGTAGAGGCCGGTGAACAGCAGGGCGTACAGGCTCAGCCGGTGTGCTCCGGCGAGCTCCTTCAGGGCCCGGCAGGTCTCCGGCGCCAGCTCGTGGACGAGGATCCCGGCCCGGTTGTCGGCTCCGCGGGCGGGGCGCCGCTTGAGCCGCAGCTTCTCGGCGGCGGCCAGCCGGCCGGCCAGCCGCTCGCGCAGTGCGGTGTAGGCGGGCCGGGCGATCTCGATCTGCTGCTGGGCCGCGAGGTCGAAGTAGTTCGGCTCGCGGGCGGCGTCGTCCGCGCCGTCCGCCGCCTCGTGCAGCGCCGCGAGCCGGTCGGCGAGCAGTTCCATCGAGTAGGCGTCGGACAGCATGTGATGGTGCGTCAGTCCGACGACGACGGCCGGGCGGTCGGTGAGCTCGATGACCTCGGGCCGGATCAGCCGCCCGTCGGCCAGCGGTAAGGCCGTACGGGCCCGCTCCTCCCGCAGCGCGTCCAGCTCCTCCGCGGCGAGCCAGCTGCGGGCGATGTCGTACGAGTCCGCCGGCAGCAGCTCGTACGAGAGGTCCTCGTGGACGCGCATCCGCAGCACGGGCTCCGTGGCGAGCAGCGCACGCACCGCGCGTTCGGCCGCGTCCGCGTCGATGCCGGTCAGCTCGACGAAGAGCGGAATGGTGTAGGTGTACCCGAGCTCGTCGATGCGGCTCTGCAGGTACATGCCCTTCTGGATGGAGTGCAGCGACCTGTCGTGGGCGTCGTCCGGCAGCTTGTAGTGCGTGGCCTGCCGGGCCTGCTCCTCGGAGTCGATGCCGTTCAGCGCGAGCAGCGGCAGCAGCCGCTGCTTGCCCTCCTTGACCCGGTCCTTGAGCTCCTGCGGGAAGCCGGTGTCCTGCGGGAAGGAGAAGCCGAGCCGGTCCTCGCCCTTGTTCCAGACGAGAACGCGAGCGGCCCGGAGGTCGTTCAGCAGTTCCAGCTCGGGGTTCACAGCTCTCCTTCTTCGCGGTCGGCGACCACCTCGGCGGCGCCGATGTGCTCCGCAAGCTTGATGATCGTGTCGTTCTGGTAGAGGTCCCGCAGTTTCAGCTCGATCCCCAGGTCCCGCTGGAGCAGGCGCACCAGCTTCATGGCGGCGAGGGAGTTGCCCCCGACGGAGAAGAAGCTGTCGTTGGCGCTGAGCGCGGTGGCGGGGCGGCCGAGGATCTCCGCCCAGGCCGCGGCGAGGGCGCGTTCCCGGTCGGTCGACGGCTCGACGTGGACCCCGGTGAACTCGACGGGCGGGAGCCGGTCGGCGGCCAGCTTTCCGTTGGCGCTGAGCGGCAGGGCGTCCAGTACGGCGTAGCCGCTGGGCAGCATGTAGTCCGGGAGGGCGCGGGCCAGTTCCTCGGTGACCGCCGCGGTCAGCGTCAGCGGTTCGGCGGGGCTGTCCGGCGCGGTGCGCGCCGCCTCGTCCACCGCGCCCACGGCCATGGTGTAGACACCGCCGTCGGTGATCCGCAGGCCCAGCGGACAGGTTCCCAGTCCGTCGGCCCGCAGCCGTTCGCTCAGCCGCTGGAAGAGGAACCCGGCCGACAGATCGGCGGCGGTGCCACTGTCCGCGGGATTGCCCTCCAGGGTGAGCAGGCACCGGGCGCGGCGCAGGATGGCGTAGACGTCGCTGGTCCGGTCGAAGACGGGCAGCTGGTCCGGGTCGTAGCGCCGCTCACCCCTCGCTTCGGCGTATCCGGTGCCGCCCATCTCCCTGACGAAACAGGCGAGTTGGAGCGGGATGGGCCGGAAACCGGCGCCGGTCCCGATGCCGTCGCCGTCGCTGCCCACGCCGTCGCCGCCGAGCACGATGCGGCAGAGCAGGCTGTGCTCGTCGTCCAGCCGGCGCTCCTCCGGCACCACCCGGTACGGGACGCCGCGCGTGTCCAGGGCCTCGGTGAGCAGGGCGAGCATGTGCCCGGCCTCCAGCCGCGCCAGCCGGCCCGCCCGGTCGCCGTACAGCGGGGTGATGGCCGGCCGGTGGACGACCAGCTGGAGCTCGTCCGTCACCCCGTCACCCGCACCGTCCCCGGGCTGCCCCTTGAGGCCGTCGAGGCGGTGGGCGCACAGCTCGCCGGTCAGGGGGTGGTGGTAGAGGTGCTCGCCCTCGCCCGCCCAGTGCAGGAAGGTACGCACCGCGTAGCTGCTGCCCGCGGACGGGTAGCGGTACTTCGGCAGCGCCCGGTCCGGCAGCTCCACCGCGGTCAGCACGCTGAGCAGCTGCGCCCAGTCGCCGGGGGCGAGACGGACCGGGCCGTCCGGACCGTCCGCCGGGCGGGTCGTGGCGGAGGCCAGGACCTCGGCGTAACGGTTCTTCGGCAGCGCCGGGTCGACCGCCGCATCGAGGAAGTGCCGGTAGCTCTTCGCCCGGACGTACGCCGCCGGATCCGGCCGGCCGGCCGCGGGGACCCGGGGCTCGACGGACGCCAGCACCCCGGGCGCACCCAGCAGGAACGCCTCCTTGTCCAGGTCCGGGTCGCCGCCCCCGGTCAGCGGCCGGTGGTCACCGGCCGGGACGAGGTAGCCGACCAGCCGGTCGTGCTCCTCGCCGGGCTGGATGCGGGCGACCGCCCGGTCGACGCCCGGCAGCCGGGTCATCTTGGCGGCGATCTCCTCCAGTTCCACGCGGTAGCCGTTGAGCTTGACCTGGAAGTCGTTGCGGCCGATGAACTCGATGTGGCCGGCGCCCGACCAGCGTCCGAGGTCACCGGTCCGGTAGAGGCGGCCCAGCCGGGGGTGCTCGACATAGCGCTCGGCGGTCCGCTCCTCGTCGCGCCAGTAGCCCAGCGCCACGCCGGCACCACCGATGTGGATCTCGCCGATCACGCCGACCGGGCAGTGCTCGCCCTCGGCGTCCAGCACGTACATCCGCTGGTTCGGCATCGCCACGCCGTACGGGATGCTGCTCCAGCCCGGATCGACCTGTCCGATCTCGTACCAGATCGACCAGATGCTGCCCTCGGTCGCGCCGCCGAGGCTCATCACCACCGCGTCCGGCGCCACGGCCCGGATGCGGTCGGGCAGACCGGTGGGGATCCAGTCGCCACTGAGCAGGAAGGCCCGCAGGGAGTCGAGGCGTCCGCCCTGGTCGACGAGGAGTCCGGCGAGCTGCGGCACGCTGTTCCAGACCGAGATCCCGTGCCGCTCGACGAGGTCGACCCAGTGCGCCGGGTTCTTCGTTTCGGCCTGTGCCGGGAAGACGACGGTCCCGCCGGCGGCCAGGGTCCCGAACAGGTCCCACACCGACAGGTCGAAGCTGAGCTCCGACAGGGCCAGCACCCGGTCCGACGCCGAGACGCCGAACCGCTCGTTCACCGCGAGCAGGGTGTTCACGGCGCCGCGGTGGCTGATCGTCACGCCCTTGGGGCGTCCGGTCGACCCCGAGGTGAAGATCACGTACGCCACGTCGTCCGCGGCCACCGCGGGCAGTGCCGGCCCGGCGACCGGCTCCCGCTCCAGCAGGTCTTCGATCACCAGCAGACGGCACACCGATTCCAGGGCGCGTACGTCCGCGCGCTCCCATTGCCCGCGCGAGACCAGCAGCGTCCGGGTACCGGCCGATTCGAGGACCTCGCCGATCCGGGCGCCGGGCCACTCCACGTTCATCGGCACGTACGCCGAGCCCGCCTTCATCACCGCGAGCGTGGTGACCACCTGGAGGTAGCCCTTCTCGGCGAGGACGCCGAGGGTGTCGGGCCGGCCGGGCAGGGTGCCGGAATCCAGCAGCGACCCGGCGAGCCGTACGGAGTCGCCGTGCAGCCGGTCGTAGCTGTACGTCCGGCCGGTGGCCGCATCGACGACGGCGGTGCTCTGCCGCCGCCCGGCCTCGTCCAGCCGGCTTTCGTAGAGGCTGAAGAGGGTGTGCTCGCTGGCCGGCCGGTGCGCGGCGTTGGCCGCTTCGATCAGCGCCAGGTCCTCGGCCGGCACCGGCAGCGACGGGAAGCGGCCGGTCTCCCAGTCCAGTGCGGCGAGTTGCTCGATGAGCCGGCAGTAGCCGTCGTGCATGGCGTCGATGACCGCGGGGTCGAAGAGCTGCTCGACGTAGTCCCACTCGGCGACGAAGCCCTCGTCGGTCTCGTACGCCTTGTTGTCCAGCCACACCTGCGGGGTCTGCGAGATCGCGTGGTCGATGCCCAGATAGCCGTCGTCCAGGGGCAGCTCGAACATGCTCGCATTGCCCTTGGCGCCCAGGGTGCTGGTCAGGACGACCGGCGCGACGATCTTGCTGACGGGTATGGAGTGGTGGGTCTTCAGCAGCCGCTGGAAGTCGACGCCGTCGAAGAGGTTGTGGTCGACGTCCTGGAGCAGTTCGCCATGCGTCCGGCGGAGCTTGTCGGCGATGCCCAGTTCGCGGTCGATCCGGTAGTCGAAGAGTTCGAGGACGGTGAAGTCGCCGATGACCCCGTTGATGTCGGGGTGCAGCGGCAGCCGGTTGAAGAGCGTGAGGTTCATGCACAGCCGGTCCTGGCCGCTCCACTGCCCGAGGACCCGGCTGAAGAGTTCCACCACGAGGGCGGTCGGGCTGATGCCGTAATGCACGCACTTGGCCGACAGCGCGTCCCACACCGCGGCCGGGATCACCTTGCTCTTGCGCCGGAAGACTGGGCTGCCGATGTCCGAGGGGCGGGCCCGCAGCGGCAGCCTGAGGTCGAGGTGGTAGTCCTCCGCCTTGGCCTCCCAGTACTCCTGGGCCTCGCGCATCAGCGCACTGTCGCGGACCCGCTCGTACTGCAGCACGTAGTCCCGGTAGCTGATGCCGAGGTCGGGCAGGCAGCGTTGCGGGTCGGCGTAGAGCTGGGCCCACTCGTCGAAGAGGATGTCGAAGCTGCCCATGTCGATGATGAGCGCGTCGAAGCTGATGTGCAGGCGGTAGATGCCGTCGAGGCGGCTGAGGACGACGTCGAAGAGCGGGTACTCCTCGGGGTCGTAGAGCTTGTGCGAGTAGGTTCCGCGCAGCCGCTCCAGGGCCTGCTGGTCCGGGAGTTCGTGGAAGGCGATCCGGTAGCGGGGGACCTCGTCCTCGGCGAGGAAGCGCTGCTGGCCGTCGGTGATCACCGTGCGCAGGGCGTGGTGGCGCCGGATGAGGCGGTTGTACGCCTCCTCCAGCCGCGCGTGGTCGACGTGCCGGTACTGGAACTCGCTGTAGACGTGCGTCGAGACGCTGCTCAGCTCGAAGCTGTTGAACCGGCCCAGGTAGTAGGTCTGCTGGACGTTGGTGAGCGGGAACGGTTCGTGGAGCGCCGCGGTGTCGGTGCCGTCGAGCACGAAGTCGCGGTAGGCGAAGTCCCCGAGGCTGCCGGCGACCAGCGGCGCCAGGCTGCGGATCGTCTTCTCGCGGAACAGGTCCCGGATGCGGATGTCGCAGCCCAGCACGCTGTTGATCTTGTTGACGAGCTTGATGCCGAGGATGCTGTTGCCGCCGAAGCCGAAGAAGTCATCGGTGACCCCGACCGCCCGGCCGCCCTTGGCCGTGACGCCGAGCACCTCGTCCCAGATCTCGCAGAGCCGGGTCTCCAGTTCACCGGAGGGTGCCAGGTAGCCGCCGGTGAGGTACGCGGACGGGTCCGGAAGCCGGCTGCGGTCGATCTTGCCGTTGACGTTCAGCGGCATGCTCTCCAGGTGGATGAGCACGGCGGGAACCATGTAGTCGGGCACGCGGTCCGCCAGATGCTGCTGGAGCTCCTCCTGCGCCACCGGTTCCGCGGCCACGTAGTGACCGACCAGGAAGCGCGCCTCGTCGCCCTGGGCCGCGGCCGGCTCGTGGACGGTGACCAGGCTCTGCTCGACCGCGGGGTGGGCCTGGAGCGCGCTCTCGATCTCACCGAGTTCGATCCGGTGGCCGCGCAGCTTGATCTGGAAGTCGTTGCGGCCGATGAACTGGAGCTCGCCGCCCGGCAGCGCGCGGACCAGGTCTCCCGTGCGGTAGATGCGCTCTTCGGGTACGGACGGGCCGTCGCCGGCCGTTGCCTGCGGCGGGGTGAGGAACCTGCTCGCGGTCAGCTCCGGCGCGCCCAGGTAGCCGCGCGCGAGGCCACTGCCGCCGATGTACAACTCACCGGCCACGCCCGGCGGAAGCGGCTGCAGTTCCTCGTCGAGGACGTAGACGCGGGTGTTGGCGACCGGCCGGCCGATCAGCGGCTCGGGCGCTTCGGGCGTCAGGAGGTGGCGGGTGGACCAGACAGTGGTCTCGGTGGGCCCGTAGACGTTCCAGCAGACGTCGACGGAGGCCGCCAGCACAGCGGCGAGCTGCGGTGACAGCGCCTCGCCGCCGCACAACGCACGCACCGGCAGCCGCTTGCCGTCGAGGCTCTGGGTGATCAGGTGCCACAGCGACGGGGTCGCCTGCACGATCGCCACGCCCTGTTCGATCAGGCCGATCAGCTTGCCGACGTCGAGCAGGTCGGCGCGGCCGGCCAGGACCACCGTGCCGCCGTGCAGCAGCGGCATGAAGATCTCCAGGGTGGAGATGTCGAAGGCGATGGTGGTCACCGCCAGCATCCGCTCCCCCGGCCGGAAGTCGATGCACCGGCCGATGTCCTCGGCGATGTTCACATAGCTCTTGTGCTCGACGGCGACGCCCTTGGGCCGGCCGGTCGTGCCCGAGGTGTAGATGACATAGGCGAGGTCGTCGGCCGAGACGGGGATGTCGAGATCGTCGGCGGAGACCGGGGTGTCGAGGTCCTCACCCGGGAGGGAGGCGTCCGCGTCCGCCGCCCATACGGCGAGGAGGTCGTCGGCGTCCATGGCGACCACGGAGGCGCCCGCACTGCTCCCCGCCAGCCGCTCGGCATGCGCCCGGTCGCTCACGACCAGCACGGGCGAGCTGTCGGCCAGAATGCCCGCCGTGCGTCGCAGCGGGGAATTCAGGTCCAACGGCACATACGCACAGCCCAGTTTGAGCGCCGCGACGGCCGCGATCAGCAGGTTCTCGGTGCGGTCCAGGTACAGCGCGATCAGATCGCCGGGCGCCACCCGGTACCGGGCGTGCAGCAGCCGGGCGAACCGGTTGGCCGCCGCGTTGAACTCCCGGTAGGTGAGGGTGGTCTCGCCGCAGACGACCGCGGCCGCGTCCGGGTGGCGGGCGGCCTGCTCCTCGATCAGCCGGTGGATGGGCCGGTCGTCACGGTAGGGGGCGTCGGTGCGCACCCGTTCCTCGTCGAGCCGCGCGCGCAGCTCGGCCGGCAGCGCCAGCAACGCCCCGAAGGGGAGGGCTCCCTCGGCGAACCGGTCCACCGCGCCGAAGAAGCCGTCCAGGTGCTCCGGCAGCACGGCGAGGAACGGCAGCTCCGCCGGAGCCACGACCTCCAGCACCCCGCCGCTGGGGTCGGCGCGCAGGCTGAGCAGCGCGCCCGCACGCCCACCGTCCACTTCGACGCCTCGCGGGACGTCCCAGCACACCTCGACCCGCGGATTCCAGCTGTCACCGAAAACCGCGTCGAAATCGTAGAAGGGATTGGCGCAGACGGCCGGGCGGGCCGCGGAGATACGCTCATCGAGAGCGCCGGCCCGCAGCGCGCGTTCCGCCTCCAGATAGCGGCGTATGCGCCCCTGCGGGGTATGCAGCTCGTATCCGTAGAGCCCGGCCCTACGGGAATTCAGCACCATCTGCAGAGCGAGGCCGAGCCATTCCAGACGGGTCGCGTCAAAGGCCGCGCGATGGTGCTCCGGAATCTCGTACCGCAGGGTCGCCATCGGCGGGAGACCCTCGCCCGCTTCGCCGCCCATGAGCTCCGCGAGGTCGCAGCGCTCCGGGTGTCGTTCCGCCGCCCGCGCCGCGGCGGCGAGATCCTCCGCCGCGGCCGCCATCTCCAGGTAGGCGGCCAGGTCATGAGGGCGTTCCTCGTCCCGCGGAACGAACTCCAGCTGCTCAGCGCCCTCCCGGGAGAGGTGGATCAGGGCGTCGATGCAGACGTCCAGCAGCGCGCCGCGCAGCGCGTTGACCGAGGGGGCGCCCACGACGGCGGCGCTTTGCACCAGCGCCTCCTGCCGCGGAGTCCGCAGATAGCAGTCGACGGCCGGCGCCTTTCCGAAGGCCCGGATTTCCGGCGCCAGAACCGGCGCATCGATTCCTCGCAAAGCACCGGAGAAACCCACCACACAGTCGATCCGCCGACCCGCCAAGCCGTCTTCGTCGACGACGCTCGCATTGTGCGTGAAGTGCTGCCGCCACTCGTCCGACCCGACCGGGTCGCCCGCCAGGAGATGGACGTAGTGCCCGGCATCCGCCAAGTACTCGGCGATTTCCGGACCGAGCGCACCTAACTCCGACCCGACCAGCACATGGAGAATCTTCATTCGCGGAACTCCCCCGCTCCCATGACAAAAGCAGCGCACAGGAAGGGTCCCCGAAGAGCCCCCCGTACACTTCTATCCGTACCAAGAAAGGAAACGCAGAATAGTTACATGCTCAATCGGCCCAGATGAGCTCGCGCATGGCATTCGATACCACACGGAGCGGCCGACTCGACCTTCATCCCACCTGCTTCAAAGGTGCCAAGGCAGGCCCTCCCCCGCTTTCATGTCCGCATTTAGGCAATCACCAGCCGCTACGCGGTGTCAAGCGCTGCCTAAAGGTCAGCCAAAGACTCCGACTCGATATAAGGAGTTTTTAGAGGGATCAATAGCGAACCTTATCGCCGGGACCTGGACTCGCCGGCCCGGCGACGGCCCGGCCCCGGACCTCGGGAGCGCCCAACTCCCGCCCGTACACGGCTGACGTGCACCTTTCCCCGCACGCCCACACCCCGCCGCACACCCAGCCGGCCGCCGGCAACTGCATGCCGGGAGGAGTGGGGACGAGGGGATGCCTGGCACGCATGGAGCTTCCCCACCTACCGCCCCTCCCCTTTCCGGTTCCGATCCACTGGCCGAGATCCAGCGCCCCGCAATTCTGGTCTATGCGGTCGGTTTTTCCGTCCGGCCTATCGACGCAAGGGACTTCGGGCATTACGCAATGGGCGGCCGGGCCGGAATAGGCCGGGCGCACCGCCGGGCCCGCGAAGGGTCAGGACGAAACCCCAGGAACGGGGGGCAGCCGGTAAGCACCGGCCTCGGCGGTGACGAGGCCGGCGGTCGGCGGCGGGAAGTGGCTGCCGAGGAGCAGGGTCTCGGTGTCGGCGAGCGAGGCGATCAGCTCGCGGCGGCTGCGGACGGCCTGTCCGGGGTCGATGTCCACGCAGCTGGTGATGGCGGAGCGGTGCAGTTGCACGGGGTGATGGACGCAGTCACCGGTGATGACGGCCGAGTGGGCCCCGCTGCGGAGTTCCACCGCGCCCTGCCCGGGCGCATGACCGATCCGCAGCCGTACCGGGAGAACGGCATCCTGCGCGGCCCGGAGCAACTCCCAATCTCCTTCAAGCGGCTGCGGCCCGAGCTGCGGGCCGCCTGAGCGCCGTCAGCGGCCGGAGCCGCCACGGCTGCCACCTCCTTTCCCGTCAGGAAAGAAGGTGGTACTTTCTCCATGGGCAAGTACCACGGATGACCAGCATGACAAGGGGGACTCATGACCTCGTACGACGCGCGGACCGCGCTCGACGCCATACACCACCACCAGGAGCAGACCCGTGACGCGTATGTGCGCCACGGCTCCTCGCTTCCCTACCTGCTCATCACCGCACTGGCCGTGTTCAGCTTCAGCGCGGCCGTCGATCTGCCGAACCCCTGGCGCACCCTCACCCTCCTGGCGGCGGGCGGGCTGATGGCAGTCATGCTGTTCGTGCATCAGCGGCGGGCCCCGGTCCGCCGGAAGCCATCCGGCACGGAGTGGGCGTTCTCCCTATGGCTGGGGGGCGTTGTCACCGTGATCCTCGTGGCGGCGCTGATCGGCGCCCGGCTGCTGGGGCTGCCGAACCCTGGCGTGATCGCCGGGGGCGTCGCGGCCGTTGCGACCCTGGTGGCCGGGTATGCGACCCGCCCGATCATGAAAGCCATCACCCGCCGGAACAGCCGCGCCTGATGGACCCGGACTTCGACGAGTTCCTGCACGTACCGGCCCGGCTCTCGGTCGTCGCGCTGCTGGCTCCGGCCGACTGGGTGGAGTTCGGCTTCGTGCGGGACAAGGTGGGGACCAGCGACTCGGCCCTGTCCAAGCAGGTCGCCTCACTGGCGGAGGCCGGGTACGTCGAGGTGCGCAAGACCCGGAACCGTACGGGGCGGCACACCCACGTCCGGCTCACCACGCACGGCCGGGGGGCGTTCCAACGGCACGCCGCAGCCCTGCAGCGGATCGTGGCGGCGGCGCACGAACCGCAGGAGTGAGGCGCCTGGGCCGAATTGCCAAGTAGCTTCCCCGGACCCGCCGCCGCCTCGAACTACCCGCCGGCCAGCGTCTGGAGCTGCCCACGCTGTCCCGAGCTGCCCTGGAACGCGAAGGGTTCGAGGTGATCGAGCGGCGGCAGCCGTCGCTGCTGGCCGGCGGCATCCTGATCACCGGCGGAGTGGACCGCGTCACCGAGTTCGAGCACGGCATGCCGCCGCCGCACCAGGCCTGGGACGGGAACGGCTGGCGATACGACCCCAGCGTCATCGACGACCAGGCACGCGTCGTCAACGTGCGCGGCCGGGGACTCGTGATCATCACCGGGTGCGGGCACGCCGGAGTCATCAACATCATCCGGCACGCCATGAGGCTCACCGGCGTCAGCGAACTGCTGGCCCTCATCGGCGGCTTCCACCTGAGCGGCCCCGCCTTCGAGCCGGTCATCGGCCCGACGGTGGCCGTGCTCACCGCACTCGGCCCCGAGTTGATCGCCCCCGGTCACTGCACCGGCCGGCGCGCCCAGCACACCCTGGCCACAGCCCTTCCCGGTGCAGACCAGCGTCGGAACGACCTACACCCTCACCACCCCAGACGGGTGAGGCCTGATCCCGACTCAGCAGTCCAGGCTCGCGGTGCAGTGGGAACGGCGGGGAGGACACGCGTAGTGCGCCGTGGTCAGTGCGGATGGTCGTGGTGGTCGGAGTGGTCACGGTGGTCGTGGCCACGAGGGCGTTGGGACAGGGATCGGGCGCGTGTGATGACCTCGTCCGTGGACACGGCGCGCACGCTCGTGAGCACGTCCTCCAGTGCGGCCAGCCAGAGCCTGTAATAGCTGTACGGTTCGTCGCGCTCCGCCGAGGCTTCCCAGGCGGCGATCCGGGTAATCAGTGCGGCCTGGAATTCCGGCCAGGTGAACACTCCCGCGTCGTACAAGGTGACGGCCATCCCGAAGGCACGGCTCTCCCACGACTCGGCGAACACCAGCTCGCCGTTGGAGCGTGGCGGTGCGGCGGGACCTTCGACGTCCAGAGGTGCGCTCATGGGGCCGCCACCTTGGCCACCCCGACCATCGCGTCCCTCGTCACCAGAGGGACGAGTTCTTCCTCGGTCAGATGCTCGGTGCCGGACGGCTGCTCGGGCAGCACCAGCCAGCGCACCTCGCTGGTGGAGTCGTGGACGGTGATCCGTACATCGTCAGCCAGCTCGAGTCCCATCTCGGACAGCACCGCGCGCGGCTCCTTCACCACCCGGGCGCGGTAGGCGGGGTCCTTGTACCAGCTCGGAGGCAGGCCGAGCACCGGCCACGGGTAGCACGAGCACAGCGTGCAGACCACCACGTTGTGCGAGGTCGCGGTGTTCTCCACCACGACGATGTGCTCGCCCTGGAACCCTCCGAAGCCCAGCTCCTTGATGGCGGACGTGCCGTCCTCGAGCAGTCGGCGACGGTATTCGGGATCCGTCCAGGCCCTGGCGACGACCTTCGCGCCGTTGAGCGGTCCGATGTTGGTCTCATAGGTGGTGATGAGCCCGTTCATCGCCTTCGGATCGATCAGGCCCCGTTCGGTGAGCAACTGCTCGAGTGCCTCGGTGCGCAGGGCCGGGGGAAGGCGCTCGGCCGATCCGGCGGTGGTGGTCATGAGGGCGTCTCCAGGTAACTCTCGAACACTTCCACGGTGAGCTCGAAGGGCTCGGCGTCGGTGCCCCACAGGTCATGAGAGTCGAAACGCACCGAGTAGACGTACTGAGGGTTCTCGCCCAGGAAGTGCGCGTTGCTGTCCGGCAGCACGCCGGCGGGCTGAATGATGTCGACAACGCCGACATGCCCTCGCACATAGCGCGGCAGCCTGGTGTGTCCGGACGGCGACATGTCCCTGGCACGCACGCGCTCGCCGACGGCGAAGGCCGGCGCGGTGTCGAGGCAGCGCAGTGTGCCTTCGGCGGTCGGCGCGTAGTCGGGCTTGGCCGGCTCCGGGACCGGGGGCTCCTCCACGTGCTCGCCGCGGAGGTTGCGGGCGCGGGCGTCGACCGCACCAGGTGCCAGGACAGCGCTGTCGAGGAGTCTCAGCTCTCCGGCGTTGAGCCAGCGCCCGTAGTAGCCGTCGTCGATGTAGTGCGCCCGGTCCAGCCGCTCCAGCGCGTGCCGGAAGGAGTCCAGGTTTCCCCCGGACGCCCTGTTCGAGAGGATCGCGAGCGCGAATGCCCGGCCTTCCCAGGGCTCTGAGAAAACAGGTTCATCCTGTCTCGGCGGATGCACGGAGCCCCAGCCTGGGGCTCCTCCCATGTCGGCAATACCGTCCATGGCCAGACCTCACTTTTGCCAGCAATAGCGGGCATAGTCAGGTGAATTAGTGTATTCGGGTGACGTCGTGGGTGTCACACTCTGTTTCCCGCCGCTGGTCGCAGCGCTGCCGCGGAGGTGCCGGCTCATGGCCCCGCGTGCCCGGGAGAGACGGCGGCCGAGGGGACGGGCCAGCAGTTCGGGCCGCGTACGCATGCCGATCGCCTGACCTTCGCCGGAGCCGGACGTCACCCCGGTTTGCGCCCGGCCCGTACGGGCCGCAGGCTGCCGACATGGACTCCAGTCCGGAAGCAGGCATGCGGCCCATTCTGGTGACCGGTGCTGCGGGCAGCGTGGGGGCCGTCGGCAGAACGGTGGTCCAAGGGCTGCGGCGCCAGGGCTTCCAGGTGCGTGCCCTGGTGCGCCAGGACGACGATCGTGCCCAGGCGCTGCGCGCCACGGGTGCCGAGGTCGTGGTCGGAGACCTGACGTGTGCCCGTGATGTCGCCGACGCCCTCGACGGCTGCGGTCGCATGTATTTCGGCATGGCCGTGTCGGCCCAGTATCTGCTGGCCGCTGTGACCACAGCGGCGGTCGCGCGCGCCTACGGACGCCTGGAGGCGTTCGTCAACATGTCGCAGCTGACCGTATCCGAGATGGACGCCACCAGCGGCTCCGAGTCACACCAGCATCGTCAGCAGTGGCTGGTTGAGCAGGTTCTCGACTGGTCCGGCCTGCCCGTGGTCCAGGTCAGGCCCACCGTCTTCATGGAGAACCCGCTCTTCAAGACCGTGTTCTCCTCGATCGCCAAGGACGGCGTCATCAGGTGGCCCTTCGGCGAGGCCAAAACCTCCCCGATCGCAGCCGGTGACGTCGCCGCCGCCGTCGAGGAGATTCTGGCCGATCTGGCCGGACACATCGGCCGGACCTACGAGCTGACCGGTCCCCGATCACAAGACGTCACCGCTCTGGCCGCGGAGATCTCCGATGCTCTGCACCGCACGGTCGGCTACACCGACGTCCCGTTGCAGGAATGGCTCGACAATGATCTGGCGGCGCTGGGACTGCCGGCCCATGTGCTCCAGCACATCTCCACCATGGCTCGCCTGCACGTGGCCGGGCGCTATGACCGCCAGGCAGACGGCATGGAGGAGATCACCGGGCGGTCCGCCGAAGGAGTATCCGGGTTCGTCCGCAAGAACCCCGAGCTGTTCACTCGCTGACGCCGACAGCCGCCGTGAGGAGCCACGCACCACGCTGCGACGGCCGCGCCCAGCCGTATCCGGGGACGAGGCGCCGCTCACCGTGCGCAGCACGGACATCACCGTACTCACAGGAGCGGTGTACGACGCCGACGGAGACAGGCAACTCATCGTCCGACCACGTCGTGCGCCCCGCACGTCGACGCCGGCTATTTGCCGGGCATCGCAGTGGCCAAGGGGCGCCTACTCCCTTCTTGGGCGAGGTACAGGGCCAAGAACGTGGTCAGCGCCGCCAGCACTTCCTGCGGGGCTTCCTCGGCCACCCAGTGGCCGCTGCCCGGAATGACTACGCCACGCACGTCGCGGGCGACCAGTCTCATGGTGCCGGCGACGCTCTCACCGAGGCCTCCGGCTCCGCCGATCGCGAGGACAGGGAGCGTCAGCGGTCGTGTCCTACGTTGCTGGTCCTGGGCGCTGGTGGTGTCGAGGGCCCGGTACCACCCGAAGCTGCCCCGCAGAGCGTCGGGCTGGGAGGCGAGCATGCGGACGTAGTAGTCGACGACGTGGCCGGGGAGCTTCTGTACGGCCTTGGTGGCGAACTGCCAGCCCAAGTAGATGTCTTCGCGTCCCCGGACGAGTTTTTCGTTCACGTCGGTGAGCCGGTTGAAGGGGATGTGCCACAGCCTGTTGTTGGCCTGCTCGGTGCCGACCAGGGGCGGCAACGAGGTGACGGCCGGGAGGAACGCCTCGGCTACGGCCAGGCGGACCACACGCTCCCGGTGGTCAGCGGCCAGCGCGTAGGCGATCGGCATTCCGGTGTCATGGCCGACCACGGCGAACCGCTGGTAGCCGAGTGCGTCCATCAGAGTGGCCATGTCGCGGGCCAGGGTGCGGGTGTCGTACCCGCCGCGGGGTTTGTCGGTCAGCCCGATGCCGCGCTGGTCGACGGCGACGACGGTGAAGTGTTTGGCCAGTGCGGGCATCACCAGGCGCCAGGCGTACCAGGTCTCGGGCCAACCGTGTATCAGGAGCAGCGGTGGCCCCTCGCCTCCGACGACAACGTGCTGGCGGATCCCATTGGCTCGGACGAACCGGTCGGTGAACGTCTTGGTGAATCCAGGCGGCAGGTCCGGCGCCTGCCGGACGGAGCCGAGGGCCTCGGGCGTGGGTGTGGAGGTCGTGCGGGGCTGCGGGGCCCCGCCGCGCGGCAGGGTGACGGCGGTGAGCGCGACGCCTCCCAGCCCCAGCCCCAGCACACCCGCACCGGCAGTGCGCAGCAGGTGGCGCCGGGGCACTGTAGCGGTGGCTTCGTCGTCGGAGTCACTGTTCCCGGATGCCTGAGACATGGGCTCCCTTTCCGCACCCGGCGGGCGCTTTCAGTGACGTGCGGTGACGCGCGGAACCGTCTCGGCGCCGTGGCGGCGATGCGTGACCGCACACCATGGCCGCACGCGCCCGTTGCAGGTCCCGCGTTCGTTGAGCCTCATGCTCAGCCGTGACCTGTGCTCTCGCAATCGGACCAGGGCCGTCGACGCGCGTGCCGCCCGCTGTGTGAGGAGACTGGGAGTGGTAGAAGGAGGCAGGGATGAGCCAGATGGCGCTTTGTGTCCGCTTCACGCTGCGTGACGGTGCTGGTGAAGCGTTCGACGAACTGGTCCCGGAGGCCGTCGAGGGGGTCCTCGAACACGACCCGGGCACCCTGGTGTGCGCCTGCAGTGACGTCGAGGGAGCACCGAACCAGCGCCTCTTCTTCGAGCTGTACGCCGACCGAACCACCTTCGAGGAACACGGACGTCAGCCCCACGTCCGTCACTTCCTCAACCAGAGCGAGCAGTACGCAGAGAAGACGGAGATCGACCACCTGCGACCGTACGCCGGAAAGTACCCTGCCGCGGCCGGACAGCGCGGTTCAAACCCGGTCCGACCGTGTGCTCTCGGGGACGCGAAGCGGACTCGGGCACAAGGCGTGACGCCTCCCGGCCCGGCACCACTGTGAGCAGACCGGGACCGAACCCCCCAAGTAGGGCCGGGACAAGGAGGAACCATGGCCGACATCTACGAGCCTCGCCACACGGCCGTCCTGCTGGTCGACCCCTACAACGACTTCCTCTCGGAGGGCGGCAAGGTCTGGCCCCGCCTGGAGCCCGTGGCCCGCAGCGTCGATCTTCTGCACCATCTCCGGTCTGTGGTCGCCGCCGCCCGCGAAAACGGCGTGCGCGTGGTCTTCGTACCGCACCGCCGCTGGGAGCCGGGCGACTACGAGTCGTGGGACCATCCGACCCCCTCGCAGCGGAAGATCCAGGAGTTCCACCACTTCGCCCGGGGCTCCTGGGGCGGGGAGTTCCACCCTGACTTCCAGCCGCAGCCGGGCGAGGTCGTCGTACAGGAACACTGGGGATCGAGCGGGTTCGCCAACACGGACCTGGACATGCAGCTCAAGCAGCACGGCATCACTCACGTCGTTGTCGTCGGCGTCCTGGCCAACACCTGCATCGAGGCCACCGCCCGCTACGCCATGGAGCTCGGCTACCACGTCACGCTGGTCACCGACGCCACCGCGTCCCTCAGCCCCGAGATGATGCACGCCGCTCACCGACTCAACGGCCCCACCTACGCCCAGGCCATCGTCACGACAGACCAACTCACCGCCGCACTCGGCCCCGGGTGAACACCGTGGGACGCATGACTCGCACCACCCTGGCTGCCGAGGGGCGAAGGTGACGCCACCGTCCATGAGAAGGTCGGCTCCGGCTGACCACACCACCGTCCATCGCGGAAACCGTCCGCACCTGGGTGCGGCAGGAGAAAGAGCGGCTTCGGGAAACACTCCGGATGCGCAGGAAGCGTTGCGGATTGACGATCAGAAAGGGCCGCCGCGCGCCGGTCGCGATGCGTTATGGGTCACGACGCGCACCCGTTAGCCGCATGCGTCAGCCGGGCGCACTTCATTGGCGACAGCAGGACTGCCGCGATCACGTCCGCAGCTGACGGCGCTGTCCCCCGCCGGGCCGACGGTCCGGCGCTGCACCTCCGGCCACCGCCACCATGACACTTCCTTCGACAGTTACGGCCTACGGCATCAGCTTGCAGCTCGGCCTGGGAATCCGCACCCGGGATGAAGCGGTGTCTCCTTACTGCACCGGTCCTCGTTTACCCGTGGCCGGGGCTGGGCACTCGACGCCCATGGCGACGCGTCCGGTTCCGGTGCGAACCATCCTCGCCACCATAGGTCTGGTGCTCGCCACCTACGTCGTACTCGAGTTGGTGGTCCAGGCTCGCCGAGTCTTGATCTGGGCGGTCATCGCGTTGTTCCTGGCCGTCTCCCTTCATCCGGCGGTCGAAGCCCTGCAGCGACGGGTGCCGCGGTGCCGACGGCCGGTGGCCACCTTGCTGGTCTTCCTGGCCGCGGCCGCGGCCGTCGGCGCGGTGGTCGCCCTGTTCGTCATCCCCCTGGCCCAGGAGGGCAGCCGGTTCGCAGGTCACCTGCCCGCGATGATCAAGGATGCCCAGACCGGCCGTGGGCCAGTCGGCAACCTGCTGGAGCGGACGCACGCTCTGCAGTATGTCCAGCACCATCATGCGCAGATCCGCGCGTTCGCCACCGGTCTGAGCACGCCCGTCGCAAAGTTCCTCCGCAGTGCCGCGAGCACCGCGGCGGGCGCTCTCACGATTTTCGTCCTGGCTTATCTGATGGTGCTGGAGGGCCCCAGGGCCATAGACCGGTCGCTAGCCCTCGTGGACGAGGCTCCGGCGGCCCGCATACGCCGCGTGGGAGCCGCGTGTGCCCGTACCGTGAACGGTTATCTGACGGGAAACTTGCTGATCAGCGTCATCTGCGGGCTTGTGACCTACGTCGTGCTGCTGGTTTCCGGAGTCCCGTTCGCCGGCCTACTGGCCGTCTTCGTCGCCGTGACCGACCTCATCCCCCTGGTGGGAGCCACCATAGGAGCTGTCGTCGCCTCTGCAGTGGCGTTCGTCCACTCACTGCCGGCCGGCATCGGAGCCGTCGTCTTCTTCATCGTCTATCAGCAGGCCGAAAACCACCTCCTGCAACCGGTCATCCTGTCTCGGACGGTGAAACTCAACCCCCTCACCGTGCTGCTGGCCACCCTGATCGCCGCCGACGTCGCCGGGATCCTCGGTGCCCTGCTGGCGATTCCCGTCACCGGCATCATCCAGGTCATCCTCGGTGACATCTGGGCTCACCGCGGCGGTCGGCCACTGGGACCGCCGACACGGGCAGCCAACAGCCCCGAGAACGCCGACCGGTCCGACGCCCCCGAATGACGGCCCCTGGAGTCCGGCCGCCACACGCACAGCGAGGAGTTCGCCCAGGTCGCCTTTCTCCGTCAGGCTGGGACGGACCTGAGACAGCGAGAACCAGCAGACAACGAGAACCCTGCTGGGGAGACGGTGGAGGACAAGCCGGTGGAGGACAAGCCGGTGGATGAGGTTGTCGAGCGGCTGATGGACCGTGCCGACGCCCGGGAGCCGCGCTGCTGGGTGAGGGTCGGTTGCTGACCGCCCTGATCAGGGCAGTGTTCGAGCGACTCCCTGGACGCCGAGCCGACCTTACTAACACCGCGGCGCCTCTGCGGTGGTCACACCGGGGAAGGTTTTCCACTTTCCTGGCTCGGGCGGAACGTGAGTACGGCCCTGATGAGCCGATGCCCGACGCGCGATGTCGCCGCTCGCCGCCTCGTCCGGTCCGGCTCCGCCGATCAGTGCTGGGGGTGCGCACGTGCGTGGAACAGGGGGCGCCGCTGAGGAGCGGTGCCGGCGGCCAGATGGCCGATCTCGACGCGTGTCCTGATGGCACGGACCACCTCGGTCAGGCCGACGACGATGGCCATAACGCCCACGACCAGGGTGAGTGTCGCGATGGAGGCGAACGGCATGACGATCATCACGATGCCGGCCATAGTGCCGATGATGCCGAAAGCCACGTGCCAGCCGCGGGCCGGCATGGTCTGATCGGAAGCCGCCGCGACCGTCTCCAAGGTGCCCCGAAGCAGCCAGCTGAAGCCGATCCACAGCGCCAGCAGGAAAAGCGACTCCAGAGGGCCCCGGAAGCAGATCAGTCCCAGCAGGATGGAGACCGCACCGGTGAGGAAGTGCAGTACCCGAAGATGCCGGGGGACGTGGGTACCGAAGGCGGCGGCGAGCTGGAAGACACCGGTGGCCAGCAGGTAGATGCCGAAGAGCACGCCGACGACGCGGAGCGTCTCGCCCGGCCAGACCAGTGCGACGACGCCCAGGGTGATGGTGGCGAGGCCCATGGTGAGCAGGATCTGCCAGCCCACGTTGGCCAGGGCGGCGATGCCTTCGGCCGCAGGGCTCTCTTGTGGTTCGGTGCCACGTGGTGGAACGGAGCCGGGGTAATCGGAAGGAGATGTCATGGCACCTGCCTCCTTCTGTGCAGCATGGTCACGTCACTACATGTCCATCGTCACCTGATCAGCCTCATGCCGCTCGATGGGGGGCGCGGGACCGTGGCGCATGAGGGTAGTCCGAGCAAGCTCCTCCGTCCTGCGGAAGGCGGGGGTGTTTGGCGCCGGACCCCCGAATGACGGCGGCCAGACACAGATAGGACACGCTCTTAGCGACCGGGGTTGGTCATCCTCGACGTGACCGCCTCGTCGAGAATGGCGCCGCCATTCAGAGGAGGCGCCTGACCGTGAGATTGCCGAAGTGTGGGAGAGGTAGCGGATCTTGCTCGGGTCACGGCCGGTTATGGCGGCGATGGCGGCGTCGGTGTAGCCGAGGGCGGTGAGGACCTGGACGTCATAACCAAGGACGCAGCCACCGGGGGAAGGGAATGGTTGACGGATGGATACGGCATCCCGCTGGGCCGCGTCCTGGCCGGTGTCAACCGTCACGACTCCCCGCTGCTCGCCCCGGCCCTGGACCGTCTGGACGACCTCGGCCCGTTACCGTCAGTGAGGAAGCGGTAGAGATCTGGCAACGTCTGGCAGCCGACAACCCGGGCGCCTACGAGTCTGGCCTCGCCATCTCGCTGTCCAACCTCAGCTTCCGCCTGTCGGAGACTGGGCGACAATCGGAAGCCCTGACAGTCACCGGACAGGCGGTGGAGCTCTCCCGAAAGTATGTAGCCGCGGAGCCCGCGCAGTTCGGTCGCCAGTTGCTGCTGGTCCTGAACCTGCAGGCCGAGCTGCTCGTCGGCCTGGGGCGGTGGCGAGAAGCCGGAGAAGTACGTCGCTGGCTCACAGCGAATGCTTCTGCGCTCGATCCTTCCCACAATTGACGAAGGCGGATCCGACCGGTCCAGACTCGGGCGCAGGCACGGCAACGGGACCCCGAGCACATCGCGGCCGAGTGACGCACCACAGGCGGTGTGGCAGCTCCCCCGGTAGAGGCACTCGTAACGGTTCCGTTGGGGGGAGCCCGGTGCCAACCGCCAACGCAGCAGCAACCAGGCAGGGGGCGGCAAGGGCCCAAGTGGTGTGGGTATACGCCCAATGGCCTGCCGAGACCCGCCGGCAAGAGCGTGGCGGCCGTCCGTCCGCCTGATCGGCCATGTCGTCACCACACCCGCTACCTTGCCAACGAACATCATCTGCACTGACCACACTTCCGACGCCGCAGCCAAGCCCACGTCCACCGCTGCCGCTACCAACGCCGAGGCCACGACGTGCGTTCTGCTGTGTGGTTGGTGTTCAGCACCACGCGACGCCCGATCCGTGTAAGCCCGGTGGAGTGCAACCGCCGTACTCATCCTGGGGTGTTCCCTGCGTAAACAGGAGAGAGGACACCAGGCTTGACCACGCTCGCCGACCCGTCCCCCGCGCCCGGCACGCCACCGCCGGGCTACCGGGACCGGCACCGACTCCGATGCCGAGCGACCTGGCAAGTACTCCATCCTCGGGCGGTCCAATGACATCGGCGCATGTCACCGGTACAACATGTCCACATCGGAGTTTCTCTACCGCGTCCTTGCCGATGCCGACTTCCAGCCGTTCGGGATCGCGCAGTACGACCTGGGCACGACGTTCAACGCCGACTCCGGCGACGGCGCGTGACGGCGTGTCATATCCGGCGGGCCAAGTCGGGAGGCGCCCTCCCGGGATTCGCCCTGACCGGCATGACACGGTGCCTGACCAAGATTTAGGCGTCTCCTCCCTTCCGCGGCGTCCACCGCCCGCGGACGACGCCTTCGACGGCCAGCCGCGGTGACGAGCGGCTGGCCGTCTCCCGTTATTGGACGCGACAGTGCCGTCGTTTCTGGAGGTCGCCTTCTCGGCTCGAGGTGCGGGTGCGTTGGGGTTGTCGGGGCGGGACTGGTTCGGGGCTGTTGGTTGGTCGTCACTGACTCATTTGTCGTGCATATCATGATCATGCCATGATCAGGTTCGTGCGGACGGCTGTTCGTTGAACGGGGATGCCGCTGCGGGGCCTGGTCGTGCGCTTTCGAGCACCTTGGCCACTTGCTGGCCCGACCGAAGGAACTCTTTTTCATGGCAACTCGCAAGCACATTGCTGCCCTGGCCCTGGCGGCCAGCGCTCTGCTCGTCGGCTCCGTGGCAACTGCCGGCCCGGCGGCCGCCATCAACCGCGTCAACGGCTCGGCCTGTCAGAACCGCGACGACTTCTTCGCCGCGTGGAACGACGGCAAGGTCTGCTTTGCCAACAGTGGTTCTGTCGCCGTCAACATCTACGACGTGTGGCAGGTCACTACCGGCGCCAACGCCGGTCAGTACAGCTACGCCACGCAGGACGGCCGCTACGCCACCGCCTACCCGGCGCAGTGGGTCACCTGGAAGTACTCGCCCAAGATCATGCTGACCAACATCACCATCAGATAGTCCGGATGTGGGCGGGCGTAAACCGTTCAAGCGCTCGCCCACGCCCCTCCCCCGCCCCCCCGTTGTCGACAGGACCCTTCATGCCAGTTCTCCCTCGAAGCCGGGCCGCCGCAGCCGGGGCGCTGCTGGTCCTGTGTGCAGGCTGCAGCACCACTTCCCACGGGAGCACCACACCCGTGGCACCCCCGGCGACAGGGCCTGTGCAAACCATCACCAAGGCCGGCCAGATCGCCCTGCCGACGGACGCTTACATCATCACGCCGGCCGAAGTGAAGCTCATCGTCAAGGCTCAGGACGTCGTCCGGGGCCAGTGCATGCGCAAGTTGGGTTTCACCCCCAAACCGAGCGTGCTCTTGGGCGTGGAGGAGGCAGCCACGGCCCGCAAGACCCGAAGCTTTCTCTACGGCTACTTCGACACCGCCAAGGCTGGAGCAGAGGGTTACGAACGTGTGCAGTCCGGCGACATCCCGCAGCGAGCGTCCATCTCCTCCGCAGAGCAGACGGCATTGACCGGGGTCGATCCAGTCACCCACAAGCCCGCGACCCGCCTGGGCGGCAAGCCCCTCCCGGCCGGGGGCTGCTCCGGGAAGGCCATCGACACGCTGAACAACGCCGGGCTGTGGTTCGACGACGCCTCCCTCCCCGCCGGCGGCCCCCGCATTCCCCGCAGTGATCCCCGGCTGGCGGCGGCGTATGGAAGCTGGTCGGCTTGCATGAAAAGCAAGGGCTTCGACTACCCGGACCCCCTCGCAGCCATCGGCGACCCCAAGTGGGTCACCCACCGCAGCCCCGGCACGCCTCCGACGCGCGCGGAGATCGCGACGGCCCGCGCCGACATCGCCTGCAAACTCGCGAAGAACACCGTCGGAAAGCTCGTCACCGTGCAGATCGCCTACGACAAGCAGTACCTCAAAGCCGACGCAGCCCAACTCGCCTCCCACAAGCGGCGTATCGACGACCTCGTCCGCAAGGCGTCCCGGATCACACACACCCGAAAATCCAGGCCCGCGGGGTCATGACTCCTGTTCGCCGCCTACGACCTCGCCAGGGACAAGCTCTACGGCCACGTCAAGAACACCAAAAACCGCTCGTAGTTTCTGGAGTTCTGCCGCTACCTGCGCAGCCTCTACCCCGCAACCGTGCGCACCGCGATCGTGGTGGACAACTATTCTCCGCACCTGACCACCCGGCGATGCCAACGCGTCGCGGAGTGGGCCGGGGCGAACAATGTCGAGATCGCCTGCACCCCGACCAACTCCTCCTGGCTGAACCGGGTCGAGGCCCAGCCGCCCTGCGCTACTTCGCCCTCGACGGCGCCGACCACGCCAGTCACAAGGAGCAGTGCACCATGATCCGCCGCTACATCATCTGGCGGAATCAACATGCCGCCGACGAACGGCTACGCGAAGTCGTCACCAGGGCGAACGTTGCCTGATGTGGCACTAGGAGCAGGCGTTCCACGGGTCTCCCGGGACCCAGTTGCCGTGGAGGCCGAGAGGGATCCGTACGGGAAGGTGGATGCGGGCGACCGGTTCGCCCGTGAAGTCCTGGGCCGAGAGGATCACCAGATCCGCCGCGCCGCGCTCGGCGTCATGCGCGTACGCCATCACGTATCCGTCGTCCTCGGCGAGGGGCGACTCCGTGGGGACGAACACGCCCTCGCCCACGGCCCCGAACCGGCCGAACTCATGCGCCTCAGTCGTGCCGCGTACTAGGTCGTGCTTGAGCAGTGCACTGCTGAACCCCTCGTTCGGCCGCGGGTCCCCGGGGCCGGTCGGCGGCGCGTAGAGCTCGACCGCGGCCGAGTACCCGTACCGGTGGGAGCGGGCGACACAACGGGAGTCGACCCGCGGAAACTCCTGGATACGGTCGTCCAGCCGGTCTTCCCGGACCTTTCCGGCGACCAGGTCGACCCGCCAGCGGTCCAGGGTGGGACGGCTGTTGCCGAAGTCCCTGATGTTGAAGCCCTCTGGGTGCCGGACGATATCGATGACCACGTCCGTGCCGTCGTCATAGGCGTTAAGCGTGTGCCCCACCAGGCTGGGGGCGACCTCGAACCAGCGCACCTCGCCGCCCGTGCGTGGCATCACGCCCACCCGTGCCTGGTGGGATTCGTCCCAGACGAAGGGGACTCCGGTCGGCAGATGAGCGGCGCTGAACACCACGGGTGCGTCGAAGAGGACCACATGGTGTTCGGTCAGCGCGAAGTCGTGCATGTAGGGATTCCCGGGCGTATGGATCAGTGTGGTCCGCTCCACCGTGCCGGATTCGTTCATGACGATGTGCTGGACATACTGCGAGCCGTACAGGAAGGCGAGCGAGTGCAGCTCCCGGGTGTGCGGGTCGAAGACGGAATGGGCGTTGGAGCTGTAGCCCTCGGGAGTCGCCCCCAGATCGCAGGGGCCCACCGTGTCGAGGTCGTAGCTGAGTTCGTACGGGCGAATCCCGCCCTCCAACAGGGCGAACGTGCGGCCCGCGAGCCCCGCGACCTGTACGTTCGGTGCCATGTCCAGCCGCTCGTCGACGGGAGTCCCCCGGCGTGGTTCCCCCAGCCGGTCGGCGACGGAGGATGATCGCACCCAGCGGTTGCGGTACCACTCGGCACGGCCGTCGCGGATACGGACGCCGTGCACCATGCCGGGGCCGAGCGTCCAGATGTGGGCGACGGGGTCCTCGATGCCCAGCGGATTGGGGCCGTTTCGCAGATAGCGGCCGTTGAGGTGGGGCGGGATCCGGCCGGTGACCGGCAGGTCGAACGCGGTGACCTCCTCGGTGACCGGTGCGAAACTTCCCGACAGATAGCGGTTGATCGTCATGACGTCCGTCCTTGTCCCTGCTCGGCGGCGAGGAATGCCCGTCCCACCGCCGTCATCAGTGTGTCGAAGCGGCGGGCTGCGGCCTCCGGCGGGAAGTGGCCCGCGATCTCCAGGCTCACCGCCCCGTGCGCCGCCGCCCACAGAATCTTTGAGATCTCGTATGCGTCTCCCGGCCCGAACACACCGGAGTCGATGCATGCCTGAACGGCGGCCACGGAGGCGTCGAAGGCGCTCTCGGCCGCGCTCAAGGCCTCGGCACTCGGCTGGAAGCCGGGCACCGCCTGCTCGAACATCACCCGGTAGTAGGCCGGTTCGGCCAGTGCGTGTGCACGGTAGGCGGCCGCGAGATCGTTGAGTCGAGTCAACGGGTCCTCTGTCCGCGAAGCTTGCTGCTGCACCCGCCGCAGGCGGGCGAACCCCTCCCGGTAGAGCGCATCGACCAGTCCTTCTTTGCCGCCGAACATGGTGTACAGGACCTTGGTCGAGGCGCCGATCCCGGTGGCGATCCGCCGCATCGTCAGCGCGGCCGGCCCCTCCGTGACCAGCAGCTCTATGGCGTGGTCAAGGATCGTGGTGCGCACGGCCGTTTGGCCAGTGCGTTGAGCTTCCTGGTAAGGCGTGTTCACGGAAACACTGTAGCTCACGGGTAACGTTGTTACCCCGCTTTTGGTGGAGCCTGTCGGCGGCGCCACTCGATGCCGCGATGCGCGCGGTTGCGGGATAGAGGCTGCGCAGGTAGCGGCACAACTCCACGAAGGTTGAGCGGGCCGAACTCGTCCGTGCAGAAGACGACTTCGCCGCTTGCCGTCCTCGGGTACGGCCTCGCCGTCGGCGATCGCGTAGAGGAGTTCGACCCTGGCCTTCCTTGTGGCGTAGTCGGGCCGGCTGCCCGAACGCACCCGCGGTACCGGGCACTCCAAGTCGGACGGGCCGGTCCGTTGACCCAAGGCACAGGCTTTGGCCGTATACCTTTGCCGACGCTAAGGTGTGGCGCCGTACTCGGCGGATCGCTCCCCTGAAGAAAAATGGGAATGGGCTCATGAATGCGGACCACGCAGGGCTGGTTGTCGCGGCGCAGGCCGGTGACGATCGGGCGCGCGAGGAACTGATCGCCGCGTACCTGCCGTTGCTCTACAACATCGTCGGGCGAGCGCTGAGCGGACATGCCGACGTCGACGACGTCGTCCAGGAAACCTTGCTGCGCGTGGTGCGCGACCTGCCTTCCCTGCGTGCCCCGGAGAGCTTCCGGTCCTGGCTGGTGTCGATCACGCTCCGCCAGATCAATACCCACTGGCACCGGCAACGCACCTTCGCCGGCCGGACCACGGTCCTCGACGAGGCGCGCCAGATACCGGACGCCGGCGCCGAACCTGTGGACGCGACGATCCTGCGGCTGCATATGTCGGACGAGCGCCGTCGGGTTGTCGAAGCCGGCCGGTGGCTTGACCCGGACCATCGGGTGCTGCTGTCGCTGTGGTGGCAGGAATGCGCCGGCTTGCTGAGCCGTGACGACATCGCCGCCGCGATGGGGCTCACGGTCGCCCACGTCGGAGTGCGCCTGCAACGCATGCGCGAGCAGCTTGAACTGAGCCGGACGATCGTCGCCGCGCTGGAGGCCGACCCGCGCTGTCCTCAGTTGGACGAGACCGTCGTCGGCTGGGACGGTCTGCGTGCATCGGTGTGGCGCAAGCGGATCGCGCGGCACACCCGTGACTGCCCGGTCTGCCTGGCGACGACGACAGAACGGGTTCCGGCCGACCTCCTGCTCCTCAGCCTCGCGCCGCTGGCCGTCCCGGCCGGACTCATCGCCGCGCTGGCCGCCAAGGGCCTGCTCTCGGGTACGGCCGCGAGCGCCGCCGGACTGGCCACGGCGCCCGCCGCCGTCGGCACGGCGACGGGGGGAGGCAGTGTGCACAGCGCGCTGTTCGGCAAACTCCACGCGGTGACCGCTCATCCGCTGGTGAGCCTCGCCACCGGCGCGGTGCTCATTGCCGGGACCGCCACCTACGCGGCCTGGCCCGAACCGGCGCATCGGGAGCCCGGCGTCATCGCCGCTCCCACGGCCGGCAATCCCACGCCGATCCCGTCGCGCACCACCGCGTCGGCCGGACCGTCCCCGGTGAGTCCGTCCGCCGTCGCAGGCACTGTTCCGCTGGGCGCACAGTCGCTGGAGTCCGTGGACCACCCCGCCCAGTACCTCACGTATGCCGGCGACTTCGCGACGCTCGGCCCAGTCTCCGCGTCCAGCAGCGCGCAGACCCGGCAGCGGGTCACCTTCACGGTCGTCGGGGGGCTGGCCGACTCACGGTGCGTCACCTTCCGTGCCGCCGACGGCCGCTATCTGCGCCACAGTTACCTGCGGCTTCGGCTGAGCACCAACGACGGCAGCGCACTGTTCCGTGAAGACGCCACCTTCTGTCCGCGCCCCGGGGCGGTCGCCGGGTCGGTAACCCTGCACGCGCACAACTATCCCGGATCGGTCCTCCACCACCGCGACGGTGGCATCTGGCTCGACGGCTCCGACGGCACCCGGGCCTTCGCCGGCCAGGCTTCCTTCATCGTGCGCAGGGCCCAGGCTTGAGAACCGCTCCTTGAGCATGTTGGACCGAGTCGTGCAGTGACAGTTGGTGATCCCGCAGCACGATCCGGCACCACGCCGTTCTCAACCCGGCAGTGAGCCGAGTGCTGCGCCGAATCCAGCTTCGATCCGCATTCATCGACGGCTGCCTCGCCGTGACCGGCCTGAAGGCTGATCACCGCAACCGCCACCGATACCACTCCACAAACCCTCACTGTTGATCAGTGCGGCGCGCCCTTTCCCCAGGGACGACCAGACCGCGGGGCTTGGCATAACGCTTTTTGCCTGCGAGATGCATCACTGAGCAATCGTCCGGACGGCACGACTTTTCTGTTACGAGACCGCGCGTTCAAAAGCCTCCACTTCAGGGGGGTGCCCTTCCCGCCGCTCACCATGACGTGCCGGCGTGGCAGGTTTCCCGACTTCCCCCGTTGACCTATCCCCTGAAGAAAGCCCGTCCAATGACGCGACACACCCACGAACCCCGGGCGACCGGTACGCAGGAACGGCCCCACGTCCTGCACCGCTCCCACCCCGCGGCAGATCAGACCGCGATGGCCGATGCGCGCACGCTCACGGCACCCAGGCTGACCCGCGACCCCCGAGGAGAATCATGAAGGGCCTGCACCGGCTCGGCCGGCGTCGCCGGACATTGACGATAGGACTGTCGGCCGCGGCGGTGGTGGCCGGTGTCGTGACGCTCCTCCCCAGCTCCGCCGGAGCCGCGACCCTGGGCACGCAGGCGGCCCCCTCGGGCAGGTACTTCGGCACCGCTGTGGCCGCCGGCAGGCTCGGCGACTCCACCTACGCCGGCATTCTCGACCGGGAGTTCAACATGATCACCCCGGAGAACGAGATGAAGTGGGACGCCACCGAACCGTCCCGCGGCAACTTCACCTTCGGCCCCGCCGACCGGATCGTCAACCACGCCTCGGCGCATGGGCAGCGGATGCGCGGCCACACCCTGGTCTGGCACTCCCAGCTCCCCGGCTGGGTCGGCTCCATCAGCGACGCCAACACCCTGCGCAGCGTGATGAAGAACCACATCACCACGGAGATGAACCACTTCAAGGGCAAGATCTACGCCTGGGACGTGGTCAACGAGGCCTTCGCCGACGGCGGCAGCGGCCAGCACCGCAGCTCGGTGTTCCAGAACGTGCTCGGCAACGGCTTCATCGAGGAGGCGTTCCGCACCGCCCGAGCCACCGACCCGGCGGCCAAGCTCTGCTACAACGACTACAACATCGAGAACTGGACCGACGCCAAGACTCAGGGCGTCTACAAGATGGGCAAGGACTTCACGTCCCGCGGTGTGCCCATCGACTGCGTCGGGTTCCAGAGCCACTTCGGCACCGGCGGGCCGCCGGCGAGCTTCCAGACCACGCTGTCCCACTTCGCCGCCCTGGGCGTCGACGTCCAGATCACCGAACTCGACATCGCCCAGGCGCCTTCCACCGGTTACGCCAACGCGGTCAACGCCTGTCTGTCCGTGGCCCGGTGCACCGGCATCACGGTATGGGGTATCCGTGACAGCGACTCCTGGCGCAGCAGCGAAAGCCCCCTGCTGTTCGACAACAACGGCAACCCCAAGGCCGCCTACACCGCCGTCATGAACGCTCTCAATTCCGGTGCCGGTACCACCACCGGCGGGACCACGCCCCCCGGCGGGACGACCGGCGGGACCGGTACCGGGGCAATCAAGGGCGTCGCCTCCGGTCGTTGTATCGACATCAACGGCTCCACCACCGTCAACGGCACGCAGGCGCAGCTGTGGGACTGCAACGGGAAGACCAACCAGCGCTGGACCTACACCTCCGGCAAGCAGCTGATGATCTACGCCAGCAAGTGCCTGGGCGCCAGAGCCAAGGGCACCAGCAACGGCACCGCGGTGGTCATCGGGGACTGCGACGGCGGCGCCGACCAGCAGTGGAACATCAACACCAACGGCACGATCGCCGGCGTCCAGTCCGGGCTGTGCCTCGACGCCGTCGGCGCGGCCACCGCCAACCGCACCAAGATCCAGCTGCATTCCTGCTGGTCCGGCGGCAACCAGAAGTGGACCGGCCTGTCCGGGACGTCGGCCCCGACAACGCCCGCGCCGACGGGCGGCACCTGTGCTCTTCCGTCGACGTACCGATGGACGTCGACGGGTGCGCTGGCGCAGCCGGCGAACGGGTGGGCCGCGGTGAAGGACTTCACCGACGTGACGTACAACGGCAAGCATCTGGTCTACGCGTCGAGCGTGTCGGGATCGTCGTACGGCTCGATGATGTTCAAGCCCTTCACGAACTGGTCGGACATGGCGTCGGCCGGCCAGACCGGGATGAGCCAGTCCGCGGTGGCGCCCACGCTGTTCTACTTCGCACCCAAGAAGATCTGGGTGCTGGCGTACCAGTGGGGTGCGTGGCCCTTCATCTACCGCACGTCGAGCGACCCCACCAACCCCAACGGCTGGTCCGCGCCGCGGCCGCTGTTCACCGGCAGCATCCCGGGCGCCGCTCCGATCGACCAGACCCTGATCGCTGACGACCAGAACATGTACCTGTTCTTCGCCGGTGACAACGGCAAGATCTACCGGGCGAGCATGCCGATCGGGAACTTCCCGGGCAACTTCGGCTCGTCGTACACGACGGTCATGAGCGACACGACGAAAAACCTGTTCGAGGCGCCGCAGGTCTACAAGGTCCGGGGCCAGAACCAGTACCTCATGATCGTCGAGGCTCGGGGTGCGCATGAGCAGCGCTACTTCCGCTCGTTCACGGCCTCCAGCCTGAACGGTCCGTGGACCCCGCAGGCCGCCAGCGAGAGCAACCCCTTCGCGGGCAAGGCCAACAGCGGTGCCACCTGGACCAACGACATCAGCCACGGTGACCTGGTCCGCAACAACCCCGACCAGACCATGACCGTCGACCCCTGCAACCTGCAGTTCCTCTACCAGGGCAAGTCCCCCACCGCGGGCGGCCCCTACGACCAACTGCCGTGGCGGCCGGGTGTCCTTACCCTGCAGCGCTGACCTGCCCGATCCACGGTGATATGCAAGGAGAACACCTCCCTATGAAGAACCCCACGAACGGCGGGCGCCGCGGGCGTCACCGCCGCCGCTGGACCGCCACCGGTCTGCTGATCGGCGTGCCCGCCGTCGTCGTGCCGTATTTCCTGTTCGCGCAGGAGGACTCGCAGGCCGCGACGGTCGACGGCAATGTCTACTACCGGCTGGTTTCCGTACACAGCGGCAAGGCGATGGACGTCAACGCCTTCTCGACCGCCGACGGCACCCGCATCCAGCAGTGGACCGAGCAGGGCACCGCCAACCAGCAGTGGAAGCTGCGACCCACCGGGGACGGCTACTACGAGCTGGTGAACCGCAACAGCGGCAAAGTGTTGGGCATAGCCGGTAATTCGACCGCACAGGCGGCCGTCGCCGAGCAGCAGACCGACAGCTCCTCCACCTCCCAGGAGTGGAAGATCAAGGATGTGAGGGCTTCCGACGCCGTCACCTTCACCTCCCGCAGGAGCGGCCAGGTCCTGGACGTCTCCGGAGGCTCCACGGCCGAGGGTGCGGCAGTCGTGCAGTATCCGAGCAGGGGCAGCACCAACCAGCAGTGGAAGCTGGTGAAGGCGGGCGGGTCGGCCGGTACCGGCGGGGTGCGGACCACGGCCGCGGCCGGACCGTACGCGTGGAAGAACGCCCAGGTGGTGGGCGGCGGTTACGTCACCGGGCTGGTGTTCAACCCGCGCGAGAAGGGCCTGCTGTACGCGCGTACCGACATGGGCGGCGCCTACCGCTGGGACACCGGGGCCGAGCAGTGGATCCCGCTGACCGACTGGATCGGCGAGAAGGACTGGAACCTGCTGGGCATCGATTCGCTGGCCACCGACCCCGTCGACCCCAACCGGCTCTACCTCGGGACGGGTACCTACACCAACCAGTGGGCGGGCAACGGCGCGATCCTGCGCTCCACCGACCAGGGCCGCACCTTCAAGCGCACCGAGCTGCCCTTCAAGCTGGGCGGCAACGAGGACGGCCGCGGGGCGGGCGAACGGCTCGTGATCGACCCCGCGCACCACGGCACCCTGCTGCTGGGCACCCGCAAGAACGGCCTGTGGCGCAGCACCGACTACGGCGTGACATGGAGCCAGGTCTCCTCGTTCCCCGTCAAGGACGGGGCGAGCAGCGGCGGGGGCATCTCCTTTGTCACGTACGGCCCGGCCGGCAGCAAGACGGTCTACGTCGGCGTCGCCGACAGGTCCACCTCCCTGTACCGCTCCACCGACGGCGGCAGCACCTGGCAGGCCGTCTCCGGGCAGCCCACCGGCCAGCTGCCGCAGCACGGGGTGGTCTCCGGTGACGGCTCGCTGTACCTGACGTACACCAACACGCTCGGACCCAACGGGGTGACGGCGGGCTCGGTGTGGAAGTACACGCCGGCCCGCGGGGTGTGGAAGAACGTCTCGCCGTCCCAGGGCAGTTACGGGTTCTCCGGTCTGGCCGTCGACCCGCGCAAGCCGTCCACGGTGATGGTCACCACCCTCGACCGCTGGTGGCCCGAGGACGAGGTCTACCGGACCACCGACGGCGGTACGACGTGGAAGGCACTGGCCGCGAAATCGGTGCGGGACGCCTCCGCCGCTCCTTATGTCGGTACCGGCATCGGGCACTGGATGACCGCCCTGGCCATCGATCCCTTCAACTCCGGTCATGTGCTGTACGGCACCGGCAACGGCATCTGGCGCAGCAAGGATGTCACCGCCAACGACAGCGGCGGCACCAGCCACTGGACGGCGGGGGCCCGGGGGCTGGAGGAGACCGCCCTGGCGGACGCGATCGCCCCGCCCGGCGGCGCCACCGTCATCACCGCCATGGGCGACCAAGGCGGTTTCCGCCACGACTCCCTGACCAAGGTGCCCGCCGGGCGGCTGAAGAACCCGCTGATGAGCAGCAGCACCGATATCGATTTCGCCCAGTCCAACCCCTCGATGATGGTCCGCGTCGGCCGTGGCGGCACGCAGGACGGCGCCTACTCCACCGACGGCGGCAGCAGCTGGAACGGCTTCAAGGCAGAGCCGGTGGGCAGCGCCGATATGGGCCATGTCGCGCTCGCGGCGGACGGCTCCACCATCGTCTGGACCGAGGCCGGCCAGGCCCCGTACCGCTCGACCGACAAGGGGTCGAGCTGGTCGAGGGTCAGCGGCCTGGGCACCGACGCCGTGGTCGTCGCCGACCGCTCCTCGGCCAGGACCTTCTACTCACTGGCCGGCGGCACGCTCTACGCCAGCACCGACGGCGGCGCGACCTTCACCGCCCGCGCCACCAACCTGCCCGACGGCCGGCTCACGGCCGTCCCCGGCATCGCCGGGGACCTGTGGATCGCCGGCAGCGCCAAGGGGCTGCTGCACTCCACCGATGGCGGCCGCACCTTCACCACGCTCAAAGCGGTGCAGTCCGCCTCCGCCCTCGGCTTCGGCAAGGCCGCGCCCGGCGCCTCCTACCAGGCCCTGTACCTGATCGGCACCGTCAAGGACGTCACCGGCGTCTTCCGCTCCACCGACAAGGGCGCCACCTGGCTCCGTGTCAACGACGACGCCCACCAGTGGGGCAGCATCGGCGGCGTCGGCGTCATCACCGGTGACCCCGACACCTACGGCCGTGTCTACGTCGGCACCAACGGACGCGGCCTCCAGTACGGCGACCCGTCCTGACCCCAACGCCCGAGCGGGGCCGCAGGCACACAACGGCCTGCGGCCCCGCCATGGCCCAGGGACCTCGCTTCGTCCTGCACTAGTGGCTCTGCACGGATGGTTGACCAGGTAATCGGTTGGAGCCGCGGAGCCTTCGCTGACTACGCTTCCTGGCATGAATCCCGTGATCGACGTTCTGGCTCCTTCCGAGGTGGACTGCCTGGAGCGCCTGTGGGGACAGCTCCTGGTCCACCACAGTCGGGAGGCGGCACATCTGGCGGCTCTCGGCGCGGTTCGTTCGCCCGAGGACTCGTGGCGTCTGCGGCGGGGCCAGTACCTCGAATGGTCGCAGGAGCCGCTCACCGCGGTACTGGTTGCTCGGGACGGAAATCACCTGCTCGGCTATGCGGTCGTGCGCGTCCTGGACGCCCCGGGGTCATGGCAGTGGGGGGACCAAGTCGGCATGTTGGAAACCCTCGTGGTCGATGACGAGGCTCGCGGCGCCGGAGTCGGGCAAGCCCTTGTCAGAGCCGTGCGCGAGCGTCTCGCCGGGTCGGGTGTCCAGGTCATGAAGATCTCCGTCATCGCGGGCAATGATGACGCTCTGCGCTTCTACCAGCGGGAAGGGGCCGTCGACTTCGTGAAGACGCTGGTCATGCCCGTTTCGGGGTGACGGCGCAGACCGGAGCGATGACCCGCAACGATGATGTCGCCGTATCCGCAGGGGCAGAACCTCAGCCGTCCCCTCATGCGGCCTTGGCTGGGTACTGAGTCCAAGTGCGGATGGGTGAGTCGGGGGCGAAGTTGGTCTTCGCTTCGGCGCGTGCGTTGCGCCAGCGGACATAGGCGGCGATGGCGGCGTTCTGCTCGGCGTGGGTGCGGTGGTCGGTGCCGTTGAGGGCGAAGTAGCGCAAGGCGGCGAATTCCGATTCGATCCAGTTCAGCCAGGAGCCGTAGGTCGGCAGGAAGACCAGCTCGACGTCGTTGTCGGTGGCCCAGGTGCGGACTCCGTGTGCTTGTGCGGGGAGAAGTTGTCCAGCACCAGGTACAGCTTCTCCCAGGGCCAGCAGGTGCGCAGGGCTTTGAGCAGGCCGAGGAACTCGCGCCGCCGCTTGCGTTTGCGGATCCGGTAGTAGATCTTCCCGGTGGCCAGGTCGAGAGCGGCGAGCATGTGCATCACGCCGCCGTAGCGGTGTAGGTGACCCGCAGTCGGCGGGGCCTGCCGGCCGGACGCCATGCTTTGCCCTTTCGGGGCATCAGGTTGAGCGGGCCGAACTCGTCGACGGATATCACCCGCCCGTCGGTCGGCGGGGTGTCGTACAGGGCCAGGACCTGGTGCATCTTGGCGATGAAGTCCGGATCGGTGGACGCCTTCCAGGTGGTCGTGGCCTGCCAGGAGACCTTGCCGTCGCGCAGGATGCGGCGCAGGGTCTCCCGGCTGATCGTCGCAACCACGTGCCGTTCGACCAGGTGGGCTGCGAGTTTGGCCAGGCTCCAGGTGGAGAAGCGGCGATGTTCCAATCGGTGGGGGACGTCCGGGCGATCAGGCGGATGTGCTCGTGCACCCGCTCACTGATCGCCTGGGGGCGTCCCCCGCTCCATTTTGAGTCCAGCGCGTCGAACCCCCGCTCGTTGAAGGCGTGGATGACGTCGCGGACGTAGTCCTCGCTGACCTGCATCAGCGAGGTGATGTCCTTGACCGTCCGGCCCTGGGCGGACATCAGCACCACGATCGCCCGCCGCAGCCGGACCGGGTCCTTCGCGGTCCGGCTGATCCGCTGCAGCCGACGCCCCTCGTCCATGCTGACCGGCCGGACGAAAACACTCGGTCGACGTCCCCGGACCACCTCCAAGATCAAGTCCTGGAGACAGTCTGCTGACCCCCGGGCAGCACGTCGATTACCCGGTCAACGATGCGAGCCGAGCCACTAGCTCCCGGCGCCGGGCTGTCCGGCTGTCCGGCATCGGGCAATGTGATACTCAACCCGGCCACACCGCGTCCGTACAGATGTCGTCGTGGCGCGAGAACTCCGCCTTTTCAAGAGTCGTTGCCGGGGGCGGCAACAACGACCGCGGGCATGCCTTCCGCCTGTCGAGCCTCAGGGCATGCCGCGCGGGCGGCCCGCTCAGGGAATGTCGCCCGCCAGCTCATCTCCGCAGGCCCCCGGCCGGTTAAGCATCCGGGTCCCCAGTTGCGGCCGTTGCCTCTCCATCAGCGCCGGCAATCCAGATCTCGGGTCCTTCGCCGCGCCACTTGATCATCGGTTCGTTCAGCCGCACCCCTTCGGGGTCCAGACCGGCTTGACGCAGACATTCCAGCAGATCTGCCACGCCGTAGGCGACACCGAGGGATGTGGCATCCACTTGGACGCGCCGACCGCCGTCAACGGATGGCGGGTACACCACGATGCGGGGGCCGGGCCGGTCTGTCATGAGTCCACCTTGCCGACGGTCGGCACCGGATGCCCGCTGGCTTACTCCCGCAATGTTCAGCAACACCGGCAGCCGGCGGGACATCCAGACAGCATCTGGCCCTGCCAAGCCCGCACCATGGGCAGGCCATTACCGGCGGGGGCAGCGCTCGTCGCCGTTCACCAGGCGGCGGATCACGCGGCCGAAGCGGCCAGTGGGCTCGGCCAGCTGGATACGGCAGCCCGCGCAGTGCTGTTCGTCGGCCGTCGGCGCGTCTCCTTCCAGCGGGTCGTACTCCGCGGGGCTGCTTTCCAGCAGCTGGGTAGTGGCGCCAGGCACCGCCCCGGATGATCTAGAGTTCCCGCGGCGGGCAGTCGACCCGCCGCGCAGACACTCGACTCAGGGGTGAGGATTGATCACTTCAATATCGGCTGCTGCTCCGCAGCGGCACAGACCCTCGGCTGGGCGCCGCGCGGCCGCCGCGGCGGTGGCCGGGGGCATGGCCCTGGTGGGCGTGAGCCTCACGGCGCCGACCGCGCACGCGGCCGACAGTGACATCTCGTTCTCGAACGTCGTGTTCAACAACGGCAAGCCCATCGTCGTCGGCATCAGCGCCGAGGTCGAGGCCCCGTTGACGTACACGGTGAAGAGCAACGTGACGCTCGACAGCTGGGGGGTTGACGCGTACCGGGGCACGTACGGGACCAATGAGTACAAGCTCGCGGCCTTCACGACCCGGTGGAGCTGCGGCCAATCCTCCGCGGGCGGCTACACCTTCCACGACTGCGACGAGACGATCACCGTGGATCCCGACAACATGCCGGGTGGCAATGGCAATAAGCTCGTCAACAGTGACGCCACCGACTGGAAGACCGTCGGCACGGCCATCAAGAAGGGCGGCGGTTACGACACCGACCTGCTCTCCGCGACGGTCCGCCTCCAGCGTGCCTCGCGCATCCAGAACATGAACGCCTCCCCCGAGCCCGTCACCAAGGGCAGCCCGATAACGGTTACAGGCACCGTGCAGCGCGCCAACTGGAGTCTGCACCGCTACGACAACTACGGCGGCCGACTGGTGAAGCTGCAGTTTCAGCCCGCCGGTTCCAGCACGTACACCACGGTCAAGGAGGTCACCGCCAGCAGTACCGGCTACCTGAAGACCACGGTGACCGCCTCCCAGGACGGCACATGGCGCTGGCGCTACAGCGGCAACACCACGACCGGCGCCAGCAACTCCTCTGGTGACTACGTAGACGTGAACTAAGCCTCCTTGGCGCCCTCGACCTGCGTCTCGGTCACCGCGCCTGACCGCGCAGGGAAGGCCCCGTCCCTTCCGTTCTAGTGGTCGTCGCAACACCCCAGCTCAAGGGATGCGATGGACTTCGAGGTTCGGGAGGACCGGCGGCCACAGGGGCCCAGGAAGTTGGTCCGTGAGCGGGAGGAATACCTTCGGCTCGTGGATCTTGGGATAGGGAACACGGAAGCCTGCCGGATCGTCGGCGTCAACCGCCGCACGGGCAAGCGATGGCTCTACGGCCGGCAGGCATCCGGAAAGGACAAGGCGGCCGCACCGCTGGTAGACACCGGGGTGCCGTGGCAGTACACCGAGCTGCTGCCAGCGCCCGAGCTCGATCCTCAACCGGTCGGCCCGTCCCGGTACCTGGGCGAGGCCGACCGCATCCACATCGCCGACCGGCTCCGGGAGAAGGCATCGATTCGGACGATCGCGGCCGAGCTGAACCGAAGCCCCTCCACCATCAGCCGAGAGATCCGCCGCAACCGCATGGTCCACCCAGGCGGCACCTGGTCCTACCGCCCGCACGCGGCCCAGCGCCGCGCAGACAAGCGCCGCCCACGCCCGAAGACCGGCAAGCTCGGCCGCAATCCCGAGCTCCGGGAGTTCATCCAGGACCACCTGACCAAGCGGTGGAGCCCTGAGCAGATCTGCCACGCTCTGCTCAGACGCTTCCCCGACCGGCCGGAGATGCACGTGGTCCACGAGACGGTCTACCAGGCCCTCTACGTCCAGGGCCGCGGCGAACTGAGACGTGAACTGACCCGGGCCCTGCGGACCGGACGCGCGATGCGACGGCCGCACCGCAGCTCGGCATGCCGCAGGCAGCGGTTCCCGCAGGAGATGGTCATGATCAGCGAACGGCCCGCAGAAGCCGACGACCGGGCCGTCCCGGGCCACTGGGAGGGTGACCTCATCGTCGGCACCATGTCCCGGTCTGCCATCGCCACCCTCGTCGAACGCAGCACCCGCTACCTGATGCTCGTCCACCTTCCCCACGGGCACGGAGCCGCCCAGGTCCGCACCGCGCTCGCGGAAACGGTCCAGACGCTGCCGCCTCATCTGAAGCGGTCCCTGACCTGGGACCAAGGCTGCGAGATGGCCGCCCACCGCTCGTTCACCGTCGCCACCGACATACCGGTCTACTTCTGCGACCCCGCCAGCCCCTGGCAGCGCGGCTCCAACGAGAACACCAACGGCCTGCTGCGGCAGTACTTCCCCAAGAGCACCGACCTGTCGCGGCACAACCCCGAGCAGCTGGAGGCCGTCGCCGCCGAACTCAACAGCCGCCCACGCAAAACGCTCGGCTGGGAAACCCCAGCCGAGCGTCTGTCCAAACTGCTCGCGGCCTGATCAAGTCACCACGGTGTTGCATCGACCCCTGGAATTCGCCTCTCCCTGGTCCCAGCGATCGTGGCCAGCCAGCAAGGCAGCCCTGACCCGGTCATTGCGCCCGGCTGCCGACCTGGGCACTCCAGACGGGACGCCGTACCTGCTGTCGCCGACCTCTCCGGCTCCTCTGCCGCCCCCGGGGCAGGGCCGTCGGGGCGGTTAGGCGGGGATCGCGCCCGTACGTGCGGCAAACTCCCGCACCCCGGGCACACGGACCGGGCCGTACAGCAGGTCCCGGTGCAGCCCGAATCGGATGTCGTCACTCGCCGCCGCCCTCCTCACCCTGGAGCGGCAACGCTGACAGAGCGCCGTGATGGGGCCCGCTGCAATCGATCCTCGGGTGCGTGGCGCACGGATCCAGGTCATCGCAGGTTCTCGTTGGTGCGGGCGCACCAGACCGCCAGTGCGGCTGCCAGGGCGCAGGCGCCGCCGAGCCACAGAACGCCCTGGAGGGTGAGCGTGTCGACGATGACGCCGCCAGCCAGCGCGCCGAGGCCGATCGACAGGTTGAACACGGCCACCCACAGGGAGGAGGCGGCTTCCACCGCCTGCGGGGCGGCTTTGATCATCCAGGTCTGCAGTCCGACCGACACGCCGCCGTAGGCCAGACCCCAGACGATCAGCAAGATGGCGCCGCCGACCGTCGTCCGGCCCAGCAGCAGGAAGAGCGGCATCGCGACCGTGAGGGACACGGCGATGATCAGCACGCTCCGGTGCACCCTGCGTGCCAGTGCCGCGCCGGCGACGAAGTTGCCGATCATGCCTGCCATGCCGAACCCGAACAGCAGCGGGCCGACGAATCGTTCGTCGATGCCCGACAGCTTCTGAAGTGCCGGACTCACGAAGGTATAGGCCGCAAAGTGGCCGAACACGATGAGGAACGTCGCGATGATGCCGATGCGCACACCCGGGTTGCGGAACTGCTCAGCCAGGAGACGCGGCCGAATAGCTTGTGAGGCGGCCAGCGACGGGAGCACGGCCATCAGGGCGATCAGCACGATGAGCGCCAAGGCGCTCATTGACGCGAAGGCGATGCGCCAGCCGGTGAGTTCACCGATCAGAGTGCCGAGCGGGACGCCGAACACGTTCGCGGCTCCGACGCCGCCGAAGATGATCGCAGTGGCGCGTGGCACGTTCTCGGTGGATACCAGCCGGACGGCCAGGCCGCCGGCGATGGCCCAGAAGCCACCGATCGCCACCCCGACCAGCACCCGGGAGGACACCAGGACGGCGAAGTTCGGTGCCACGGCCGATGCCATGTTGGAAAGGGTCATCAACGCCATCAACCCAAGCAGCAGGAGCTTGCGGTCCAGTGCGCCGACGAGTACCGGAACCACTGGTGCCGCGACCGCAGCGACGAGGCTGGGCACGGTCACCATGAGCCCAGCTGTTCCTTCGGAGACCGACAGCGCCGACCCCACGGAGGTCAGCAGGCCGATCGGCAGTTGCTCGGCGGTCACCAGCAGGAACGTTCCCAAGGCCACTGCGCTGACCGCCAGCCAGTGATCTTTTTTCGATGTCTGCGGGGCGCTCGCCAGGGCGGCAGGCTGTTCTGCGGTCGTCACCGGTGTCTCCTCCATTCATTCGGGAGCGATCGCTCCCATACGGAGAAACGTAGTATGGGAGCGGTCGCTCCACAAGTTCGGTAGACTCGGGGCATGGCACGCCCCCGACAGTTCGACGAGCAGGACGCGGTCGTCAGAGCGACGGAGCTGTTCTGGCGACGCGGCTACCACGCCACTTCGGTGCGTGATCTGGGTGACGAGCTCAAGCTCACGCCCAGCAGCCTGTACCGGACCTTCACCGACAAGCACACGCTGTTCCTGCGCGCGCTCGACCACTACCGGGCCACGGAGTCCGCTCAGGCCGAGAGGTTGCTTGGTGCCGACAGCCGGCCGATCCGGCACGTGCTGCGGGACTGGATGCTGTGGCTGGTCACCTGCCCGCCCGACGGCGAGCCCGGTCGGGGCTGCTTCGTGGTCAACACCGCCACCGAACTCGGCACCAGCGACGACCAGGTCAGCCGGCGAACCGAGGCCGCCTTCGAGGTCACCCGGCAGGCGCTACGCTCGGTGCTGCTCCAAGGGCGGCGCAAGGACGAACTGCCCGCCGATCTCGACGTCGACGCCACCGTGGAGCTGCTGTTCACCACGGTCCTCGGGCTGCGGGTACGGGAACGCGCCGGCCACGACCCCGCACGCCTGGCCACCGCGATCGACGTCGCGATCCGGGCGTTGGGGCCCACGCCGACGACCCCTTCCTGACCACCACGGCGCGGACCTGTCCGGCCGATCATGCGGCTACGTCTTCCTCGGCAGCGCCACCGCGGCGTCCGTCGCCCTCCGGCTCCGAACATGACCACCTTCTTCAGCGGCTGGACGAAGACCTTTGACCGACCCCCGGCTCTGCGCGGCGATCGTCGACCGTCTCACCTTCAACGGAGCGATCATCCGGACAGGCACCGAGTCCTACCGGCTCGCCCACACAAACCCGCAGGCCGAACGAGCAGCGGCCGGCTGACCTCCCACCCGGTGGAGGCGTTCACGGCCGAGCGGGGTCCGGGCCGATCCAGCCGGCAGTCCCGACACAGGCTTCGTTGCCTTCCGGGTCGGCCAGCACCCAGTGCGACGGAGCATAGGCATCGCTCACTACCCGGCCGCCAGCAGCGATGGCTGCCGCTATGCGCGCTTCGGCCTGGTCATAGGGCACCCAGACGTCCACATGCACCCGGTTGCGCTGCGGACGCGGTGCGTCCATCTGCTGGAAGTAGAAGGGAGCACCGCGGCGGTGCGGGTCGATCAAGTCCTCAGGACTGTTCGCTCGATCGGCATAGCCGAGCAGGGCACGCCAAAACCGCACCACATCCGGCCCTGCTAGAGCGTCGACGGTGACCTGGACGGTTTGCACGGCGGACGGGTCCGCCCGGATTCCGAGTGTGCGTGCCACGGCCGAGATGTGACGGGCCAGTTCAACGTCTCGCTCACTCAGCCCGTAGAAGTCGTCGGTGAGCGTGATCAGGCGCACGGTCACGCCGTCGTATCGAACATCGATGTCGGGGTGCCCGGCTTCGACGTCGGGCAGTTCGCTGATCGCCTGCACGAGTCTCGCGCCGGCGGTCAACGACCCAGCGCGGAAGAACGCACAGGCTCCCTCACCCAGGACACGCCAGTCTTCCAGCCCAGCAGTCTCATGGAACTGCTGTGGGCGGACTCGCTCGAGCTTGCCCTCTACGTAAGTCATGCGACCAACCTAGCGGGCAGAGCTGACAACGCCCCCACCCCCCGAGCACGCTCCGACAGGGTGAACACGTACTGGCAGTGACATCACTTCTCATCGGCATTGGACATGGCGAACCCCGCGAGTGACTACCCAAAACCACGTCGAAACGACACCCATGAAGAGCGACACAGCCAGCCGGGCGCTGCTGATGAGAACAGCCAGATCACTCACGATCGCGTCGGCGATCTCCGTGATGTGTTCGGCTGATCCCAGCAGGACCGGGACCGGTGTCACAGGCGCGCGGGCATGGCTCAGGCCGAGACAGGCGTACGGGACAAGGCGGTGCGCAGCGCGAAGACGCCGAGCAAGCCGCCTGACGCGAACCGCTGAGCGGTCATCACGCGGGGCCGGGTGGCCAGAAACCCCGACACCCGTGCTGCGCCCAGCATGATCAGAGCGTTCACGGAGAGCCCCACGATGATCTGCACACCACCGAGCTGGAGCAGTTGGGCCCAGTCCGGGCCCGATCGCGGAGCCATGAACTGGGGCAGAAGCGCGGCGTACATGAGGGCGATCTTGGGGTTGAGCAGGTTGGTCAGGAGCCCCATCGAGAACAGGCGGGCGTCAGAGACCGGAGGCAGGTCCTGGGCCGGGGCGAAGGGCGAGCGGCCACCGGGCTTGAGCATGCCCCAGGCCAGGTAGGCCAGGTAGGCGGCCCCGGCGAGCTTGACCACCGTGAACGCCAGCGGCACGGCGGCGAACAACGCGGACAGGCCCGCGGCCGCGGCCAGCAGGTAGCACAGGAATCCCACGGCGGTCCCGCTCAGGCTGACCAGGCCCGCCCTGCGGCCTTGGGTGATCGCGCGAGAGGCGAGGTGGATCATGTTCGGTCCCGGAGTCAGGGCCATGCCCAGTTCGACCAGGGCCACTCCCCCCACCGCGGTCAGACTGATCACCGGTCAACTCCTCATCATTTGCCGGGTACCAGATCCCGGAGTGGGGCGGCGCCCGGCTGCGACGGGCGGCTGCGACGCATCGGCAGTGCCTGCATCGCCTGCCTCAGGATATGGCCCTGCCGTTCGGTGTCTTTCGTGCACCCTGACTCCAGCCGGCCGACGACATCAACGACTGCAGCCGGACCCCCACGATCGCGTCGGCGATCTCTGCGTGATCGGTGGACAGGTCCTAGATGCGTGACATCTTGTGGGAGCTGTTGGGTAGGGGCGCGTCGAGGGGGATTGCAGAGGCGGATCGAGTCAACAGCGAGGAGCCCGAGCATGACCGGCACCGGCACCACCACAGGGACTGCAATAGCGACACCGGCCACCACGTCCAAGCGGAGTGCCGCTTCGGCTTCGTTGGCGCCTCTGCCCCCGATCGAGGAGCCTCAGCGCCTTACCCCGAAGGACGCCAGGGAACTGTCGAAGGTCTTCTTCGAGCGACTCGCCGTCCTTGAGGAAGGCACCGCCGAGTACCAGTACGTGCGCAACACGCTGATCGAGATGAATCTGTCCCTCGTGCGCTACGTCGCCCGGCGCTTTCGCAGTCGTAGCGA